>NZ_CP151633.1:0-629797 GCF_038397715.1 Microbacterium sp. LWO14-1.2
CGCTCAGCGCACGTCCCCCGCGGGCCGCTTGCGATGAGGGTGCTCTTCGGGATCATTATTGCTCTGCTTCTCACGCTCGGTATCGCGAGCACTGTCCACGCAGAGACTGCGACGTCGGCCACAGCGTCACCGGAAAGCTTCTCGTTGTCGAGTGAGCACGACGAACGAGATCAGTCCGCGGTGTCCTCTGCTGGATCATCTGATGTCGCCGCCGCTGTGTGCATAGTCGGTGCGCTTCTCGGCGTGCTGGTGTTCGCCCGACTCGCCCGCGCGCGACTCCGCACCCCGATGCGAGCCCCTTCACGAGACTCCGCGCACCGCGCATCGATTCCGCGCATTCAGGGACCACATCTGCTGCGCCCTGACCTCGCGCAGCTGCAGATCTCCCGAACCTGACTCTCCGGCTCAATCCCGCCTTCATCCGTGCCATCGCGCGGATGCGGATCGACGCACGTCGTCGACAGCTTGGAGAGATGACTTGGAGAACACGCCCCTCACCCCGACCCCCGCCGAGGTCTCAGTCAATCGGCGCGCCGTTTCGCGGAACCTAATCCTCGGAGCCGTCGCACTCATCGGCCTGCTCGCGACATTGTCGGGATGCGCGTCCACTGTCGCATTGAAACCTGCGACAAATGCGAACGACCCCGAATGCGCCGACGTGACGGTTCGGCTCCCCGCAGCCGTCGGAGAGTTCACCGGTCGCACGACCGATGCCCAAGCGACCGCCGCATGGGGAGACCCGACCATCGTCGTCTTTACCTGCGGGCTCGAGCCACCAGCACCGACGACGCTGCAGTGCGTGACCATCAACTCCGTCGATTGGATCGTCGACGAACAAGATTCCCCTTACCTGCGCTTGACGACCTACGGCCGAACGCCCGCAGCCCAGGCCTACGTCGATACGACGAAGCTCTCCGCGGATGCCGCGTTGCAAGCCCTCGCACCCGCGGTCCAGATACTGCCGAAGACGTCCGCCTGCTCCGCGCCGGACACAGCGTCATCGGACGACGAGGACGCGCCGACCACGGGCGGCTCCGGAGACCTCCCGTGAGCGCCAGCGGGCTCCGACTGGCCGGACCCGCCCTCCTGCTCACCTCAGCGCTGGTCGCGCTCCTCCTGGGATTGGTGATAGGTGGCGGGGCTGATCCACGGGTCACCAGCGACCCCGGCGCGGTCGTCCGGTGGGGACTGCCGGTCGCGAAGCTCATCGTCAACCTCGGGGCGGCGGTCATGGTGGGATCGGCCGTCCTTGCTGCGTACGCGCTCACACAGGGCGAGAAGGAGTTCGATACCGCCCTGGATGTCGCCTCCATCGGTGCCGCAGTGCTCACCATCGGCGCAGGAGTCACTGGTTATCTCACCTTCCTGTCATCGTTCAATCCTGAGGTGTCACTCGGCCCGGGATTCGGTCAGCAGTTCGGCAGATTCCTCCTCGAGACGGAGCTGGGCCGCGTCTGGCTCATCACAACAGTGATGGCCGCGATACTCACGGTGATCTCGTATGCGTTCCGGGGATGGGCGGCCGCGCTGTTGCTGACGTTCCTTTCGCTGGCGTCGCTGGTCCCGATGGCCACGCAAGGTCATTCCGGAAGCCTCGCCAATCATGATGCTGCGGTCATCTCGCTCGTGCTGCACATCACCAGCGCGGCGGTATGGCTCGGCGGTCTTCTCGCGCTGGTCTTCCTCAGGCCGTCTGCGCGCGAGCACCGTCTGCGGGCAATCGTCGAGCGATACTCGACCATCGCACTCGTCGCCTTCGTGGTCGTCTCCGTGTCCGGAGTCGCCCGCGCGATGACGTCTGTCAGCGGCTGGCGAGAACTTCTCAGCGCGTACGGAGCTGTGCTCTTGGTGAAGGTGGTGGCGCTCACGCTCCTCGGCGTCGTGGGTGTCGCGCACCGTCAGTGGTACATCCGCCGTGGGGTCGGAGAGCGGGCACCGTTCTGGACGTTCGTCACCGTCGAGTTCGCGGTCATGGGCATCGCGAGTGGTGCCGCAGCGGCGCTCGCCCGCACGCCCGCGCCGGCAGACACCTCAGCTCCGGCGCTGACGACACCGGCTGAGATCCTCACCGAAGCGCCGCTTCCGCCCGAGCTCACACTCGTCCGTTGGCTGAGTGGGAACGACGTGAATCTCCTGTGGGTGATGGTCGCCGGTTTCGGAGTCTTCTTCTATCTGATGGGTGTCCGTCGCCTGCGGCGTCGCGGCGAGGCGTGGAGCGGCCTGCGCACGTTCGCGTGGATCAGCGGGATGGTGCTGCTGGCTTGGGTGAACAGTGGGGCGGTCGCTGTCTACTCCGACTACCTCCACAGCGTCGACGCGGCGGGACGGATGCTCATGCTCCTCGTGGTTCCCTCCCTCCTCGTGTTTGGCGCGCCATATCGCCTGGCATTGGAGGGAATCACCAACCGCACCGATGGGAGCCGTGGAATCCGCGAGTGGCTGCGAGCAGGGGAGCGCTCGCGGATCGTCCTCTTCCTGCGCCACCCCATAGTCGCGATGTGCACGTTCGCTTTTATCGTGTGGGGCGTATCCGCCACTGGCCTCTTGCGCGATTCCCTCGCCGATCCCTTGGTGCATGAATTGCGCGTCGTCGCGCTGCTCGTAGCGGGAAGCTTGGTGACCGCTGCGATCCTCCGTCCTGCCGGCACATATCCCCGGCGGATGCGTGTGGTTGTCGTGTTCGGATCGGCTGCCGCGCTGGCGAGTGTAGGCAGTTGGGTGCTGCTTCAGAGCGGCCTGATTGCTGCGAGCTGGTTCGGGGCGATGGGTCGTCAATGGGGCCTGGAGCCGATGGCGGACCAACAAGCAGCCGGCATGGTGATCCTGCTCTCGGCGCCAATGCTGCTCCTCTTCGGCCTCAGCGTCGACTACATACTCAGCGGGCACTCCACTCGCTCACCACAGGAGGTCGACCGACCCCTCCACTCCACTCGAAAGGCCATCTCATGACATCCGTCTCCACCCGAATCCGCCGCGTGAGCGGTGCCGTATGCGCCGCCGCTGTCGCAATCGTGCTGCTGACCGCAACCCCAGCCTCCGCACATGACAATCTCACCGACGCTGTGCCATCGGCGGGCGAGACAGTCACCAACCTCGACACAGTCGCACTGACTTTCAGCGGGGAGCTCATCGACTTCAGCCAGACGAGCTTCGCCCAGGTGCAGGGCCCCGACGGGCTCTTCTACGAGTCGTCGTGCTCCACCATCGAACTCAACGTGCTCACCACCCCCGTCGCCCTCAGAGCGTCGGGCACCTACACGGTGCTCTGGAACGCTGTGTCCAGCGACGGGCACCCCATCTCCGAGTCATACCAGTTCGACTACGCAGCGGATCCGACGGCGACCGTCGCACTCGGTTGGGACGCACCGGCGTGCGGGAACGAAGGCACCCGTACTCAACCAGGAGCAGCGCTGACCAGTGCCCCGATGCCGACCGACGCCACCAACTCGGCGCCGCCCACACAAGATACCGACCGAGAGCCGCGCGCTGACGGGGCAGATGAGAGCGTCGTGGCCCTGGCCGTTGTCGGAGGCGTCGTCGTGCTGGGAGTTCTGGCGATGGCGACCGTGCTCGTGGTGCACCGTCGACGCAAGCGCGCGGAGTGACCGAATGATTACGGCTCATTCAAAGGAAGAAGTAGGAGCGACGATTACAATCGAATCGTGTTCCACTCGATCCGGGTCGCCTGCCACGGGCGGCCGGATCGCAGCCAGATGATAATGCGGCTCATTAGCATCATCGGGCTCACACTCCTCCTGATCTTCGCCGTCGGCGCAGCCGAGCACGGAAGTGCCGATGTCACCACGGGGTCGACCACGGCCAGCACGTCGCTCGACGCCAATGAATCAGGCACCGACGCAGCCGCTGCGGCACCCGCAGGCGTCGTGATGCAGCTCGCCACGGGCGCTGCACAAGTAGACCGGGTCACGGGCGTTGTGCTGTGCGTCCTCGGTCTTCTCTGCGGACTTGTCGCAGCGGTCATGCTCTATCGGCTGCTCTGGCGCAGGACAGCCGTGGTCGTGGAGACCCACGCGGCTCAGCCGCGAACGAGCGCCGCTCCGAATAGCATCCCCCTGAGGCGGACGTCGCTGACTCTGGCGACGCTCGGGATCTCCCGGACCTGACCCGTCGAGGCGTCGCGCCTCGCGCGTGCGCATCCCATCGAGCATCCGCTCGACCTTCGACCGTGTCGACAGTCTTTGGAGTACCTGATGAAACCCGCCGTCAAAGCCGGCCTCGCTGCCCTTGCCGTAACCATCGTCCTGATTATCGTCGCGGTAATCGTCGTCATCGTTAACCAGCAGAACACTGCGCCGCCAGAATCCGAGAACGGAAGCTCTACGGCGCAGGTGCTCCGCGAGAACTCACACGTTCTCGACGACGGGGGAGACGGGGCAGTCACCGTCGTTGAATTCCTCGACTTCGAATGCGAAGCGTGCGGAGCCTTCTACCCCGTGGTCGAAGACCTTCGCGAGCGCTACGACGGCGAGATCACCTATGTCATCCGCTATTTCCCGCTACCGGGTCACCTGAACTCCAGGAATGCCGCGTTCGCTGCCGAAGCGGCTGCGCAGCAGGGACGCCTTGAGGAGATGTACCGCAAGCTCTTCGAGACGCAGGCTCAATGGGGTGAAGCTCAGGAATCGCGGGCGAGCCTGTTCCGAGGCTTCGCTGAGGAGATCGGCCTGGACATGGCCGCTTACGATACCGCGATCTCTGACCCCGCGACGGTCGCACGAGTCGATCTCGACTACAACGACGGTCAGGCACTGGGAGTGAGCGGAACTCCGACGTTCTTCGTGAACGGCGATGCCATCACACTCGAGCGCTACGACGACCTCGAGAACGCGGTCCTCTCAGCGGGCAAGGGAACATGACACTCCTAGGCCTCTCTCATCGTCGAGTCATCATCGTCGGCTCCGGCCACGCCGGTCTCTCCGTCGCCGCCGAACTCTCGCGTTCGGGCCTGAAGCCGCAACGGGACTTCGCCGTCATCGACAGCAATCCTGACGGGCGTCGTTCGTGGGCGTTCCGCTGGTCGTCGATGACACTCCTGACGGAGGCAGGGCGGAGCACGGTCGCCGGGCGGCATCTCACAGGCGACCCCTATCGACGCCCGTCGCCGCGAGAGATCGAACAGCATCTTCTCGACGTCGAGGCCGCCCTAGGCCTCACGACGCTGTGGGGCATCAGAGCGACAGGCGTGGACCGTCTGGGGGACGGATCCACTCTGCTTCTGTCAACGAACGAAGGGCCGGTACAGACGCGCAACATCGTCTGCGCGACCGGGTCTGCGGCTCGACCTCGGATCCCGAGCTGGGCGGTAGACGCCGCGGTGCCGGGGATCATGGTTCATAGCGCCGACTATCGCGGACCGAGCCAGATTCCCAGCGGTGACGTGCTGGTCGTCGGAGCCGGCCACAGCGGCCAAGAGATCGCGCGCGAGCTCAGTCGTACGCACCGCGTCACGCTGTCGTCCCAGCCCTCGGCGGTCTCCGCAGCTCGACCGGCACGACGCGGCGTCGGGCGGCGTCGGGCACTAGCGCGAGGTGGGGCAGCGCTCTCACTGGATCCGGAATGGGAACAACTCGGCATCGAAGTGCTGCCTGCGGCCATTGCCGCAGATGGAGCGCACATCGTCTTCGACGATGGTCGTCGTATCGCTCCGCAGTCCATCATCTACGCGACCGGATACCTGCCCGCGGACGGCTGGCTTCCCCGTCCGGTACTCGATGCCACGTCCAGTCGCCGGAAGCGCGGGACTACGAGCGTCCCAGGTCTGTTCGTCGTCGGCATGCCGAGCCACGGTAGCCAGGATTCAGACACCTTCGACGGGGCACGCCGCGACGCGATCTCGATTGCACGCCACATCATGAAGCGCCCCTGAATACGTTCGTCCGAAATACACCGACCGAAACGAGGATCACACATGAGACATCCGATGGCCACGACGAAACATGCGTGGGGTGCCGTCGCGTGTGCGTTGCTGATCCTCGCGACGGTCCTGCTGGTTTCGCCTTCGGTTTCAGCGTCCGCAGTTGGGGACGTCGCACCAGTTACCGCGTCCCCCACTCCGGAACAGAGTTCAACGCCGTCGCCTTCGCCGTCGCCCGAAGAGACAGAGTCGGACAAGGACCGTCATCAAAGGCAGAACGGAGAGCGGCCGGTGGAACGAGACGATCTCGGGTTCCTCGGCATCCTGTTCGTCATCGGCATGGGGTTCGTTCTCGTAGCGGGCGCTGTCGGTGTCGCGTTCGCCGGGTGGAAGCGCCGCCGGCGCGACCGAGCAGCGGCCGACACGGAAGGAGGCGCGTGATCATGAGTGCGCGCGTGCCGAAGCTCGCCATTGCGTTCGCCGTCGCCGGTGCGACCGTCATCATCGACCAAGTGTCGAAGGCGGTCGCCTTGGCGCAACTGAGTACCACGGAGCGCATTCCGCTACTGGGAGACCTCTTCGGGCTGCAACTGGCGTTCAACCCGGGTGCCATCCTGTCGTTCGGTTCCAGCGCGACTCCGCTGCTGACCGCAGTCGGAATCGCAGCGACGGTCGTGCTCATCAGGAGCGCAATTCGATCCCGTACCACGTGGTGGGCGGTCGGTATCGGGTTCATTCTCGGGGGAGCCATCGGCAACGTCCTGGACCGTCTCTTCGCACCCCCTGCGTTCGGCCGCGGGTACGTCACCGACTTCCTCGCCTACTCGGACCTCTTCATCGGCAATCTGGCGGACGTGGCGCTGGGGGTCGGTGCCGTCGTGCTGGTCGTCGGGCTTCTTCGGCGCCGCCGTGGTCCAGACGACGACGTCGTCACGCCTCCCGCTTCGATGCCACAGGACATGAGCGAAGGATGGGGACGCTCATGACACAGAAGAAGCGGACCCCTTCCACTTATCAGCGGAACGCCCTTGCTCCGAGTCTGCTCGCAGCCGCGGTGCTGTTCCTCGCCCCCGTGCTGCTGGCGAGTGACTGGGCCTCGGTCATCCTCTACGTCACGTCGATCCTCGCGGTCATCGTCGGATGGTTCGCCGTGCAAGCGCGCCACTGGTGGTGGATCCCGGTGTTCATCGCCATCGCCGTCCTGTGGAATCCCGTCATGCCCTTCCCGTTCGCCGGACCGGTCTGGACCGGAATCCAGCCCGCGGCAGCAGTCGTCTTCCTGGTAGCGGGAAGCCTTATCAAGTTCCCCCGACCCTGATGTCGGCACTCATCGCTCAGCTCATCGACAGGCCGGAGGGGGCCCGTCGATGACTCCGTGGATCCCCGACGTCGCGCCCACCTTCCCTGACTACTTCGCCGTGGTTCCGGGGGCGCTTCCGGTGCTGCCGGTGGTCGCTGGGCTGCTTGCACTTCTCTACATGGTCGGGGCCGTTCGCATGTGGACGCACGGTCGACGCTGGTCCATCTGGCGTACGTTCAGCTTCCTCAGCGGCTGCGCGCTCCTGGCTGGGACGACCGGTCTCGCCGTGGAGAATTACGGCTACGCGTTGATGTCGGTGTTCATGTTCCAGCAGCTCACTCTGATGATGGCGATTCCGCCGCTACTCATCCTGGGATCTCCGGGCACGTTGCTGCTCCGCGCCACCCCGCACGTAGGGCTGGGGCGTACGGCACTCGCCGTCGCCCACGCGGGGCTGCGCAGCAGACTCGCGCGCTGGGCTCTGAGCCCATGGGCGGCGCTCCCTCTCTATCTGGCCGCGTTCTACGGCCTGTACCTCGCGGGGTTCGCAGACTCCCTCCTGAGCTCGACCGCGGGACACATCGCCCTCGAGGTGGCGTTCCTCGGCGCGGGCATCATCTTCACAATCCCCATCCTGAGCTCCGACCCGCTACCCGTTCGCCTCAGTCACGGCGGCCGCGCCCTCGATGTGTTCGCCGAAGCCGCGCTGCACGCCTTCTTCGGAGTGTTCCTCATGATGGCCACCACCATGCTCATCACCCACTTCGTCGCGCCCACGCAGGCCATGGGACTCGACCCCATCGAAGACCAGCGGCTCGCCGGCGGACTCGCCTGGTCGTACGGCGAGGCCCCCACGCTCCTGATGCTGATCTACGTCATGCACCGATGGTTCCGAGAGGACACCGCACGATCCCAGGCACAGGACCGGTACGTAGACATCCACGGATCATCCGAGCTGGATGAGTACAACGCTTACCTCCAGAAACTCCGCGAGCGGGACGCCTGAGCAATGTCGACGAGACTCCTCACTGCGCCGACGTCTGAGGCCCGAACGACGAACAGTGATCTCACACGACCACTCGTCGGTGTATGGGTCGCCGTTTCGCTGTCGGCGGTCGGCGGACTCGCCATGGACCTCGCGACTCCCGAGGTCAGTTGGTGGCCCCTCGCGTTCGTCAGCGTCATCCTCACCTTGGTTGCGACCGTCGGACGTAGCGTCGGCGGAGCGCTGCTCGTCGGTCTCGCGTTCGGTGTCACCTTCTACGCGCTTCACCTCGATTGGGTTGGTCAGTTCCTCGGGCCGTTGCCACGCATCGCGTTGTCGGGGCTGCAGGCTCTCTTGTTCGGGCTCGGTGCGGTTCCCATAGCGCTGGCATACCGATGGACGAGCCGCTTCCGCGGCCGTCGCGTCTGGCAGATCGTCGCCGTACCCGCGCTGGTCGGCGGGTTGTGGGTTGCCCGCGAGATCGTGCTCGGATCGTGGCCGTACGGCGGGTTCCCCTGGGTGCGACTCGGGATGACCCAGGTCGAGAGCCCGTTCCCGGAAGCTACATCGTGGATCGGTGTGACCGGGCTCTCGCTCACCATCGCGGTCATCGCTGCGAGCATCGTGCAGTGGCTTCGTATCGGGTTGCGCGCAGTGTCCGTTCTGACGCCCGCTGTCGTCCTGATTTTCGGACTCAGTGTGACACCGCAATATGCGACGACAGGCGCGGGCACATTCGCGGTTGGGTGGGTCCAAGGCAACGGTCCCTCAGGCTACTTCGACGGTAGAGCCTCGGGTGACCTGCTCAAAGCACAGGTCGCGGCATCGGAACCGATTCTCGACCGGAACATGGACGTGCTCGTCTGGCCCGAAGGATCGGCGGAGTTCGACCCGTTCCGCAACCGACAGGCCGCCTCTGAACTGAATCGGATCGTGTCCCGGACGGGGGCGCCGCTTCTGGCGAACGCGGCGACGGCACGAGGCGATGAGACGTTCAACACCTCCTTCCTGTGGACGGCAAACCCCGGCAGCTCTCAAGTCCACGACAAGGTCAATCCCGTCCCATTCGGCGAGTACGTCCCCGACCGATGGTTGTACGAGCGCCTTGCCCCCGACCTCGTCGGGCTGATCCAGCGCGAGTACACTGCCGGCACGAACCCACCCGTCGTGACCGTCGGCGAGACCGACATCGGTCTCGCGATCTGCTTCGACGTGATCTTCGACGACGTGATCCGTGCCGCTGCTGAGCAAGATGTGAAGCTCTACATCTTCCAAACCAACAACGCGGACTTCCGCGGCTCCGACGAGAACCTTCAGCAACTGGCCTTTGCCCGGATGCGTGCCATCCAGACCGGTAAGAGCGTGGTGAACGTTTCCACTGTGGGCACCAGTCAAGTCATAGCCCCGGACGGCGCGATCCTCGACACAGCAGGCGTCGACACGGTCGCTGCCGCAATCACGGATGTGCCGCTCCGCTCAGGCATCGCACCAGGCATCCTCGCGGAGAAGTGGCTCGCGTTGAGCGCGCCATTGCTCGCGTTCGGAAGCCTCGCAACACTTGCCCTCATCGTTCGACGTGCATCGTCGTACGGCCCAGACTCGACCCCCGAACCCGAATCCGGAGGCCCGAACCGTGACCACACATGACCCTCTCGAGCCGAACATTCGACCGGAGCCGCTTCTCACGCGGTCGGAGCTTCGACGCCGAGAGACCGCGCCGACAGCCCCGACTCCGCCAGTCACCCGCTCCGAACTTCGGCGCAGGCGCGAGGCCCTGTCCCATCCGCCGATTCCACCAATCAGCGCATCCGACCATCGACCTCGTGACGAGGGCATTCCGAGCCGAGAGCACGACGTGCGGACTCCGGCGAAGACGGTGAACACGACTCCATCCACCACCCCCACGGAGCAGGACGCTCGACGCGTTGCAAAGCCTGCTCCTGCGAGGTCCATCGGGCGGCGAATCGGGAGAACGCTCATCGTGGTGGGCACATTGACCGTCGCTTCCTCGTTTATGGTCGGCATGACGATCCCGGCCGAGACCGTCGCGGCGACCAGGACGGATACCACGGCGCGGTTCGCGCCTTCCGAGAGCGACCGATCCGCCGCCGATAGTGACATTCAGGCGTTTGTCGTGCCGGAGGATGCTGCGGCGGAGGACCTTGGTCGGTCGAGCGGCTTCAGCGTGACGTCCGTCCCGCAGCTCGCGGCGGCAGCAGGAATCCGTTACTTCAGTGGATCCCTGCTGCTCGACCCCGATGCTGAGGTGCAATGGCCGTTCCCGGTCAGCGTGCCCACGTCGTCGAGTTTCGGGCCCAGGTGGGGACGAATGCATGAAGGCGCCGACTTCACACCAGGTGAGGGAGCTCAGATCCGCGCCGTGGCCGGCGGGACGGTCCGCATCGCGACCGAGAACGGAGGGGCGTTCGGGGTCACGGTCTACATTGAGAGCAAGATCGACGGGCAGACGGTATTCAGCCGCTACGCGCACATGTTGCGCGGCTCCCTCGGAGTTCGCGAGGGGGAGACAGTCTCCGTCGGTGCGGTCGTCGGACGAGTCGGTAACACCGGACGCAGTTTTGGTGCGCACCTGCACCTTGAACTGTCGACAGAAGACGGAACTGTCGATCCTGTCGCTTGGTTGCGGGAGAAAACCGGTGGATGAGCTGCGGCCCGTCCCGCTCGATGACCTAGACCTGAGAGGACGGGCGAAAAACACCCGTCGAGGGCGAACACCGGCGACGTCGCCGTTTGCCGTCGGTGTGATTGTCGTGGTCATGGCGTCACTGTTGCTCGTGTTGGGTGTCGCCTGCGCTCCGTATCGGGCGACACCTGATGCATCGACGGCCGTCGGCGTCGACGATCCCTCGGCGCTCGGTGCTCGAAACGCTGCGCCGGACGCGCCCTCAGTTGCGGTGGGGGAGCCCTCTGCATCGAGCATCGGCATGGGCCCCGTTGCGTGCGCTCTCGGACTGTTCTGCGGAGTACTTCTCCTGCTCCTCAGCACTCTGCGTCGGCCGATGCCTCTAATGAACCCGGGACGTATCAG
Source organism: Microbacterium sp. LWO14-1.2 (assembly GCF_038397715.1). Lineage (NCBI taxonomy): Bacteria > Bacillati > Actinomycetota > Actinomycetes > Micrococcales > Microbacteriaceae > Microbacterium > Microbacterium sp. LWO14-1.2. The sequence continues at coordinate 11,210 of NZ_CP151633.1, forward strand.
GTCTCACCTCATACGTCGACTCCTTCCGAGAATCGTGATGAGGGCCACCGCCCCCTCTCTGACGAAACTCCGCGTGTCGCGGACCTGAACTTCCTCGATTCACGCCGTCCTGCTCTCGTCACTCGGGAGCGAGACGTGACGTCGCCCCCGGGACCCGCTCCTCGTCGAGCACTGACGTCCGGGGAGCGAGGCGTGAGCCCGATTACCTGCGGCTCTGCCCTGCCAACGAGATTCAGATCCGAAGAGGAACCCATGCTCAGCGAGCCCGTCCCCCGACCACCCGCCACCCGCGTCCCCACCGCGCAGGACCACGGCCGGCGACGACGTATTCGTCACGCCGTTCTCGCCTCCATACCCGTCCTTCTCCTGCTCGCAGGGTGCGCGTCCAACGACTCCCTCTCCCAGCAATTTAGGGATGGCAACGAGAAAGGCTTCATCGCAGGAGACTTCCAAGTTGTCGAGATCCCGCAAGACGAGCGCGGAGAGCCGGTGACATTCGAAGGGGTCACGGAGACCGAAGAGCAAGTCGCGAGTGACGACTACCGCGGCGACGTCCTCGTCGTGAACTTCTGGTACGCCGCATGCGGCCCCTGCATCGTCGAGGCGCCATACCTCGAACAGGTGTGGCAGGACTATCGCGAGGACGGCGTGGCATTCCTTGGCGTGAACACCTACGACCAACCCGCCACCGCGCTCTCGTTCGCCAAAGACAACGGCGTCACGTATCCGAGCGTGATAGACGTCAACGACGGCAAGGTCAAGCTGGCCTTCGCTCAGGTGACGCCGATCCAAGCCACGCCGACCACCCTGGTCATCGACCGCTCCGGCAGAGTCGCCGCCCGCGTCATCGGCCAACTCGACAGCGCCTCAATCCTCGCGACGCTCGTCGAGGACGTTCTCGAGGAGAGCGTCCCATGAGCCCTGGAACGCTTATCGTCGACGGAGTTCTGTGGATCGCCATCCCCGTGGCGATCCTCGCCGGGCTCGTCTCCTTCGTTTCACCGTGCGTCCTCCCTTTGGTGCCCGGGTACCTGGGGTATCTCGGTGGAACTGTGCGGCCAGAACAGGGCAAGAGCGGAAGCCAAGAGTCGCACCGCGGTCGACTGATGCTGGGGGTGACGCTGTTCATCGCAGGCTTCACGACCGTCTTCGTCGCCGTGACCATCCTCGGGGGTGCGTTCGGCTTCGTGCTGCTGCAGTACGCGAACATTCTCACCAGGGTGTTCGGCGTTGTCATCATCGTGATGGGCTTCGTCTTCATCGGACTCTTCGGCGTCGCGCAGCGAACAATGCGCCCACGGATCGGCAGTCGTGCAGGTCTGGTTGGCGCCCCGCTGCTGGGGTTCGCACTCGGAGTGGGATGGACGCCCTGCATCGGCCCGACACTCGCCGCAATCATCTCGATGTCATGGAACTTGGGTGACCCCGCTCGGGCCGGCCTGCTCGGGCTGGCGTACTCGCTCGGCCTCGGTATCCCCTTCATTGTCCTCGCCGCCGGGTGGGGATGGGCGTCCTCCTCGCTCGCCTTCCTCCGGCGCCATGTCCGCACGCTCAACCTCATCGGCGGAGCGATGCTCGTCGCTCTCGGGATCCTGATGGTCTCCGGCCTCTGGACCGCTCTCATGTCCCAACTTCAGCAGGTGATTATCAATGTCCCGCTCCCTCTCTGACCCCGACACCAAGGGCGATCCGCTTCGGCCAGCCGACCACACCGATACCGGCGCAACATCTGAGGTGACGAGCCCGGCGCTTAGCGTGACCGGGTGGCTGCGATGGGGGTGGACACAACTGACGAGCATGCGCACCGCCTTGTTGCTGCTTCTGCTCCTCGCTGTCGCAGCGATCCCCGGTTCACTGTTCCCGCAGCGCAGCGCAGACCCCAACGGCGTGGTGCAATGGCGAAGGAACAACCCAGAAGCGTTCCCACTCGCGGACGGCCTTGGACTGTTCGACGTCTACATCTCACCGTGGTTCTCCGCCATCCATCTCCTGCTGTTCGTCTCGCTCATCGGGTGTGTGATCCCGCGTGCGAAGCACCACTATGTCGCGCTGCGGTCACGACCTCCTCGCACTCCGTCCCGACTGTCGAGGTTGCCCGCTCATCGCGAGAGGATCATCGCTGGGAAGGGCGGCGATGCTGAGGGGGCTGTCTCGGCGGCGTCCGACATGCTGCGCAGATCTGGTTACCGTGTCGAGCGTTACGACCAGGGAGGCACCTACTCGGTATCGGCAGAGCGCGGCTACCTCCGTGAGACTGGCAACCTCGTCTTCCATGTCGCGCTCGTCGGGGTGCTCCTCTCGGTCGCAGTAGGCGGATCCTTCGCGTACACCGGACAACGAGTCGTGGTGGAGGGGACGACGTTCGTGAATGCCTTGAGCGATTACTCTTCCTTCAACCCGGGACGATTCGTCGACGGCGCGGGACTTGTTCCGTACTCGCTCACGCTCGACGACTTCCGCGTCGCCTATCGACTGCCGGGCACACCGGGCGCGGGACAGGCAGAGAACTTCGATGCGCAGATCACGGTCCGCCAGCCGGGCGAGCAGGACAGTGAGCGCAGCGTTCGAGTGAACTACCCGACCACGATTGCGAATGACCGGATCTACCTCCTGGGGAACGGGTACGCCCCGACGCTGACCGTGAGGAACGGCGACGGCGACGTCGTGTTCAGTGAGTCGCAGCCGTTCCTGCCGCAGGACTCGAACATGACCTCCCTGGGCATCATCAAAATCCCGGACGGGCTACCGAAGCAAGTCGGGCTCGTCGGGTTCTTCTACCCCACGCAGGGCACTCTCCCGTCAGGTGCATTCACGTCCATCTACCCCGACGTCGTCGATCCCGTGCTCACCTTCAACGTCTTCAGCGGGGACCTCGGCATCGACGACGGCACGCCGCGCTCCGTCTACACGCTCGACGTGAGCGGACTCGACCAGGAGACGGGCGGCGACAGTGGCACTGACTCGTTGGAACTCCGACCCGGTGACACGGCTGACCTCCCGAATGGCTGGGGGTCCGTCACATGGGAGATCGCGGAGGAACAGCAACCAGTGAAGCGATTCGCCTCGCTGCAGATCCAACAAGATCCGAGCAGTGGGGGAGTGCTCCTCTTCTCGGTGATCGCCATGGTGGGTCTCTTCGCAGGCCTGTTCGTACCCCGGCGTCGCGTGTGGGTGAAAGCCCGCGACGGGATCGACGGCATGCACATCGAGTACGCCGGTCTCGCGCGCGGCGACGACCCCACGCTGCAACGAGCGGTCGACGATCTCGCGCATCGTCACTCGACTTCGCTCGGCGCGGAGCCTGTGAAGCCCGCACCGGCCACTTCTGACAACGACCAGCAGCACGACACGACCGAAAGGAACCCGTCATGAATCAGCTCAGCCTCGACGGCATCTCCCTCCTCCTCGTCTGGACCGCGATTGCCACCTACCTCCTCGCGTTCACCGCGTACACCATCGACCTCGCGCAGCGCAGCGCCGCACCGGTTGCCGTTCCCGTGCGAAGATTGGCGACCGTCGGCGGGCGTGGGCTGGCATCCTCGTCCGAAGAGGTCGCCGAGGATGTTCCCGGCGCCGACACTGCCCTACAGCGGCCACCCCGACGCTTGTGGGCGCGAATCGGAACCTCGCTCACGGTTCTGGCGTTCCTCTTCCAGCTGGGAGGAACTCTCGGCAGAGGCATTGCTGCCGAGCGGGTCCCGTGGGCCAACATGTACGAGTTCGCGCTCACCGGGACGCTCCTCATCGTCGCCGTGTACCTCGTGGTGCTGCGGCTGTACGATCTTCGATTCTTGGGCGCGTTCCTGCTCGGAATGACCGTTCTGCTTCTCGGAGGTGCGACCCTCGGCTTCTATGTCGAGGTTGTGCCGCTGATGGATCCGCTGAAGAGCGTGTGGCTGGTGATCCACGTGTTCGTGGCTTCGCTCGCCACAGCTCTGTTCGCCCTCGCCTGCGGCGTGTCAATCACACAACTGATGCAGGGCAGGCGCGAGCGTCTCCTCAGTGCCGCTCCAGACACGCGACAGCGGAAGCGCGGTCCTCGCTTCCTTCGCACGATCCCGTCCGCGGACGCGCTGGAGACCCTGGCGTATCGCTTCACTATCGTCGGCTTCATGTTCTGGAGCTTCACCCTCATCGCGGGAGCGATCTGGGCGAACGACTCGTGGGGTCGCTACTGGGGATTCGACGTCAAGGAGGTGTGGACCTTCGTGATCTGGGTCCTTTACGCGGGGTACATCCACGCGCGCGCCACCCGGGGGTGGCGTGGTTCCCGGTCCGCGTGGCTGTCGATTGTTGGGTTCGCAGCAGTGCTGTTCAACTTCACCGTCGTGAACATCTACTTCCCCGGGCTCCATTCCTACTCCGGGCTGACGTGATTCGGTGGGGCCGCGGCGCTATCTCACACGTAGACGCCGCGGTCCTCCATGAAACGCACCGGGTTGGTGTAGCCACCGTTGAGGTACACCTCGAAGTGCAGATGGCACCCGAAGGATCGCCCGGTGTTGCCCGCGTATGCGATGATCTGTCCCGACTCGACCCACTGCCCGCGACGAACGGCGATTCCGCCCGGCTTGATGTGTGCGTAGCCAGAGCTCACGCCGCCACCGTGCTGAATGCGAACGTAGTTGCCGTAGTTCCCGTTGGCGCCGGCGTAGTCGACTGTCCCCGAGTTCGCGGCGTAGATCGCTGCGCCGCATCCGTTCGCCAGGTCTGCGCCGTAGTGGTAACTCGATGAGCAGCCCTGGGGTCCGCAGATCGGGGTTCGAGGCCCGTAGCTCGAACTGCGTGCGCCACCGTGCGGTCGAACCCACCCTCCGCTGCCGGCCTGGCCCCCTCCGCCCCCGTTGCCGCCGCTGTTGGCGGCGGCTTCGGCGGCTTCTCTTTCCCGACGAGCCTTCTCCTCTGCGGCGCGCGCTGCGACGCCGGCCTGATAACCGGCAACCGTCTGCGCGGTCGTATCCTGAAGCGCCGCGAGTTGTGCCTTCAGCGTCTCGAGGTAGGTGGTCTGCTCGTCGAGCGCAGCCTGTGCGGCGTCTGCGGCTTCCAGCGCCGCTGTCATCTTCTGCTCCGCGACCTGCTGAAGTCGGTCGCGCTCGTCTCGAGCGACGACCGCCTGATCTGTGAGCGACTGCGCCGCGTTCTTCGACGAGATCGCTTCGTCGTAGAGCGCGCGGTTGTGCTGCATGAACTTGTCGAGCGTTCCCAATCGGGACAACAGCTCATCTGATTCGGCTGCAGAGCCTGCGAAGAACAGCTGCAGCGTGGTGTCGTCGCCACCGTTGCGATAGAGCTGCGCCGCCAGCTGTCCGGCTTTCCTCGACGCCTCCTCGGCGATGAGGGTCTGTTCGTCGGCTTGCGCCTGCAGGTCGTCTGCGACCCGGATTGCCTCGAAGTACTGCTGCTGCGCTGCGTAGAACTCGTCGGATGCGAGCAGGGCCGCGGCCTCGGTGTCAGCGACCTTCTGCGTCAGCGACTGAATGAGGCCTTGAATGCGTTGAACTTCGACACCTTTCGCTGCCTCGTTGCCCTTGGCGCGCTGAACGTCGTCCCACGACGGGTACGTGGCGGCATGCGCGGTAGAAACGCCGGATCCGACCCCGAACGCTGCGAGCGCCACCACGCTCAAGGCGCCGAGCTCGAAGACGCCGCGGCGATTAATCGGGCGCTTCCACAGTCGATCTCTCTCGGCGGGTGTCGGGGCACAGCCGCAGTCATCAGCAGTCGACGCGGAAGCGAGATCAGCGGCTGTCGGGCGCATCGGACTCACGCGTTTGGCTCCTCATCGCTCGGATATCGCCTTCAAGTTACATCACGAATGCGTGATGTGTTGTCACCTCGGAGTGAGTGTTGCCGTCGTAGACTCACTACGGTGACGCGAGACATGCACTTCGATGCGGCGACGATCTTGCCGTCGAGCGCAGCCGTTCGACTGGCGGAAGTCATGCATGGCCTCTCCTCACCGGTGCGGCTGAGAATACTCACCGCGCTGCGACAATCGTCGCTGACCGTCACCCAGCTCTGCGAAGCTGTGGGAGCTGGTCAGACAGCCGTGTCGAACCACTTACGGCTGATGCGTGAGCTCGGCCTCGTGTCAGGAAATCGCGACGGGCGCAACGTCCGCTACGACTTGTACGACGACCACGTCATGGCTCTGCTTGATGGCGTGCTTGGCCACGTGGCGTACCTCCCGACCGGTGTCGAGACCAGTCCACGCGAAAAGTAGCCGGCTTTCTCTCTGGTTGGGGCTGTGCCGTCGCGAGCGACGACAGCTCCAGGCCTATGAGCTCTTGCGCGAACTCGCCGAGAGCACCTAGCGCGAGCGCGACCTCCGAGCTTGAAGGAGGGACGTCGCCATGCACGAGACGACTTCGGACGTCGTACGCATAGCTGAAGAAATCACGCGCCGTTCGATCCAAGAAGGTGCGCGGGTTCAAACGGTCTGCGAGTCGGGCGCTCGCGGATCCGATGCTCTCTTGGTTTAGCGATCCGATCCGACTCTCCAACGACTTCTTGCTGGCAGGTGACAGCGTCTGATCGGCGCGGACTACGGCGGCAAGTCGGCGAAGAGCGATTCGTTCCTCACCAGAAACCTTCTCGGGGACGACCATGGCTTCGGTGGCGGACGTGAGCATGAGAAGGCGGGCGTCATCCGTGGGCATTCGCCAACTGGCCACATATAGGTCGAATGCCAGAGAACCGTGCAGTGAGGCGGTCGCGCAGCGCATCGCGCGCTGGAACGTCGCGCCCACCGCCTGCGCGGGAGTATGAGCGCGAACTGTTGCGCTCAGTCGAGGCACGACGATGTCCTCCGATGTCAGATGCACCATGACCCCCGGGCGAAAGCGGGCAGCGCGAACTCCTGTCGGGAGAGCCTCATTGAGGTCGCGCAGCGCGGTCTCGGACATCCCACCGGATACTTCGCGGGACAAGAAGTCGAAGTAGATCCCTGTGCGTAAAGAAGTGAGCCGCAGCGCCGGAAGAAGTCCATTGGCCCGTTGCTCCGCTATTTCAGCGGTCGGGTAGCCGGATCCGCAAAACGCCACTCTCTCGGCGTCCGCGAGCGGCCCATTCGACTGGAGCCAGATGCTCTCGCTGTTCGACTCTGATAGCGAGAGTCGACTCTCGACAGTGTCCGGATTGCTGTTACCTACATGCAGCGGTACACGGAACGAGTACATGGAGCGAGCGTACCCACTGATGTCGTCGGTCGTGCCTTTCGCCTGCTGCAGATGGATCACTGGCGCTAGCGTGATGAATCGGGCGTTGACTCGGCCGTGGGCGTTCGGCGGGCCACCCGATGGTCAGATCATGACTGCAGCGCTCGGGCGGCACTCTCGAGTGCATCTGGCGCAACCCGGTAGTAGGCCCAGCGCCCGCGCTGTTCCCGGGTGGCGAGTCCCGCGTCGACAAGCAGGCGCATGTGGTGAGAGACGGTGGGCTGTGAGAGACCTACGGGCTCGGTGAGGTCGCAGATGCAGGCCTCCCCGCCTTCCGACGCGGCGATGAGCGACAGCAGACGGAGACGCGTGGGATCCCCGAGTGCCTTGAAGGTTGCTGAGATGCGCTCCGCCTCGGCGACGTCGAGAACGCCGCCGGTCACGCGCGAGCAGCACGCGTCCGCGTCGGTCGCGAGGAGCGGCAGCTGCGTCGTCATACTCCGAGTTTGCCACACGTATTGACATCTGTCGATGTATCGACAAGTCTCGATACGTTAGAAAGAGAGAGGAGCTCGTGATGGATGGGTCGTTGCCCGTTGTTGTTATCGGTGCCGGACCGCAGGGTCTGGCGTCCGCCGCCCATCTCGTGGAACGCGGCGAGGAGGTCGTGATCCTCGAAGCCGGCGAGGGGGTTGCTTCGGCGGTTGCCGAGTGGGGTCATGTGCGACTCTTTTCCGAGTGGGGTGAGCTCGTCGATGCTGCATCCGCTCGTCTCCTCGAGCCGACTGGCTGGGAGGCGCCGCAGTCCGGGTACCCGACGGGAAGCCAGTGGATCGCGGCCTACTTGAAGCCGCTCGCTGACCTTCTGGGCGACCGCGTTCGCTACGGAGCTCGAGTGGTGGGTGTCTCTCGGCGCGGTCGCGACCGCCTGGTCGATGCAGACCGGGGACAGCAGCCGTTCACTGTGCACATCGATTCGGCAGACGGTGAGTATCGCCTGCAGGCGCGCGCGGTCATCGACGCCTCGGGAACCTGGGGCCTTCCGAACCCTGCGGGTGCTGACGGCTTGCCTGCTCTCGGAGAGCGCGCCGCCTCTGGCGCGCTGACCTACCGGATCCCGGACTTCCGCAACACCGCTGAGTTCGCCGGCAAGCACACCGTCGTCATCGGCTCGGGGCACTCGGCCATAACGGCCGTCCTCGCTTTGGCGCGCATGGCGCGTCGCGACCCCGCAACTACGGTCACCTGGGCGCTCCGACGGGCGACCACGGCAAACACCTTCGGCGGTGGCGACGCGGATGAACTGCCGGCGCGTGGCGCGCTGGGGATCAGGGCGAAGGAACTGGTCGATGCGGGTCTCGTCGACCTGGTCACCGGTTTCCGGGTTGACAGCATCTCTACCGACGCGGATCGTGCCGCCATTGTCGCGGAGGATGGGCGGACACTCACCGCAGACCGTGTCGTGGTGCTGACCGGATTCCGTCCGGACCTCTCGTTCCTGTCAGAGCTGCGCCTCGAGCTGGACTCGACGTTGCAGGCCCCGCCGCGGATCGCGGCCGAGGTTGATCCGAACATTCACTCCTGCGGTTCGGTCGCCGCGACCGGGGCCGCAGACCTTGCGCACCCCGAGCCGGGGTTCTACCTGGTCGGGGCGAAGTCCTATGGGCGTGCACCGACGTTCCTTGCGCTCACCGGTTACGAGCAGGTCCGGAGCGTTGTCGCCGAGCTCGTAGGTGACCATGAAGCTGCTCGTCGGGTCGAGCTGGTGCTGCCGGATACGGGCGTCTGCGGAGGGGCTGGTCTGTTCGATGCATCGGGTGCGTCGCTCGGTGGGGCGTGCTGTGCGCCGCCCGCTCAGGTGGTGCAGATCGGGCGAGCCCCGGCGTCCGTCTGACTCAGCGCGCGAGCAGAGTCACGCTGATCTTCGCGGACACCGCTTCGCGCAAGGGCCGGACGGCTTCCACATCCCACGCCTCGGGGTTGGGGAACTCCCACTGGAGAACCTCACCTCGGGGCGTGCCAGGCAGCTGCAGCCCGGGCTTCATCAGCACGACCACATCCGCAGTCTGAAGGTCACCGAAGGTGACCGAACGAGGGACCCGGTCGGTGATGTCCAGTCCCAGCTCCGCGACGGTTGCGGCGACAGCGGAGTTCACGGTCTCCGCAGGCGCGAGGCCCGCAGATGTCGCGGTGAACCGGTCACCGGCGAGGTGCTCGAGAAGTGCGGCGCCGAGCTGAGAGCGACCGGCGTTGTGCTGGCAGACGAACAGGACAGTGGGTGCGGTGGGCATCAGATGATCTCTCTCAACGTGTCAGGGTCAGGCGTGGTGCAAGCTCGCTGACGCGACGCTCGAGCTCGTCGTAAGCGGTATCGAACGCGGCGTCGTCGCCGACTCGCACCGGGTCAGGGATGGACCAGTGCAGGTGACCGCGAGGACTCAGCACCTCGTGCGCGCTGTCGCACACCGTCACGATGAAGTCCGCGTCCGTCGCGACGTCATCGAGATGGCGGGGCATCTCGTCGGTCAGAGTCAGGTCGTGACGCTGTGCAGCGCCGCGCGCACCCGGGGCGACCTGCTCCGCCGGCTGCGTTCCGCCCGACGCGGCTGGAATGGCACTGTGCTGCGCCCACAGAGCCGCGGCCAGTTGCGAGCGCGCGGAGTTCGCGGTGCACACGAACAACACGCGGGACGCCTCATCGACAGGCGACGGCACGAGCCCCTCGAGAGCGCTCGGCGTCAGGTGGAGATAGCTGCGTCGCCTATCCGCTTCCGAGCGGGACCGGCCGACCATGCCGACGGATTCGAGCGTTGCAAGGTGATGCGAGACGAGATTCGACGGCATGTCCAGGGACACGGCGATCTCTTTCGGGGAGAGATCACCCAGAGTCAGCAGGTCGACGATGCGCAGTCGTGACGGGTCACCAAGCGCCGCGTGCTTGGCTGCCCGCACCTGAAGGAGACTTCGTTCACTGTTCATTGACTCAATATTGACTGAACTATCCTCCATGCGTCAAGATGGGCCAGCCATGCACGAAACCACACCCACCCGCCCAGTCCTCAGTCGCCGGCTGCTCGCCGAGTTCCTGGGCACCGGCCTGCTCGTCACGACCGTCGTCGGATCCGGCATTGCCGCCCAGCGCCTCTCTCCCGAGGACACGGGCCTGCAGCTCCTCGAGAACAGCCTGGCCACCACGCTGGGACTAGCGGTGTTCATCCTGATGTTCGGCCCGGTGTCCGGGGCCCACTTCAACCCGGTCGTCACACTCGCCGACTTCGTGCTCGGACGCCGCCACGGCGATGGCATCGCGCCCCGAGATGTCGCTCCCTACCTCGCGGCGCAGATCACCGGCGGAATCGGGGGAACCATGCTCGCGAGCATCATGTTCGACGTCGCGCCGGCGTTCTCTGCGAACAACCGGGCCACTGCCGGTCACCTCATCGGGGAAGTCGTTGCCACCGCAGGGCTCGTCATCCTCATCTTCGCCCTCGCGCGGACCACCACCCCGCCGGTCATCGCCGCCGCTGTCGGCGCGTACATCGGCGCAGCGTACTGGTTCACCAGCTCCACCTCGTTCGCCAACCCCGCTGTCACCATCGCCCGACTCTTCACCGACACGTTCGCCGGCATTGCTCCCGTTGCCGTGCTGCCCTTCATCGGAGCCCAGCTCGTCGGCGGCGCCCTCGGGCTCGCCCTCGTCTCCTACCTCTACCCACGAGTGGCCCGGGTCGCCGGCGACGTCGTCATCCCCGCTCACTCCTGAAAGGCCCACCACAATGCACCTCGTAGCCATCGGCGGAAGCGACGCCGGCATCTCCACCGCCCTCCGCGCCCGTGAACTGGATCCATCCGTCGACGTCACCGTCGTCGTCGCCGACGCCTTCCCCAACTTCTCCATCTGCGGGATCCCGTACTACTTCTCCCGCGAAGTCCAGCCCTGGCAGTCGCTCGCGCACCGCACACACGCCGACCTCGAAGCCACCGGCATGAACCTCCGCCTGAACACCCTCGCCACCGACATCGACGTCGCCGGACACCGACTCCACGTGCGCGACGAACACGGCACCGAATCGACCATCGCCTACGACGCGCTGATGGTCGGAACAGGCGCATCGCCGTCAACCGCAGGCATCACGGGACTCGACCAGCTCGGACCCGACGACGGTGTCCACCTCCTGCACTCCATGGGGGACACCTTCGCGCTCGAGCAGTACCTCGACAGTCACGATCCGGAGACCGCCATCATCGTCGGCGCTGGCTACGTCGGCCTCGAGATGGCCGAAGCCCTCACCATCCGAGGCCTGCACGTGACCCAGCTCCAACGCGGCCCGGAAGTCCTCTCCACCGTCGACCCCGAACTCGGCGCCCTCGTCCACGACGAACTCACCCGCCACGGGGTCGACGTCATCACCAACACTCGAATCGAAGCCATCAGTCGCGACGACCATGGCATCGTCGTCACAGGAGCCCATGCCGGTGAGGCGTTCAGCCGCACGGCCGACGTTGTGCTCGTCGTGGTCGGCGTGCGCCCCAACACCAGCCTCCTCACCGCCGCGGGTGCCACGACCGGCCCCGGTGGCGCCGTCTCGGTCGATGAACAGATGCGCACCGGACTCCCGAACGTCTGGGCTGCCGGCGACGGCGTCGTCACCCACCACCGGCTCCTCGGGACGACGTACCTCCCGCTCGGCACTACAGCGCACAAGCAAGGCCGCGTCGCCGGAGAGAACGCCATCGGCGGCAACGCCCGCTTCGCCGGCAGCCTCGGCACCCAGGTGGTCAAGATCTTTGACCTCGTCGCCGCACGCACCGGCCTCCGCGACCACGAGGCTCTCGCCGCCGGCTTCACGCCGGTCTCCGTCACTGCCACACCCGACGACCACAAGGCGTACTACCCGGGCGCAACCCCCATCAACATCCGCATCACCGGCGACGAAGACGGCCGCCTTCTCGGCGCACAGCTGGTCGGCCAGCGCACTGCAGAGATCGCCAAGCGCGTCGACACTTACGCCACCGCGCTGTATCACGAGATGACCGTCGCCCAGATCAGCGACCTCGACCTCTCCTACACGCCACCGCTCGGATCCCCGTGGGACGCCGTGCAGATGGCCGCTCAGTCGTGGGAGCGCCAGAACCAACCTGCCTGAGCAGACAGCTCCCGATGGAGGTAGCTGTTGGCGGCGAGGTGTTCTGCACGCCAAGCTGCATCTAACCGGGGCGCCGAATAACCCGATGCTGCCCCTAATATACCCCCAGGGGGTATAGTAGGGGCATGAACGGATATGCGTACGACAAGTCCGCGTTGCAACAGCGCCTGCGGCGGGTGGAGGGTCAGGTGCGCGGAATCGCGCGGATGGTCGACGAGGACCAGTACTGCATCGACATCCTCACGCAGGTGTCCGCCGCGACGAAGGCCCTGGAAACCGTAGCCCTGTCGTTGCTCGGAGATCACCTCAGGCACTGCGTCGCAGAAGCCAGCGCCGAAGGCGGCCAGGTGGCCGTCGAGAAGATCCGTGAAGCCAACGAAGCGATTGCCCGTCTCGTCCGTTCCTGACCCCCACCCATCGACCCTGGAGCTCATCATGACTGACCGAATCGAACTCAGCCTGAAGGACGCCACCGCCGGATGCGCCTGCTGTGCCGCACCCGGAAACCAGAACACCGACCTGCCTGCGGCATCCGCGGTTACGCAGGAGATCCTGGTGGACGGCATGACCTGCTCGCACTGCGTCTCCAGTGTCACCGAAGAGCTGACTGCCATCGAGGGCGTCGACAGCATCACGGTCGCCCTAAACGCGGGTGGAACGTCGCGCGTGACCATCAACAGCCGCACCGACATCGACGACGACGCCATCACGGCCGCGGTCGAAGAAGCGGGCTACGCCCTTTCGACCCCAAACTGAGCCCGCACACCCTCACATATTCGTCACGCGTCAGAAGTCAAGGAGGCTCGCCATGAGCCAGCACGACCACACAGAGATGCACCACAACGCGTCTCACACCACCACCGAGACGACAGACCACGGTCACGACCACCACAGCCACAACGGGCACGCCGAAAGCGACGCTCACAGCGGTCACGCCGGGCATGGGGGCCACAGCGGGCATGGCGACCACGTCGGGCAGTTCCGGCGCCTGTTCTGGATCATGCTCATGCTCGCCATCCCCGTGGTGGGCTTCTCTATGATGTTCTCGATGCTGCTCGGCTACGCGTTGCCTGACGCGGCGTGGGTGATGTGGGTGTCACCGATCCTCGGAACAGTCATGTACGTCTGGGGCGGGGCACCGTTCCTGACCGGTGCGGTGAGCGAGCTCCGGGCTCGCAAGCCCGGGATGATGCTGCTCATCGCGCTGGCCATTACCGTGGCGTTCCTCGCATCCTGGGGAGCGAGTGTCGGACTGCTGCACCATGAGCTGGACTTCTGGTGGGAGCTGGCGCTCCTCATCGTCATTATGCTGCTCGGCCACTGGATCGAGATGCGCTCTCTCGCGCAAACGACATCCGCGTTGGACTCGCTCGCAGCCTTGCTGCCCGATGAGGCGGAGAAGGTCGACGGCGAGGGGACTGTCACAGTCGCTCCGGCCGATCTGCAGGTGGGTGACGTGGTCGTCGTCCGTCCGGGTGGCCGGGTTCCCGCTGACGGCCGGATCGTGCAGGGCTCGGCGAGCATGGACGAGTCGATGATTACCGGGGAGTCGCATCCGGTGCGTCGCGCCGATGGCGACCTGGTCATCGCCGGGACGGTTGCCACGGATTCCGGACTGCGGGTGGAGATCACCGCCGTCGGGCAAGACACCGCTCTAGCCGGGATCCAGAAGCTCGTCACGGAGGCTCAGAGCTCGTCGTCTCGCGCGCAGCGTCTCGCCGACCGCGCCGCCGGCTGGCTGTTCTGGTTCGCCCTCGGCGCCGGAGTCATCACAGCCCTCGTGTGGACGCTCGTCGGCCTGCCGGATCAGGCCGTGATCCGCACCATCACCGTGCTCGTCATCGCCTGCCCGCACGCGCTGGGACTCGCCATCCCGCTGGTCGTGTCTATTGCGACCGAGCGCGCCGCCCGCGGCGGTGTCCTGGTGAAGGATCGCCTCGCGCTGGAGAGCATGCGGACAGTCGACACCGTTTTGTTCGATAAGACCGGCACGCTCACCAAGGGAAGTCCGGCCGTCACCGCCATCGAGCCCGCGGGCGATATGTCGCCGGACGAACTGCTCGCACTGGCGGCCGCGGCCGAGGCGGACTCTGAGCACCCGCTGGCTCGCGCCATCGTCGCCACCGCGAAGGAGAAGAATCTCATCGTCCCGAGCTCGAAAGACTTCGAGTCCTCGCCAGCTGTCGGTGTCCGCGCACGGGTGAACGCACGCACGATCCAGGTGGGCGGTCCGTACCTGCTCGAGCAGGAGAACGCGTCCGAGTTGGCGGTGGCCGACGAGTGGCGCCGGGAGGGTGCCATCATTCTCCATGTTCTCGTGGACGGGGCGGTGGTCGGTGCGTTCAGGCTGGCGGACGAGATCCGGTCTGAGTCCCGCCAGGCTGTCAAGGCTTTGCACGACCGCGACGTGCAGGTGGTCATGATTACGGGGGATGCGGAGGCCGTCGCCGCGTCTGTGGCCGCAGATCTGGGTATCGACCGGTTCTTCGCGGGCGTCCGGCCGGAGGACAAGGCGTCGAAGGTGAAGGAGCTGCAGTCCGAGGGGCGGAAGGTCGCGATGGTCGGCGATGGCGTGAATGACGCCCCGGCGCTGGCCCAGGCCGATGTCGGAATCGCCATCGGCGCAGGTACCGATGTTGCCATCGCGTCGGCGGGAGTCATCCTCGCCAGCGACGATCCGCGGTCGGTGCTGTCGGTCATCGAGTTATCCCGGGCGAGCTACCGGAAGATGAAACAGAACCTGTGGTGGGCTGCCGGCTACAACCTCATCTCGGTTCCGCTCGCCGCCGGTGTTCTCGCACCCGTCGGGTTCGTGCTGCCGATGTCGGTCGGAGCGGTGCTGATGTCTCTGTCGACCATCGTCGTTGCTCTGAACGCGCAGCTGCTGCGCCGGTTGAATCTCGCTCCGGACGCGGTCCTGAAGAACTAGTCGCACCCGAGGCCGCGACGTACGCTGGATGGAAGGGAGGTGGACGGATGCTGACGACACTCGCGCGACGCGTGCACCAGCGGCGTTCGCTCACCCGCAGCGTGGTCACCGTGGTCGCAGTCGCCCTTGGTGTCATCTTCGGATTGCTGGCGATGCACTCGATGAACACGCATGCCATGCCCTCCGGGCACAGCAATGACGTCGCCGTCGCCAGCGTCGCCGAGACGCATCACGAGCACACCGCCCCCGCAGCATCCTTACCGACGGACGATTACACAGGATGCGTCGGCTGCTCCGAAAACCACGGGACGACCTGGATGGCGTGCGTTCTCGCGCTCCTGGTCGCAGTTGTGCTGCTGGCACGCCCCGGCGCATGGCGGCACTCACTGTGGCAGCCACGCACCCCGCCCCGCTCGTCGTGGGCGCGACCGACGGTGCACCCACTCCGCCCACCCTCTCTCACCGTTCTCTGCATCAGCCGTAAGTGAGCAGTGCTGCGCCCGCGCTTCGCGGGCACAGCACTCATCCAGCGCCTCCGCTGGGCACCACAACCGACTCTTGGAGAACCACCATGAAGAACCGTCCTTTGGCGACCGCCGCCATCACCCTCACTGCACTGCTCGCACTCGCCGGCTGCGCCGGCACCAGCTCCGGCGGCGACATGCCGGGCATGAACCACGGCGGCAGCAGCAGCTCCGCCCCCGCATCCGCCGACGCCAACGATGCCGACATCATGTTCGCCAGCATGATGAAGGAACACCACGCGCAGGCCGTTGAGATGTCCGACATGCTGCTCAGCAAGGACGGCGTCGACGAACGCGTCGTCGCTCTCGCAGAGGAGATCAAAGCCGCCCAAGAGCCTGAAATCCAGAAGATGGAGCAGTGGCTCGAAGACTGGCGTGCCGACACCTCGGGTATGGAGAGCATGGATCACGGCGACGGAATGATGTCCGAAGAGGACATGAAGGCCCTCGGCGACGCCACCGGTGCAGACGCCGGCAGTCTGTTCCTCGAGCAGATGATCCAGCACCACCAAGGTGCAGTCGACATGGCTCAAGAGGAAGTCAACAACGGCCAGAACAGCGACGCGATTGCCCTGGCCGAGACCATCATCGACGCGCAGACGACCGAGATCGCCACGATGAAGGAGATCCTCGCAACCCTCTGATCTGTATGAGTGGGGCGCCGGTCATCGGCGCCCCACTCGGCGATCTGTTGCGCACATCATCATGCGAACACTCATTGCAACTCCTCAGGCGGCGTTTCGGCTCCGCGCCGCACGGTCACTCCAGTCGAGGCGTCGGCGACCAACCCGCCGCGCGTGGCTTCCAAGCACCGTCGTCGTCGGATTGACGCTGACTGGATGCGCCGCCACCGCGCAACCAACGACCAGCCACGACCACGCCACTGACCTTGACCATGTCCACGCGATAGTCGCCGACCCCGGTGGCGACGGATTCCTCCTCGGAGCACACGACGGCATCTATCCGACCACTCGCGACGCGGAGGTCGGCGAGAAACTGGCGACCACAGACTTCGACGCCATGGGGCTGACAGTCGTCGACGATGTACTCATCGCCTCCGGCCACCCCGGGCCCAACACCCCGTCCGAACTCGGATCCCCGCACCTCGGAATCATCCGCAGTGACGACGGCGCCCGCTCCTGGTCGCCGGTCACCTTTACCAGCGAGAAAGACTTCCACGTCCTCACAGCGACCCCTGAAGGGACCCTATACGGGATCGCCACGGACTCCATCGAACTGCTGCGCAGTGACGACCGTGGACAAGCCTGGACGCCGGTAGGGGACGGAATCCTCGCATTCAGCCTCGTCGCCGATGCCAGCAATCGTCTGCTGGCATCGACACCCGATGGCGTGCAGATCAGCAGCGACGGCGGCCGCACATTCGCCCCACTCGCCGGCGCGCCCGCGCTGTACCTGCTCGCAGCGTCTCCCGATGGGCAGAATCTCGTCGGCGTAGGCGCGGGAGAACAGATCTGGACAAGCACGGCATCATCCAAAGACTGGCAGCAAGTGGCAATCACCCACGGGCCTGCACAGGCCGTCGCCATCACAGACGACGCCGCTGTCCTCGTCTTCGATGACAGCGGTCTCAGCCTCATTCCTCGGTCGTAATCCCCTGCGCGGGCAGAGTCGGGCGCGGCCTACGAGCCGCGCCCGGCGAAGCCCCGGCTCCATGAGCCCGGTTCTTGCGAAGGCGGATGCCGGACGTCGTGAACACACTCGCTCGCTGCTCGCGTTTGTAGTGCAGGTCAAGGACGGCACAGGGATGAATTCAACCCGGCCGACGAGCTGACCCGCCTGAATCACTGGTGAGCAGCCGGGACTGCAGCAGACACCGGAGGACCGCCCCGCCTATGTTGGGCGCAATCTCCTCACGAGGTGTTCAAGGACCCGCTGCTCAGCGGCGATTACTTTCGGGGGACGTGCGGAGATGGCATACGCGGACATCTCCTGACCGCTGTCGAGGAGCTTCGCGAGAGAGCGGGCAGCGCCCTTGTTCCAGTACCCGCAGCGGGTCTCGTCTTGATACACCGCGACGGCGTTCGCGTCGAACTCGTTGTCCGGTTCGCGAACGAGGGTGGCAGGACCGATCCGTAGGGTGCCGGGCGCGTGCTCGTCGCCACGGACGCGCACGCTCCAGATCCCGAGACGCCTCAGCACCCGGGACCCAGCATTCACCAGCCGCCCGGTCGACGTCTCTGCCAGCCACCACTCGCCTCTGAACTCCACCACTCGAAGGTTGGGCAATCCATGCTCGTCCAGATGAACAAGCTTCTCAGCCTCATCCGCTGACAGATACGGCGATACGTAGCCGACCGGCGGCCCTCCAGACGCGTAGGTAGACACCGTGATGCCTGAGGCCGTCTCGCGTTGCGAGACGAGAACCGGAGTGGCGGGCGTTCCGGCGCGGCCCGGGCTGACGGCAGGTGGACTCCTACGCCCGAACCAGTCGAGTAGACCCATGGGGTGAGACTAGCCCAGTACAGCTCTCTCTTCCGCGCGTGATGCGTGACTAGTCGTCCGACATGATCTTTCCGTCGTCTTCCATCCACACGCGCTTCCCGAGGCTGATCCGCGTCGCCACGTTGGTGAGATCTGGGTCAGTCACGTCTGCGCCGTTCCCCACCGCTCGCCAGCGACTGCGCAGTGCCGTTTTGACTACCTCGAGGTCCTGGCCGGCATGTTCGGATGAGACTTCATCGAGCACGGCTTTCAGTTTGTTGAGCTGCTCCTGCATCTGTCGGGGAAAATCGGGGTTCATCTGAAAGTCCATGGTGAAGCCTCTCTGCGTGTGCCGACACCATATCGCCACGCCGACCTTGTCTGTCACCGCCCCGCTGCAGTTCAGAGGGATGGAGCTCCCGAGGAAGAGGCGGGGCAACCACGCACGGTGCACAGTCACCCAGGGGCGTCAGGAACTCCACGCCGCTGCAGCATGACGCGCATCACGCAGGACAATGTCCAGTTGACCAGCGCGCAGCTGCTCGATTGCACACGGGGCGTCTTCGCCTGAGTCATCGTCTGCCGCCGCGTTCAGCCATTGCGCCCACGTCCACCGCGAAGACGTCCCCGCGCTCAGCACTTCAAGTACGGCACCTAGGCCGTCGACTACACGCCCGTCCCACACCTGAAACGTCGGATAGAGCAGTGGTCCGTCACTGGCCTCCAACTCAAGTACATGGAGAGATGCCACAGCTTCAACGATGTGGGCCTCATTCCATCCAAGCGCGCGAGCTAACGAAGAAGCGGTGTAGCAGGGGCCGATGATGGCCGCCCACGGATTGTTCCTCGTCTCTTCTGTCATCGCCCCGCCGCCTCCCGGATCTGTCGAAGCGTCGGCGTCTCGATGCGCAGCGTCGTCATGTCGAGGAAGCCGAGGTTGCCCTGTTGCCCGTCCTGCCCAAGGCTTGCCACACGCAGCCCGTCCTCAGTCTGTCCGCCACCGGGCGCGTGCATGTGGCCGTGAATGAGAAGCTCCGGATAGACGATGTTCCAGACCTTCGCCACTCGAGCGCGAGAGGTGGCCGAGTTTGCTCGGGCATCGTCGGGGAATCCGAACGGGTTCGTCCGCAGGATCTCCCGGACTGCGCGCACCGGCGTGCCAGCGGGCGACTCGTGAGTCAGCATCAAGTCCGCGGGTCCTCCCGCAATGGCCGCCGCCACGTGGTCTCGGGTGATCTCCTCGTCCGGCCACCAGCTCACCCCTTCTACCCGCCACGCCCGGTCGACGGACACCGCGCCGCCAAGCGAGAGGACGCTGCGGCCGCCGATAGTCAGGCGTGCGGGCCTTGGCAGAATCCAGGTGATCTCAGAGACCCGGATAGCACAGCCGGGGTGCGCGTTCAGCAGCGGGTTGATCTGGCCCCAGGGCTCGTGATTCCCGAGCGTCACGTAGACGCGCTCGATGCCAGTTCCATCGAGAGCCTCGTCCGTCATGCCGGGATCCATCGCCCAGTCGCCGAGCTGCAGCATGGTGGTAACGTCCGGTGCGAGCGTCTGAACCGCCCTAGCGACGATGTCCAGCCATCGGAAGTCGCCGTGGATGTCGCCGACCACAGCCACGCGCTGGTCAGGTAGGTCGACCGTCGATGCGAGCTCGAGAGCTTTCAGCGTCGGCGGTGTCCTCATGATTCAACACCAGTTCCCTGGCTGATGTGGGGGAGTGTCATTTCGCCCTCGCGGCCTGACGAGCGCGTGACCGCTCCCGGAACGTAGGGCCCACCCGCAGGCTGCGTTCCACGCCCGGATCCCAGCTGATCCAGCCACGTCGCTTCCATTGAATCGCCACGTGCAGACGGAATGCATGGTGGATCGTCGCCCGCACCGGGTAGGTGAGACCCGGAGGCCATTCGGGGTGGAGCTGGCTACTCGGGAAGAGTTCGGCGAACGTCTCCGAGAACGTCGGTCCGCGGCCAGTGCGTCGGCGCACGCGTGCGATGAAGATGGCCGCCGTCAGGCCCATCTCGTCGGCTCGCTCCTCATCGGTGAGCGCGTCGAACGCCTCAATCCAAGTGTCGGGAGCATCGACCTCCGTGGCACTCCACCAGATCGGTCGGGGATCAGTCACTACAACTCCGCAATCGGGGTCGACCTGAACGGGACCTGCACATCGAGGCGACCCGGAGCCGAAGCGCAGTGGCACACGTGCAGGTCGAGACGCGCGGGGTGCGGTCCGTCGATGAAGTGAATGTTTCGTATGACTACGGCCAATTATGTCACATAGACAAAACCATGACCGATGGTTTTGTCACAAGGCTGGATGAGTGGGCAGACAGGAGACGACCAGCAGCGAAGCGTGGGGAGCCTTCGCCGCCGCGTTCGGACTTCGGGTTCACCGCCTGCGAGTTGCACGCGGTCTTTCGCAAGAGGCCGTGGCGTACAGAGCCGGTCTTTCACGACTGACGTACATCAGGTACGAGCGTGGGCAGGCCCAATCGGGAGCACCGGCGAACCCTAGCCTGAAGACGCTTCTCGCACTGTCCCAAGTGTTTGAGATTCCCCTTCAAGAACTCTTACCTGACGACAAGCCAGATGTGACGGCTCGCTAGCTGGGGGAGGGGCTAGCCATCCGCGCGGGCGTCGGGTTCGTCCGCCACCATCAAGGAGACGTATCCCAGGTGCATGGCACCCGCGTCCATGCGGTGCCGTTCGGCGACGTTGTAACTGTAGCCAAGTGAATCTGCGACCACCGGCGCAGGTAGCTCGAGTACGAGCCTACGCAGTACTGCGTTCTTCGCGGCCCTTAGATCAATGCCGTCGTTCCTGAGTCCGGTCATCAGGTGATTGGAGCTCAGGTGCTTTCCCGGCGATCCCCCAGGGAACAGCCATTTGTTATCCCGGTGAGCTGAGGTGTTGAGATTCGGCAAGGCGACGATGTGCTCGCGGATCAGGCGGTCGAATGGTGGGGGCACGATAACCTCGTCCTGAGTGATCCGCAGGACGATGACTTCGCCGACCTCGACCTGGTCCAGGGTCATCGCAGCGATTCGCGTAATCGGCTGCGCAAAGAGTAGGAGTAGCGCGCCAGCGACACGCAGGTAAGTAGAGATCGCCTCATCTGATGCGACCCGCCGAAGGTGCTCCAGTCGTTCTTGCTGGGTGAGAATCGGCACCGACTTCGCTACACGATAAGGAAAGTTGACAGGCGGCAAGTGGTTGTGCTGGACGCACCAGCGCACGAAGGGTCGCGCGAGACTTCGAGTCGTGGGCCCCTCGCTGAGCCACTCGTCGATATCGATCTGTTCAAGGTCTCGACGAAGCGTGTGACGCGACCCGACATAGGCGAGGAAGTCGATTGCAGCGGTGATGGATTGACGGGAGTAGAGGACGGAACCGGGCTTGAACTTACCTGCGCTCATCAGATCCCGGATTCTGCGGACATGAACCCAGCGCGCGTACTGGAGAATGACTTGCTTGTCACCCGCGGGTAGGGAGGAAACCTCGGTCGTGACCCACGCGTCGAACTTCTGAACCTCGATGTCGGTCTTCTCTAGGATGCCGTGCTCGACAAGCAGCGTGCGAAGAAAGGCCACGCGCTCCGGCGCGGGGTGCGTATCGAACGCTTCATGCGTCATCGCAATAGCGCCAGTGGCGAATGCGCGAAGAAGTTCCCGCGTCTCATGGTTCTTTGTCAGCCAGATCGTGGCGCTGCGTGCGTTCCGCTGAGTTGTCAGCGCAACGAACAGAGGCTGTACGGCGGGGGACACCTCTCCATCGGGTCCGGCTAGGAGGAGCGTGAGATCGTCCTTGAGGCAGCAATGTGAGCAGAGCCCTCGCCGTACAGGCTCGTCCTCACGCCCGCATCTCGAGCAGTGGAAGTCCTTGGGGATTCCGGTGCAGTCGACGCAGGCCGGCTCCCCGCTCGCCAGGAGTCCTGGCAACAAGCGGTTGACACCGCATTTTGGGCAGGTGCCGTGGATACGGGTCGCCCGTTGATAGCAGCGCCGGCAGATCCGTCCTTCGGGCCAGGTCGTGGCGAATCGGACTTCCTCGCGGTCGCATCGGGCACAGGCGGGATCGGTCCGTGTATTGCTCATCTAATGAAACTTCATTCTGGTCTGTGTATTCGCGCACGGCGAGGGCGCTTCGGGTCGTTGGTTCGGCCATGGGTGCCGGTGTTCTTGAGCCTCGTGGGGGTCGCGACAACTTGTCGCACCGACAGGTCAGTAAGTTCACAATCGAGTGCTTCGCAAATTGTGTGCAACAGAGTGAGATTTATACGCTCGGGCGAGCCGCCGAGAAGCCGATATAGCTGAGAGGGAGACAGCTCAATGCCATAGTCAACGAGAATCGGGATCAAGTCGGAGATGTTAAATAGCCCTCGCGAGGCCATCACCTCGCGCAGTCTCCATGTGTGCGTGACCTTCTTCTCCATGGCTGCTCTCTCCTCTAGTCGGCTTCAGAGTCCATTTCATCAGCCATTCGCGCGATCGCGTCAGTCACGATGCGAGCTCGATAGTCGGGGGAGAGGCCAGTGTAGATGCTCGTAGTAGATCCGTGCTCGTGTCCCACTTGCTGCTGGATGAAGAAGGCGTCGTACCCGAGCTCAACCAGGTGCGTAACGTACGAACGTCGCAGTGAATGGAAGTCGAGTCCGTCATCCAATCCGACTTCTCGCCGGACCGCAGTGAACATGCGTGAGACGGAGTCCGCTGTGATGGGTGCAAGGCCACCGCCACGCTCGGAAGGCCAAAGACTCATCGACCCGGCGCCTGCAATTAGAGGTCGAACATCCTCGAGCCACTCTTCGACGCAGTCGACGGCCCATTTGAACTGGGGGAGGGTCGCGACGGCTCGCCGCTTGGGAGGCGAACCCCTCATCGCCTTTCCAAAGCGGACGTATACGAAGCCGACGTTTCGGAAGGCTCGGCGATGTTGAGGGTTGGCCGCAAGATCGACGAGCTCGAGAGAGCGCACTTCGTTACGCCGTAGCCCCCAGGCGTATGCCACCTTCATCATCGTCGCGATGCGGAAAGCAGGAATCCATCCCTTGCTGCCGGACTCACGGATCCGCGCGACTCGGTCATCCGCACAATCGAACAGGTCCTGCAGCTCGTCACGTGTGTACGGGCGCTTGCCAGGGCGGCCCATCGCCTCCTGAACGTGGCGCGCTGTGTTCCATTCGTGGAAGACCTGAGCAGGATGCTCGCCAAAGCGCTTTCCACATTCTTCGACCCACCCGTATCGCGCATCCGTCACGTAGGCCAAGAACATGCGAAGGGCGTTCTGATAACCCAACACAGTTGAATGAGCGGCGTGGCGCACGGTCCTGAGTTCGAGGAAGAAGCTGTCGACGTCTTCAACGTTCCATTGCCAGGGATACTTCTCGGCGAACTTGAAGAAGCGGTTAAGGAGGGAAGTACGGCCAACGACCGTGGCCGAAGAGAGGTTTCGGGCCATCTGTTGCGCAGCCCACCCGGCCTGCATCGCGCGCCACACGGCTTCCTTCTCGTCGAAGTAGACAACCCCGCCGGGCAAGAGGTTTGACGCGTGCTGCCGGGAATCCTCAGGATCAAAGTCCTGCATAAAACAGGAATTTATCGCATAAACTGCGAACCACGCAACTTGTGAGTTTCCACGAGCGCCAACCCGCGTAAATTCAAGGGTCCAGGAAGGCGCAGACAGGTGGCGGGGCCCCCAACTTGCTCCAGATCGCAGCTCCAACTAGCCTCAGACTCGATCTACTCCAGTCCATCAACGGGGAGTGGCGGCAGACCGGCGGATTCGCAATAAATGACAAGATGTCGTCTTCAAGTTGACATAATGTGCATTATCGGGTAATCCTTGTTACTGATGTCTCCGGTCCACGCCGTGCTTCCGTTGGTGATGCCGCTGATGAATCCCGCCGCCTGCACGCCGGCACCGATGGATACATAGACCGGACCTCCGCTGTCGCCTTGGCCGAGCCTTGGATCCCCGCGCTGGTCGTCCGTGACGTAACTGGCTCATCGCATTCCAGGGTGTAGGTGGGGTCTGAATCCTCCGGCTTCGAGAAGGCTGCGTGCGATGTAGTGGCTGAGGTTGCGGAAGCCGAGGGCGGAACTGCGGAGGTGTTCGAGCCGTCAGCTCGCAACTAGCCCGACGAGAAGTCCCGCTACGCCCCAAGGGCGCCTCACTTGCTTCCAGCCTCATAGGACGGATCCGAGTTGCAATTCCAAAACTTCTGTTCATCAGGGGTGCCGATGAACGGGAAATCGAGGTTCGGGTTGTCTACGAGAAACTCTTCCTTCGTGTAGCTCTTCGGCATCAGCCCATTGCGAATAAGGCACTCGGTCATGACTTCTTCGAAAGCTACGTTATCGGGGTTGTGTTCCATTGATCGCTTGAGGGGGTGCAACCATGTCTCACCGCTGGAATTCTCACATTTGGTGAATATCTCTTCGGTCTCTTGTTCGGTCGCCGAAAAAGGGCCAGTGGAATATGACCCGTTGCTCGCGAATCCCTCAAACTTTCTGCCGAGATCGCTGAAGCACTCTTCCATCTTGCTTGTGACTTCCGCCCATTCTTGGTCATCTACAAGCTGATCGGCGAGAACACCTCGCACAAAATCAGAGTCGGATCCGATCCATGCCTGGGTCAGTTCCCCGGCAAATGGCCCTGTAAACGCGGGAGCTTCCCCCGAAGCCGCTGTCTCGTTGTCGGCCGTCTGAGTCTGGCTGCTACAACCGGTAAGAAGGATTGTACCTACAAGAAGTGCCGCAAATGTCTTACGTTTCAAGATTCTTCCTACCTAATGAAAACTGGGTGCAGGGATGAATGCGCGTCCCTGCACCCAGTGCAATTTGATCTATTCGTCAACGAGAACTTAGAGGTCCCTGGCGCCGTTGTTGTGGTACCAGGATGCCTTGTTTCCCCACGCGGCGGCCTTCCTCCACGCGTTCGCCCACTGGCCAGCCTCGCCCCGGGCGCGCGTCTTCCCTGCATCGTCCCATGCCGTGGCGCGGTGGTAGTAGCTCGGGTGGTGGTAGTTGGAGTAGTTGTAGGCCTGGAGGCCCTGAACTCCATAGTTCCAGGTGCCTCCTCCGGCGCTTTCCGCGCTTGCCGGGATGGCAGTTCCACCCACCAGCGCTGCCACAATAGCAGCGGCAGCAGCAGCCTTTCCGATTGTTCGTTTCACGTCCATGTTCTCGACGGTCTCTTCAGTCTGACGTCCAGACACGTGTGACACTATCGGGTGATCCATAGGGGACAAATACCTGCGTGAGCAGCATTCTGGTATTCCCGAACGATTCACCGACTTGAGCACGTGGTGTCAGCCGCGCGCGGTCGCTACCTGTGCATTCTCGCTGACTGGGCATACGTCCTCTCGCCGGTCGAGATGGTCGTCGGGATAATCCCCGACGGGGACGGCAGCGCGGCAGGCTGAGACTCCCCGGGTGACCGACCAACAGGTCGGGCGCCCGGGGCAGCGCGGATGCCGGCGGCGGCGCCACGGAGGGCACCTCGACGACGGCTGCACCGCAGCCGATCCCTCTACCCGTACCGCGGCCTGCAGCCGCGGGCGTTGTTATACCCAGGCGGTGCGGAGCTGCGCCACGATAGCTACGCCTCCACCGCTGCGTTCCGGGCTTTCGCGGCATATCCTCCCTCGCTGCGCTCACTCCGGTATTCCACGGTCCCGGCACTGCGCGTCTCCAGCTCCGCTTTCTGAGCTCTCGCCCCACCCGCCACGGGAAAACGACGCACCGCGACCCGGAGATGACAACCCCGCCAGGATCACCGCCCGGCAACCCTTGAAGATCGCTGCAATCATGGGCGCCGTGGCTCGCGGCCACGACAGTTACATTCCCGCATTGAACGAGTGCGCGTGGAAGGATCACTGGGCCGGACTCCGACCCGACAAGGCGGGGAGCCCACAGGTACCGCACAGGCTGGGCTTCCGCCGAGTGGGTTCGCTCGGTCACACGCGGAGCAGAGTCACCAGACGTCGGTCGGTGCCGAGATCCGACGGAGGACCCCTCCCCCGGCCTTGATGCCTCAGCTCCCGGCTTACCCGTCAACGACGTCGAAGCGCGGGTTGTTGATCGTTGACGCCGCCTTCCTCTCTGAGCCGACCTTCGCCGTTCACGCAGAATCAACTTCTCCGAGAGATGCGCTCGATCTGGTGCAGCGGATGCTCGCACCCTTCGTGAGCATCAAGTTTCAGTAGTCAAGCTAGCGGAGCTTACGAGCTGGCTCCCATCGCGACGATCTCGCGAATGCGGTCTGAAGTGAATTCGATGTGTCTGAATTGCCGGCTGAGCCACCACTTGCGCAATCCGCGGATGTACTTTCCGCTATCGACCTCACGAATCCACCATCGATTACGGCCGTCCCGAAATCGAACGAAGGTTTGAGAGCGCGAGACTCCCGCAAAGGCCACGGAGATCCCGTACTGGGATGTATATCCGCTAGGAAACATCGGTCTGTCCGTCGGGTGCAGAGGGATCTGGTAGTAACCCTTCAAATTTCCGTTTCGTCTCACAAGAACTGAGGGCATCCAGATTGGAGTCCCGCCAAGGTTCTTCGCGTCAACGACGAGTTCGTTCGGCAAGCCCGTCTGATTTAGGGGGCTCTTACTAGACCATAGTGAGGTGTGAAATCCATCCGCGCCCGCGCGACTGTCTCGATATTGTCCCTCCGCGAAAACTACGACTGCGACGATGAGCGCAGCACCGCTCGCGACGGACCCGAACCACTCAGCAGCGTTGCCCCACTCGACGCGGTCAAAACCAAAGAAACTACCCACCCCGTACCAGATGTCCGCCCACCACTGCATAGGACGACACTGGCGGCGGTGGCTCGCTCGTCCGGTCGATCTAGTCGTATCTACTCAGTACGCTCTCATACGGGCGTGTGCCAGTCCTCCGTTCTCTGGTCACGGTCGGTAGGCTCGCTCCGTGGACGGTGAATCAGTGGACGTGGCGTGGGTCGACGCGCGCGAGGCCAACCAGCAGAACTGGGACGATCGGGTTCCACTCCACCAGGTCGCCTACGGCCTCGAGGCGTTCGACGAGCCGTCGCACCTCAGCGACGTCGTCCGCGCCGATGTCCCCGTCCTCGAACGGTTCCTCCCGAACGGCTCGCTGTCCGGCCTCGACCTCTGCCACCTCCAATGCCACATCGGCACCGACACGATCTCTCTCGCACGCGCCGGCGCTCGCGTCACCGGCGTGGACTTCTCGGAACCCGCTCTGGCGGCCGCCGCAGACCTCGCTCGACGCACGGGCGTCACGGCGACCTGGGTGCATACGGACGTCCTCGACGCCCGGGCCGCCGTGAGCGGCGACTTCGATGTGGTCTATACCAGCATCGGCACGATCTGCTGGCTGCACGATCTGGACCGGTGGGCCGAACAGGTCTTCGGGTTGCTCCGCGACGGCGGCACGTTCTTCATCCGCGACGGACACCCGGCTCTCTACGCGCTCGACGAGAACGCGCCGGGACTCGCGATCCGATATCCGTACTTCGGCAGCGGTCGTGCTCAGCAGTGGGATGACGAATCGACGTACGCCGGTGAGGGCACCGTGACCCACAGCCGCACCTACGAGTGGCCGCATCCGCTCTCCGAGATCATCGGCGCGCTGCTCCGCGCGGGACTCCGACTCGTCCACTTCGACGAGGGCCGGACACTCCCCTGGCGATTCAGCCCGCGCATGGTCGAGGTCCCCGGCGGATACGCCTGGCCGGAAGCAGAACGCGACCTGGTGCCGACCACGTACACGATCGTCGCTCACAAAGAACGCGCCTGAGGACGCCTCTCAGCGCTCGCGCCGGGTGAGGTTGAGGTGCACGACACCGAGCGGTGACGGCGTGGCCTCGATCTCGAAGCGCTCCTCGAGTCCCTCCAGTCCGTCCCACAGACGCTCACCTCGTCCGAGAACGATCGGCGCGACGACCAGATGCATGCGGTCGATGAGATCGGCCGCGAGGAACTGGCGCACGGTCGCGACGCCTCCGCCGATCCTCACGTCTGCGTCTCCCGCGAGCTCCCGGGCTCGGCGCAGCGCCTCGGCCGGCTCGGCATCCAGAAAGTGGAAGGTCGTGCCGCCTCCCATGACGATCGGGCTCCGCGGGTGGTGCGTGAGAACGACCACCGGCGTGTGGAACGGCGGCTCCTCGCCCCACCAGCCGCGCCACTCCTCGTCGGTCCAGGGCCCTCGCTGAGGGCCGAACTTGTTGCGCCCCATGATCTCGGCGCCGATGCCCTCGTTCCATCGCCGCGCGAACGAGTCGTCGACTCCCTCGGATCCCGGTCCGTCACCCGGAAGCCCCATGCGGCGGAACGTGCGCGTCCCGAACGCCCACTGCATCAGTCGCGAGCCCGCGTGACCGAAGGGTGCCTCGAGTGTCTGCCCCTCCCCTGCTCCGTAACCGTCGAGCGAGATCGTGAAGTTGTGCACGCGCACCAGGGACATGTCTTCTCCTTGTTCGGGCTCGGGGCGCGACGTCCGTGTCAAGCCCCGACGTAGGCGGCCAGGTGTTCGCCGGTGAGGGTCGAGCGCGCGGCGACCAGCTCGGCGGGGGTTCCCTCGAACACGACGCGCCCGCCGTCGTGCCCCGCGCCGGGACCGATGTCGATGATCCAGTCCGCGTGAGCCATGACGGCCTGGTGATGCTCGATGACGATGACGCTCTTGCCCGATTCGACGAGACGATCGAGCAGTCCGAGGATGTTCCGGACGTCCGCGAGGTGCAGGCCCGTGGTCGGCTCGTCGAGCACGTAGACGTCGCCCTTCTCCCCCATCTGGATGGCCAGCTTGATGCGCTGGCGCTCGCCACCCGACAGGGTCGACAGGGGCTGTCCGAGGGCGAGGTAGCCGAGCCCCACGTCTGCCAGGCGTCCCAGGATCGCCGCCGCTGCCGGCAGCTTGGCCTCCCCGTTGGAGAAGAACTCCCTGGCCTCGGACACCGGGAGGTCGAGTACTTCGGTGATGTCCTTGCCCCCCAGCTTGTACTCCAGCACCGCGGCCTGGAAGCGCTTGCCGCCGCAGTCCTCGCACGGGGTCTCGATGGTGTCCATGAACCCGAGCTCGGTGATGATCACGCCGGCCCCCTTGCAGGTGGGGCACGCCCCTTCGGAGTTCGCACTGAAGAGTGCCGGCTTGACGCCGTTCGCCTTGGCGAAGGCCTTGCGGATCGGCTCCAGCAGCCCGGTGTAGGTGGCGGGGTTGCTGCGCCGAGAGCCCTTGATCGCCGACTGGTCGATCGAGACGACGCCGTCGCGCTTCGACACCGAGCCGTGGATGAGCGAGCTCTTGCCCGACCCGGCGACTCCGGTGACGACGGTGAGGACTCCCGTCGGGATGTCGACGTCGACATCCTGCAGGTTGTTCTCCTTTGCACCGCGGATCTCGATCACCCCCGACCTCTCGCGCACGGTCTCTTTCACCTGCGCGCGATCGTCGAGGTGCGATCCGGTGCGGGTTCCGCTGGACCTCAGCCCCTCGACGGTGCCCTCGAAGCAGATCTCCCCTCCGGCGCTCCCGGCGCCGGGTCCGAGATCGACGACGTGATCGCCGATCGCGATGGTCTCGGGCTTGTGCTCCACGACGAGGACGGTGTTGCCCTTGTCTCGCAACCGCAGCAGCAGGCTGTTCATCCGCTGGATGTCGTGCGGGTGCAGGCCGATCGTCGGCTCGTCGAAGACATAGGTGACGTCGGTGAGCGATGAGCCGAGATGCCGCAGCATCTTGATGCGCTGCGCCTCTCCGCCCGAGAGGGTGCCGGAGGGGCGCTCCAGGCTCAGGTAGCCCAGCCCGAGCGTGACGAACGCGTCGAGATTCGCGCGCAGTGCGTCGAGCAGCGGGCCGGCACCGGGCAGGTCGAGCCCCCGTACCCACTCCGCCAGGTCGGTCACCTGCATGCGGCAGGCATCGGCGATGCTGATGCCGTCGATCTTCGACGACCGGGCTCCCTCGGTGAGACGGGTGCCGTCGCACTCCGGGCAGGTCGCGAACGTCGCGACCCGCTCGACGAAGGCGCGGACGTGCGGCTGCAGAGCCTCGAGATCCTTCGACAGCATCGACTTCGTGATCTTCGGGATCAGGCCCTCGTAGGTCATGTTGATTCCGGAGATCTTGACCTTCGTCACCTCTCCGTAGAGGAACAGGTGCCGCTGCTTCTCCGTGAACTCCGCGATCGGCTTGTCGCCCGGGTAGAAACCCGACTGGGAGAACCCCTTCACCATCCATCCGTCGGCGGTGTACCCGGGAACCATGATGGCCCCCTCGTCGAGCGACTTCGACTCGTCCACGATCTGCGAGAGGTCGAGGTCGGAGACCGCTCCCCTGCCCTCGCATCGCGGACACATGCCGCCGAGATAGATCGCGTCCTTGACGATCTTCTTCTCGCCGCCCGGTCCCGTCATCACCCCGCTCGCCCTCTGCGTCGGGATGTTGAACGAGAAGGCGGTGGGTCCGCCGATGTAGGGCTGTCCCAGCTTGCTGAAGAGGATGCGCAGCATCGCGTTGGCATCCGTCACCGTGCCGACCGTGGAGCGCGGATTCGCGCCCAGTCGCTCCTGGTCGACGATGATCGCCGTGGTCAGCCCCTCGAGCACGTCGACATCCGGCCGGGGCACGGAGGGCATGAACCCCTGCACGAAGGCGCTGTAGGTCTCGTCGATCATGCGCCGCGACTCGGCGGCGATGGTGTCGAAGACGAGCGAGCTCTTCCCCGAACCGGAGACGCCGGTGAACACGGTCAGGCGTCGTTTCGGGATGTCGACGCTGACCTCCTTCAGGTTGTTCTCGCGTGCGCCCTGCACGCGGATGAGGTCGTGGGCGTCGGCGGCGTGGGTCATGGGTTCCTCGAACGGTCGGGCGGGCTCAGCCGGCCTGGTTGATACGGAGCAGGTTGCCTGCCGGATCGCGGAAGGCGCAGTCGCGAACGCCGTACGGCTGATCCATCGGCTCCTGGACGACATCGGCGCCCTTCTCGACGAGTCGCTCGAACAGACCGTCGAGGTCGTCGCTCGCGAGCGTGAGCGCGCCGTAGCTCCCCTTCGCGATCAGCTCCACGATGGTGCGTCGCTCGGCGTCGGTGAGACCGGGGTCGGTAGCAGGCGGGTGCAGCACGATCGACGTCTCCGGCTGGCCTTCGGGTCCGACGGTGAGCCAGCGGAGCCCGTCATAGCCGACGTCGTTGCGCACCTCGAATCCGAGGGCGTCGCGGTAGAAGCCGAGGGCCGCCTCGGCATCCGTGTGCGGGAGGAAGGCGTAGTGGATGCTGATGTTCATGGGTTCACGTTAGGTTCGCGTCGGTGCGGGGTGCTTCTTGATTCCTGATCGGTCGGATGACCTGTTTGGCCTGGAAGGTCGGGATGCCGTCGACGTTCGCGGCGCGTTCACGGTACACCCGGGGTGAGACACCCACCAGCTCGGTGAAGCGGGTGCTGAAGGTGCCGAGCGACGAGCATCCGACCCCGAAGCACACCTCGGTCACGGTGAGGTCGCCGCGCCGCAGGAGCGCCATGGCGCGTTCGATGCGCCGCGCCATGAGGTACGAGTACGGGGACTCGCCGTAGGCGTCACGGAATCGGCGGCTGAGGTGACCGGCCGACATGTGCACACCGCGCGCGAGCGCCTCCACGTCGAGCGGCTTCGCATACTCCCTGTCGATGCGGTCGCGAACCCTGCGCATGACGACGAGCTCGCGGAGCCGGGCATCCTCGTCGAAAGTCACCACTCGATAGTGCCTTGACGCTCCGTGGCCTCGCGTGAACTCCCGCGTCGCCCGCGAGCACTCCTCCCCCATTCCGGGCGCCTCAGCGATATTCTGTGACCACCCCTCACAGGGTTTTCTCAGAAAGGGTCCCCAACCATGTCTGAATCACTCGCGAACGAAGCGAAATCACTGTTCAGGTCCATCCGCATCACCCTCGCCGTATCGGGTGCGCTCGCACTCATCGCCGGCATCGTCCTGCTCGTGTGGCCGGTGAAGTCGGCAGTGATCGTCACGGGCATCTTCGCCTCGTACCTGATCGTCGCCGGGCTCGTCTACATCGGCCTCGGCATCTTCTCGCACCGCAAGGGCGGGTGGGCGCGAGTCGGCCACATCGTCCTCGGACTGCTCTACATCGCCGCCGGCGTCATCGCCTTCGCCAATCTCGGAGCCGCCGCGGCGACCCTGGCTCTCGTCGTCGTCATCTTCATCGGGATCAGCTGGATCGTCGACGGGGTGGTCTCGCTGTCGCTGCTCGGACAGGACGGCTCGAGGGTCTGGACGCTCCTCTACGCGCTGCTGAGCATCATCGCGGGAATCGTCGTCCTGTTCTCGCCGCTGTTCGCCGCTGCCGTGCTCTGGCTGGTCTTCGGCATCTCGCTCGTCGCCCTGGGCATCGTGCAGATCGTCCGCGCGATCACGATCGGCAAGGACGCGAAGGATGCAGCGGATGCTGTGCGCGCCGACACCGTGAACTGACATCCGCAGGAGCAGAGAGGGCCCCGTCCGAACGGACGGGGCCCTCTCTCATGTCCAGGGTGTCACTCGGCGGCGAAGCCGCTGACATCGCCCACCAGACGGGTGTTGTCGGCGGGCACCGGGTCGACGGCGGCGCGTGCGACCTCCGCGGCGAACTCCGAGACGTTGTAGAGCTTGCCTGCCGACTCGCGCCGCTCGGCGATCGCACCGGGGTTCGCGCGCTCCAGGAGCGTGGCGGTGATGGTGCCCTCGATCATGTCGCCGGACACCACCGTGAAGCCGATGCCCTTCTCGGCGAGTTCCGGGATGCGCTCGCGCAGAGCATCCTCGCCCGCGCGCTTCGACAGCGCGACCGGCTCGTACTCCGGCATCGTGGGCGTCGTCCGGATGAAGTGCGCCTGGTGGCTCGTGACGAAGACGACGCGGGCGCCGTCGTCGAGCAGCGGCGTCGCGGCGTCGAGGACGTTGAGCTGCGCGTCGCGGTTGAGGGTGAGCGCGTAGTCCTCGGCCATGCCCGATTCCATGCCGCCCGACGCGTTCAGCACGAGTACGTCGAGGCGCCCGAACTCCGCCTTGACGGCGTCGAACATCTCCCCGACCGAGGCGGGGTCGGTCAGGTCGGCCCCTACGGTCAGCACGCGACGACCGAGCTCGCGCAGCTGCGCGGCGAGCTTCTCGGCTCGCGGAGCCTTGTTGCGGAAATTGATGACGACGTCGGCGCCCGCTTCGGCGAGGTACCGCACCGTGTCGGCCCCGATGCCTCGCGAAGAACCGGTGACAAGGGCGACCTTGCCGTCGAGAGAACCTGCGGGAAGAACGTCGGTCACGGTGACTCCTCAAGTGCGTGGATCGCCGTGATCGCACGGCCCCCTCAGACTAGCAAGGAGGCGTCCGACACCCCTGCGGCGAACACCCCGCGTGATAGGTTGACCGCAACAGGGAGGCCTCATGGACAACTTCGCGACATTCGTCCAGTTCGTCGATCAGTGGGCATGGGTGGGGTGGCTGGTCCTCATCGCCCTCTTCCTCGTGATCGAGATGCTGACCCTCGACTTCACCTTCCTGATGCTGAGCTTCGGCAGTGCGATCGGGCTCGTGACCGACTTCCTCGGCGTGCCGGTGTGGGTGCAGGTGCTCGTGGCCGCAGGTGCAGCCGCGCTCTTCATCCTGTTCCTGCGCCCACCGTTGATCCGGCGACTCCACCGGGGCGAGGACCCGACCAAATCGAACGTCGAGGCGCTCGTCGACCTCCGCGGCACGGCGTTGCAGGACGTCACCCAGATCTCGGGACAGGTCAAGCTCAGCAACGGCGACACCTGGACCGCCCGTACGGCGACCTCGATGCCGATCCCCCAGGGATCGCCGATCGCCGTCACCGCCATCAACGGCGCCACCGCGACCGTCCGACCCGTCAACGACTAGGAGCACCCCGTGAACGACAGTTCGTTCATCCCGGCCGCCATCGGCTGGATCCTCGTCATCGCGATCATCATCTTCGTGGTGGTCACGCTGGCCCGATCCATCCGCATCATCCCCCAGGCGACCGCCGGCGTCGTCGAACGACTCGGGCGGTATCACAAGACCCTCACGCCCGGCCTCAACATCCTGGTTCCGTTCATCGACCGTCTGCGCCCGCTGATCGACATGCGGGAGCAGGTCGTCTCGTTCCCGCCGCAGCCGGTCATCACCGAGGACAACCTGGTCGTCTCCATCGACACGGTGGTCTACTTCCAGGTCACGGACGCGCGTGCCGCGACCTACGAGATCGCCAACTACCTGGGCGCCGTCGAGCAGCTGACCACCACGACCCTGCGAAACGTCGTCGGTGGTCTCAACCTCGAAGAGGCACTGACCAGCCGCGACAACATCAACGGCCAGCTCCGCGTCGTGCTCGACGAGGCGACCGGCAAGTGGGGCATCCGCGTCGGACGCGTCGAGCTCAAGGCGATCGACCCGCCCGTCTCCATCCAGGACTCTATGGAGAAGCAGATGCGCGCCGAGCGTGACCGCCGCGCGGCGATCCTCACCGCCGAGGGTTCCAAGCAGTCGCAGATCCTCGAGGCGGAAGGCCGTCGACAGGCGGAGATCCTCCGCGCAGAGGGCGACAAGCAGGCTGCGGTGCTGCGTGCGCAGGGTGAGGCAGAAGCCATCCAGAACGTGTTCAGCGCGATCCACCAGGGGCAGCCAGACGACAAGCTCCTCGCCTACCAGTACCTGCAGATGCTGCCGAAGATCAGCGAGAGCGAGTCGAGCAAGCTGTGGATCATCCCGAGCGAACTCACGGAGGCGCTGAAGGGGATCGGCAGCGCGTTCACGCCCAAGCCCGGTCAACCGCCCGTCGGCACGCCCGGCGCGTGACGCACCCGTACTTCGAGAAGACCGCACACCCGCGAGTCCTCGCCCACCGTGGCCTCATCACCGCGGAGGGCGAGGACTCGGGTGTGTGGGAGAACTCGGCTGCCGCCTTCGCCGCCGCTCATGCCGCCGGCGCCGAGTACATCGAGACAGACTGCCAGGTGACCGCCGACGGCGACGTCGTGCTCTTCCACGACTCGTCCCTGAAGCGGCTCACCGGAGACACCCGCCTCGTGCGCGAGGTGCGCACGAGGGATCTCGCGAGCATGTTCGCCGATCACGGCGGCCTGCTGACCGTGGCAGAGGCGCTTGCGGCCTTTCCCTCGACCCGCTTCAACATCGACGTCAAGACCGCCGAAGCCGTCGGGCCGCTCGGCGGAATCCTCAGCGAGGACACGCACCGCGTGCTGGTCACGAGCTTCGACGACCGCAAGCGCCGCGCTGCCATCGCGTCGGTGCTCCGGGCAGGTGCCGGACTCCGCCCCGCGACCTCGGGCGGCAGCCGCACCATCGCCGCACTCCGGGCGCTCTCGGCGCTTCGACTTCCCACCGGGCGGGTGCTCCGCGACATCGATGCTCTGCAGATCCCGGAGCGCCACGGCGCCGTCCGGGTACTCACGCCCGCTGTGCTCACAGCCGCCCATCGGCACGGAGTCGAAGTGCACGTCTGGACCGTGAACGAGCCCGCGGACATGGTCCGGCTCACCGGTCTGGGCGTCGACGGCGTGGTCTCCGATCGGGCCGATCTCGCCCTGGCTGCGCTGCGCCGCTGAGCACCCTTTCCCAGCCTCTCGAGCGCGCTGGGATTCCGCTGTGAATCGCTCAGGGAAAGCGTTCGCGTGGATGAAGCGCACAGGTCGGAACGTTATACCTGGCAGAGACGAGAGGACCACACAATGGCAGATCGCAGCCTACGCGGCATCCGACTCGGCGCCCAGAGCCTACAGAGCGAAGAGGGCGTCGTCTTCATGGAGCGCCGAGAGACCACCTACACCTGTGACACGTGCGGCCATGTCACGACGCTCATGTTCGCGGCTGATGCAGAGGCGCCGCAGACCTGGGAGTGCCGTGCCTGCGGCGCCGAGGCACGTTTGAACGTCGACGGCCAGGCCGTCACGCTGGACGCGGCCGACGAGAAGGCCGCCCGCACCCACTGGGACATGCTGATGGAGCGCCGCACGCGCGCTGAGCTCGAGGAGCTGCTCGAGGAGCGCCTCGCATTCATCCGCGCGCGTCGTGGAGCCGGCGAAGACCCCACCCGGGAGAAGATCGGCGCCTAGCGCCTCCGTGCGCGCCACCACCCGACGATCAGCGCGCCCAGCCCGCCCCACAGCAGAAGCTGCTGGATCCACGGGCCCAGGACGACACCCGCCGTGAGGCCGGATCGGAGCTCGACGTTCTCGAGCATCGCTCCGGCCTCATCTGCGTCCAGACTCGAGACGGTGCTGCCGTCGGCACGAATGATCTGACTCGTGCCGACCGTGGAGATGTTCACCACGCTGCGGCCGGTCTCGATGGCGCGCATGCGCGCGAAGGCCAGCTGCTGCAGGTTCTCGTCCGTCCCCCGGAAGTCGGCGTTGTTCGTCTGGAAGACGAGAACCTCTGCGCCGTCGCGCACCCCCTGATCGACGACGTCGTCATAGATGACGTCGAAGCAGATGGCGAGCCCGACCTGCACCCCGTCGACGTCGATCACGGAGCTGTTCGTCCCTGGCGTGTACTCCCGCTGGATCAGACCGATGAGGTCGGGCGCGAGGGCGTTGAAGAACGCGCGATCGGGGACGTACTCGCCGAAGGGCACCGGATGCCGCTTGTCGTGCGTCTCCTCCGCCGCTCCGTCCTCGGTCCACAGCATCGAGGTGTTGTAGTAGCGGCCGTCGCGCTCTGTCGCGGCATTCGCCAGGAGCGGTGCCCCGATGCGTGAACTCACGAAGCTCATCCGTCGGGCGAGGGCGTCTGTCTGGAAGGGGTCGTAATCGAGCGACCCCTCCGGCCAGACGAGGAGGTCGACGTCCTCACCGAACAGCGGTGCCGTCGCCGTCGCCTGAGCGTCGACGAGCGAGTACGGTTCTCGCTCATCGAAGTAGCCGCTCGGGCCGTTGCCCTGCACCGCGGCGATGCGCATCGATCCGGTGCCCGTCGTCGGGAACAGCGGCGTGAAGGCGAGGACGACGACGAGAGCCGCCGGCACGACCAGCAGCGGGCGGCTCACCGCACGGCGAGCCCGGACCATCTCGATGAGCACGGCCACGAGGAACACCATGAGGAAGCTCAGACCGCTCACCCCGAGCCACGACGTCACCGGAGCGAGCGGACTCTGCGCCTGCGTCATCCCCAGGCGCGCCCACGGGAACCCTCCATACGGCCATGAGCCGACGAAGAGCTCTCGACCCACCCAGAGGGCGGCGACGATCGCCGGGAGCAGCAGCAGGCGCGCAGCAGGCCTCGGGAAGGCATGAGGGAGCCACCGATAGGCCAGGGCGATCGGGACGAGTGCGAGCGCTGTCAGGCCGCCTTCGACGACGCTGAGCGCCGCCCACGGCACGGGTCCGAGATAACGCGACGTCCACGACACGAGCAGTGCGAAGAAGACCACCCCGTAGACGGTGCCGACGAGAAGGGCCCCTCCGACTCGCCGCCCGACCAGAGCGAGCAGCAACAGGGCGACGGCGGGAAAAGCAAGGATCCAGACGGCAGCCTCGGGGTACGACAGATCCATGAGGATGGCGGCCGTGATCGCGCTGAGGAGGGCAGCCCAGAGAGGAAGGAGCGCGCGCGGTGCGGCGGGTGCCGCCGGGGAGTCCGACATCGATCCCCTGCTCACATCGACGAGTACGCCACGATGCCCCGGCGTACCCCGTCGAGCGCGGCCCGCGCGTTCCGTGCGAGAGTCCCGTCTTCGGCGACGATCGACAGCTGGTCGAGCAGATCGATCGTCTGCTTCGCCCAGCGGACGAAGTCGCCGGCGGCCATGTCGGCGTCGATCAGGACCCGATCGAGACTGCCTCCGCGCGCCCAGGTGTGCATGGCGCCGGCGAGACCCGCGGCGAGCGGCTCGGTCCCGGGCAGGTGGTGGTCCTTCTCGAGGTCGTCCAGCTCGGCCCACAGCGTCGTCGTGCGGTCGTATGCGGAGCGGAAGGCTCCGCGTGGGAGCCCGCGCTCGCCCGAGTTCGCCTCGTCGCGGCGCGGTTCGTACACGAGACAGCAGGCCATCGCCGCGAGAGACGGAGCGTCGAGCCCCGTCCACAGGCCCTGGCGGAGGGATTCGGCGATGAGCAGATCGCGCTCTCCGTAGATGCGCCGCATGGTGCGTCCGGCATCCGTCAGTCGTGTCTCTCCGTCTTCACGACGGAGGTAGTCGAGCGTCTCGAGGACCTCGCTGACCCTGTCGAAGACGCGCGCCACCGTGCCCGTCCGATTCTCGATCTGTCGTCGCGTGCGGTCGGTCTCGCGCTTGAGCTTCCAGTACCGCTCGGCCCAGCGCGCGTGCTTCTCGCGGTCGGGGCACCGGTGGCATCCGTGCCGCTGCATCCGCGTGCGCAGGGACTGGATCTGCTTCATCCGCTTCTCGCGCGCCACTCGGGGCGAGTTGGAGTCCTGCCGGTTCTTCTTCTCGAGGTCGCTCAGCTCCCGGCGCATCGCGGCGTACTCCATGAAGTCGCCGTGGTCGCAGACCATCGCCGAGCGATACCCCTCGAGGGACTCGTCCGCCTCGCGGACCTTCCGCGCGAGACCCACCACGGCTCGGTCCGCCTGGAACTGGGCGAACGAGGACTCGAGGACCTCGCGCGCACGGTCGCGGCCGAAGAGATCGATGAGGTTCACGGCCATGTTGTACGTCGGACGGAAGCTGGAGTTCAGCGGGTAGGTCCGTCGGGACGCGAGCGCCGCGACCGCCTGCGGGTCCATCCCCTCGGTCCACTGGACGACCGCATGGCCCTCTACGTCGATGCCGCGCCGTCCCGCCCGGCCCGTGAGCTGGGTGTACTCCCCCGACGTGATCGCGACCCGCGCCTCGCCGTTGAACTTCTCCATCTTCTCGAGGACGACGGTGCGCGCAGGCATATTGATGCCGAGCGCCAGCGTCTCGGTCGCGAAGACGGCCTTCACCAGCTTGCGCTGGAAGAGCTCCTCGACGACCTCCTTGAACGCGGGCAGCAGACCCGCATGGTGGGCTGCCACTCCCCGCTCCAGGTTGTCGAGCCACTCCCAGTACCCGAGGACGCCGAGGTCCTCCTCCTGCAGCGTGCGCGTGCGCTCCTCGACGATCGAGCGGATCTCCGCGCGCTCCTCGGTGGAGGTCAGCCGGAGTCCTGACCGGCGCACCTGCTGGACGGCCGCGTCGCATCCCACCCGGCTGAAGATGAAGAAGATCGCCGGAAGGAGGTTCGACCGTTCGAGCAGTCGCACGACATCCGGACGATCCATGCGCTCGATGCGACGGACGTTCGACGAGCGCACCGGACGCCGCCCGCCGCGCGGCGGGCGCTGAGCCTGCCTGCCGGCGTGACGGTTGCTCCGATAGGTCTGCGCTTCGCGATTCTGCTCGTAGTGCGATCCTGTGAAGGAGCGGATGCGCATCAGTTCCTGGTTCACCTGCGCTGTCGCGAGGCCGGCCCGATCGTCGAAGAGCGGGAGCAGGTCGTCGCGGACGAGCACGTGCTGCTCGAGCGGGACGGGTCGGATCTCCGAGACGATCACCTCGGTGTCGCCGCGCACGGTGTCGAGCCAGTCGCCGAACTCCTCGGCGTTCGACACGGTCGCGCTGAGCGACACCAGCCGCACCTGCGACGGCAGGTGGATGATGACCTCTTCCCAGACAGCGCCGCGGAAGCGGTCGGCCAGATAGTGCACCTCGTCCATGACGACGTAGCGGAGATCGCGCAGAGCCGCGGAATCCGCGTAGATCATGTTGCGCAGCACCTCGGTCGTCATCACGACGATCCGGGCGTTGCCGTTGATGTTGGTGTCGCCCGTCAGCAGACCCACCTCGTCGGGGCCGTAGACCTCGACGAGCTCCCGGAACTTCTGGTTCGACAGCGCTTTCATCGGCGTCGTGTAGAACGCCTTGTCGCGCGTGGTCTGCATGGCCAGGTGGATCGCGAACTCGCCGACGATCGTCTTGCCCGCCCCCGTCGGAGCGGCGACCAGCACGCTGTGGCCGCGCTCCAGCGCGTGGCAGCCCTCGATCTGGAAGGGGTCGAGATCGAAGCGCTGACGAGCGGCGAACGCCGCCGTCTGCGGATGGCCGGCAGCCTCGCGCGCGGCGGCGAAGCGCTCGGAAGGCGAGCTCATGCGGTGGCCGGGTCGATGCCGGCTGCTCTCGCGAGCTTGCGCTTGCGTCGATCGAACAGCATGGAGATGAACGTCGCGGCGAAGTAGAGAACGATCATGGACGCCATCAGCAGGAGCATCGAGAACACGTCGGCGGGTGGAGTCGTCACGGCCGCGAAGATGGTGCACACGAGCACGGCGACCCGCCACCCTTTGAGGATCTCGCGACCCGAGATGACACCGGCGAGGTTCAGCGCCACGAGGAAGACCGGCAGGACGAAAGCGATGCCGACGACGAGCAGGAACTTGAAGACGAAGTCGTAGTAACCGGAGTAGTCATAGAACTGGGCCATGCCGGTGGGGACGAACGACGCCATGATCTCGATGACGTGGGGCAGGACGAAGAATGCGACCGTGCACCCGCCGAAGAAGAGAGGGATCGCGGCACCCAGGAAGCCCCAGGTGTACTGGGTCTCCTTCTTGGTCAGGCCGGGCATGACGAAAGCCCAGACCTGCCAGAGCCAGACCGGGGCCGAGATCAGAAGGCCGATCGCGAAGGCGATCCGCATGCGCAGATCGAAGCCGCTCGTGACGGTCGTGAAGTTGAGGCCGGTGTATTCACGGCCCGCCTCTGCCGCGATCGACCGGATGGGTATGGACAGCAGATCGATGATCGGTCCGGTCACGATGAAGGCCACGATCATACCGACCACGAGCGCGGCCGCAGCGATGACGAGGCGCTTGCGCAATTCGATCAGGTGCGCGCCCAGAGACATCCGCCTATCGCGACCCGGAGTCTCCTGATCGGCGGATTCGAGTGCCGACACGACCTACGCGGATCGAGGAGGCTGACCCGGGTCCGCTTCGCGGATCACCGTGTTCTCCGTCACCGATGTCTTCGGAGCAGGAGCGGCGGTTGCCGCAGGCTCCGATGCGTCATCGGCGTCGTCGCTCTTCATCGCCTTCATCTCGCCCTTGAACACACGGGCCGACTGCCCGAGGCTCTTGGCGAGCGCCGGCAACTTCGCCGCGCCGAAAAGCAGCAGGATGACGGCGAGGATGATCAGCAGATGTGGCCAACCGAAAGCGCCCATGATTCTCCTTCGTCGTTTTCCCCAGTCTAACCGGCGTCAGGGCGATCCGGGTGGCCATACAGCGCGAGTCCGGCCGCAGCCCATTCCCGGGCGGCAGCGCGGGCGATGCCGGGCTCGATGACCTCCATCACCCCGCCGAATCGGGCGGCGAGGCGTTTGACGCCGCGTGGGTCGGCGAGATGCAGCCGGGCCGTGACCACGCCGTCCTTCGCCTCGACCTCGTCTCCGGTGAGGAACCCGCGCAGCAGCGGGGCGATTCTCTCGGGGATACGCACCCGCACTTCGCCCTCGTCCTCGGCTGCCGCGAACGCCTCGGGGACGTGATCGCCGGCATGCGTGATCGGGATGTCGGTGAGGCGTGCGTCACTGACGCGGTCGAGGTGGAACGTCCGCATCGCCTTGCGCATGTGGCACCAGCCCTGCAGGTACCACTGGGCGTTGGTGATCAGCACCTGCACGGGATCCACGGTGCGGGTCGTCGGGGCGGCATCGGGCGCCTGATAGGTGAACGAGACGGCGACGCCGTCGCGGACGCCCTGGGAGACGACGCGGCGGACCTCGTCGACGGCGCTGGGGGCGACGACGACCTCTGCGGGGGCGTCCGCGGCACCGCGCGAGAGCTTCGAGATCAGGCCGCTCACGAGACCGGAGTCCGACACGGCCGGAACTGCGGCGACCATCTGCAGACCGGCGAGCAGGGCTGCGGCCTCGCGAGCCGTGAATCGCGGCACGCGGCGCAGCGCGACGTCGTTCGTGATCTCGATGACGTCCTCCTCGTCGAGCAGGTCCCAGTTGATGTCGAACATCTCCTGCGGCTGCTGCCAGTAGCCCGAGTCGCCAGGAAGGCCGATGACCGTGAGCTTCTCGACCATCTGGCGCATCTCGTTCGGAGTGACGCCGAACTCCGCCGCCGCCTCCTGCAGCGAGACCTGACCGTGCTCGAGCAGATACGGGACGAGGGTCAGATACACCCGCACGCGGTCGGCGGCGAGCAGCGGCTTCGCCTGCGCGCTCATCGGCCCTCCTCCGCGTCGGTGTTGGCCTCGATCACTGCGGTCAGCCGCGAGATCACGGCGTCGCGCAGGGGTGCCGGCTCGACCACGCGGACCTCGGGTCCGTACGAGGCGAGCTCGTCGGCGAGGATGTGCATGTCGACGAACGGCACCCGGATACCCTGAGTGGCCGGTGTGGCGCGGCGTCCGAGCCGCAGGGACGCCTCCGTCCCCGGCGTCACCTCGAGCAGCGCGGAGTTCTGGGCGGCGACGGCTTCGAGACCGCTGAGGGCCCGCTCCCCCGCGCCGTCACGGAGCGACGGGTCGAACGAGGCCGCCGTCATCTTCACCTTGCCGACGATCCGACTGAGCAGGAACATCCGATCCTCCTCGATCGCGACATCGATCCCGAAGACGTGCCAGCGCGCCTCGTAGTCGACCAGAGCGAGCGGACGGATGCTGCGTCGCCGCGGTGCGTCCTCGCCCGGCTTCAGATACTCGAACACGACGACCCGGCTCTTCTCGATCGCTTCCTGAAGCACGGGGAACGCCTCGTCGCGGGCGGTGATGCGCGGTGCGAAGCCGATGATCGGCTCGTCGCCGTCGATCCCCAATGCGCGGATCTTGCGGACACCGGCCTGCGCGTCGCCGGATGCCGATTCCGCGCTCCAGACGCTGCCCGCGAGTCGCAGCACGGCCAGCTCGGCCGGCGTGAACTCGATATCGCCGGGGAGGTCGTACTCGGCCTGCGGGATCCGGTAACGGGCCTCGCGGAGGTCGTTCGGGTCGGACTGGTCTCCCAGCGTCTCGACGGGTACGCCGAGAGTGCGGAGCTCGTCCTTGTCGCGCTCGAACATCTTCTCGAGAGCGTCCGAGCGCGCACCGGCATCCGCACGCTGACGGTACCCGGAGACGTTGTCGAGGATCTGCTGCTTGGTGAGCCCGATCTCCGTGGCCATGAGCGCCACGACGAGGTTCGTCAGGCGCTCCTCCGCGGGAATACGGGCCGCCATCACTGCTCCGGGGTCGGGACGATCCCCAGGATGTCGACGACGATCGCCGTCGCCTTGTTGCCGTCGGCCTCCGGGACGACGACCAGCAGCTGGGAGCCGACCGTGGCCCCGACGAGCTCGTTGGCCGCCGGGCCGATGTTCGGCTCGGAACCCCACGTGCTGGTCGCGACCTTCTTGTCGTCCCAACCGACGGCGGTCAGGTTCGTGATGATCGTCTGCCCCTTCTCGACGACCGCGCCGTCACCCTTGATGAGGGTCTGCGTGACCGACTTCTTCGGGGCCGGGCTGTCGGGCACGATCACGCCGGGCGTGCCGTCCGGTGCCCGGACGACGGTGGGCATGCCCTGCGCGTCGTTGAACTGGGGAGCGCCCTCAGCGCGCGCGAGCGACACGTCGAGCACGTCGATCACGGCGACCACGTTCTCG
This sequence comes from Microbacterium sp. LWO14-1.2, assembly GCF_038397715.1. Classification (NCBI taxonomy): domain Bacteria; kingdom Bacillati; phylum Actinomycetota; class Actinomycetes; order Micrococcales; family Microbacteriaceae; genus Microbacterium; species Microbacterium sp. LWO14-1.2. The sequence continues at coordinate 55,023 of NZ_CP151633.1, forward strand.
TCGTCGTCGAGCCCGAAGGCCTCGACGTTCGCCTGGCCGAAGTCATCGGGCGTCAGGACGGCGACGACCCGGCTTCCGCCGGTGGCGCACTCGAGCGCCTTCTCGAGCCCAGCGGACTTCTGCGACCAGTACGCGATGCTGTGCACGCGGCTCAGGTCGTCGTTGTACTCGGTCTCGTAGAGAGGCTTGCCGCTGTTCCCGGCGAAGAACGTCAGGTCGAGCACGAACGGCTGCGACGTCGACGTCAGTGTGCGCCCGTCTCCGACGACGGCATCGGCGTAGGACGTCTTGGAGGCCTTCACCGGACCGAACACCTCGACGTCGGGCTTCGCGCCGAGCTCACCGTCGACGGTGACGGAGTCGAGGATCGCACTGGAGTCCGCTGCACGATCGCAGGTCTCCCCCGCGAACGACGGGGCGGACGCGCACCCGGTCAGAGCGAGGGCGGCGAGGCTGAGGGTGGCCAGAACGGCGGACGTTTTACGCACGCGCTCCAGTCTATTCCGTCGGGGGCTCCGATTCGCGCGATGCAGCGGCGAGACGCGCGCCCTCCGCAGCCTTGGCCGCCTCCCTCGCGCGCTTGCGCAGATTCTTGTCGGTGATCTCGCGGTCGCCCACGGCCCCGGGAGTCCAGAGCTCGACGTCGTCGTCGCCGTAGCTGCTCTTCGAAGCGCGGCGCTTCACCGACGGGGCGACCGCTCCGGGAGCGAGCCGGCGAGCGGTGAGAAGGAAACCGGTGTGCGCGACCATGCGGTGGTCCGGGCGCACGGCGAGGCCCTCGACGTGCCAGCCGCGGACCATCGTCTCCGAGGCGTCGGGGTCGGTGAACAGACCGGTGCCGCGGATGTACTCGGCGACGCGGGAGAGCTGTGTGGCTGTGGCGACGTAGCACAGCACCACGCCTCCGGGAGTCAGGGCGTCGGCGACGACGTCCATGCACTCCCACGGCGCGAGCATGTCGAGCACCACGCGATCGACGGTTCCCGGCTCGAACTCCGCGGGCAGCGCCTCGGCGAGGTCGCCGACGACCACGCTCCACGTCGACGGGGTCTCGCCGAAGAAGGTCTCCACATTGCCCCGCGCGACCTCGGCGAAGTCGTCGCGGCGTTCGAACGACACGAGGCGGCCCGCCGGGCCGATCGCGCGCAGCAGCGACAGCGACAGCGCGCCGGAGCCGACGCCGGCCTCGACGACCACGGCTCCGGGGAACACGTCGGCCTGCATGACGATCTGCGCGGCATCCTTCGGGTACACGATCGCCGCGCCGCGGGGCATCGACATCGCGAAGTCGCGGAGCAGCGGGCGCAGGGCGAGGTACTCGTGGCCGGAGCTGTTCGAAACGACCGAGCCGTCCGGCAGTCCGATGAGGTCGCGGTGGCGCAGCACCCCGTGGTGCGTGTGCAGCTCGCCGTCCTCTCGGAGCGTGACCGTGTGCAGACGGCCCTTCGGACCTGTGAGCTGGACCCTGTCGCCCTCGCGGAACGGTCCACTGGGGCGGTGGGCGGTGGCCTGGCTCATCGGGTGGCTCCTGTCATGGCCTTGCGGTCGAAGAGGTCGACGAGATCCGCGGCGGTGCGATCCTGCAGCGTCGGCCACAGCTCGTGCGCGCCGACGTGGTCGAGCGGGACGATGTGCGGCACGCCCAGAGCCACGGCGCCCGCGGCGAGGCCTGCGCGGAGTCCCGTCGGCGAGTCCTCGATCACGAGCGTGTCGGCGATGTCGACCTCGAGGAGCGACGCGGCGTGCAGGTAGGGCTCCGGGTGCGGCTTGGGGTTCGAGACGTCGTCGCCGGCGACCACGATGTCGAAGGCGTCGAACTCGATGAGGTCGACCACGCTGAGCGCCATACGGCGCAGGGACATCGTCACGAGACCGGTCGTGATACCGGCGGACTTCAGGTCGAGGAGCAGCTCGCGGGCACCCGGTCGGAACGGCACGCCCTGCACCCGCAGCGCCTCCTGCACCCCGTCGGTGAGGAGGGAGATGATCGCGTCGGCCTCCATGTCGACACCCGCGTTCTGCAGGATCACGGCACTGTCGACCAGACCGTTGCCGACGAGCTGCAGAGCCTGCTCGTGGCTCCAGCTCCCGCCGAAGGATTCGACGAGCGCCGTCTCCGCCGCCATCCAGTACGGCTCGGTGTCGACGAGGGTTCCGTCCATGTCCCAGAGGATCGCGCGGGGCTGTCTGCTCACCGGTCCATGTTAGCCGTGGCGCCGCCCTCGCCCTGCCGGGTCGGACTAGCCTGGGTAGACATCGATCCGGAACCACGAGGGGAGATCACGATGGATGTTCTGGGTTCTCGCATCATCATCGCCGCCTTCGATGGCTGGAACGACGCGGGCGAAGCGGCGAGCGGCGCGATCGCCGCACTGCGCGCGGAGAACGAGTACGACCTCGTGCACTCGATCGACCCCGAGTTGTACTTCGACTACCAGTACACGCGACCGGCCACGAAGACGGATGCCGAGGGGCGCCGCCAGCTGACCTGGCCGGAGGCCGGGCTGTGGCGTCCGCGCGATCCGGGTCCCGGCCCCGAGCTGTGGATCCTCACCGGCGTCGAGCCCGCCCGCACCTGGCAGGCGTTCGCCTCGGAATTCATGGACGTCGCACTCCGCGACGACATCACCGGACTCGTCACCCTCGGGGCGATGCTCTCCGACGTGCCGCATACCCGCCCGATCTCGATCTTCGCGTCCAGCCAGAACGAGCAGGTGCGCGAGGCGCACGGCCTCGAGCGGTCCCTGTACGAGGGGCCCGTCGGCATCCTCAGCGTCTTCGAGCACTTCGCCGAGACGTCCGGCATCCCCACCGCGAGCCTGTGGGCGAGCGTCCCGCACTACGTGGCGTCGGCGACCCCCTCGCCGAAGGTCACACTGGCGCTGCTCGACCGCCTGGAGGAGCTGACCGGCGTGGACGTCCCCCGGGACCACCTGCGCACCGAGGCCGCCGCATGGGAGGCGTCGATCGACGCCGCCGCGGCCGACGACGAGGACATGACCGAGTACATCAGGCAGCTCGAGCGCACGCGAGACACATGGGACTCGCCGGATGCGTCGGGCGACGCGATCGCCCAGGCGTTCGAGCGCTATCTGAAGCGCAGGGGCGACGGGCCGGCTGACCGCAAGGGCTGAGTCGCCCCGCCGCTCAGGCCGGGATGACGCCCAGTCCGAGCAGCACCAGGAGCACCGATCCGAGCAGGATGCGGTAGATCACGAAGGGCAGGAAGCTGCGCTTCGAGATGTAGTTCATGAAGAACGCGATCACCGCGAGGGCCACGACGAACGCGACGCCGGTCGCCGCGAGCGTGTCGCCGAACGAGAAGAACGAGGGCTGGTCCCAGCTCTTGAACACCTGGTAGAAGCCGCTTCCGAAGACCGCCGGGATGGCGAGCAGGAACGCGTAGCGGGCAGCCGCAGCGCGCTCGTACCCGAGGAACAGCCCCATCGTGATCGTGCCGCCGGAGCGCGAGACCCCCGGGATCAGCGCGAGCGCCTGAGCGAAGCCGTACGCGACGCCGTGCGGGTAGGTCAGGTCGTTCAGCTTGCGACGCTTGGAGCCGACGTAGTCGGCCACTCCGAGCAGGATGCCGAACACGATGAGCATGACCGCGACGATCCACATCGACCGGAAGACTGTCTCGATCTGATCCTGGAACAGCAGCCCGAGGACGACGATGGGGATGCTGCCGATGATGATCATCCAGCCCATGCGCGCATCGGGGTCGCTCTTCGGGGCCTTGCCGATGAGAGATCGGAACCACTGGCGGATGATGCGCACGATGTCGCGCCAGAAGAACACCACCACCGCGGCCTCTGTACCGATCTGCGTGATGGCGGTGAACGCGGCGCCCGGGTCCTCCCCGGACGGCAGGAACGTGCCGAGGATGCGCAGGTGCGCACTCGAGGAGATGGGCAGGAACTCGGTGAGTCCCTGCACGAGGCCGAGGATGAGCGCTTCGAGCAGGTGCATGGAGGAGCCTTCGGGATGTTCGGGAGCGGCGCGGTCGCGCGGAGGGAGCGCTCAGTACGTGCGCAGCAGATCGGCCAGCACCTGCTGACCGAAGACAAGCGATTCTACGGGCACGCGCTCGTCGACTCCGTGGAACATGCCCGTGAAGTCCAGGTCGGCCGGCAGCCGCAGCGGCGCGAAGCCGTACCCGGTGATGCCGAGATACGCGAGCGCCTTGTTGTCCGTCCCCGCCCCGAGGAGATACGGGATGACGGGCACGCCCGGGTCGTGATGGCCCAGGCTCGCCACCATCGCGTCGACCAGGTCGCCCTCGAACGGCGTTTCCATGCCGATGTCGCGCACGACGGTCTGGATCTCGATCTCGTCTCCCACGATCTGCTGCAGCTCGCGCAGCACATCGTCTTCGGTGCCGGGGATCACGCGGACGTCGATGAGCGCCTCGGCCCGCTCCGGGATGACGTTGTGCTTGTACCCGGCACTCAGCACGGTCGGGTTCGTCGTCGTACGGAAGGTCGAGCGCAGGAATGCCGCGGCGGGACCCGCTGCAGCGGCCAGCGCGTCGGGGTCGTCGACCGGACGCCCGGTGAGGTCGCTCAGCCCCTGCAGCAGCGCCTCGGTCGTCGGCGTGAGTCGGACGGGCCAGCGTGTGCGGCCGATCGCCGCGACGGCCTCCGCCAGTTTCGTGACCGCGTTGTCGTCGTGCAGGCGGCTGCCGTGCCCGGCCCGCCCCTTCGCGACGAGACGGATCCAGATCAGCGCCTTCTCCCCCACCTGCAGCAGGTACGCGCGACGGTCGTCGACGTAGATCGAGTACCCGCCGACCTCGCTGATCGCCTCCGTCGCACCCGCGAACCACTCCGGCCGGTCGCGCACGACGAGCGCGGAGCCCTCCACGCCGCCGTTCTCCTCGTCGGCGAAGAACGCCAGCACAAGGTCGCGCTCGGGCTTCTCGCCGGCGCGCAGGATGTCCGCGACCGCGGTGAGGATCATCGCATCCATGTTCTTCATGTCGACGGCGCCTCGACCCCAGAGCATCCCGTTCTGAACGACACCCGCGAAGGGGTCGACCGTCCAGTCCTCCGGCATCGCCGGGACGACGTCGAGATGACCGTGCACCACGAGTGCTGGCTTGCTGCGGTCGCGACCCGGCACCCTGGCCATCACGTTGGTACGCCGCGGGATCGGTTCGTAGTACTCGACCTCGAGTCCGAGCTCCGTGAGGTAGGCGCCGACGTACTCCGCTGCCTCACGCTCGCCCTTGGCGTCTCCTCCGCCGAAGTTCGACGTGTCGAAGCGGATCAGGTCTCGGGCCACGCGCACGACTTCGGGAAGGGACTGCTCGGTCATGGCTCCAGGCTATCGAAGCCGCGAGGCGCGCCCGGGCGACCGCCTCGGTTTCTGAGTGCGTCGAACCGCGTGCTAATGTAAATCTTCGTTCGGCAACGAACATCCAACACCCGCGCGGGTGGCGGAATGGTAGACGCGCTACGTTGAGGTCGTAGTGCCCGTAAGGGCGTGGGGGTTCAAGTCCCCCTCCGCGCACAGACAGGCCCCGGAAGATCCACGATCCTCCGGGGCCTTCTTCGTACCCGGCGTCCGGCCGGCGCGAGGCACCGACCGGACGCCGACGTCACACCGCCCCGACGCCGAACACCAGTCCGAGCACGTAGGTGACGGCAGCGGCTCCGAAACCTATCGCCAGCTGACGCAGCGCGCGGCGCAGCGGCGGGCCGCCGGACAGGATGCCGACCATCGCTCCCGTCGACAGGAGCGCGACACCCACCAGCACGAGGGCCACGACGACGGCCGTGGTGCCCTGCAGTCCGAAGATCCACGGGAGCACAGGGATGATGGCGCCGGAGGAGAACAGCAGGAACGACGAGAGGGCGGCAGTCCAGTCGCTGCCGACGATGTCGTGGTCGTCACCGCCGTGCACGTGTACCGGACCGGTGGTCGCGGTGCGCTCGACGCCTGCGCGGGCCGCGGCGACGATGCGACTGGCGCGTTCGAGCGCCTCCTCCGGGCCGACTCCCCGCGCGCGGTAGACGAGAGCCAGCTCGTTCTCGTCGATGTCGAGGTCGGCGGCGGTGGCCGCTGCGTCCTCGTTCGCCTCCGTCGCCGCGAGCAGCTCGCGCTGCGACCTCACCGAGACGAACTCCCCCGCGCCCATCGACAGCGCACCGGCCAGCAGCCCGGCGATGCCGCTGAAGAGCACGAAGCCCGAGCTCACACCGGTCGCCCCGATGCCGAGCACGAGCGCGAGGTTGCTGACGAGACCGTCGTTCGCGCCGAACACCGCGGCTCGGAAGGAGCCGGACAAGCGGCGTCGCCCCCGCGCGGCGAGTCCGCGGACGACCTCGTAGTGCACCTTCTCGTCGGCCCGCATCGCGGGGGTGGCGTACTGCTCCTCGTCGTACGGCGACCGCGCCTCGGCGCTCTGCGCGAGGGCGAGCACGAAGATCGAGCCGAATCGTCCCGCCATCCGCCCGAGCAGACGCGAGCGGACACCCGCCCTGGGCAGACGTGCCGGCTCGCCGCCGAGCAGATCGAGCCAGTGCTGCTCGTGTCGTCGCTCGGCGTCGGCGAGTCCGAGGAGGATCTCGCGCTCCTCCCCTGAGCGACGGTGAGCGAGTCGCTGGTAGACGAGGCCCTCGGCCCGCTCCTCGACGAGGTAGCGGGCCCACCGACGTCGATCGGCGTCGGTCGCGGGGGCAGGCGCAGGTGCGGTCATGAAGTCTCCTCGGTACTGCTGCGGGGGCGTTTCCACGCTAATCGGCGAGGCACGGCGTGCACGCCGAAAACCCGTGATTGCCAGCTTTTCGGGGCGGCGAAGGAGGGACGCGTGAGGCGTCGGTCAGGAGCGGACGCGCTTGCGCAGCACGTCGATCCGGGCCTGCAGCTGGGTGACCGTCGCCTGCGCGACAGCCGGACCGCCGCAGATGCGACGCAGCTCGGCGTGCACTGCTCCGTGCGGCTCGCCCTTCTGCCGCGCGTAGAGCCCGACGAGGCTGTTCAGCAGCTGCCGCTGCTCCTTGAGCGTGCGATGGAGGGGTGCGGGGAGCGTGGTCGTCTCGGTGGGCCCGGCCGCCGCCTCGCGCGCTTCACGGAGCCGGGACTGCCGCGCCTGACGCTGCATCAGGAGTTCATGCACGTGCTCGGGCTCGAGGAGCCCGGGGAACCCGATGAACTCCTCCTCCTCCGGGGTGCCCGGTTCGGCCAGCTGACCGAACTCCTGGCCCTCGAACACGAGCCGATCGAAGTGCGCGATCGACGACAGCGCCTGATAGCTGAACTCCTGGGTCAGCGCGTCCGACGCGTCGTCCTCCCGGTTCGCGCTGTCGAGCAGTGAGTCCTCGAGTCCGTCGTCGTCTTTCGACTGTCGATCGAGCGCGTGGTCGCGCTGCTTGTCCATCTCGTTCGCCAGTCCCATGAGGACGGGAACCTGCGGAAGGAAGACGCTCGCCGCCTCGCCCCGTCGGCGGGCGCGCACGAAGCGCCCGATGGCCTGCGCGAAGAACAGCGGCGTCGACGACGACGTGGCGTAGACCCCGACCGCGAGGCGCGGCACGTCGACACCCTCCGACACCATGCGCACCGCGACCATCCAGCGATCGTCGCTCGCACTGAACTTCTCGATCCGCTCGGAGGCCGTCGCATCGTCGGAGAGCACGATCGTCGGCTGCTGGCGCGTGATGCTGTGGAGGATCTTGGCGTAGGCCCGCGCCACGGTCTGGTCTGTGGCCAGCACGAGTCCGCCGGCATCGGGGATGTGGTGGCGGATCTCGGTGAGGCGACGATCAGCGGCGGAGAGCACCGCCGGCATCCACTCGCCCTCCGGATCGAGAGCGGTACGCCAGGCCTGGGACGTGACGTCCTTCGTATTGTCCTGCCCGAGGTGCGTCTCGAGCTCGTCGCCCGAGCTCGTGCGCCACCGCATCTTGCCCGCGTACATGTGGAAGAGCACCGGCCGCACGACGCCGTCGGCGAGGGCTCGTCCGTAGCCGTAGTTGTAGTCGGTCCGCGAGATCCGCGCCCCGGACTCGTCCGGGTGGTACTCGACGAACGGGATGGGCGCGGTGTCGCTGCGGAACGGGGTTCCGGAGAGGAGCAGGCGCCTCTTGGCCGGTCCGTACGCGTCGCGGATGGCGTCGCCCCAGCTCAGCGCGTCACCGCCATGGTGCACCTCGTCGAGGATCACGAGCGTGTTCGCGTCTTCGGTGAGGTGACGGTGCACCGACGACTTCGCCGCCACCTGCGCGTAGGTCACGACAGCGCCGTGATAGTGGCGCGCCGGCGCCCAGTGACTGTTCTTGAACTGGGGATCGAGCCGGATGTGCACGCGAGCCGCGGCATCTGCCCACTGGGTCTTCAGATGCTCGGTCGGAGCGACGACGATGATCCGGTTCACCTCGCCGCTGCGCATGAGCTCGACGGCGAGGGTGAGGGCGAACGTGGTCTTGCCTGCCCCGGGTGTCGCGGCGACGAGGAAGTCGCGCTGATCCGCCTCGAAGTACTGCTCGAGAGCCTCCTGCTGCCAGGCACGCAGCTTGTTGGCGGTTCCCCACGGGGCGCGCTGGGGAAAGGACGGAGAAAGCATCGAGACAACGATAATCGCTGCCGCCGACACCGGATCGCACCGGCGCGGATGCCGACCGGCGGAGTAGGCTCGGTCACTGCGCCGCCGCCATCGATGCGCGGCGCACGTTCGCGAAGGAGAGCTGGATGACCGACCAGGATTCGACTCGGACCCCGTACGTGGCCAACGACACGCCCCACCCGTGGCGCCGTTTCGTGGCCGTGGGCGACTCGTTCACCGAGGGCATCGGCGACCCCGATCCCGCCGTACCCGGTGGACACCGCGGCTGGGCGGACCGCGTGGCCGAAGTGCTGGCGCAGGACGTCGACGACTTCGCCTATGCGAACCTCGCCGTGCGCGGCAAGCTCATCGCGCAGATCGTGGAGGACCAGATCGAACCGGCCGTCGAGCTGCGCCCCGACCTCGTCTCGATCTGCGCGGGCGGCAACGACGTGATCCGTCCCGGGACCGATCCCGACGCGATCGCCGCGCAGCTGGAGGACGCCGTCGCCCGCCTCGCGTCGACCGGCGCGGCGGTGCTGCTGTTCACCGGCATCGACACGGGCTTCACGCCGGTGTTCCGTCCCTTCCGAGGGAAGGTCGCGATCTACAACGAGAACGTGCGGGCGATCGCCGATCGCCACGACTGCATCGTCGCGGATCAGTGGGCGCTGAAGGTCGTGCAGGACATGCGGTTCTTCGACGACGACCGCCTGCACTACAACGCCCTCGGCCACCACGAGGTCGCGCGCATGGTGCTGCGCGCCCTCAACGTGCCCAACGACCTCGAAGCGATGCAGCCGGAACCCCTGCCGGTCCGCACCTGGCGCGAGGCGCGCGCCGAGGACCTCGGGTGGGCCCGCGAGCACCTCGTCCCGTGGGTGCTGCGCCGTCTGCGTCACCAGTCCTCCGGTGACCATGTGGCGGCGAAGCGCCCCGACGCGGCGCCGTTCCTCCGACTGCCCGAGAACCGCTGACCCAGACCCCCGGGGAGGATCAGCACCCGGACGGAGCGTCAGTGCCCCGGGCGGAGGCTCAGTCCCCCGGGCGGGCGTCAGTGATCGCCGAGTGCCCAGAGAGCGACGGCGGCTGCCGAGGCGACGTTGAGCGAGTCCACTCCCCCGCTCATGGGGATCGTCACGACGTGGTCGGCCAGCGAGAGAGCCTCCGCAGACAGCCCGTCCCCCTCGGACCCCATCATCAGCGCGACGCGCTCGGGGCGCTCGCGAACGAACTCGCGCAGGGGGACCGCCCGGTCGTCGAGCGCCAGCGCGGCCGTCGCGATCTCCGCGTCGTGGAGCGCCTCGATCGCGCCCGTCCAGTCGGGCATGCGCGTCCACGGCACCTGAAACACGGTGCCCATGCTGACCCGCACGCTGCGCCGGTAGAGCGGGTCAGCGCAGCCGGGCGACACGAGCACGGCGTCCGCTCCCAGCCCGGCCGCCGCCCGGAACGCGGCGCCGATGTTCGCGTGGTCGCCGATGTCGGCGAGGATGAGGACCAGCCGAGCATCCGCCACGACCGAGGCGACGCTCGGCAGCTCGGGGCGGTGCATGGAGGCGAGGGCGCCGCGGTGGACGGCGAACCCCGCGACCGCTTCGGCGACGGTATCGGGGACCACGTAGACCGGGACGTCGAGACCCTGCATCGTCGAGCGGATGCCGTCGACCCACCGCCGCTGCACCATCACGGAGCGGGGCCGGTGCCCGGCGGCGACGGCGCGCTCGATCACCTTGGCCGACTCCGCGATGTACAGGCCGCCCGTGGGCTCAGAGATCCGACGCAGCGCCGTGTCCGTGAGGCCGCGGTAGTCGTCGAGGCGGGGGTCGTCGGCATCCGTGAGTTCCAGCAGTTCCACCGGTCCACTCTCCCACCTGCGGCCCGCTGTCGGCGTCACGCCGTAGACTCGCTGCAGGAGGTCCCGTGAGCGATTCGAGTCCGGCCGAGCTGTCGGCCGTCGTCGCTCGCACCGCCGAACTCCTCGCCGGACGCCGCATCGCCCTTCTCACGGGCGCGGGCATCTCGACCGACTCCGGCATCCCCGCCTACCGCGGCGAGGGCGCTCGCACGCGCTCCGATCCCATGACGATCCAGCGCTACCTCGGCGACGAGGCGGCACGCCGCCGCTACTGGGTCGGCGGTCATCTGGGCTGGCGCGCGTTCGCCCGAGCGGAACCCAACCCCGGACACGTCGCGCTCGCCCAGATGGAGGCAGCCGGCCGTGTGAGCGGCGTGATCACGCAGAACGTCGACGGACTGCATCTGCGCGCCGGGAGCTCGCACGTCATCGAGGTGCACGGCACGATGCGCCGGGTGCTGTGCCTGCGCTGCGGCCAGGTCTTCGACCGTCGCGACATCGCCACGCAGATCGAGGACCGCAATCCCTGGATCACGGTGCCCGAGAACGTCAAGCTCGCTCCGGACGGCGACGTGCTGCCGGAGAGCACCGAGGGATTCGTCGTGCCGTCGTGCACGGTCTGCGACGGGATGCTGAAGCCCGACGTCGTGTTCTTCGGCGAGTACGTCCCGCTCGACCGTTTCAAGGCGGCCGAATCGCTGCTGCGGTCGAGCGACGCGATGATCGTCGCCGGGTCGTCCCTCGTCGTGAACTCGGGCGTGCGCCTCGTCGAGCGGGCGCGCCGCCGCAGCATCCCGCTCGTCATCATCAATCGCGAACCGACGCGCGCCGACGTGTGGGCCGACGTGACCATCGCCGCCGGCACCAGCGACGTCCTCCCCGCCCTGCAGGAGCTGCTCTCATGACCCTCATCACTCTCGTCCGTCACGGCCAGACCGACTGGAACCTGGCCAGGCGCATCCAGGGGTCGACCGACATCCCGCTGAATGAAACGGGGCGGGAGGATGCGCGGACCGCTGCGTGGCGTCTCACCGGCGGCGGTCACCACGCGATCTACGCCAGCCCGCTCGTGCGTGCGCGTGAGACCGCGGAGATCATCGCGGCCGAGCTCGGGCTGGACTCCCCCACGCTCGTCCCCGACATGCGGGAACGGGAGTTCGGCGACGGCGAGGGCAAGCTCGTCTCCGAGTACCTCGAGCTGTACGGCGACTGGCTCGCCCCGGTGCCGGGAGCCGAGACTCTGGAGGGCGTCGCCGACCGTGCGCTGCGCGCCCTCGACGGCATCGCCCGGGACTCGCGACGGCGGTCGGCGCCCCTGGCAGAGTCCGTGATCGTCGTCACCCACGGCGGGGTGATCCGGTCGCTGATCGACCACGTGTCCGGTGGCACGCTCCCCCGCGTGGGCGAGGTCCTCGCGAACGGCTCTGTGCACCGCTTCGAGGCGTCGCCGGGCTCCCTGCGACTTCTCGAGTCGGCGATCCTGCTCTGACCGGCCGCCCTCGGCGGCCTAACGACTCTGCTCAGCGCGCGCGGGCGAGGATCGACCGTGCGTGCCGCAGCACCGGCTCGTCGATCATCCGCCCGCGGAACCGGAAGACGCCTCGCTCCGACTCCGCCGCGCTCACCACGGCACCGGCCCACTCGACCGTCTCGACGTCCGGTGCATACGCAGCCCGGATGACCGCGACCTGACTCGGGTGGATGCACGCGGTCGCAGCGAAGCCCGACGCCGCGGCATCCCGAGCCTCGGCCTCGAGTCCCGCGATGTCGTCGATGTCGATGTGCACGGCGTCGATCGCAGCTTTGCCCTGCGCGCCCGCTTCCAGGAGCACCCGCGACCGTGCGTAGCGGGCGATGTCGCGGTAGCGCCCGGCGTCGGTCCGGCTCGAGGTGCCGCCGAGCGAGGCGACGAGGTCCTCGGCCCCCCACATCATCGCGACCACGCGGGGGTGGGCGGCAATGCGATCCGCGGCCTGCACCCCGCGAGCCGTCTCGCACAGGGCGATCAGCTCGAAGCGCTCGTCGAAAGCCGACAGCGCCTCGGGGTCTTCGGTCTTCGCCACCATCACCCGACGGAAGTCCGTCTGGTTCAGCGTCGCGAGATCCGAGACGAACTCGGCCGACTCAGGCGAGTTCACCCGTACGATCACGCGGTCGGGATCGAGGGGCGCGTCGAAGAGGTTCCCCCGCGCCGCGACCTTGGCGTCGGGCAGCACGGCGTCCTCGAGGTCGAGGATGACCGCGTCGGCCTTCCGGAGCGCGCCGTCGAAACGCTCCGGGCGATCGGCTGGGCAGAACAGCAGGGCTGGTCCGAGCTCGAACGTCATCGGGTCTCCTCCTCCGGACGGCAGCGCACGAGCACCGACCGTGTGGCGGTCGCGACGACGACGTCGTCCTGGTTGCGACCGGTGTGGGCGATGGACACGATGCCCTGGCCGGGGCGCGAGCCCGACAGCCGCTTCTCGGAGACGACGCTCTCGGTGTAGAGGGTGTCACCGGCGAAGAGCGGATGGGGGAACGCGATCTCACCGAACCCGAGCTGGGCCACGAGGGTTCCCTGCGTCAGCTGCGCGACGGACGACCCGACCATCGTCGACAGCGTCCACATCGAGTTCATGAGGCGCGCGTGGAAAGGCTCTCGCGCGTCGGCGAACGCCGCGTCGAGGTGCAGCGCCTGCGTGTTCATGGTGAGCGTGGTGAACAGCACGTTGTCGGCCTCGGTCGCGGTGCGCCCCGGACGATGCAGGTAGCGGGCGTCGACCTCGAACTCCTCGAAGTAGAGCCCGCGCTGAACGATGTCGTGCGTGGTCATGCCGCCACGCTACCCGGCGAGCCCGAGGGCCCGCGCGATCACGAGCAGCTGCACCTCGGTCGTCCCCTCGCCGATCTCGAGGATCTTCGAGTCCCGGTAGTGCCTCGCGACGGGGAACTCGTTCATGAAGCCGTTGCCGCCGAAGATCTGCGTCGCGTCGCGCGCGTTGTCCATCGCAGCCTCCCCCGCGACGAGCTTCGCGATCGCTGCCTGCTCGGCGAACGGGCGCCCGGCGTCGCGCAGGCGAGCGGCGTGATGCCAGGCCAGCCGAGCGGTGTGCACGCGGGCGCGCATGCGGGCGAGCGTGAACTGCGCGTTCTGCCGCGTGCTGAGCGCGCTGCCGAAGATCGTGCGGCTCTTCGCGTAGTCGACGGCGGCTTCGAGGCATCCCTCCGCTGCTCCCGTCGACAGCGCGGCGATCGCGATCCGTCCCTCGTCGAGGATGCTGAGGAAGTTGCGGAAGCCGCTCCCCCGCTCGCCCACCAGATTCGTCGCCGGCACGCGGACGCCGTCGAAGGTGAGCGGATGCGTGTCGGACGCGTTCCAGCCGACCTTGTCGTACGGGGCCTCGACGGTGAATCCGGGGGTGCCGTTGGGCACGATGATCGTCGAGATCTCCTTGCGCCCGTCGGCCTGACCGGTGACGGCGGTCACCGTGACGAACCGGGTGATCGGCGTCCCCGAGTTCGTGATGAACTGCTTGGAGCCGTCGATCACCCACTCCTCGCCCTCGAGACGGGCCGTGGTGCGCGTGGCTCCGGCGTCGCTGCCCGCCTCGGGCTCGGTGAGGCCGAAGCCGGCGAGGGCGCGTCCGGCCAGCAGGTCGGGAAGGAGCTCCTGCTTCTGCTCCTCGGTGCCGAAGCGGAAGATCGGCATGGCGCCGAGACTCACTCCGGCTTCCAGCGTGATGGCGATCGACTGGTCGACGCGCCCGAGCGCCTCGATGGCGATGCCGAGCGCCATGTAGTCACCGCCCTGTCCGCCGTACTCCTCGGGGAACGGGAGGCCGAACAGCCCGAGGTCGCCCATCGCCGCCACGACGTCCATCGACAGGGTGTGCGTGCGGTCCGCCTCGTACGACTGGGGCGCGACGACGGTCTCGGCGAACTCCCGCACCATCGCGGCGAGCTCGCGCTCCTCCTCGGTCAGCTGATCCATCATTCGTTCTCCTCCGTCACTCGCGCCACCGGCTGGTCGCGTCGAACCTGGTCCCCCACGGCGACGAGCACCTGCACGATGCCGTCCTGCGGGGCGAGCACCGGGTGCTCCATCTTCATCGCCTCGATGGAGACGAGCGGGTCGCCCGCCTTCACCGTCGCTCCGTCGACGACGTGCACGGCGACGACGCTGCCCGGCATGGGCGCACGGCCCTCGGGCCCCGCCCCCGCCGCGTCCTGGTCACGTGTCTGCAGACGTCTCGCGGTGGCGGCCCGTCGGTCGAGCGGCCGGAGGCGGGCGGATCTCCCGTCCTCGCTCACCCACACCGCGCCTTCGGCGTCCATCGCCGTCGAGGCCCGGGCACCGCGCATCTCCTCGACGCCGTCGATCACCTGGCCGTCCTCCGTCAGGAAGGCGAGAGTGCGCCGTCGCGGATCGGAGAGCGCCGCCCACACGCCGCCGGCGCGCGCCGCGCGGACGGCCTTCTCAGCGCGGGCCGCCAGAACGGTCTCTCGCGCGGCGGCGAGCATCGCCGGTGAGGGCGGCTCGGCCACGACGGGCAGAAGCGTCTCGATGATGCCCGTGTCGAGGTCTCCGTCGACGACTCGCGGGTCGCGGCAGAGCTGTCGGAGGAACTCGATGTTCGTCTCCACGCCGAGCACCACGGTCGCCGCAAGCGCCTCGTCGAGCCGGCGCAGCGCGGTCTGCCTGTCGTCGGCCACGGCGATGATCTTCGCGATCATCGGATCGTAGAAGCCCGACACCTCGGAGCCGGACTCCACCGCGGCATCCACCCGCACACCGGGGGGCGGCTGGAACAGCAGGACCCGTCCCGTCGACGGGAGGAACCCGCGGTGCGGAGACTCGGCGTAGACCCGCGCCTCGACCGCGTGACCGGTCAGCTCCGGAGCCGGATCCAGCCTGCCGCCCGCGGCGACGCGCAGCTGCAGCTCCACCAGGTCGAGGCCGGTGACCTCCTCCGTGACGGGATGCTCCACCTGCAGCCGCGTGTTCATCTCGATGAAGAACACGTCGTCCGGTGCGTCGGCGTCGACGAGGAACTCCACGGTGCCGGCGCCCACGTACGAGACGCTCTCCGCCGCCTGCACGGCGGCTTCGAGGAGGGTCTGCCTCGTCGACTCCGGGATGCCCGCAGACGGCGCCTCCTCGATGACCTTCTGGTGGCGGCGCTGAAGGGTGCACTCGCGCTCGCCGAGCGCGATGACCGTTCCGTGTGCGTCCCCGAAGACCTGCACCTCGATGTGGCGGGGCCTGCGGATCAGCCGCTCGAGGATGAGCGAGTCGTCGCCGAAGGCCGCCTTCGCGACCCGCCGCGCCGAGGCGAGGGCGGGCGCGAGGCCGGCGGCATCGGCGACCACCTCCATGCCCTTGCCTCCGCCGCCCGCGCTGGGCTTCACGAGCAGGGGGAAGCCGACGGATCCCGCCTCGTCGGCGATCTCCCGGTCCGACAGCCCGCGCGCGTCGAAGCCCGGCACCACGGGCACACCCGAGCGCATGACGTGGTCGCGGGCTCGCGCCTTGTCGCCCATGATCTGCAGCGCATCGACCCCGGGGCCGATGAAGACGATGCCGCTCTCGGCGCACGCCTCCGCGAGACCCACGCTCTCCGACAGGAAGCCGTAACCGGGGTGGATCGCCTGGGCGCCGGTGCTCCGTGCGGCCGCGATCACGGCGTCGATGTCGAGGTAGGAGTCGGCGGCCGGAGGAGGTCCGATCCGCACGGCGTCGTCGGCCTCGCTGACGTGCGGCGCCTCGGCGTCGGCATCGCTGTACACCGCGATGCTCCGGATGCCGAGGGTCCGCAGCGTGCGGATGATGCGCCGGGCGATCTCGCCGCGGTTCGCGACGAGGACGGTGGAGAAGTACGGGGTGGTCGACATGGCGGTCACATCCTGAAGAGGCCGAAGCGGGGCTCGGGCAGCGGGGTGCGGGCGACGACGTCGAGCGCGAGACCGAGGAGGTCGCGGGTCTGAGCGGGATCGATGATGCCGTCGTCCCAGAGCCGTGCCGTCGCGTAGTACGGCTCGCCCTGCGTCTCGTACTGCTCGCGGATCGGCTGCTGGAAGGCGGAACGCTCATCGGCGCTCCACGACTCGCCTCGAGCGGCGAGCTGGTCCTCCTTCACCGTGGCGAGGACGGACGCCGCCTGGGCGCCGCCCATGACGGAGATCCGACTGGCCGGCCAGGTCCACAGGAACCGGGGAGAGTAGGCGCGTCCGCACATGGAGTAGTTGCCGGCGCCGAACGAGCCGCCGACGATCACAGTGAGCTTCGGCACCCTGGTGCTCGCGACGGCCGTCACCATCTTCGCGCCGTCTTTCGCGATGCCGCCGGCCTCGGCATCCGATCCGACCATGAAGCCGGTGATGTTCTGCAGGAACAGCAGGGGGATGCCGCGCTGGTCGCAGAGCTCGATGAAGTGGGCGCCCTTGAGAGCCGACTCGCTGAAGAGCACGCCGTCGTTGGCGACGATGCCCACCGGGTGGCCGTGCAGCCGGGCGAAACCGGTGACGAGCGTGGTGCCGTACTCGGCCTTGAACTCGCGGAAGCTGTCTCCGTCGACGAGGCGGTCGATGACCACGTGCACGTCGTAAGCCTCGTTCACGTCGACCGGCACGACGTCGTACAGCGAGCCGAGTTCGGAGGGGGGCCTGCTCTCGTGCACCTCCCACGCCGGCGCCGCAGGAGCGGGGAGCGTGGCGACGATGTCGCGCAGGATCTCGAGTGCGTGCTCGTCGTCGTCGGCGAGGTGGTCGACGACCCCGCTGCGACGGGCGTGCAGTTCGCCGCCGCCGAGCTCCTCAGCCGTCACGACCTCGCCGATCGCGGCTTTCACGAGCGGCGGCCCGCCGAGGAAGATCGTCCCCTGGTTGCGGACGATGACGGTCTCATCGCTCATGGCCGGCACGTAGGCGCCGCCCGCGGTGCAGGAGCCGAGCACGGCGGCCAGCTGCGGGACGCCCTCCGCCGACATCCGCGCCTGGTTGTAGAAGATGCGGCCGAAGTGCTCGCGGTCGGGGAACACCTCGTCCTGCCTCGGCAGGAACGCACCGCCGGAGTCGACGAGGTAAAGGCAGGGCAGCCTGTTCTCGAGCGCGATCTCCTGCGCGCGCAGGTGCTTCTTCACGGTGAGGGGCAGATAGGTGCCGCCCTTGACGGTGGCGTCGTTGCAGACGACCATCACGTGCCGACCGTGGACGAGGCCGATGCCCGCGATCACACCGGCCCCCGGTGCTTCGCCGTCGTACAGACCGTCGGCGGCGAGCGGCGCGATCTCCACGAAGGGACTGCCCTCGTCGAGAAGCCGCGCGACGCGGTCTCGCGGGAGCAGCTTCCCCCGGGCGACGTGCCTCTGTCGCGAGGACTCCGATCCGCCGAGTGCGGCGGCCGCGAGGCGCTCGCGCAGTTCGTCGGCCAGGGTCTCCTGGGTTACGGGCATCGTGTTGTCCTCCTCGACCCACATCGCGCCTCGGTAACGATCTGGCGCGCTCGATGCGCTTTCGGTTAGTGTTCACTAACCGATGGCATCAGGTTAGCGAGGATTAACTGAGATGACAACCCCTGTGACGGCCCGAGATCGAGCGAAAGCCGAGCGCTCCGACGCCATCCTCCGCGAGGCCGCGCGCCTCTTCGCCGAGCGCGGCTACAACGGCGTGAGCCTGGAGGACATCGGTGCGGCCGTCGGCGTGTCCGGCCCCGCCGTGTACCGTCACTTCGCGGGCAAGCAGGCTCTGCTGGGCGCCGTGCTGGTCAAGGTCAGCGACGACCTCGTCTCGGGTGGCACCGACGTCGCGGCGAAGGCGGCGGACGACGCGCAGAGGATGCGCGCGCTGATCGCGTTCCACGTGGAGTTCGCGCTCGGCCACGCCGACGTGATCCGTGTGCACGACCGCGACGTCGTACAACTCGCCGCGAGCGACCACGCCGAGGTCCGGCGCCTGCAGCGCGCCTACATCGAGCTGTGGATCCGCACGCTCGCGCCCCTCGTCGATGCGGATTCCGACGAGCTGCGCCTGCGCGTGCAGGCCTGCTTCGGCCTCATCAACTCCACTCCGCACAGCACGCGGTCCGCGTCACGGCGCCGCTCCACCACCGCGTCGGTTCTCGGGGCGATGGCGGAGGCAGCGCTGCGTGCACCTAGCTGAACAGCATCGCGCGACCCGGCTCCTCCAGCACGTCGGCGACGTCCTTGAGGAAGCGCGCACCCTCCGCGCCGTCCACCAGCCGATGGTCGAACGACAGGCTCAGCGTCATCAGCTGCCGCAGCGCGATCTCGCCGCGGTACTCCCAGGGCTGTCGCCGGACAGCACCGACCGCGAGGATGCCCGATTGCCCCGGCGGCAGGATCGGGGTGCCGGCGTCGACGCCGAACACGCCGATGTTCGAGATCGTGAAGGTGCCGCCGGCGAGTTCAGCCGGTGATGTCTTGCCTGACCGTGCCGTGCTCGCCAGGGCGGCGATCGCGTCGGCCAGCTGTGTCAGCGTGAGCGACTGGGCCTCGCGGATGTGCGGAACGATGAGACCGCGGTCGGTCGCCGCGGCGATGCCGAGGTCGACGTATCCGTGCTCGACGATCTCGCCCGCCTGCTCGTCCCACCGGGAGTTGAGGCCCGGTGTGCGCGGCAGGGCCATGCACACGGCCTTGGCGACCACGGCCAGCGGTCCGATCCGATGCTCGGCCAAACGCCGATCCTCCCGCAGCGAGGCGACGAGGTCCATGGTCGCGGTCACATCGACCGTGTGGAAGACCGTGACGTGCGGCGCCGTGAACGCGCTCTGCACCATGGCGGCCGCCGTGTGCTTGCGGACTCCGCGGATCGGGATGCGCGTCTCGCGGTCCCGCGCGCCGAGTCCGGCCGGACTGTCCGGTACCGCCGAGGCCGGCGCCGCCGCCGTCGTCGACGGCGGAGCCATGACCGGCGCCGCTCCGACGCGGGCCGCGTAGGCGTCGACGTCGGCACGGGTGATGAGCCGGTCACCGAGCTCCGCGGCGATCAGCACCAGGTCGACGCCGAGGCGCTTCGCGTGCGCGCGCACCGGCGGAGTGGAGCGCGGTCGCTCGACGACGGTCTCCGACGACAGCGAGGGCGTGGCGTCGTGCGGCGCCGCCTCGAGCACGGCGGTGTCGGCGGGCCGCGCCGCTCCCCCACGACGCGCGCGACGCGCGGGGCGGCCGGATGCCGTGGGTGCCGCGCCGTAGCCGACGAGGTTGGGCTGCGCCTTCTCCTCGGCCTCCGCGGTGGCGGGCTGCTCAGGCGCGGTTGCCGGCGCATCCCCGCCTTCGACGTCGAAGGCGATGAGAGGCGCCCCGACGGCCACGGTCTCCCCCGCCTCGGCATGCAGAGTCGAGACGGTGCCCTCGTACGGCGAGGGCAGTTCGACGACGGCCTTCGCGGTCTCGACCTCGGCCAGGGTCTGGTTCAACGCGACGGGGTCGCCCGGGGAGACGAGCCACTGCACGACCTCGGCCTCGGTCAGGCCCTCGCCCAGGTCGGGAAGGCGGAACTCTGCGATCATGCGTCGGCCCCCGTCAGGCTGTTCGGTCGGTCCATGACCCGGTCGACCGCGTCGAGCAGCCGGTCGAGGTCGGGGAGGTGGTGCTTCTCGAGCTTCGCGGGCGGGTACGGGATGTCGTGACCCGTCACCCGCAGCGGCGCCGACTCGAGGTATTCGAAGCAGCGTTCGGTGATGCTCGCGATGACCTCGGCGGCCACACCCGCCTCGCGGGAGGCTTCGTGAGCGACGACCACGCGTCCCGTCTTGCGCACCGATGCGGCCACGGAGTCGTAGTCGACGGGCGACAGTGACCGCAGGTCTATCACCTCGAGCGAGACGCCCTCGTCCTCCGCGGCATCGGCGGCCTGCAGCGCGGTGCCCACCATCGCCCCGTAGGTGATGAGCGTGGCATCCGTGCCTGGTCTCACGACGCGCGCGAGTCCCATCGGCGCAGCGTCCGCGAGGGGCGCCTCGAGGTCGACCGCCCCCTTGTGGTGGTACAGGCGCTTGGGCTCGAAGAAGATCACCGGGTCGTCGCTCGCGATCGCCTGCCGAAGGCTGCGATAGGCGTCTTCCGGATTCGAGACGGCGATCACGCGCAGGCCCGCCGTGTGCACGAAGTACGCCTCCGGCGATTCCGAGTGATGTTCGGCGGCGCCGATGCCACCCGCCCACGGGATGCGGATCGTGATCGGCATCCTCACCCGTCCCTGTGTGCGGTAGTGCAGCTTCGCGACCTGCGCGACGATCTGGTCGAACGCCGGGTACACGAAGCCGTCGAACTGGATCTCGACGACCGGGCGGTATCCGCGGAACGCGAGTCCGACGGCCATCCCCACGATGCCGGACTCCGCCAGCGGGGTGTCGATGACGCGCGCGGCCCCGAACTCGTCGAGCAGCCCGTCGGTGATGCGGAAGACCCCACCGAGCTTCCCGATGTCCTCGCCCAGCAGCACGACCCTGTCGTCGTCGCGCATCGCCTGACGCAATCCTGCCCCGAGAGCCTTCCCGAGAGTGAGCTCCGCCACGATCAGACCTCGCCCTCGAACGTCGAGAGATACGCCGCGTACTCGTCGCGCTGGCGCTCGAGCCCGGCGTGCGGCTCGGCGTACACGCCGTCGAAGACCGCGAGGGGCTCACGGGTGACCATGCCGAGGCACTCCGCTCGCATCTCCTTCGCCACGGCATCCGCCGCCGCCTGCGTCTCCGCGAGGTGCTCGTCGCCGAGCTCGCCGATCCCCCGCAGGTAGGTCTCCAGACGGGCGATCGGGTCGCGGTCGCGCCACGCGTCGAGCTCTTCGGCCGGGCGGTACCTCGTCGGGTCGTCGGCCGTCGTGTGCGGCCCCATCCGGTACGTGACGGCCTCGATGTAGGCGGGGCCCTTGCCCGACCGAGCGTGGTCGAGCGCCCACCGCATCGCAGCCAGGCAGGCAAGCACGTCGTTGCCGTCCACCCGCAGGCTGGGGATGCCGAAGCCCGGCGCCCGCCCTGCGATGGGGTACTGCGACTGCAGCGCCACCGGTTCCGAGATCGCCCAGTGGTTGTTCTGACACACGAAGACGACGGGCGCCTGATACGACGCGGCGAAGATCATCGCCTCGTTCACGTCGCCCTGGCTCGTCGCGCCGTCGCCGAAGTAGGTGACGGCCACCTCGTCGGCTCCCTCGTGACGGATGCCGAGGGCATACCCGACCGCGTGCAGCGACTGCGCCCCGATGATGATCTGCAGCGGCGCGACGCGGAGTGCCGCAGGGTCATGCCCCGCACCTTCCTCACCGCGCCACATGCGCACGTAGTCGCCGGGCTGAGCGCCGCGCGCGTAGATGACGCCGGTCTCCCGGTAGCTCGGGAACACGTAGTCCTGCGGGGCCAGAGCCCGTGCCGTGCCGATCTGCGTGGCCTCCTGCCCCTGGCACGGCGCCCAGAGGCCGAGCTGCCCCTGACGCTGGAGGGCGACGCCCTCCGTGTCGATACGGCGCAGCACGACCATGTCGCGGAGCAGCGCGCGCAGCTGCGCGGGGTCGACGTCCTGTACGAAGCGGTCGAGCTGCGGGTTGGGGATCCGCGCGCCGTCGGGGGTCAGGATGCGCTCGGCGAGCTCCAGATCCTGCGCGGTGTCGGCGATCGGGGTGATCTGCGGTGACATCATCGTCCTCCTCATTCGCGGCGTCCTCGTGGGGCGCGGCACGCGGGTCCGGCATCGTCACCGGCTAACCAGAGCGTACGTCCGCTCATCACCTCGCTCAAGCAATGGAAGAGCGCTTGAGCATGTTGCTCAATTCAGCGGAATACCGCCCTGCTACTCTTTGGCACTATGGCTGGCCTCGACCGCATCGATCTGGAACTCCTCGCCGCGCTCGCCGATGATCCGCGAGTCACGATCGTGGCGCTCGCCGAGAATCTCGGCCTCTCGCGCAACACCATCCAGGCACGCATGGCGCGTCTCGAGCAGACCGGCGTCTTCCTCTCCTACGAGAGGTCGTTCTCCACCGACGTGCTCGGATTCCCCCTGCAGGCCTTCGTGAGCATCGGCGTGCGTCAGACCGAGCTGCCGCGCATCATCAACGAGCTCGCGCGCATCCCCGAGGTCGTGCAGGCGCACGGTCTCAGCGGCTCCATCGACCTGCTCGCGCGGGTCGCGTGCCGCGACGCCCGTCACCTGTTCGACACCGACGCCTGCATCCTGTCGATCGAGGGGGTCGAGCGCACCGAGACGTCGCTCGCCATGGGCGAGGTCATCCCGTTCCGGGTCGCCGGGCTCATCGGGCTCGCGAAACGGGAATCCTGAGGAAGCGACGGATCGCGCCGGCGGCCTCGGCCGGCGTCTCGTAGTGGATCAGGTGCCCCACATGGGCGATCTCGACGAGCTCCGCGTCGGCGAAGCGCAGCGCCAGCTCCCGCTCGACCTCGATCGGCGTGATGTCGTCGCGTTGCGCCGCGATCAGCAGTGTCGGGACGTCGATGGACGAGGCGAACTGGCTCACGTCGTGCGAGACGCTCGCGACGAAGGCGTCCCGCAGCACGTCGCGGTCGGCGAAGCGCGAGAAGTACGTGTCGTGCTGATCGTGGATGAATCGTCGCAGTGCCGGGTCGGAGGTCTTCGCCATGGCGATGCTCATGATCCGGACGATCAGCCCGTTCCTCAGCAGCGCGGTGCCGAGCCGTTCCGGCAGCTTCGCGCCCAGCGCGTAGTAGAGAACCGCGAGGCGCGTCATGACACCCTTCGGACCTTCCAGCGCGGGCGCACCGATCGGGTTGATCAGGATCAGCTTCGGGGTCGAGAGGCCTGACGCGACGGCGGCGGAGGTGACGATCGAGCCGAAGGAGTGGCCGAGGATGACGGCTCCGGGGGCGACCTGCGCGGCGAAATCACTCAACCACGCGACGTACTCGTCGAGGTCGTACGTCTTCCCGGGGACGGGAGCCGACTCACCGAAACCCGGCAGGTCGGGAGCGACGACCCTGGCCTCCGGCAGGAAGGCCAGCACGGACTCGAGGCCGTGGTGCTCGCCGCGGAACCCGTGCACCGCGATCAGGGTGACCTCGGCGTCTGCCGGTCCGTACACCCAGTAGGCGGTGGCCGCCCCGCGCACCTCGACGTCGTGCCTCTCCACCGGGAGTCGGCTCAGGCGATCGGCGTACGGCGACGGGACGGTCATGGCTCAAGTCTACGGATGCCGGGGAGCGCTCCCGTGTCCTTGCCGACCGATGTCGGTGGCCGGCTCTACCGTGATCCCATGCCCCGCGACGCCCCGATCCCCGAGTGGATCACGCGCGTCGGGGTGTTCGATCTGGAGACGACCGGCGTCGACGTCGAGAACGACCGCATCGTGACCGCGCACGTCGGCCTGCTCGACGCGCGCGGTGTCGAGATCGCGGCACGGAACTGGATGGCCGACCCCGGGATTCCCATTCCCGACGCAGCGACCGCCGTGCACGGGATAACGACCGCCCACGCGCGGACTCAGGGGCGCCCCGCACTCGAGGTGGTGACGCAGGTCTCCGCAGCCCTCGCCTCGCTGCTCTCGCAGGGAGTGCCGATCGTCGCGTACAACGCCTCGTACGATTTCTCTCTCCTCGCGCACGAGGCACGGCGGCACGGCATCCCGGCGCTCGAGAACCCGTCCCCCGTCATCGATCCGCTTGTCATCGACAAGGCTTATGATCGATATCGGCCCGGTAAGCGCACGTTGCAGGTCGTCGCAGCGCATTACGCGGTGCCACTCGAGGACGCGCACGATGCTTCCGCCGATGCCGTCGCGGCCGGTCGCATCGCCCAGGCGCTGGCCCGACAGTTCGTGCTTCCCGTGACGCTCTCCGAGCTCCACGAGAGGCAGATCGGCTGGGCCCGCTCCCAGGCAGCGAGCCTCACCGAGTACTTCATCCGCATCGGCCGCATCGATCCCGAAGACACCATCGACGGGACGTGGCCGGTGCGCCCCCACAGCGCGCTCCTGAGAGAGGATCTCCCCCGTGCGATTCCACACCCGTGACGTGGCCAGAGTCGAGGAGACCTGGCGGCAGTACGTCCCCTCGGCGATCCTGCACGACGTCGACCCCCAGCGCTTCCGCTTCGACTGGCACTCCGAAGAACTCGCCGGCATGAGCATCGTCCGTTATGACCTCGCCGCGCGCGTCCACTCCACCGCTGAGCCTCAGGATCAGTTTCTGGCCTGCCGCGTCGACGGGGCAGGCGTTCGTCTGCATTCCGACAGGTCGGATCTCGACCCAACGCGTCCCTGGCTGACCGACGGACCACGAGTCCATGCGCACTGGGACGAGAGTGTTCGCGTCACAGCACTGATCTTCGATCGTGAGCCCCTCGAGCAGCTCGCGCGCCGCCTCACCGGCGATGACACCATGGCACTCCACGTCACGGACCTCTTCCCCTCCACGGCCGCCGCAGCGTCGGCGTGGGAGCGCATGTTCGACTACGTCGAGCGCAGCATCCAGGAGCTGGAGGATGGCGACGTCCTGCTTCGTGCGGAGCTCGCCCGGCACGCGGCGACCACGACGCTGTCGTCGTTCCCGACGACCATCCTGAGCAGGCGCTCCCGCTCGCCTCAGACCGCGCCGGCGCCCGTGACGGTCCGACGCGCGCTCGCGTTCATCGCCGAGAACGCCCACCGGCCGATCACGATCGATGACGTGGCGGCAGCCGTGCACATCTCGACGCGCGGCCTGCAGTACGCGTTCCGCCGGGCGCTCGATGTCACACCGGCGGAATGCCTGCGGCAGGCGCGCCTCGACGGCGCACACCGCGAACTGCGCTCGGGAGTTCCCACGACTGTGGCTGCGATCGCGCGACGATGGGGATTTGCCCACCCCTCGCGCTTCGCCGCCGCCTACCGCGAGGCATTCGGAGTGTTGCCGTCCGTGACGGCGGGGAAGCATCGCCGATGACAGGAGGCGAACACCCTGTTCGCCCTCCTGGCGTGGCGGACGTCCTCCGCGCGAAGCAGGTTTCCCGAGAGCCTAGATTCCGAGATATGGGTTCTCTGTACTATGGCGATTCCGAGCCGATCCAGATCGACGACCGCGCTCTCGCACACCTCAAGGTCGTCGTCGCCACGAAGCTCCGGCGCAATGAGAGCTTCACCCTCACCTGGCGTCACCCCGACGGTCAGCCGAGCGGTCGCTCCACCATCTGGCTCCACCCGTCGATCCCGCTGCGCTTCGTCTTCCAGGACCCGGAGACCCCCGAGCTGAGCCGGCGATGGATCGAAGATCTCGCGCACTCCGCCAATTCCAGCGGTGGCATCACTCTCGTCGACGAGCACCTCGAAACCCCGGAACCGATCGAAGCCGGCCCCGGGGCTCTCGAGTCCGCAGCGGACTGATCCGCGTCAGATCACATCGCGCTCGACGACCGTGTCGCGACGACCGCGACGGGCGACGAGCAGGACCAGGCCGATGATGAAGACGAGCGCACCCGCCGCCATCAGGATGTAGCCGACCATGTCGAGATCGACCCAGTCGAGCTGGATGTTGAGGGCGAACACGAGGATCGCTCCGATCACGAAGAGCACGACGCCGGTGCCGATGGTCATGATGCCTCCTAGATTCCCGACGAGCCGGACAGGGTGAGCCCGGCCGTTCCGTGCTTCACAGTGCCAGCCCGTGCATCACCGGGACAAGGCCTTGACATGCTCGTACCTGCGCGAATTCGACGGTAGGGCGGGCGGGACTTGAACCCGCGATCGTTGGGTTATGAGCCCACTGCCTTAACCAGCTTGGCCACCGCCCCGTGAGCACCAGCCTAGCGGGCAGGTGCGATCACACCGGAGACGCGTCCTCGTGCGTCCGCAGGTGCCCGAGGTAGATGTCTGCGTTGGCGATGAGTCCCTCGCGCTCCTCCTCGGTGAGGGCTCGCCGCACCTTCCCCGGCACTCCTGCGACGAGCGACCCGTCCGGAACCTCCGTGCCGCTCAGCACGACCGCCCCGCCGGCGATCAGGCATCCGGCGCCGATCACGGCGCCGCTCAGTACCACGGCCCCCATGCCGATCAGCGACCCGTCGCCGATCGTGCATCCGTGCACGACCGCGTTGTGCCCGATCGACACCTTCGCGCCGACCCGGACCGGGCGGCCGGAATCGACGTGCACGGAAACGTTGTCCTGCACGTTGCTGCCCGCGCCGATGAGGATCTCCGCCGAGTCCGCCCTGAGCACGGCGTTGTACCAGACGCTCGCACCCGGCTCGATCCGCACGTCGCCCACGAGGCGCGCTCCGTCGGCGACGAACGTCGCCTGGGCGATCGAGGGGACCTTGTCGCCGAGGGCGAGGACGGATGCTCCAGCTGCGATGCTCATAAGGCGAGACTACCCTCACAAGCCCGGATTTCCGCGTGATTCCGGGCCACTAAGCCGAGCCTTCGCTTGCTTGCGGAATGAATCCAGACGAGTAGCGTTGTCATCATCAGGCAGAAGAACCACCTCCCGGAGGAGTCACGATGAGCAAGGCACAGACCGTTCCCACCACCGCCAGCGACCCGACCGTCGCGGCCGCAGCCGCCCAGTTCCTCTCCCCCGTCGTCCTCGGCCTCCAGGCCCTCACGATCAACGGCAAGCAGGCTCACTGGCACGTCCGCGGTGCGAACTTCGTCGGCGTGCACGAGCTGCTCGACACGATCGTCGCCCACGCCGGCGACTTCGCCGACACCGCCGCGGAGCGCATCGTCGCTCTCGGCCTCCCCATCGACGCGCGCGTCAGCACGGTCGCAGGCAAGGCGGGCGACACGTCCGTTCCGGCCGGCTTCACGCAGTCCGACGAGCTGGTCCGCGCCGTCATCACCGACATCGACGCGATCCTCGTCGACCTGAAGGCCGCGATCGACGGTCTGGACGAGGTCGACCTCACGAGCCAGGACGTCGCGATCGAGATCATGCGCGGCCTCGAGAAGGACCGCTGGTTCCTCGTCTCGCACATCGCCGCGTAATCAGGCAGAAGAGGAAGGGCACCGGGAGCGATCCCGGTGCCCTTCGTCGTTCTCTCGGTGCCGACCGCGATGACGCTCAGCCTCGATGGGTGAGACGCCCGCCGAGAAGCGTCGCGACGACGGGCATCCGCCGCAGCGATGTGCCGTCGGCGGAGCGAGGGTCGGCGCCGCACAGCACGAGGTCGGCGACTTCGCCAGGTCGCGTCGACGATCGCACGCTGGCGCCGAGCGCCTCGTCGAACCGCAGTGCCTCTTCCGGGTGCCAGGGTGCCCGCTCGTCATCTGTTCGCGCGACGGCCGCCGAGATGGCCTGCCAGGGATCCAGGGGTGCGACCGGCGCGTCCGACCCGAATCGCAGCTCCACCCCTGCGTCTCGCAGGGCGCGCAGCGGATAGCCGATCGACGTCTGCGACGACCAGTGGGTACCGACGATGTCGCGATCATCGAGCGCGTGCTGGGGTTGCACGCTGGCGATGACGCCGAGCCGACCGAAGCGCGCGAGGTCGGCGTGGCGCACCAGCTGTGCGTGCTCGATCGTGCCCACCGCCCCCGATGCCGTGAAGGCGTCAAGAGCGGCTGTCACGGCGCGATCGCCGATGGCGTGCACGGCGACACCCAGCCCCGCACCGGTCGCGGTGGTCAGGAGCTCGGTGAGCTCGGCCGGCGGGACCGTCAGCACCCCGTAGTTCGCGGGGTCGTCCGGGTACGCGTGCGAGCAGGCAGCCGTGCGGGTGCCGAGCGATCCGTCGCTGATGATCTTCAGCGGCCCGACGTGCACGAGGCCGCGCCCTGCCTCCGGGGCGTCCGCGAGCTCATGAGTCTCGCCGGTCCGCAACCCCGCGCCGATCGCCCGGTCGAGGTCGAACGGATACACGGCGAACTCGACGCGGTGCGCGGCGAATCCGGCCATGACCCGACGCGGCCAGGCATCGGCGTTCCAGGCCATGTCGAAGTCGACGAGTCCGGTGAGTCCTCGCGCAGCGGCCTGCACTCCTGCCGCGGCGACAGCGCGGTCGCCGTGCGCAGGGTCGGCGGCATTGAGCCGCCGCGAGATCTCGAAAGCATCGGCTTCGCGGAGCACTCCGTCGACGGCGTCGAACCCCTCCCGGCGCAGGGCGGCCGAGTTCAGCCACGTGCTGTGCACGTCCGCGTTGATGAGGTACGTCGGCACGACGCCCGTCGCCGCATCGAGCAGAGCG
This sequence comes from Microbacterium sp. LWO14-1.2, assembly GCF_038397715.1. Lineage (NCBI taxonomy): Bacteria > Bacillati > Actinomycetota > Actinomycetes > Micrococcales > Microbacteriaceae > Microbacterium > Microbacterium sp. LWO14-1.2. Next base: position 83,554 of record NZ_CP151633.1, read on the forward strand.
AGGGTCGGCTGGTCCGGCCACAGTGCGTCGCGGAATCCGCTGCCGACGCGGCGTCCGTCGGGCAGCGGGGCCGCCTGGGACATGATCCGCGCCGCCTCTGCCGCAGAGGAGGCCTCGCCGAGCGGCGTGCGCTGCGACTCGAGTGCCCACTGCACCGTGTGCACGTGGTTGTCCCAGAGGCCGGGGACGACCCATGCGCCGTCACCGTCGAGCACCTCCCCCCGGGCAGGCACCGCGCCAGCCGGGGCGATGTCGACGATCCGCCCGTCATCCAGGAAGACGTCGACGGGTTCCTCGTCGATGAGGAACTCACGACCGGGGCCTGCGATCCGCACCGAGGCGACGGTCCCGACGACCTCTCCCACCGCCGCGCTCACCGGGTCGCGTCCGCGCGGGCGTCCCGTGCCCGTCGCATCTCTGCGGCGAGCTCGGGGTGCGTGTACGGCCCGCCGCTCTCCAGCGCCTCGATGACGGCATCCACCGTCTCCGCCGGCTTGTTCTGGCTGAGCTTGCGCTTCGCGACGACGCGGGTCGGGGTGAGCCGAAAGCCCACGGTGCCCGAAGCGAGGCGGGTGACGAATGCCGGGTCGTTGGGGCGCTCCCACATACGGCGGGGGTCGGGCATCCGTCCTTCGAACCGGTCGACGAGTCGATCGAGCACCGCGAGGTTCTCCTCGTCGTCGAGGATCTCCGGGATCCCGGCGAGGTGCACGGCTGTGTAGTTCCAGGTCGGCACCGCCTGCACGTCGCCGTACCACCCCTGGGAGATGTAGCCGTGCGGCCCCTGGAACACCACCAGCAGCTCCCGCTCCCCCATGCCGTGGATCAGGTCGTCGGGACGACCGACGTGACCGACGATCGTCAAGTCGTCGCGGTCCTCGTCGAGCAGGACGACGTAGTGCGACGAGACCAGTCCGTCTGGGCCGTTGCTGACGATCGTGGCCCACGGATTCGCGTCGACGATACGACGGATCTCATCGACGTCCGCGAGGGTGAAGCTGGGATTCTGACGCATCCCCCCAGCCTATGACCGCCGCGTCATGCCTGGCAGCGAGGACACCAGTAGAGCTTGCGCGCGCCGATCTCCTCGATAGCGATCTCGGTGCCGCAGACCCGGCAGGGCAGGCCGGCGCGGTGATAGACCCAGTGTCGGTCGTCGCGACTCGCCATGGCTGCGCGGTAGGCCTCGGGCGAGAGGTCGTCCATCGTCATCATCTGCCCGGTCTCGACGCCGATCGCCAGCAGACGCACCCAGTCGCGCCACAGCGCGCGCACGACATCCTCCGGCACCTGCTTGCCCGGGGTGTGCGGATTCAGGCGCTGCCGGAACAACATCTCCGCGCGGTAGACGTTGCCGATCCCGCTGACGACCGACTGGTCCATGAGAAGCAGCGCGATCACGGTCTGCGTCTTGCGCACCGCGCGCACGAAGCGCTCCTCGTTCTCCACCGGGTCGCCGACGAGCGGGTCGGGGCCGAGCTTCGCGATGGTCGCCAGCATCTCGTCGGGCGTCTGCAGCACGCAGGCCGTCGGCCCTCGCAGATCCGCCGCCGTGATGTCGGTCATGAGGCGCAGACGCACCTGCCCGACGACCGGAGGCGGCCACTCCACGTCGTCGTCTCCGAGTCCTTTGGTCTGCTCCGACATGCGCACGTGCACGCGAGTGCGTCGCGGCGCGCCGATGGACGACAGGGAGTTCTCCCCCGCGTCGTCGAGGATGGGCTCGTCGAGCACGGTGCCGCGCTGGTTGGTCTGCCCCATGCGCCCGTTCGCCGAGGCGATCGTCGGATCGACGACGATCTCGCCCGCGAAGTCCCACGCTCCGTACAGGCCGAGGTGCACGCGCAGCCAGACGTCGCCCTCCGCCTCGAGGAACATCTGCTTCCCCACGGCCTGGACGCTCACGGCCTCGCGACCGTCGAGGATCGCCGCCCCTTCGGCGAACCGGCCCTGCGGACTCGACGCCGACATGGCCTTGCCGACGAAGTTGCGATCGAACTGCCGCGCGATCCGGTGGACGGAGTGGCCCTCGGGCATCTCAGGCCCGCGGGTCCGGGAGCAGCGACCCGTCGCGCTCGAAGTCGGCGATCTGGGCGATGCGACGCACGTGGCGTTCCTCATCCGAGAAAGGGGTGGTGATGAACGTGTCGATGAACGACGTCACCTCGTCGAACGTGTGCTGACGCGCTCCGATCGAGATCACGTTGGCGTCGTTGTGCTGGCGCGCGAGCTCTGCCGTCGAGATGTTCCAGACGAGCGCGGCGCGCACGCCCTGCACCTTGTTCGCGGCGATCTGCTCGCCGTTGCCCGAGCCGCCGAACACCACTCCGAGCGTCTCGACGCCTGCGGCCTGGTCGGCGACCACGGCTCGGGCGGCGCGGATGCAGAAGGCCGGGTAGTCGTCGAGCGCGTCGTACTCCACCGGGCCGTGGTCGACGACCTCGTGTCCTGCGGCGCGCAGGTGATCCTGCAGCTGCGTCGAGAAGTCGAGACCGGCGTGATCGGTGGCGATGTGGATGCGCATGGCTCCCATCCTAGGATCGGCCGCCGACGTGCGACATCACGGTGCGACGCCGGCCGCCGCCGGCTTGAACCCCGCGCGGATGTTCTCGCAGCATCCCGGTCGGCAGACGTCGAAGCCGCCGGGGAGGGAGGTGACGTGCGGCCGCTGCTCGTTGGGGCGCCCTTCGAGACGCTCCTCGATGAGGTCGACGATCCCGGCGACGAACGACGGGGCCACGCCGGGCGTCGGCGTGCGGGTGAACGCGAGTCCCGCTTCTTCCGCCGCTTCGGCAGCCTCGGTGTCGAGGTCCCAGAGCACCTCCATGTGATCGCTCATGAAGCCCACGGGCACGACGGCCACCGCCTTGCGTCCTCGCGACGACAGCTCGCCGATCACGTCGCACACATCGGGCTCGAGCCACGGCTGGGAGGCGGGGCCGGAGCGCGACTGGTAGACGAGCTCCCATGAGATGTCGGCCGCGGCCGGCACGGTGGCTCGCACCCGGTCCATGACCCAGGCGGCGACCGCGAGGTGCTGCGCGGCGTACGCGCCGCCCTCGCCCCAGTCGATGTCGCGAGCTCCGGAGCGCTGGGCATCCTCCGTGGGGATGCTGTGGGTCGAGAAGAGGATCTGGATGTCGGATGCCGCGATGCCCTGGCCGAGGAACGACTCGACGGCCTCGCGGACGCCCGTCTCGAACGACTCGACGAAGCCGGGGTGGTCGTAGAAGGGACGGATCTTGTCGATCGTGACGGTCTCGCCGAGGCCCGTCTCCTGCAGCACCCTGGCGAAGTCCTCGCGGTACTGACGGCAGCTCGAGAAGGAGCTGTACGCGCTCGTCGCGAATGCGAGGAGCGTCGTGTGGCCGGTGTCGGCCGCCTCGGTCACGACCTCTTCCAGATACGGGCTCCAGTTGCGGTTGCCCCAGTACACCGGCAGGTCGATGCCCCGCCGCTTCAGCTCGCCCTCCAGGGCCTCCTTGAGGATGCGGTTCTGACCGTTGATCGGGCTCACGCCGCCGAAGTGGCGGTAGTGGTGCGCGACCTCCTCGAGGCGCTCGTCGGGGATGCCGCGGCCCCGGGTGACGTTGCGCAGGAACGGGATGACGTCGTCCTGCCCCTCTGGTCCTCCGAAGCCCGCGAGCAGGATGCCGTCGTACGCGACCGGCGTGGTCACGAAGGGTGCTCCGCTCGCGGCGGCGGCTGAGGCAAAGGGGACGGTGTTCGGCTCGATCGCAGTCACCCCTCCATCCTTTCACCTCCCGGACGTGAGACAGGCCGGGATGCTGGCGTAGGCTGTCATGGTTGCCGTGGGCGCCAACTGCGCCGGGTTGCGGTGACATCCCCTCACCCCTGGGAGTACAGCTGTGCCTGGAGAGAACCTCACCCGTATCGAAGCGCAGGAGCGCCGCGACGTCATCGATACCCAGTCGTACGAGGTGTCGCTCGACCTCACCAAGGGCGCCGAGGTCTTCGGTTCCCGCAGCGTCGTCCGCTTCACGGCGACCCCCGAGAGCTTCACGTTCATCGACCTGATCGCGCGCGAGGTGCGCGAGATCTCCCTCAACGGCGAGCAGCTCGACCCCGATGAGGTCTTCGCCGACTCGCGCATCGCGCTCTCCGGCCTGCAGGCCGAGAACGTCCTGGTGGTCGACGCCGACTGCCTGTACACGAACACCGGCGAGGGTCTGCACCGCTTCGTCGACCCGGTCGACGGCGAGGTCTACCTGTACTCGCAGTTCGAGGTCCCCGACTCCCGCCGCGTCTTCGCGGTGTTCGAGCAGCCCGACCTCAAGGCGACGTTCCAGTTCACGATCACGGCGCCCGCCGCGTGGAAGGTCGTCTCCAACTCCCCCACGCCCGAGCCGATCCTTCATGACGACAGCTCGATCGCCACGTGGGGCTTCGAGCCCACTCCGCGTATCTCCTCGTACATCACGGCCCTGATCGCCGGCCCCTACGAGGCGACCTTCTCGGAGCTGACGAGCGCATCGGGCCGCGTCATCCCGCTCGGCGTCTACGGACGGAAGAGCCTGTGGCAGCACCTCGACGCCGACTACATCTTCGACAAGACCCGCGAGGGCTTCGCCTACTACGAGTCGAAGTTCGGCGTCCCGTACCCGTTCGCCAAGTACGACCAGCTCTTCGTCCCGGAGTTCAACGCCGGGGCCATGGAGAACGCGGGCGCCGTCACCTTCACCGAGACCTACGTCTTCCGCAGCAAGGTGACGGATGCCGTGAAGGAGCGCCGCGTCGTCACGATCCTGCACGAGCTCGCTCACATGTGGTTCGGCGACCTCGTCACCATGAAGTGGTGGAACGACCTCTGGCTCAACGAGTCGTTCGCCGAGTGGGCGTCGACCATCGCGACGGCCGAGGCCACCGAGTGGACCGAGGCATGGACGACCTTCAACGCCATGGAGAAGACCTGGGCGTACCGTCAGGACCAGCTGCCGTCGACGCACCCGATCGTCGCCGAGATCAACGACCTCGAAGACGTGCAGGTCAACTTCGACGGCATCACCTATGCGAAGGGCGGATCCGTCCTCAAGCAGCTCGCGGCGTGGGTCGGTATCGAGCAGTTCTTCGCCGGTGTCTCGCAGTACTTCCAGAAGCACTCCTGGGGCAACACCGAGCTCAGCGACCTGCTCACCGAGCTCGAGGCGACCAGCGGTCGCGAGCTGAGCACCTGGTCGAAGAAGTGGCTGGAGACCGCGGGCGTCAACACGCTCGAGCCGTTCATCGTCGAGGATTCCGACGGCACGATCTCGCGCTTCGCCGTGACGCAGACCGCGCCGGCGGACTACCCCACGATCCGCCCGCACCGGCTGGGCATCGGGTTCTACTCGCTGCGGGACGACTCTCTCGTGCGCGTGCACTACGTCGAGGTCGACGTCGACGGCGACCGCACCGAGGTGCCCGAGCTGCAGGGACTCAAGCGTCCCGACCTCGTGCTCCTGAACGACAACGACCTCGCCTACGCGAAGATCCGCCTCGACGAGCGCTCGCTCGCCACCGCGATCGCGCACCTCGCCGACATCAGCGAGCCCCTCCCGCGCTCGCTGGTCTGGGGCGCGGCCTGGGACCAGACGCGGGATGCCGAGACGGCGGCGTCGGACTACATCGACCTCGTGCTCGGCAACATCGGCCGCGAGACCGAGTCGACCACGGTGCGCACCACGCTCGCTCAGCTCCGCTCGGCCGCGACGCTGTACGTCGCCCCCGATCAGCGCGAGGCTGCCCGTCAGAAGGTCGCCGACGGGCTGTGGGCGCTCGCCGAGGGCGCGGAGTCGGGCAGCGACAGCCAGCTGCAGTTCGTGACCGCGTTCGCCGGCTCGCTCGTCACCCCCGAGCACGCCGGCATCGTCGGCCGACTCCGCTCGGGCGAGGAGACGCTGCCCGGCCTCGAGATCGACGCCGACCTCAACTGGCAGCTGCTCGTGGGGCTCGCGACCATCGGAGCGACGGATGCCGCGGCGATCGACGCGGCACTGGCCGCCGACAACACGGCCAAGGGTGCGGAGTTCGCGGCGCAAGCGCGTGCAGCGCTTCCCGATGTCGCCTCGAAGCGCGCGGCCTGGGCCTCGCTGATCGAGCGCGACGACGCCCCCAACACCATCGTGCGCTCTGCCGCGCTCGGATTCGTGCACCCGGCCGGGGTCGACGCGCTCCGCGAGTTCGTCCAGCCCTACTTCGACATGCTCGTGCCGATCTGGGAGTCGCGGACGTATCAGATCGCGCAGTACCTGGTCGTGGGGCTTTTCCCGACCGCGATCGCCGATGTCGCGCTCCGCGACGCGACCCGCGCCTGGCTGGCGGAGCACCAGGACGCCGCACCCGCCCTGCGCCGCCTCGTGATGGAGAACCTCGCCGACGTCGAGCGTGCACTCGCCGCGCAGTCGCGCGACGCCGACGACTGACGTTCAGCGGATCGAAGGCCTCAGCGCGGTGCGTCCAGCCCGCGCTGAGGCCTTCTCGCTACCCTGGAAGGGATGATTCCCCTGCCTTCCGAAGTCACTCCCCCGCCCGAAGAAGTCGTTCCCTCGGCTGAGTGGACCGAGTTCGTGCGCGTGCTCGGCGAGATCGGCATGAAAGCCCTGAACGTCGCGATCATCATCGTCGCCTGCGTCCTGATCGCCCTCGTGCTGCGCGTGGTCATCCGTCGCGTCGTGCACCGCATCGTCGACACGGCAAAGAACAAGGCCGCCGTCGACGACACGCAAGCACTGGAGAGGTCGCCGCTCGCCGACATGCGACTCGTGCAGCGCACGCGCACCCTCGGCACGATCCTGCAGAACATCGTCAACGTCATGCTCGTCGTGATCGCCGTCGTCCTCGTGGTCAATGCGCTGGACACCAGCCTGCTCGGCTCCCTCACGCTGCTCACCGCCGCGGTCGGCGCCGGTCTCGGCTTCGGCGCGCAGAACATCGTCAAAGACGTCCTGAACGGCATGTTCATCGTCGCCGAGGACCAGATCGGCATCGGCGACGTCGTGGACCTCGGCCTGGCGTCGGGCGTGGTGGAGTATGTGAGCGTGCGCATCACGCAGGTGCGCGACGTCAACGGCACTCTCTGGTACGTCCGCAACGGCGAGGTCACCCGGATCGGCAACATGTCGCAGGGATGGGCACGAGCGATCATCGACATCGGCGTGCCCCTGGACGCCGATCTGGATCGGGTCGAGCAGGTCATGCTGGAGACCGCGCAGGGACTCGCCAAGGATCCGAAATGGCGGACGCGCATCATCGAGAAGCCGGAGCTGTGGGGTCTCGAGTCGATCGGCGGAGAGGCGCTCGTCGTGCGGATCGTCATCAAGGCGCGTGCGAACGCGAAGGACGACGTGGCGCAGGAGCTGCGCAAGCGTCTCCGCACCGCGCTGCGGGAGAACGAGATCGACCTGCCGAGCATGGCGACCGTCGTCCCGACCGGTCTGGACGGCGCCCGCCGCGTGCGGGGTGCGAACCCGCCGAAGACGCGGCCCAACGCGGTCACGGGAGTGCCCGTCATCCCCGACCGCGGGATCTGGCGACGCAAGAAGCAGCAGAACGACGACGGGAGCACCCAGAAGTGACCTTCTACGACGAGGTCGGCGGACGTGAGACGTTCGCGAAGATCGTGTCGGTCTTCTACCGCGAGGTCGCGCTCGACCCCGTGCTGAAGGCGATGTATCCGGAGGAGGACCTGGGCCCGGCCGAGGAGCGTCTCCTGCTGTTCCTCGAGCAGTACTGGGGTGGTCCGACGACCTATGGCGAGACACGCGGTCACCCGCGGCTGCGGATGAGACACATGCCCTTCCGGGTCAATCCGGACGCCCGTGATCGTTGGCTGCAGCATATGCGGACGGCCGTGGACGAGGCGCAGTTGTCGCCTCTGCACGAATCGACGCTCTGGGACTACCTGGAGCGCGCCGCATATGCCATGGTGAACACGTTCGAGCCCTCCGGTATCGGCACGTCAGCCGACGGCCGTCCGACGCTCGAGACCCGATCGCGTCAGGAATCAACGGAGAGCACATGACGACGAAGACCCTGTCCGCAGATGTCCTGGTGATCGGATGGGGACTCGCCGGTCTCGTCGCAGCGAGTGAAGCGCTGGATGCCGGCAAGCGCGTCGTCATCGTCGACCAGGAGCCGCGCACGAACCTCGGTGGGCAGGCGTGGTGGTCGTTCGGGGGCCTCTTCTTCGTCGACTCTCCCGAGCAGCGGCGCATGGGCATCCGCGACTCCCTCACCCTCGCGACGCAGGACTGGTTCGGCACCGCCGGCTTCGACCGGCCGGAGGACGAATGGCCGCGTCGGTGGGCGGAGGCGTACCTGCAGTTCGCGGCGGGTGAGAAGCGCGCGTGGCTGCGCGAGCGGGGTGTCGGCTTCTTCCCGGTCGTGGGCTGGGCGGAACGCGGCGGGTACGGCGCACTCGGCCCTGGCAACTCCGTGCCGCGGTTCCACATCACGTGGGGTACGGGCCCGGGCATCGTCGCGCCGTTCGCCGCGGCCGTCGAGCAGGGCGAACGCGACGGCCACCTCACCGTCCTCCCCCGCCATCGGGTGACCGAGCTCGCGACGACCGATGGAGCGGTGACCGGCGCACGCGGCAGCATCCTGTCGTCCAGCGCCGCGGAGCGCGGCGTCCCGTCCTCACGCGACGTCATCGGCGACTTCGACATCACGGCTGCCGCCACCATCGTCAGCTCGGGCGGGATCGGCGGGAACCACGACCTCGTGCGCGCGGCATGGCCGTCACGACTCGGAACCCCGCCGGAGCACATGCTCACCGGCGTACCCGCGTACGTGGACGGATCGATGCAGCAGGTCAGCGCCGCTGCCGGCGCGCGGCTCATCAACGGCGATCGCATGTGGCACTACGTCGAGGGCATCACGAACTGGGACCCGGTGTGGCCGTCGCACGGCATCCGGATCCTTCCCGGTCCGTCGTCCCTCTGGGTGGACGCCACGGGCACCCGGCTGCCCGGGCCGCTCTACCCCGGCTTCGACACGCTCGGCACGCTCGCTCACCTGCGTCGGACCGGACACGACCACTCCTGGTTCATCACGTCGCGCCAGATCGTGGAGAAGGAGTTCGCACTGTCGGGGAGCGAGCAGAACCCCGACCTCACCGGCAAGGACGTCGGATTGCTCCTGCGATCACGGTTGGCGAAGGGACCGACCGGCCCCGTGCAGGCGTTCCTCGACGAGGGCGAGGACTTCATCGTCGAGAACGACCTGGACTCGCTGCTCGAGCAGATGCAGCAGCATCCCGGCGGCGACCTGCTCGACATCGGTCACGTCCGTCGCGAGGTCGTCGCCCGTGACCGCGAGATGGAGAACGACTTCACGAAGGATGCGCAGATCGGGATGCTGCGCTCGATGCGCGGCTATCGGGGCGATCGCCTCATCCGCACGGCAGCGCCCCATCGCCTCCAGGATCCGGCGGCGGGACCGATGATCGCGGTGAAGCTCCACGTCCTCACCCGCAAGTCGCTGGGAGGGATCACCACCGACCTCGACGGTCGAGCCCTCGACGCGGACGGCGCGCCGATCCCCGGGCTGTACGCCGCGGGCGAGGCCAGCGGATTCGGCGGCGGCGGCGTGCACGGTTACCGGGCGCTCGAGGGGACGTTCCTCGGCGGGTGCCTGTTCTCGGGACGTCAGGCGGGGAGGGCGTCGTCGCGCTGAGGATGGCCGTCGCCGGGCGGGCCGTCCAGCGGGGCGCCGTCCAGCGGGGCGCCTTCCGACGGGTCAGTCGCCGGAGCCGGTCCCGCGCACCGCGGTGAGCCCGATCGCGGCGGGGCCGCGAGTCAGCACGTGCCCCCGGCGGAAGGCCAGTCGCGTCCAGCGACCGGACCGCATGACAGCGACGTCCTCCTCGCCGGAGATGAAGCCGAAGGCATCGGCGGCGAAGGCCACGCCCCTCGGAAGCCCGAGCAGGTCGTCTTCCGGCTCGCCCCAGATCGCGGCGCGCAGAGCGCGGACGGCCTCCTCGCCCGCACCGTCGGTCGCACCTCGGGCGACGGCGCTGATCCCCCACTGCGCTCGTTGCGCGACGGTGGATGCCGCGATGCTCCCGATCCGCTCCCAGTCGGCGCGGGGCGGAGCGATGCCAGCCCATGCCGGGGAGAGTCCGGTCTCGGGAAGGTCGAGCATCCGCTCGTCGTCGGTCGCGGTGAGCGAGGCCACCACGATGTCGCAGACCAGCTCGGGGTCGGCGTGGACGACGCGCATTCCGAGCACGGTCGGGGTGTGGTCGAAGAGCCCCTGCGGGGCGAGAGCAGCCGCGGTCAGGGCGAGGACTCCGCCGTTCGCCTGCAGTCGGACGCCCTCATCGGAGATGCGGCCGGCCCGCCCGACGAACGTCAGGACGTCCTTGGCTGTGGGGGCATCGGCGAGGACGAGCTGCGAGGACACACCCTCTAAACTATCAAGGCCAGCGGACGCCCCGGCCGCTGCGGAGGGATGTCATGACCGCTGATTCGCACGCGATCCGCACTGTCGAGCAGCTCCTGGAGGTGCTCGATCTCGATGACACCCGGGCTCGCACCACGGAGGACATCTTCACGGGTCGTTCGCACCCGATGCCCTCGGGACGGATCTACGGCGGACAGGTGCTTGCGCAGAGTCTGCTCGCTGCGGAACGCACTCTGCCCGAGGACCGGGCGGCGCACTCGATGCACGGCTACTTCCTGCGCCCGGGTGACGCGAGCCAGGGCCTCACGATCGCAGTAGACCGCATTCATGACGGTCGATCCTTCTCGACGCGGCGTTCGCAGGCGTACCAGAACGGCGTGCCGATCTTCTCGATGATCGCGTCCTTCCAGGACGAGGGGCCCGGTGTGGAGCATTCGGCTCCCATGCCGTCCGACGTGCCGGATCCCGAGAGCCTCCTCCCCGACGAGGAGCGGGTCGACGGGCTGCCCGCGGGCACGTCTCGGATGCTGAGCGACCGTGCGGCCGACGTGCGTCACGTCGAGGGCCCGCTGTTCCTGCCCGGTGACGACTCGCAGGTGTCCGAGCAGGGCGTGTGGATGAGGATGCGGGCACCTCTGCCCGACGACCCCCGCATCCATCGGGCAGCCCTCGCGTATCTGAGCGACATGACGATCCAGGAGTCGATCCTGCGCGCGCATGGCCTGTACTGGGCCCTTCCCGGCCTCAAGGTCGCCAGCCTCGACCACGCGATGTGGTGGCATCGACCCGCGCGCGTGGACGAGTGGCTCCTGTACGTGCAGGAGTCTCCCAACGCCCGCGGTGGTCGTGGGCTCGCGCAGGGCCGGATCTTCACCCGCGACGGCGAGCTGGTGGCCTCGGTCGCTCAGGAGATCATGGTGCGGGTGCCCGAGCAGGCGTGAGACAGCCACGACCGCGTGTCGGTCGGCGACGTCGCAGACCGCTCAGCGGTGCGCGTACTCGATGGACGGGCCGACGAACGGCTCCCAGGCGTCGCGCATCTCCTGCGTGAGACGGGTGGGTCGTCCGCTGCCGGCGTCGACGAGCACGATGACCGCGGTCGATCGCGCGTAGATCGTGCGCGGCTCCGCGGCGGGGTCGTTGTGGACCTCGTAGCAGACCTCGACGCTGGACCCGCCGAGCTTGCCGAACCACATCTGCACCTCGAGCGGACGCCGCTGGTAAGGCACCGGAGCGAGGTATTCGATCTCCTGCCGCGCGATGAGCGTGAGCACGCCCTCGTCGATGCCGGAGTCGAGCACCGCCGTCGAGGGCGCCTGCTCCCCTGGGCCCGCCCGCCAGAAGGCTCGCACACGTGCTTCCTCGAGCAGCTTGAGCATCGAGGTGTTGTTGACGTGATTGAACGCATCCAGATCCCCCCAGCGGAGGTGGATCGGGATGTGCAGGCGGGGCCCGGGTGCGTGCTCGGTCATCGCGTCAGTCGCGCGTGAGCTTGCGGTGGGTGGAGCGGTGCGGCTTCGCGGCATCCGGTCCGAGGCGCTCGATCTTGTTCTCCTCGTATGCCTCGAAGTTGCCCTCGAACCAGTACCACTGGTCGGGCTTCTCGTCGGTGCCCTCGTAGGCGAGGATGTGCGTGGCGATCCGGTCGAGGAACCACCGGTCGTGGGTGATGACCACGGCGCAGCCGGGGAACTCCAGCAGGGCGTTCTCGAGCGAGCTGAGGGTCTCGACGTCGAGGTCGTTGGTGGGCTCGTCGAGGAGCAGCAGGTTGCCGCCCTCCTTGAGCGTGAGCGCGAGGTTCAGTCGGTTGCGCTCACCACCGGAGAGGACGCCCGCCTTCTTCTGCTGGTCGGGTCCCTTGAAGCCGAACTTCGAGACGTACGCGCGAGACGGGATCTCGGTCTTGCCGACGGTGATGAAGTCGAGCCCGTCCGACACGACCTCCCAGAGCGTCTTGTCGGGGTCGATGTTCGCGCGCGACTGGTCGACGTAGCTGATCTTGACCGTCTCGCCGATCTTCAGGTCACCGCCGTCGAGGGGCTCGAGGCCGACGATGGTCTTGAAGAGCGTCGTCTTTCCGACGCCGTTGGGGCCGATCACACCGACGATGCCGTTCGGCGGAAGGCTGAAGCTCAGGCCGTCGATCAGCGAGCGCCCGTCGAAGCCCTTCTGCAGCTTCTTCGCCTCGATGACGACGTTGCCGAGACGCGGACCGGCCGGGATCTGGATCTCTTCGAAATCGAGCTTCCTGGTCCGCTCGGCCTCCGCCGCCATCTCCTCGTAGCGGGCGAGACGCGCCTTCGACTTGGTCTGGCGGCCCTTCGCGCTGGAGCGAACCCACTCGAGCTCCTCCTTGAGGCGCTTGGCGAGCTTCGCGTCCTTCTTGCCCTGGATCTCGAGGCGCTCGCCCTTCTTCTCGAGGTAGGTCGAGTAGTTGCCCTCGTAGCCGATCAGGCGTCCGCGGTCGACCTCGGCGATCCACTCGGCGACGTGGTCGAGGAAGTACCGGTCGTGGGTGATCGCGATGACCGCGCCCTTGTACGACTGGAGGTGCTGCTCCAGCCACAGCACACTCTCGGCGTCGAGGTGGTTCGTGGGCTCGTCGAGCAGCAGCAGGTCAGGCTTCTGCAGGAGCAGCTTGGCGAGAGCGACGCGTCGCTTCTCACCGCCGGAGAGCGGCGCGATCGCGGCGTCTCCCGGCGGGGTGCGGAGCGCGTCCATGGCCTGCTCGAGCTGCGAGTCGAGGTCCCAGCCGTCGGCGGCGTCGATCTCCTCCTGGAGCGTCCCCATCTCGGCGAGCAGCGAGTCGAAGTCGGCGTCGGGATCGGCCATGAGCGCCGAGATCTCGTTGAACCGGTCGAGCTTCGCTTTGATCGCGATGCCGTCCTGGATGTTCTCGAGGACCGTCTTGGACTCGTCGAGCTCCGGCTCCTGCATCAGGATGCCGACCGAGAAGCCCGGCGTGAGCTTGGCCTCGCCGTTCGACGGCGTGTCCAGACCGGCCATGATCTTGAGGATCGTGGACTTACCGGCGCCGTTCGGGCCGACCATGCCGATCTTCGCACCGGGGAGGAACGACATCGTCACGTCGTCGAGGATGAGCTTCTCGCCCACCGCCTTGCGTGCACGGACCATCGAGTAGATGTACTCAGCCACCGAAAACCGCTCCTTCTGTTGGCGTCGAAGTTCGACACTCCAGCCTACCGGCCCCTCTCCCATCGAGCCGACGAGCGGAGCTAGGCCACGAATCCGCTCTCGGGGAGATCGGCCCCGGGCCCGCGGGATCACCAGTCGATCGGTCGGGTGCTGCCGATCAGGCAGCGGCCTTCGGCGAGCTGCGGCAGCACCGCCGTGACGGGCTCGCCGGTCGACGGCCCGACCTGGCCCACGAGGCACTCCGTCTCGCCCCACCTCACCGAGAACTGCAGGCTCTCGGCAGGATTCCCCACCGTCGAGACGTCCTGTGTCACCTGCATGGCCTCACGGTCGAAGCCGGCGGCGATCAGCGCGTCGATGTAGGCGCGGCCGGCAGCGCGCTGATCGGACGCCCACACCTGCGCGGTGACCGCCGAGAACAGCGGCAGGTTCTCCTCGGCCGTACCCTCCGGAACGAGCACGGGGCCGCTCGGCGTCGGTGCGGCACTCGTCTCCACCGCGGTCGGAGACGGCGTGGGGCCACCCTGCGGACCGCACGCGGACAACACGAGCGCCGCCCCCACCGCGACGGAGAGGAGAGCGGCAGCGCGCGCCGTTCTGGAAGCCGGTCGTCGAAGCACGCCCCGAGTCTACGGGGGCGTCTGCGACGACCGTGCGCCACGCGCTGCCGCTCCGCTAGGAGGGAGCACCCCAGGCGTCGCCCGCGGACCCGGAAGCGCCCGGATCACCGCTCGCCGATTCGGCGGAGGCGAGGTCGGGGTCCGCCCAGGATGTGTCGATGGCACGGGCGTCCTCGGACGCCTCCGAGGACGACGTAGCGCTCGACGGGGCCGTGTCGGCGGCCCCCCGATCCTGGTCGGCAGAGCTCGATCGGGAGGGCGACCTGCGGTACGCAGTGGTACCCCAGCGGAGGTCGTGCCCGACGGCATCCGCGTCGATGTCGACGCTCGTCCCCTGCTTGCCGTTGTTCTCCCAGGCCCGGATCTTCATCCGCCCGGTGACGATCACGCTGTCCCCGGCGCGCAGCGACGCCTTGACGTTCTCCGCGAGATGACGGAAGGCGGCGACCGAGTACCAGTTCGTGCCGACGTCGACCCAGGTCTGCGTGGCTTCGTCGAAGCGCCTGTGCGTACTGGCGAGGCGGAAGTTCGCGACCGGCACTCCCCCAGCCGTGCGTCCCTGCGTCGGGTCGGTGGCGACGTTGCCGATGATCGTGACGGTGTCCTGCATGTGTGTCTCCTTCGCGAGCCGGGTCCCACGCCCGGGTGTTCACAGCATCACCATCGCGGGAGAGCTCCGCTCGGCGGAAGAGCTGAGAACCCGGCAGACGGGGACAACCCGACTCGCGAGGCGTTCCGTGCAGAAGAGGTCGAGAGCCGCTGATCACGACCTGCTCGAAAGGAATGTCGGAGGTCGATCGTATGTTCGAATCAGAGAGGAGAACCCGATGTCCGAGACCCAGCTTCTGACCACACCAGAGGTGCCCTACGCCGCACCCCGACTGTCCTCACGACGCGAGCACCTCGTCCGCGCCTCGGCTCACCTGTGGCGCGTGCAGGACGACACAGGCCGAGTACTCGGACACCTTCGTATCGTCGCCGATCCTCTCGGCCTCCGTTACCGCGCAGAGCGGCTGCATCTGCCCACGGGTCGGTTCCGGCTGGTCGGCGACTTCTGGCGTGCCGACGACGCCGTCGCCGCTCTGCGCAACGGCTGAGATCGAAATGCTTGTGCCCCCGGCAGGATTCGAACCTGCGACCAAGAGATTAGAAGGCTCCTGCTCTTTCCCCTGAGCTACGGAGGCGGACATCTCCACCGTACCGCGCCAAGGCCCCGATGTCGGAGCCGTCGATAGGATGGCGGCATGGTAACTGCGTCTGAGAACGACCGGCTCGTCTGGATCGACTGCGAGATGACGGGCCTCGATCTCGCTGTAGACGAACTGGTGGAGATCGCGGTGGTGGTCACCGACTTCGAGCTCCGACCGGTCGATCCCGGGTTCCAGGTCGTGATCCGCCCGAGTGATGAAGCGCTCGCGCACATGAACGATTTCGTCACGAAGATGCACGAGACCTCCGGCTTGAGCGAAGAGATCCCGCACGGCATCACGCTGGCGGAGGCCGAGGCTCAGACCCTCGCATACATCAAGCGATTCGCTCCCGTCGAGAAGAAGGCTCCACTCGCGGGCAACACGATCGGCACCGACCGCATGTTCCTCGCGAAGTACATGCCGCAGGTCGACCAGTGGCTGCACTACCGGAACGTCGACGTGTCGAGCATCAAAGAACTCTCCCGGCGTTGGTACCCGCGGGTGTTCTTCCAGGCGCCCTCGAAAGACGGTGGTCACCGCGCACTCGCCGACATCCTGGAGTCGATCCGCGAACTCCGCTACTACCGGGAAGCGGTCTTCGTCGACGAACCAGGACCGTCGAGCGACGATGCGCGCGACATCGCGAGCCGTACCGTGTCGGAGTTCACTCCAAACATGTAATAGACTCGTCTGGTTGCCGATTCCGGTCGGCACATGGTGGGTATAGCTCAGCTGGTAGAGCGCTGGCTTGTGGTGCCGGATGTCGCGGGTTCGAGTCCCGTTACTCACCCCACGAAGGCCCGGGTCGTTGACCCGGGCCTTTTTCTTCCCCGTTGGAATACCCCCTGGGGGTATTCTGTTGTGATCGATGCAGAGAACGGAGATTCCTGATGATGCACGATCACACCCCGGAACACGTCCGCGCGGATCGCCCCGACGCTGGTCCTCACGACCACGACCACGTCCGCGCCGAGCACCACGACCACGCGGACCACGCCGGACGCCACGACCACGCCGGACATACAGAGCGCTTCCGCCGTCTTTTCTGGCTGATGCTCGTGATCGCGGTCCCCGTCGTCGCGACCTCGCCGATGTTCGCGATGATCCTCGGCTACGACGTCCCGTCCTGGGCTCGCTGGGTATCCCCCGTGCTGGGATCCGTGATGTACGTCTGGGGCGGCGCTCCCTTCCTCACCGGCGCCGTCGCAGAACTGCGCTCGCGGCGACCGGGCATGATGCTCCTGATCGGCCTCGCGATCACCGTCGCGTTCGCCGCCTCGTGGGGCGCCAGCCTCGGTGTCCTCCACCACGAGCTCGAGTTCTGGTGGGAGCTCGCCCTCCTGATCGTCATCATGCTGCTCGGGCACTGGATCGAGATGCGTTCCCTCGCGCAGACCACGTCGGCCCTCGACTCGCTCGCGGCGTTGCTGCCCGACGAGGCCGAGCGCGTCGACGGTGCGACCACCGTCGTCGTGTCGCCGAGCGACCTGCGGGTGGGCGACGTCGTCGTCGTCCGCCCCGGCGGACGCGTACCGGCTGACGGCCGTGTCACCCAGGGCTCTGCGAGCGTCGACGAATCGATGATCACCGGGGAGTCGAAGACGGTCGATCGCGGTGTGGGCGACGCCGTCGTGGCGGGTACCGTCGCCACAGACTCCGGCATCCGGGTCGAGGTGACCGCCGTCGGCGCCGACACGACACTGGCCGGGATCCAGAAGCTGGTGTCCGACGCCCAGTCGTCATCGTCGAGAGCTCAGCGCATCGCAGACAGAGCAGCCGCCTGGCTGTTCTGGTTCGCGCTGGGCGCCGCCGCCATCACCGCCGCGGCCTGGTCGATCGTGGGTCTTCCCGACGAGGCCGTGGTGCGCACGATCACCGTCCTCGTGATCGCCTGCCCGCACGCTCTGGGACTCGCGATCCCGCTCGTGGTCTCGATCGCGACCGAGCGTGCGGCCAGGGCCGGGGTCCTCGTGAAGGACCGGCTCGCTCTCGAGACGATGCACACCATCGACACCGTGCTGTTCGACAAGACCGGCACGCTCACCGCAGGAAGGCCCGAGGTCACCGCTGTCAGCACGGCGACCGGCTTCGTCGAAGACGAGGTGCTCGCCGCTGCCGCCGCCGCGGAGATCGACTCCGAGCACCCGCTGGCCACGGCCATCGTCGCCGCCGCGGAGGCGCGTGGACTCTCCGTCCCGTCCGCGTCCGACTTCCACTCATCCCCCGCCGTCGGCGTGAGCGCCGCCGTCGAGGGCCAGCACGTAGCCGTGGGCGGACCGCGTCTGCTCGCTGGTGAAGGACTGTCCGAGCTCCCGGCCGCGCAGGCATGGCGCTCCGAGGGCGCGATCATCCTGCATGTCGTGATCGACCACCGGGTGGCCGGTGCGCTGCGGCTCGCCGACGCCGTCCGCCCGGAGTCGACCGTCGCCGTCGCAGCGCTCCAGGAGCGCGGCATCGACGTCGTGATGGTCACGGGCGACGCCGAGGCTGTTGCGCAGCACGTGGCCGCCGATCTCGGCATCCGCCGGGTGTTCGCGGGCGTGCGTCCTGAGGACAAGGCCTCCACCGTCCGTGAACTGCAGTCGGAAGGCCGTCGCGTCGCCATGGTCGGGGATGGCGTCAACGACGCGCCGGCGCTTGCGCAGGCCGACGTCGGTCTCGCGATCGGCGCGGGCACAGACGTGGCGATCGCCTCGGCGGGAGTGATCCTGGCGTCAGACGACCCGCGCACCGTGGTCTCCGTGATCGAGCTGTCGCGGGCGGGGTACCGGAAGATGACGCAGAACCTCTGGTGGGCCGCGGGCTACAACCTCCTGTCCGTGCCGCTGGCCGCCGGCATCCTCGCGCCGGTCGGGTTCGTTCTCCCGATGTCCGTCGGGGCGATCCTCATGTCACTGTCGACCATCGTCGTCGCACTCAACGCCCAGCTGCTTCGCCGGCTCGACCTGAGGCCGGGTTCGGTCGTGCCGCGCAGGTCTGAGAGTTCCCACCGGCAGCCCTAGACTTGCGAGGTGTCGCCGGCAGTCTGGTTCTCGCTCCTCCTCGCCTGCGTCGTGATCAGCTTCACGCCGGGAGCGGGCGCCATCAACACGATGTCGAACGCCTTGAACCAGGGGTGGATGCGTTCGATCTGGGGCATCGTCGGCCAGCAGCTCGCTCTCATCGTCCACGTCGTGATCGTGGCCGCCGGGGTGGGCCTCCTCGTGTCCCGATCCGAGGTGCTGTTCACGGTGATCCGTTACGCCGGGGCGGCCTACCTGGTCTATCTGGGCGTTCGGCTGATCGTGACGCGTCCCTCGACCGCTGCAGACATCGATGCGCAGGGCGCGCCTTCCCGCGAGGGTCACTGGTCGATGATCCGCCGAGGATTCTGGGTGAATCTCCTCAACCCCAAGGCGATCGTCTTCTTCCTGGCGTTCATCCCGCAGTTCATCCGCCTCGACGAGCCGCAGCTGCCGCAGTACCTCGTTCTCATCACGACGGTGATCGTCGTCGACATCCTCGTCATGTGGGGCTTCTTCGCCGCCGCCGCTCGCCCGTTCCGTCGTTTCACCCGCTCGGCACGCGGACAGCGCACACTCAACACGGTGTTCGGAGTGCTCTTCATCGGAGTCGCCGCCCTGCTCGCGTTCCTGCACTGACCGTCGTCGGCCGAGCGGCAATAGGCTGGCAGGGATGGACATGACTGCCGACGCCTTCGAGGAACTCGTCGTCGACGAACTCGACCGCCTTCCCGATGACATGGTCGAGGGACTCGACAACGTCGTCTTCGTCGTGGAGGACCGCCCGGAGGACGGGAGCCTGGATCTCCTCGGACTGTACGACGGCCTCGCGCTCACTGAGCGCACGCAGTACGGCATGGGCGAGCTGCCCGACCGCATCGTCGTCTACCGGGAGCCGCATCTCGCCGCGTGCGACGACGAAGACGAGCTGCGCGACGAGGTCCACACCACCCTCGTGCACGAGATCGCGCACTTCTACGGCATCGACGACGAGCAGCTGCACGAACTGGGGTGGGCATGAGTCCGCTCGCCACCCCCGAGATCGACGAGCAGGTCGAGTTGAGCGCAGCCCCCTTGGAGCCATGGGAGGTCGTGGTGTGGAACGACCCCGTGAACCTCATGAGCTACGTGGTGCGGGTGTTCCGCACGTACTTCGGGTACTCGACCGAACGGGCCACTCAGCTGATGCTCGCCGTGCACCACGAGGGGCACGCGATCGTCGCGACAGGACCGCGCGAGACCATGGAGGTGCATGCGCAGGCCATGCACGACTACGGACTCTGGGCCACGGTGCGGAAGGTCGCCTCGTGAGTGCCGAACGACGAGTGACTCTGCAGATGGCTGTGATCGAGGGGCACCAGCTCGTCCAGCTGCTGGACGATCTCATCGACCTCCTCGGCGTCGATCGCGATCCCTCCGACACCGCGATCGAGAGGTTGACGCCGAGCGCCTATCCCGACGACGACGAGGCCGCTCGCGCATTCCGGTCGGCGACCGCCGACGACCTCATCGACCGCCGTCGTACCGACGCGGTCACCGTGCGCACGACGATCGCCTCGTCGCTCCCGGGCGCGAAGGCCGCCCCGGAGGAAGACGCGTTCGCGCAGATCGACGTGATGGCGACCTCCTCCGATCTGGACGCCTGGATGCGGACGCTCACCGCACTCCGGTTGGTCATCGCCGAACGCCTCGGGATCGAGTCCGACGACGAGCACGACCCCGACGACCCGCGATACGGGGTCTACGACTGGCTCGGCTATCGGCTCGAGCTCGTGGTGCAGGCAGCGGACCGTCTGGGCTGACGATCAGGGGACGGTCACGACGCGCGTCGCCAGCGCCCGAGGGGCGTCCCTCCGCACGTGCTCGTCCTCCTGAGCTGCCCACCGGTCCCAGTGCGGGCGGTACGTGTCGCCGTCGCGCGACAACGCCCGCGCCTTCCGTCCCCGCTCCGCCGACTCGACCCACACCGTCACATCCGCGATCTTCGCCGTCGCGGGAGTGAGGATGCCGCTGCCCTCGACGAGCAGGCTGAGAGCGGGATCCACGGCATGGCTCTCGGCATCCGCCTCGCTCTCCCAATCCCAGCGCCGCCAACTCCCGAGCAGGCCGCGACCGTGAGGCCTGAGGATGCCGTCGAGAGCGCGCTCCGCGCCCGCATCGAGACCGTCCCACCCGGGATAGATCGAGTCGAGGGCGATCGACTGCACGCGACCCTGTACGGGCCAGCGCTCGACGAGCATACGTGCGAGCGTCGTCTTGCCCGCCCCGCTCCGCCCGTCGATCAGGACGACCGGATTCGACACCGCCAGATCGCGGATGTCGCCGACGAGCACCGTCGCGGCATGCTCGAGAGCACCCGCGACGGCATCGTCACTTCTTGAGGGCACGGATGATGCGGGAGAGCGCCCGTCCGGCCACCCACACGAAGGGCACGGCCACGACGAGCAAGGTCACGATGTTCGGCTCGAAGCGAAGCCCCTCCTCGCGGCGCACATACACACCGACGGGCACCGACACGCCACCGCCACCGCCACCCTCCGCGCCGTCTCCGCTTCCTCCGCCGAAGCCGGAGTAGGTGAACGCCACGGGTGTGATGCTCACGCCGTCGACGTCCTGCGGCTCACCGTAGGCGGTCTTGACCCCGAAGGACGCGGCCTGCTTTCCGAGTTCCAGTGCAATGTTGGGCATGGGTCCACGCTAGTCCAGGCGCCGTCGCCGCGCAGGGGTCAATCGACGCCGTGGGCTTTCGGATGCTGCGCCGCGCCGCGCCCGTCTCCGCGCCCGAGGTGCCTGGCGCGCGTGATGGTCGCGGAGCCGAATCGCGCGACGGCGTCGTCCATGGCACCTTCGACGCGCCGCCAGTCCTCGTCCTCGTCCCAGAGCCCGAAACCGCCTGCGCCCGCCGGGCGGAGCTTCTCGGCCCGCACGCCGACGAGCCGCACCGGGTCGCGTCGGTCGATCTGCGCGAACAGCGCCTGCGCCGCCTCTCCGATGCGCTGCCCGACGGCCGTGGGCTCGGCGAGCGTCTGCGATCGGGTGAGGGTGCGGAAGTCGTCGAAGCGGACCTTGATCGACACCGTGCCGGTCTCCCACTCGGCCTTGCGAAGCCGCGCTGCGACCCGGTCCGCCAGGCGCAGCAGCTCCGCCTTCAAGAACTCGCGGTCGGTGATGTCGGCGTCGAACGTCTCCTCGTGGCCGATGCTCTTCTCGATGCGCTCCGTCTCGACCGCCCTGGCGTCCTCTCCGCGGGAGAGTTGCGACAGGCGCGTGCCGAGAGCGGGTCCGACGGCGCGGTCCAGCATTTCACGCGACGACTCGCGGATGTCGCGGATCGTGCGGATGCCGCGTCCCTCCAGCGCTTCGGCGGCCTTCGGGCCGACGCCCCACAGTGCGCGCACAGGCCGTGGATCGAGGAACGACTGCGTATCGGCCGCGGCGACGACGAGCATCCCGTCGGGCTTCGCGATCGTCGACGCCATCTTCGCGACGTGCTTGGTCGAGGCGACGCCCACGCTGCAGGTGATGCCGACCTCCTCGAAGACGCGCCTGCGCACCAGTTCCGCCACCTGGACGGGGCTCCCCCACAGACGGCGAACGCCTCGCACGTCGAGGAAGGCCTCGTCGACGGAGAGGGGTTCCACGAGCGGCGTGATCGACTCGAAGACCGACATGACCTGACGAGAGACGGCCTGGTAACGGTGGAAGTGCGGCGGTACGATGCGGGCGGACGGGCAGAGGCGCAGCGCCTGCGACACCGGCATCGCCGAGCGCACGCCGTAGCGTCGGGCCTCATAGGACGCGCTGGACACGACCGAGCGTCCGTCGGGCGAACCGATGATCAGCGGGAGACCACGGAGGCTCGGGTCATCCAGAACCTCGACCGCTGCGTAGAACGCATCCATGTCGACGTGCAGGATGCCGGTTCCCGTGTCGTCGGCGTCCGCCGTCGACACGAGGCGCCCTCTGCCGTCACCGTGACCCATGAGACCATTCTTCCTCGGGCCGCCGACATGCGGGGCGGGCCCGGCCGCCCTCGAGCGGCCGAGCCCGTGATGTCATTGCGCGGCGCGCTCCAGCACCAGCTCGCGCACGCGCGCGGCGTCGGCCTGGCCCTTCATCGCCTTCATGACGGCGCCGATGACCGCACCGGCCGCCTGCACCTTGCCGTCCTTGATCTTCGCGAGGATGTCAGGCTGCGCGGCGAGGGCCTCGTCGATCGCCGCGATCAGCGCTCCGTCGTCGGAGACGACAGCGAGACCCCGTGCATCGACGATCTCCTGCGGTGTGCCTTCGCCCGCGATGACGCCCTCGAGCACCTGGCGAGCGAGCTTGTCGGTGAGCGTTCCCGCGTCGACGAGCTTCTGGAGTGCGGCGACGTTCTCGGGCGACACGAGCTCGGTCGCGTCCTTCTCCTGCGCGTTCGCGAGACGCGTGATCTCACCCGTCCACCACTTGCGGGCGGTCGCCGGGGTCGCGCCCGCCGCGACGGTCGCCTCGACGACCTCGACGAGGCCGCCGTTGCGCACGTCCTGGAACTCCAGGTCGGTGAAGCCCCACTCCGCCATCAGCCGGCGGCGCCGGGCGACCGGCTGCTCGGGCAGGGCCGCTCGCAGTTCCTCGATGAGCTCAGGCGCCGGCTCGACCGGGAGCAGGTCGGGCTCGGGGAAGTAGCGGTAGTCGTCGGCATCCGACTTCGGACGCCCCGGCGAGGTCGTGCCGGTGTCCTCGTGCCAGTGGCGGGTCTCCTGCGTGATCGTCCCGCCGTCGGCGAGGATCTGCGCCTGGCGCTGGATCTCGTAGCGGACCGCACGCTCGACGGAGCGCATCGAGTTGACGTTCTTCGTCTCGGTGCGCGTACCCAGCTTCTCGGCGCCGCGGGGACGCAGCGACACGTTCGCGTCGCACCGGAGGTTGCCGCGTTCGAGACGCGCCTCGGAGATGCCCAGTCCGCGCACGATGTCACGGATCGCGGCGACGTACGCCTTCGCGACCTCGGGAGCGCGGTGCTCGGTGTCGAAGATGGTCTTCGTCACGATCTCGACGAGGGGGACGCCTGCGCGGTTGTAGTCGACGAGCGAGTACTCGGCTCCCTGGATGCGGCCGGTGGAACCACCCATGTGGGTGAGCTTGCCGGCATCCTCCTCCATGTGCGCGCGCTCGATCGGCACCTGGATGATGGTGCCGTCTTCGAGCTCGACCTCGACCGATCCCTCGAAGGCGATCGGCTCGTCGTACTGGGAGATCTGGTAGTTCTTGCCGAGATCAGGGTAGAAGTAGTTCTTCCGCGCGAACCGGCTCGACGCCGCGATCGAGCAGCCGAGCGCGAGGCCGAGGCTGATCGACGAGCGGATGGCGGTCTCGTTCACGACCGGCAGCGATCCGGGCAGGCCGAGGTCGACCGGCGCGATGAGCGTGTTGGGCTCGGCCGCGTGGTACAGCTCGTTGGCCGGGTTCGGCGCATCGGAGAACATCTTCGTGTTCGTGTTCAACTCGACGTGCACCTCGAACCCGAGCACGGGCTCGAACAGCTCGAGCGCCTTGTCGAAGTCCATGAGCTTGGCGGTGGCCATCAGCGGTTCCCTCCTGCGAGCTGGGGTGCACGGGTGAGGAGCGGAGCCCCCCAGGAGTCGAGCAGCACGGTCTCGAGCGCGGCGCCGACCTTGTACAGGCGGGCATCCTCACGCGCAGGGGCGATGAACTGGATGCCGACGGGGAGGCCGTCGTCCGACGCGAGACCGCTGGGGATCGAGATGCCCGGGACGCCGGCGAGGTTCACCGGGATCGTCGTGATGTCGTTGAGGTACATCTGCAGCGGGTCGTCGATCTTCTCCCCCAGCTTGAACGCCGTCGTGGGCGCCGAAGGGGTCGCGATGACGTCGACCTCGGCGAAGGCGTTGGCGAAGTCCTGCTGGATGAGAGTGCGCACCTTCTGCGCGCTGCCGTAGTAGGCGTCGTAGTACCCCGCCGAGAGCGCGTACGTGCCGAGGATGATCCGACGCTTCACCTCATCGCCGAATCCGGCGTCGCGCGTCGCGGACATGACGTCCTCGACCGTGGGGTTGCCGTCCGGCGTGACACGCAGCCCGAAGCGCACGGAATCGAACTTCGCCAGGTTGCTCGACGCCTCCGCGGGGAGGATCAGGTAGTACGCCGCCACGCCGTACTCGAAGTGCGGTGCGCCGATTTCGACGATCTCCGCGCCCTGGGCCTCCATGAGCGCCAGCGCGCTGCGGAAGGACTCCGCGACGCCGGGCTGGAACCCGCTGTCGGGGAGCTCGCGGATGACGCCGACCTTGAGTCCCTTGAGGACATCGCCCCGGGCACCCTCGCGGGCGGCATCGGCGAACGACGGCCAGGCGTCGGTGAGCGAGGTGGAATCCTTCGGGTCATGACCGCCGATCGCGTCGTGCAGCAGACCCGCGTCGAGCACGGTGCGGGTGACGGGACCGACCTGGTCGAGGCTCGACGCCAGCGCGATGGCGCCGTAGCGGCTCACACCGCCGTAGGTCGGCTTCACCCCGACCGTTCCCGTGACATGGGCCGGCTGCCGGATCGAGCCTCCGGTGTCGGAGCCCAGCGCGAGAGGCGCCTCGAAGGCGGCGACGGCAGCGGCGGAACCACCGCCGGATCCACCGGGGATCCGGTCGAGATCCCAGGGGTTGCGCGTCGGCCCGTACGCGGAGTGCTCGGTCGACGAACCCATGGCGAACTCGTCCATGTTGGTCTTTCCGAGCGGAACGAGGCCCGCAGCCCGTGAACGCGCGACGACCGTGGCGTCGTACGGCGAGCGGTAGCCCTCGAGGATGCGCGAGCCGCTGGTGGTCGGCTGGTCGGTGGTGACCAGGACGTCCTTGATGGCGAGCGGGACGCCGGCGATGGGTCCGAGCTGCTCCCCCGCCGCGCGACGGGCGTCGATCTCGGAGGCAGCGGCGATCGCGCCCTCGTTCACGTGCAGGAAGGCATGGACGTCGCCGTCGACCGCCGCGATCCGGTCGAGATGCGCCTGAGTGGCCTCGACGCTCGAGATCTCGCGCGCGGCGAGCTTGTCGGCGAGCTCTGCGGCGGTCAGGCGGATGATGTCGCTCACTGCTCTTCTCCCAGGATCGCGGTGACGCGGAACCGGCCGTCGGCCTGGTCCGGCGCGTTCTGGAGCACCTGCTCGTGCGTGAGCGTCTGCCCGACCTCGTCGGGTCGGAAGACGTTGCTCAGAGGGATCGGGTGGCTGGTCGCGGCGACGTCGGCCGTCGCGACCTCCGACACCTTGGCGATGTTGTCGACGATGGCGTCGAGCTGGCCCGTGAGCAGCGTCACCTCGTCGTCGTTCAGCTGGATGCGCGCGAGCACGCCGAGATGGCGCACAAGATCAGGGGTGATTTCAGACACCCCTCCAGTCTAGTTCGCGCGCGAGGCCGCTCCCGCAGAGCGCGTAACCCCCGTCCTATGCTGGGCTCGTGAGCACGTATGAGCCTCCTCGCCCGTGGATCGCCAGCTACGCCGACGGCGTCCCCGACGACCTCGCGCCGGTGTCCGGATCTCTGATCGACATCGTCGCCGCGTCGGCCCGCGACTACCCCGACGCCCCCGCACTGCAGTTCTTCGGCAGGGAGACCACCTACGCCGAGCTGCAGGCCGCGATCGACCGCGCCGCATCCGGTCTGCGCGACCTCGGAGTCCGCGCCGGCGATCCCGTCGCGATCGTGCTGCCGAACTGTCCGCAGCACATCGTCGCGTTCTACGCGGTGCTCCGACTCGGAGCCGTCGTCGTCGAGCACAACCCGCTGTACACGCCTCGCGAACTGCGCAAACAGTTCGAGGACCACGGCGCGAAGCACGCCATCGTCTGGAACAAGGTGACGGCGACCGTGCAGCGCTTCCCCGCCGACCTCGCCGTCTCGAACCTCGTCTCGGTCGACGTCACGCGCGCCATGCCCTTCCTCACACGCGTCGCCCTCCGTCTGCCGATCGCGAAAGCCCGCGAATCCCGGGCGGCCCTGACCGAGCGGGTCCGGGGAACCGTGACCTGGGAGACCCTGGTGGGTTCCGAGCCGCTGCCCGCGTCGCACCCCCGCCCGTCGACCGATGACCTGGCGATCATCCAGTACACCTCGGGAACGACGGGGACCCCCAAGGGCGCGGCGCTCACGCACCGGAACCTCCTCGCCAACGCGGCCCAGGCGCAGGCCTGGGTTCCGTCGATCCAGCGCGGCAACGGCTGCGTCGTGTACGCCGTGCTTCCGATGTTCCACGCCTACGGGTTGACCCTCTGCCTCACGTTCGCGATGTCGATGGGCGCGCGACTCGTGCTGTTCCCGAAGTTCGATCCCGCCCTCGTGCTCGACGTCATGAAGAAACACCCGGCGACCTTCCTCCCGCTCGTGCCCCCGATTGCCGATCGCCTGCTCACAGCCGCCACGGACGCGGGGGTCTCGCTCGACGGCATCGAGGTCGCGATCTCGGGCGCCATGGCGCTCCCCCATGATCTCGTCGTGCCCTTCGAGGCGGCGACCCACGGCTACCTCGTCGAGGGATACGGGCTCAGCGAGTGCTCGCCCGTGCTCATGGCCAACCCCGTCGCCGACAACCGCGTGCCGGGCACGGTCGGACTCCCGCTGCCCGGCACCGAGTGCCGCGTGGTCGACCCGGAGAATCCGACGGTCGATGTGCCGGCGGGCTCCGCCGGCGAGCTGCTCGTGCGAGGTCCCCAGGTGTTCTCCGGCTACTACGGCAAGCCGGAGGAGACCGACGCGGTCTTCGTCGGCGACTGGTTCCGCACGGGCGACATCGTGACGATCGACGACGGCGGGTTCATCCGCATCGTCGATCGCATCAAGGAGCTCATCATCACCGGCGGCTTCAACGTGGCGCCGACGGAGGTCGAGAACGCTCTGCGTCAGCATCCTCAGGTGATGGACGCAGCGGTCATCGGCCTTCCCAGCGAGCACTCCGGCGAAGAGGTCGTCGCAGCGATCGTCGTCGACCCGGCCTCCGACGTCGACGTCGAGGCGATCCGCGCCTTCGCTCGCGGCATCCTGACCCCGTACAAGGTGCCGCGCCGCGTGTTCGTCGTCGACGAGCTGCCGAAGTCGCTCATCGGCAAGGTGCTGCGTCGTCAGGTGAAGGAGAAGCTGCTGGCGCTCACGAGCGGTTCATGATCGAGAGCTCACAGGCGGCGTCCGCGGCGAGACGCTACCCTTGATCAGTGACTCCTGAAGACGCTGCGCCCACCGACGCCCCCTCGACACCCGGATTCGAGGAGCTCGGAATCACCGGGCCGGTCCTCAAAGCCATCAAGGATCTCGGTTACGAGACTCCCTCGCCCATCCAGGCCGCGACCATTCCCACCCTGCTCTCGGGCCGCGATGTCGTCGGCATGGCGCAGACCGGCACGGGCAAGACAGCGGCCTTCGCCCTGCCCGTCCTCGAGCGGCTGGACGTCGCTCAGAAGACACCGCAGGCCCTCGTGCTCGCGCCGACCCGCGAGCTCGCCCTCCAGGTCTGCGAAGCCTTCGAGTCGTACGCGTCGAAGATGAAGGGCGTGCACGTGCTGCCCGTGTACGGCGGGCAGGGCTACGGCGTGCAGCTGTCGGCACTCCGTCGCGGCGTGCACGTCGTGGTCGGCACCCCCGGCCGCATCATGGACCACCTCGCCAAGGGCACCCTCGACCTCTCCGAGCTGCAGTACCTCGTGCTCGACGAGGCCGACGAGATGCTCAAGATGGGGTTCGCCGAAGACGTCGAGCAGATCCTCGCGCAGACCCCCGTCGAGAAGCAGGTCGCCCTGTTCTCAGCCACGATGCCCGCGCAGATCCGGCGCCTGGCGCAGCAGTATCTCCGTGATCCGGAAGAGATCACGATCAAGTCCAAGACCGCCACGAACACCAACATCACGCAGCGCTACCTCGTCGTGTCGTATGCGCAGAAGGTCGATGCACTCACCCGCATCCTCGAGGTCGAGAACTTCGACGGGATGATCGTGTTCGTCCGCACCAAGAACGAGACCGAGACACTGGCCGAGAAGCTCCGCGCTCGCGGCTACTCGGCCGCCGCGATCAACGGCGACGTGCCGCAGGTGCAGCGTGAACGCAGCGTCAACCAGCTCAAGGACAGCAAGCTCGACATCCTCGTGGCGACCGACGTCGCAGCGCGTGGACTCGACGTCGAGCGCATCAGCCACGTCGTGAACTTCGACATCCCCACCGACACGGAGTCGTACGTGCACCGCATCGGCCGCACGGGGCGCGCAGGCCGTACCGGGGATGCGATCAGCTTCATCACCCCGCGCGAGCGCTACCTGCTCAAGCACATCGAGAAGGCCACCCGTCAGCAGCCGACGCAGATGCAGCTGCCCACGACCGAGGACGTCAACACGACGCGCCTCGCCCGCTTCGACGACGCGATCACGACGGCGCTCGGAGAGAGCACCCGCATCGAGAAGTTCCGCGACATCATCGCCCACTACGTGCGCAATCACGACGTGCCGGAGGCCGACGTCGCCGCCGCGCTCGCGGTCGTCGCGCAGGGCGACCAGCCGCTGCTGCTCGACCCCGAAGACGACGCCCTCGCGAAGGCGGTCGAGTACGACAACCGTCCCCCGCGCGAACGTACGACGCGCGAACCGCGGGAGAACCGCGAGCCCCGCGAACGCCGAGGCCGGGGCGACTACTCGGCCTACCGTATCGAGGTCGGCCGTCGTCACCGCGTCGAGCCCCGTCAGATCGTCGGCGCACTCGCCAACGAGGGCGGATTGGGTCGCGACGACTTCGGCGCGATCAACATCCGTCCGGACTTCTCGATCGTCGAGCTGCCCGCGAACCTCGACGCCGCCGTGCTCGAGAAGCTCCGCGACACGCGCATCTCGGGCCGGTTGATCGAGATCAAGCCCGACCGCGGCCCGGGCGCCCGGCGCGCTCCCCGAGAGGGCGGACGCGACCGCTTCGAGCGTCGCGACGATCGGCCGCGGTACGACCGTCGCGACGACCGCCCCGCACGCGATGACCGCCCGGCCCGTAAGCCTCGCCACAAGAACTGACGGGCGTTCGGCGTCCGCTGTGGGCGACGGTGACCGGATGTTGCTGATCAGAGAAGCCGCTGTCGCGGACGCGCGCGGCGTCGCCGTGGTCCACGTCGATTCGTGGCGCGCGGCCTACGTCGGTCTCATCGATCAGGCCGTGCTCGATCGGCAGAGCGTCGAGGCGCGCACGGCGATGTGGTCGACCTGGATCGAGCGCTCGCTCGTCGGCGAGGCAACCGACGGGTACGGGACGGTCGCCCACCGACTCGTCGTCGCCGAGTTCGACGGTCGGATCGTCGGCTGGGCGAGTTTCGGCGCGGGACGCGATGACGACACGACCGATCGTGGCGAGATCGCCGGTCTGTACGCGCATCCGGACGCCTGGTCGCAGGGCGTCGGTCGTGCGCTCATCGGCCACGCCGAGGACGCGTTGCGGACCGACGGATGGACCTCGGCGTACCTGTGGGTCCTCGCAGGCAACGAGCGCGCGATCGGTTTCTATCGATCCCGCGGCTGGGTGCCGGACGGCGCCGCGAAGATCGGCGAAGGCGGCAGCGTGCAGGGTCTGCACGAGCAGCGTCTCGTCAAAGACCTCACGGCGCCCGCGGACCGGGCCACCGCGGAGTGACCGCAGCTCGTCGCCTCAGTCCAGCGCGTCCGGACCCTCTGTGACGAGGATGCGGAACTGTGCGGCGTCGAGGATCCGGATGCCGAGCTCTTCGGCCTTCGCGAGCTTCGACCCCGCGCCGGGGCCGGCAGCGACGTAGTCGGTCTTCTTCGAGACGCTCGATGCAGCCCTGCCCCCGGCCTGGATGATGGCCTCCTGTGCGCCGTCGCGCGTGTAGCCATCGAGGGACCCGGTCGCCACGACCGTGAGGCCCTCCAGGACGCCTCCCTCGGCGGCGGCACCTCCGGGGCCGGGGTGACCGGGGGTCGCCCACTGCACGCCGGCTTCAGTCCACTGACGCACGATGTCCTGGTGCCAGTCGACCTCGAACCAGGCGAGGAGGGAGTCGGCGATGATGCCGCCCACCCCTTCGACAGCCGCGAGCTCGTCGCGGGACGCCGCCCGGATGGCGTCGAGCGAACCGAACCACTGCGCGAGCGCCCGGGCCGCAGACGGACCCACGTGGCGGATGTTGAGGGAGACGAGCAGACGCCAGAGGTCCTTCGTCTTGGCCTTCTCCAGCTCCGCCAGCAGCGTCACCGCCTGCGACGAGGGCTGCGGCCCCTCGATGCCCGATTTCTTCTCGGCAGCCGTGGGATTGCGACGGAACGGCGCCCGCGTCTTGACGAGGCCGTCCTCATCCTCCTTGGGCAGCCCGGTCTCGGCATCCTTGACGACGAGCTCGATCGGAACGATCTGCTCCAGCGTGAGGGCGAAGAGCCCGGCCTCGGTCTCGAGGGGCGGGGTCGACGGCGACGTCGGCTGCGTGAGCGCGGCCGCCGTCACCTCGCCGAGCGCCTCGATGTCGAGACCGCCGCGCGAGCCGATGTGCTCGACCCGGCCGCGCACCTGAGCGGGGCACGAACGGGCGTTCGGGCACCGGAGGTCGATGTCGCCCTCCTTCATCGGCCGCAGCGGGGTGCCGCACTCGGGACAGTCGGCGGGCATGACGAACTCGCGCTCTGTACCGTTGCGCTTCTCGACCACCGGACCGAGCACCTCGGGGATCACGTCTCCCGCTTTGCGGAGCACGACGGTATCGCCGATGAGGACGCCCTTCGCCTTCACGACGTCCTTGTTGTGCAGCGTCGCCTGACGGACCACCGACCCGGCGACGTGGGCCGGGGCCATCACGGCGAACGGCGTCGCACGACCCGTGCGACCGACCGACACCACGATGTCGAGCAGCGTGGTCTGCACCTCCTCCGGCGGGTACTTGTAGGCGATGGCCCATCGAGGCGCGCGGCTCGTCGCGCCCAACTCGTCGTGCAGCGCGAGCTCGTCGACCTTGACGACGATGCCGTCGAGCTCGTGCTCGATGTCGTGACGATGCTCTCCGAAGTACTCCACGAACTCGACGACCTCGTCGACCGTCGAGCAGACCCTGGTGTGCGGGCTCGTCGGCAGCCCCCACTCGGCGAGGAGGTCGTAGACCTGACTCTGCGCCGCGACGGGCGGGTTCTCCCACGCGCCGATGCCGTGGACGTAGAGATCGAGCGATTCGATGCGGAGCAGGCCCGCCTCGAGCTCCATCCCGTTCTTCTTGTCGATCTGCTGACGCAGTCCGCCGCTCGCAGCATTCCGGGGGTTGGCGAAGGAGGGGAATCGCCGAGCGGCCGCCGTGCGGGCCTTCTCCTCGTCGAAGGGCTTCTTCACGCCGCCTCGCGCGTCCCAGCGTGAGCGCGCCTCGTCGTACGCGCGCTCACGGAACTCCGCCTGCGCGGCGTTCAAGCGCTCGAACGCCGCCACGGGGATGAAGACCTCGCCGCGGACCTCCACGATGGGCGGATGCCCGGTACCGCTCAGCCGCGCCGGGATCATGGGCAGTCGCAAGGCGTTCTCGGTGACGATCTCGCCGACGCGTCCGTCTCCGCGCGTCGCGGCGGACGTCAGGCGTCCGTTCTCGTACCGGAGGTTGATCGCGAGGCCGTCGATCTTGAGTTCGGTGAGCCAGTCGACATCTCGTCCCGCTGAAGCACGGGTCTTGGCGGCCCATTCGCGGAGCTCGTCGATCGAGAAGACGTTGTCGAGGCTCAGCATGCGCTCGGCGTGCTCGATCGTCGCGAGCCCTGTGGCCTCCGCCGCGCCGACCATCTGTGTCGGAGAATCCTGCCCCTGCAGCTCCGGGTGCAGCCTTTCGAGTTCTTCGAGTCGGTGCATCCAGCCGTCGTACGTGAAGTCGTCGACGATCGAGGTGTCGCGCCCGTAGTAGGCGTCTTTGGCCTCGAGGATGCGGGTCGTCAGCTCCTCGGCCTCGGTACGGGCGTCTTCCAACGAGATGTTCTCCGGCACCCCGCCAGTCTACGAGCGGGCACCGACAAACGAAGGGGGCTACGCGCCGACCGGCACCGCTGATATCGTGCGGTCGATCGTGAACTGACCGAGCACCCGCGTGCCGATGTAGAGCACGGCGGTCTGGCCCGGGGCGACGCCGTCGAGCGGCTCGTCCGGAACCACGCGGACGCCGTCCGACTCGACGAACGCATGCGCTGCGACGGGCTCCGCGTGCGCCCGGATCTGCACGTCGCACCGGAACTCGCTCTCCGTGGGAGCCGCGCCGGCCCAGCTGAAGCGCGCGCCGGCGATCTCCCGGGTCGCGAGAGCCTCCTTCGGCCCCACGACCACGGTGTTCGACACGGGGCGCACCTCGAGCACGAACCGCGGCTTGCCGTCGGGAGCGGGAACGCCGAGCTTGAGTCCTCGGCGCTGACCGACGGTGAAGGCGTGGGCGCCCTCATGGGAACCGACGACGGCACCGGTCCTGTCGACGATCTCACCGGTCGCGGTGCCGACCTTCTCGGCCAGCCACCCGCGCGTGTCACCGTCGGGGATGAAGCAGATGTCGTGGCTGTCCGGCTTCTGCGCGACGCTGAGCCCTCTGGCCTCGGCCTCCGCCCGCACGACAGCCTTCGACGGCGTGGTCCCGAGCGGGAAGTATGTGTGAGCGAGCTGCTCCGCCGTCAGGACGCCCAGCACGTAGGACTGGTCCTTCGCGTTGTCCGCCGCTCTGTGCAGCTCGAGTCCCGACTCCGTCGACACGAGCGTGGCGTAGTGCCCGGTGCAGACCGCGTCGAAGCCGAGTTCGATCGCGCGCTCCAGCAGCGCCGCGAACTTGATCTTCTCGTTGCACCGCATGCACGGATTCGGGGTGCGTCCGGCCTGGTACTCCGACACGAAGTCGGCGATCACGTCGTCGCGGAACCGCTCGGAGAAGTCCCACACATAGAAGGGGATGCCGAGCAGATCCGCGGCGCGACGCGCGTCGAGCGCGTCCTCGATCGTGCAGCAGCCCCGGCTGCCGGTGCGCAGCGTGCCGCCGGCGCGCGAGAGCGCGAGGTGCACGCCGACGACGTCGTGCCCCGCCTCCACAGCGCGGGCGGCCGCCACGGCGGAGTCGACGCCACCGCTCATGGCCGCGAGAATCCTCATGGGTCCAGTCTACGAGCGCGTGGCTGAGCCGGCCCCGGACGCCCGGACGTAGGCGTCGGCGATCGACGCCAGCACGGCGTCGACATCGGCGTCCGTCGAGGTGCGCCCCAGCGAGAAGCGCAGCACGCTCCTGGCGTCCTGCTCGCTGCGCCCCATCGCCATCACGACGTGGGAGGGCTCGGCGACGCCCGCCTGGCAGGCGGATCCGGTGGACGCCGCGACCCCGGCCATGTCGAGCAGGAACAGCAGGCTCTCCCCCACCGCGCCCGGGAACAGCAGGTGCGCGTTCCCCGGCAGACGGTCGATCGGATCTCCGAGCAGTTCTGCCGCCGGTACGCGCGCGAGCACGCCGGAGACGAGTCGGTCCCGCAGGACGCCGAGCCTCGCCGCTTCCGCTTCGCGTTCCGCCTCCGCGAGCTCGAGCGCCGTCGCGAATGCTGCGGCGCCAGGGACGTCCTGCGTCCCAGCGCGGAGGTTCCGCTGCTGCGCCCCGCCGTGCAGCAGCGCGGTCAGGCGAGCCGTGCGCGAGGTCACGAGCGCGCCGACGCCGACGGGGGCGCCGATCTTGTGACCGGCGACGCTCATCGCCACGAGGCCGGCGGCATCCGGTGCATCCCCGCGCAGCCGACGGAACGACAGCGGAATGTGCCCGAGGGCGGAGACCGCGTCGAGATGCAGCGGGACGTCCGCCGCCGCCGACGCGCGGGCCAGAGCATCCACGTCGTTGAGGGTTCCCGCCTCGTTGTTCGCGATGAGGGCCGTGGCCAGCGCTGCGCCGGGAAGCGCGTCGCGGAAGGTGTCCACGGCGATCGCCGCGTGCGACGTCACCCCCACGGAACGCAGCACGGCGCCGTCTGCGATCAGCGCGCCGACCGTGTCCATCGTCGCGTGATGCTCGGCATCGGGCATCACGATCGCATCCGCACCCGTCCGACGGGCGGCCCACAGCCCCTTGAGGGCGAGATTGATCGACTCCGTGCCGCCCGAGGTGAAGACCACCTCGATCGGGTCGCAGTCGAGCACCGCAGCGGCACGTTCGCGAGACTCCTCGAGCAGGCGCCTCGCGTCCTGCCCCGCGCCGTGCGTCGAGGAGGCGTTGCCGACCACCTCGCTCGCCTGCACCCATGCGTCGCGGGCCTCCGGGCGCAGCGGACTGGTGGCCGCGTGGTCGAGGTAATGCCGCATCTCTCCATGGTCGCGCATTTCGCGCGCATCGGCTCGCCGGCCTTGGCGACCGACTCACGACGGGCGCCGGGATGGGACGATACGCGCAGGATTCTGGCACTCAGGTCCAGACCTCTAGGGTGTACTCATGCCCGCGACTCGAGACAGCACCGTGCCCGGGGGTTCCACCCTCGACCACCTCGGCGTCCGTCTTCACGACGGCGTCGGAACGCTTCGCATCTGGTCACAGAACGCCTCCTCGGTCGAGCTCGTGATCTTCGACGCCGAGGACCTCGACTGGGCGACAGATCAGGTGAGCCTCGAGCGCCTCCCCGGAGGCGTCTGGGAGGTCACCACTCCCCTGCTCCAGCCGGGCACGCGCTACGCGATCCGCGTCGGAGGCCCGCACGGCCCCGGCAACACCTTCAACTCGGAGACCCTGCTGCTCGATCCGTACGCGCGCGGCCTGGCCCAGGGCGGCGGCTACGAGGAGTGGCGGTCGGTCGTGATCGCCGACGGCTTCGACTGGGGCGAGTCCGCCAAACCGCGCATCCCCCTCGATCGCACCGTGATCTACGAAGGGCACCTCAAGGGCCTCACGAAGCGGCAGCCGGGCATGCCGCCTGCGCTGCACGGCACCTACGCCGGCCTCGCGCACCCGGCGATGATCGAGTACTTCCACTCCCTGGGCATCACCTCGATCGAGCTGCTGCCGGTGCACGCCTTCGTTCCCGAGCCCCGTCTCCTCGAACGAGGGCTCACCAACTACTGGGGCTACAACACCCTCAACTTCTTCACCCCGCACACCGCCTACGCGACGGAGGACGCACGCAAGGGCGGACCCGAGGCCGTCCTCGCCGAGTTCAAGGGCATGGTGCGCCTGCTCCACGAGGCGGGCCTGGAGGTCATCCTCGACGTGGTCTACAACCACACCTCCGAGGAGGGCATCGGCGGTCCGAGGTCGAGCCTGCGGGGCATCGACAACGCCGGTTACTATCGGCAGGACGCTTCGGGCGTCTACATCGACACGACCGGATGCGGCAACACGCTGAACACGGCGACGGATGCCGGTGCGCGACTCGTGCTCGACTCGCTGCGCTACTGGGCGCAGGAGATGCAGATCGACGGCTTCCGGTTCGACCTCGCCACCGCCATCGCGAGGGACGAGACCCACGCCTACACGCCCGAGCACCCGCTGCTCGCAGCCATCGCCGCGGACCCGGTGCTCCGCGACACCAAGCTGATCGCGGAGCCGTGGGACGTGGGGCTGGGCGGGTGGCAGACCGGCAACTTCCCCTCGGGATGGCACGAGTGGAACGACCGCTATCGCGACCGCGTACGCAACTTCTGGCTGAGCGACATCGACTACGCCCGACGAGCGTCCGCCCCCGTCGGGATCGGCGGCTTCGCGACGCGTCTGGCCGGCTCTTCGAACACGTTCTCCGAGGAGCGCGGTCCGCTCGCGAGCGTGAACTTCGTCACGGCTCACGACGGCTTCACCCTGCACGACCTGGTCTCCTACGACGTCAAGCACAACGAGGCGAACGGCGAGCACAACCGCGACGGCGCCGACACCAACCGCGCCTTCAACCACGGGATCGAAGGGCCGACCGACGACGCGGCCATCCTCTCCGCGCGCCGCAAGGCCATGCGGAATCTCCTCGGCACTCTGCTCCTGTCGGCGGGCATCCCCATGCTCACCGCAGGCGACGAGGTCGGTCGCACGCAGCGGGGCAACAACAACGCCTACGCGCAGGACTCACCCCTCACCTGGCTGAGTTGGGATCCGGAGCCGTGGCAGGAGGATCTCCGCGCGCACGTCACGCGCCTGATCGCCCTGCGCGAGGAGAACCCGGCACTGCGCCCCAGCCGCTACGCGCGTCTCGGCGAGCACATCCCCAACGCCTCGGTGATGGACTGGTTCGACCAGAACGGCGAGACCATGGAGAGCGAGCAGTGGACCGATCCGGGCAACCGGACGCTGCAGTACGTCGCTGCGTCGACGCCCGACCGCGAAGCGGCCAACCGCATCCTCCTCATCGTGCACGGCACCGAGTCGCCGATCGACGTCCGACTGCCCGACGCCCTGGATGATGCGACCCGTTTCGTGTCTCTGTGGTCGAGTGCGGACGAGCGTCCGGACAGCCACGGCGAGGTGTACGCGCCGGGCGACGTGCTGCCCATCCCCGGCACGTCTATGCACCTCTTCCGCGTCGAATGACCGACGGCGCGCCGGTCGTCCGGCGCGCTACCCGCTGCCTGGTCGTCGCGGTACTGTCGGGGAGTGGCCGCACGCACGAGTACCCGCCCGAAGGCTTTCCGGAGTCCCGCTGAGATCCCCCTGCGCCCGCTCGGCGCCGTGCAGGATCCGACCGACCTACGCGCGGGCCGCATACCTCTCACGGCTCCGACACCGGCTGTCCCCGGCGGCTTCGCGCCGAAGGCGTTCGTGGGCGAGGTCGTCCCGTTCGGAGTCGTCGCGTTCCGCGAGGGTCACGACCTCATCGGCGTGCAGCTGCGTCTGACCTCTCCCGCCGGCGAGGAGAGCCTGCACCGCCTCCAGCCCCTCCTCGACGGCACCGACCGCTGGTCAGCCGAGATCGCGCTCGATGCGCAGGGAACCTGGTCCTTCCGTTTCGAGGCGTTCTCCGACGACTTCGCCACCTGGGCGCACGCGGCGGAGCTGAAGGTCGCGGCCGGCGTCGACGTGCCGGTGATGGCCGCCCTGGGCGCCGACCTCCTGACTCGCGCGGCCGCCGAGAAGAACCGTCCCCTCGCCCAGCGCCGACTCCTCACAGCACTCGCTGCGGAACTGCGCACCGGGGACGCCGCGCGCACGCTCGAACTGTCGACCGACCCCGACCTCGCGCGCGTCTTCGCCGAGAGGCCGCTGACCACGCTCCGCTCCGCCTCCGACGTCCACCGTCTCCTGGTCGAGCGCACCACCGCCGGCGTCGGCGCCTGGTACGAGTTCTTCCCCCGATCCGAGGGCGCGAAGCGTCTCAAGGACGGAACCATCAAGAGCGGAAACCTCCGGACCGCCGCGAAGCGCCTCCCCGCCGTGGCGGACATGGGCTTCGACATCATCTACCTCGTTCCGGTCCACCCGATCGGCACCACCAACCGCAAGGGCCGCAACAACACCCTCACCGCGGAGCCCGGAGATCCCGGCTCGCCGTACGCCATCGGCTCGGCCGAGGGCGGGCACGACGCGATCCACCCCGAGCTCGGCACCCCGGCGGACTTCCGCGCCTTCGTCCGGGCCGCTCGCAAGGAGGGCCTCGAGGTGGCACTGGACCTCGCTCTGCAGGCCTCCCCGGACCACCCCTGGGTCGCCGAGCACCCCGAGTGGTTCACCACACTCCCCGACGGCACGATCGCCTACGCCGAGAACCCTCCGAAGAAGTATCAGGACATCTACCCGCTGAACTTCGACAACGATCCCGCCGGGATCTACGCCGAGATGCTGCGGATCGTGCAGCACTGGGTCCACGAGGGTGTGAGGATCTTCCGCGTCGACAACCCGCACACCAAGCCGCTGCAGTTCTGGGAATGGCTGATCGCCACGGTCAACGCCGCCGATCCCGACGTCATCTTCCTCGCCGAGGCGTTCACGAGGCCCGCCGTCATGCGCGCACTCGCCGCGGTCGGATTCCAGCAGAGCTACAGCTACTTCACGTGGCGCAACACGAAGGCCGAGCTCGAGGAGTTCCTCGACAGCATCGCGCACGAGACCAGCGACTACATGCGGCCGAATCTCTTCGTGAACACCCACGACATCCTCACCGAGTACCTACAGTTCGGCGGCAGGGCGGCGTACCGCATCCGCGCGTGCATCGGGGCGACCGCGGCGCCCGTGTACGGCGTGTACGCCGGCTACGAGCTCTTCGAGAACGTCGCGCGTCCCGGCTCCGAGGAGAACATCGACAACGAGAAGTACGAGTTCAAGCTGCGGGACTGGGATGCCGCGGAGCAGGCCGGCGACTCCCTCGCCCCGCTGCTCCGCCGCCTCAACGGCATCCGTCGCGAGCATCCGGCACTGCGTCAGCTGCGCAACCTCTCGGTGCACTGGAGCGACGACGACGCCATCCTCGTCTACAGCAAGCACCTCGACGCCGCCTTCACCGGCACGGGCGAGTCCGACACGATCATCATCGTCGCCAACGTCGACCCGCACTCGGTGCGCGAGACCACCGTGCACCTGGACACGACCGTCTGGGGTGTCCAGCCGGGCGAGTCCTTCGAGGTCGAAGACCTGCTGACGGGCGCCGTCTGGACGTGGACGGATCACAACTACGTGCGGCTCGACGCGTTCGCCGAGCCGGTGCACATCCTGAAGGTGAGGGGACGAGCATGAGCTACGTCGAAGACGCGACCGCATCGACGGAGTGGGGTTCCGTCGCCGCCGGCACACACCACGATCCGCATTCCGTTCTCGGCGCGCATCCGCACGCCGACGCCTCCGAGCGCACCGTCACCGTGATCCGCGTACGGCGCCCTCTCGCATCGACGGTCGCCGCGGTGTTCCGTGACGGGACGCGCCTGGACCTCCACCACGTCGCACACGGGATCTGGGAGGGCCAGCACGACGGCTCCCCCGTCGCATACCGTGTCGCGACGGCCTACGGCGAGGACGAGGAGACGACGGTCGGCGACCCGTACCGGCACACACCCACACTCGGCGAGCTCGATGTGCATCTCATCGCCGAGGGTCGTCACGAGCGTCTCTGGGAGGTGCTCGGCGCGCACCGGAAGGAAATCGACGGCGACGTCGGTGCGGCCTTCGCCGTGTGGGCGCCCAACGCCACCGCCGTGCGCGTGGTCGGCGACTTCAACGGGTGGAACGGCGAGGGCCACGCGATGCGTTCCATGGGCGTGAGCGGCCTCTGGGAGCTCTTCATCCCCGACGTCGCCGTGGGCTCGACGTACAAGTACCAGATCCGCACGCGCGACGGGTCCTGGATCTTCAAGGCCGACCCCATGGCGCAGGCGGCGCAGACACCGCCCGAGACCGCATCGATCGTGACCGCCTCGTCCTACGACTGGTCCGACGGCGCGTGGATGACGCGGAGAGCCGCCACCCATGCCGTCGCCCAGCCGCTGTCGGTGTACGAGGTGCATCTCGGATCCTGGCGCTCGGGGCTGGGCTACCGCGACATCGCCGACCCGCTGATCGACCACGTCACCGAGGCCGGGTTCACACACGTCGAGTTCATGCCGCTGGCCGAGCACCCGTTCGGCGGCTCCTGGGGCTACCAGGTCAGCGGCTACTACGCGGCGACGAGTCGGTTCGGTTCGCCCGACGATCTCCGTTACCTCATCGACCGTCTGCACCAGGCCGGCATCGGCGTCATCATGGACTGGGTTCCGGGGCACTTCCCCAAGGATGCGTTCGCCCTGGCGCGCTTCGACGGACAGCCGCTCTACGAACACCCGGACCCCCGACGCGGCGAGCACCAGGACTGGGGCACGCTGATCTTCGACTACGGCCGCCCCGAGGTCCGCGGCTTCCTGGTCGCGAACGCGCTGTTCTGGCTGCAGGAGTTCCACGTCGACGGCCTCCGCGTCGACGCGGTCGCCTCGATGCTCTACCTCGACTACTCCCGCAAGGCGGGCGAGTGGGAGCCGAACATCCACGGCGGACGCGAGAACCTCGAGGCCATCCGCTTCCTGCAGGAGGTCAACGCGACCGCGTATCGCCTGCATCCCGGCGTTCTCATGATCGCCGAGGAGTCCACGAGCTTCCCCGGTGTCACCGCTCCCACGGATCACGCAGGCCTCGGCTTCGGGTTCAAGTGGAACATGGGGTGGATGAACGATTCCCTCCAGTACATCGAGCGCGACCCGATGTACCGCTCGCACCACGAGGGCGAGATGACGTTCTCCTTCGTCTACGCGTTCGGCGAGAACTATCTGCTGCCGATCAGCCATGACGAGGTGGTGCACGGGAAGGGCAGCCTGCTGTCGAAGATGCCGGGCGATCACTGGCACAAGCTCTCGAATGCCCGCGCCTATCTCGCTTACATGTGGGGGCACCCGGGCAAGAAGCTCCTCTTCATGGGGCAGGAGTTCGGCCAGCTCGCGGAGTGGTCGGAGTCCCGCGAGCTCGACTGGTGGCTGCTCGATCAGCCCTCGCACGCGCAGCTGCAGCAGTTCGTCAGCGAGCTCAACCACGCTTACCGCGCCCAAGCGCCGCTCTGGGAGCGCGACACCGACGCTTCCTCGTTCTCCCGCCTCGGGGCCCCCACCTGGGACCCCACGGTCATCGCCTTCGAGCGGCGTGACGCGCACGGCGGACGACTCGTCGTGATCAGCAACTTCGCCGGCGTGGAGCGGACGGGCTACCGCCTGGAGCTGCCTCGCGAAGGCGTCTGGCAGGAGATCCTCAATTCGGACGCCGCCGCGTTCGGCGGTCGCGGGTCGGGCAACCTCGGCATGGTCGTCGCGGAGGGCGCAGAGGGCACGGCCCCCGTAGCGACCGTGACGTTGCCCGCGCTGTCCACGATCTGGCTGAGGTTCCAGAACGACCCGCACGTCCCCACTGTGAGTCACGGCTGACGCCCGGGGAGGTGAGAAGAGGGCGGTGAGACCTGGTCTCACCGCCCTCTTCGCTCACGCGCTCGAGACGTCCTCAGAACAGCAACGACGAGAGTCGGTTCCGAGCGGAGACGACCCGCGGGTCGGCGGTGCCGATGAGCCCGAAGAGTTCGATCAGGCGCTCGCGCACCGGCGTCCGCTGGTCGGACGGAAGCTGCGCGAACAGCTCGAGGAGTCGCCCGAATGCGTCGTCGACGTGCCCACCGGCCAGATCGAGGTCCGCGACGTCGAACTGCGCCTGCACGTCGAGAGGCGCCGCAGCGGCAGCAGCCCTGGCATCCTGCAGGTCGAGCTTCTGCACCCGATCGAGGAGACGCACCTGCCCGAGCCCCGCGATGGCATCCTCGTCTCGCGGATTCTCGGCGAGAGCCTTCTCATATGCACTGATCGCTGCGGCGTAATCGCCGACCTCGATCGCGGCGAACGCCTCCGCGTGCAACGGCGGAAGCGGCGGTTCGGCGTCTGCCTCAGCACCCTCCGCATCCGGAGCGCCGACGGGGAGCGTGCCTGTGACGCCGTTCTGCGCGGCCACCTGAAGCAGCTGTGCGAACACCTCGCGCACCTGCTGCTCCGGCACGGCGCCGGTGAACATCGGCACCGGCTGCCCGGCGATCAGCGCGACCACCATCGGGATCGACTGCGCTCGGAACCCCTGCGCGAGCTGCGGGTTCGCGTCGACGTCGACCTTCGCGAGGAGGACGCGTCCGCCGAGTTCGCGGGTGACCTTCTCGATGATGGGGCTCAGCTGCTTGCAGGGCCCGCACCACTCGGCCCACAGGTCGACGACCACGGGCACCGTGCGCGAGATCTCGAGGATCTGCCCGAACGACTCGTCGGTCGCGTCGACGACCACGTCCGTCAGCGCACCCGTGGGGGCCGGCGCGGCTCCCGCGGGAGGTGCAGACGGACGGTTGCGCAGGCTCGACAGGTCGACGGCGCCACGCATCGCGGCGGGAGAGATATCGGTCACTTGATCACCTCGACGGAGAGAATGTCCTGACGGACGGCGAGAAGCTTGATCTGCTCCGTCGATCCCTGCGCGGGGACCGAGAAGAACAGCTGGAATTCGTACTTGGTCGTCACGCCCTTGGCGGACTCGGTGACACCCGTCAGCGCCTTGGCCTGAGCGTTGTCGCCGAAGCGGATCACGGCGTCCGCGGAAGTCGGCGTCACGCTCTCGGTGTCGATGAGCGACACGCTCACGATCGCACCGCTGCCCAGGGTCGTCATCGACACGGGCGGTGAATCCGCCGGGACGATGTCGAACGAGGTCTGCGACGTCTCCGCTGCGCCGTTGTCGGCGAGATTCTGCACCACGGCCTGGCGGCTGTCCCTGATCGTCTTGGCGAGGTTCAACGCGTTGTCGTCGAAGAGTCCGTACGACGGGCTCTGCTCCGCAGCGTCCACGACGTCCGAGTATGCTGCCGCGAGCTCGCCGGGAGGCAGTCCGAGGAACGCCGAGTCGGCGGGAACCAGGGAGGTCCCGAGCCATGACGCGGCGACGTCCGGGAACACGGCATCAGCCGACAT
Source organism: Microbacterium sp. LWO14-1.2 (assembly GCF_038397715.1). NCBI lineage: Bacteria > Bacillati > Actinomycetota > Actinomycetes > Micrococcales > Microbacteriaceae > Microbacterium > Microbacterium sp. LWO14-1.2. The sequence goes on from NZ_CP151633.1 coordinate 126,324, forward strand.
CTCGGCCATGTTGGTGACCTTGTAGTTCGACCACGGGTCCTGCTGCGTCATCGTGAGGATCACGGGCGGCACGGTGTCGTCGCCCTCGCTCTTCGAGAGCATGAGCACGGTACGGGGCCAACGGTCGGTCGCCTCGGGCAGCACGACCTCGACGTCATCGGTCGGGATCGCCGCGGGCACAGGGGTCTCGGGAATCGCCGTCCGCAGCGCGTATTCGGTGGTCCGCGCCGCGAGGGCGGGCCCGTCGAGCCGCGTGCCTGCGAGGTCGATGTCCATCGCCGCGTCGGCCTCGGAGAGCGTGGCGGAGGCCTCGGTGAGGATGCGCTTTGCCTGCGCCTCGGTGACCGCCGGCGGCTTCTGGTTCTCCGGCGCGATCACGGTCTCGCTCGGCGACGGCGTCGGCGAGGCCTGGTCGAACTGCGGCCATGAGTCCGGAGAGCATCCCGTCGCCAGGACGGCGGTGAGCGCGACGACGGGGAGCGCCAGCATCCGCCGGCGACGCCAGGGCCGCTGCGCCCGGCTCTCGGTGCGCTTCTCGTCGGCACGGTCGCCGCTCGGAGCGGCCGGCTCGTCAGCGGGCCCGGCCTTCTCCTCGGAGGGCGGCGTGTCGGCATCCGATGCCGGTGACTCGATGGCCGCGCGCTCAGCCGGGGGCAGCTGCGCCACGTCGATCGGCTCGGTCGCCGGGAGCGGGCCGAGGCCCTTCCTGCGGGGACCACGGCCACGCCGCTGGTGGCGGATGGCGAGAACGTAGAGCACGAGCCCGACGGCCAGGACGATCGCGCCGGCTGTCAGCAGCGGGCCGGCGAGCGGAGTCGAGTTGTCGAGCGGCCACGACACGACGATGTCGTCGGGTGCGTCCTGCGTGCCGTCGTAGGCGATGATCACGCTCACGCCGTCCGGGACCTGCATGTCGGCGATCAGCGAGTCGGTGTCGGTGAACGAGTCGAGCCAGAGGTCGGATCCGACGGGGCTGCGTCCGGTCTCCTCCTCTGCGGCGGCGTCTGCGGTGGCGTCGTCGGTCGCCGCGTCGCCGGCGGCGGGCGTCTCGGTCGGCGCCGGGGTGGGCGTCGCACCGTCGGAGTCGTCCTCGGACGCCTGCGCCGCGACGTGCTCGACCTCGAGTGCGCCCTCGTCCCCCACGCTGACGTGGTTGTAGTCGGCGTCTGCGAGCCAGGCCTCCATGTCTGCCGTCCGCCCGTAGGCGGCGAAGATGTCGCCGTCACCGCGGACGAGCAGCGTCTGCGCCCCCGGGTGCTCCCGCAGCACCTCTCCATCGAGAAGCACGAACGGCGCCGGCTGATCCACCTCGACGCTGACCTTCTGACTCGACGGCCCCATGAACACGGTGCGCTGGGCGATGCCCGCACCGATCAGTCCCGCGGCCAGCACGAAGGCCACGACGGCCCATACGAAACGCACGAATAGTCTCCTCACGCGCCCCGGACGCACGCCCGAGTCGCAACACTCGACAGTTCAGACTAGCGAAATCACCTGTGTGTTGCCCACGAGGGCCGGGTCGCGCTGCATCGGCGGCACGTCGCGCCGGGGCTCCGTCGGTGCGATGGATAACCTTGAGCAACCGGATCCCCGAGGAGTACAGATGAAGATCCACAATCCCTTCCGCACCGCCCTCGTGGCGACGCTCGGAGTGGGACTGGGGATCCTGCTCATCACGAGCGTGCAGAGTCTGTCGACCGTCCTCCTCTACGTCGGCACCGCGCTGTTCCTGAGCCTGGGGCTCGACCCGCTCGTCTCGTTCCTCGAGCGGCGGCGGCTCCCGCGGTGGTCCGCCGTGCTCATCACGATCGTCGCCGTTCTCGGCATCTTCGCCGGGATCATCCTCATCGTGATCCCGGTGCTCGTCGATCAGATCTCACAACTCGTGAGTCAGATCACCGTGATCGTGAGCCGTCCGAGTCTGCTCGGCGACATCGAGGAGTGGATCACCGGCGCATTCCCGAACCTCGACGTCCAGCGCGTGCTGCAGGAAGCCCAGGCCTGGGTCATCGCGAACCTGGGCGACATCACGAACCGCGTCATCAACGCCAGCCTGTCGGTGGTGACCGGTCTGTTCGGCGCATTCATCGTGCTGATCCTGACGATCTACCTCACGGCGTCGACGCCGTCGCTCAAGAGGGCCGTGTACCAGCTCGCCCCGGCGTCGAAGCGCGATCGCTTCATCGACCTCTCCGAGCAGATCACCGATTCGGTGGGCTACTACGTCATGGGCCAGGTGTCACTCGGCGTGATCAACGGCGTGCTCAGCATGATCTTCCTCTCGATCATCCAGGCGCCGTTCCCCGCCGTGCTCGCCGTCGTCGCGTTCTTCTTCTCGCTGATCCCGCTCGTCGGCACGCTGACCGGGTCCACCCTGATCGTCCTCGTCTGCCTGATTCCGGGGCTCGGCTCCCCCGCGACGGCGATCGCCGCCGCGGTCTACTACCTCATCTACATGCAGATCGAGGCCTACGTGGTCTCCCCGCGCATCATGAGCAGGGCGGTGTCGGTCCCCGGCGCCGTCGTCGTCGTCGCGGCACTCGCCGGGGGCAGCCTTCTCGGGCTCCTCGGCGCGCTGATCGCGATCCCCGTGGCCGCCAGCATCCTGATCATCTACCGCCAGGTGCTCATCCCGCGGATGAACGAGCTCTAAGCGGGCCACTCCGTGGGCAACGGGAGGGCGGACGGGTTGACCGCCGCCACGATCTCGGTAAGGACGCGCCGGGTCTGACTCTCCCCCACCCACAGGTGCTTGCCGCCGTCCACGGCGATCAGTTCGGCGTGCGGGATCGCGGAGAAGCGCTCGCGCGCCTCGTCGGGGCGCAGGTAGTCGTCGAGCTCGGGAACGAGGACGACAACCTTGCGACCGTCTCCCGCCCAGGCCGCGACCTCGTCGTCGGAAGCGCGATGCAGCGGCGGAGACAGCAGGATGACGCCCTCGACATCGTGCTCGCGGCCGTACTTCAGCGCGAGTTCCGTGCCGAAGGACCACCCCAGCAGCCATGGACGGGGCAGCGCCCGATCACGGACGAACTCCATGGCCGCCGCGACGTCGAGTCTCTCGGAAGCTCCGCCGTCGAAGGCGCCCTCGCTGGTACCGCGGGGCGAACTCGTTCCCCGCGTGTTGAACCGCAGCACGGCGAGGTCGGCGAGAGCAGGAAGACGAGCAGCGGCTTTCCGCAGGATGTGGGAGTCCATGAAACCGCCGGCAGTCGGCAGCGGGTGCAACGTCACGAGGGTCGCGACGGGCAGAGCGGTCTCGGGGAGGGCTAGCTCGCCCACCAGGGTGAGGTCGTCCTCCGTGCGGAGTTCGATGTCCTCCCGGCGGGCGGGCAGTTCCAACGGTCCACGGATTTCCATGCTCATCCGATCCTCCAACAGTGCGAATGCCAGTGTCTGCGCGCGGCCAGATCAGCCGCGTCTCCGAGTACGCCGTCAGCGCGCCACACCACGACGTGCGCGGTACCCGGAGCGATCACGCGTCCGCAGCCGGGGCAGCTGTACTCCTTCTGCGCCTGGATCGCCGAGACGGGCTGAACGGTCCACTCAGAGCCACGACGTGTCTCGGTGCGCTTCCAGGAGGAGAGCAGGCGCTCCAGGGAGTCCTCGGCGTCAGGGCGCGCTGGACGCCGTTTGCGCGAGCGCGGCATGGCCCGAGGTCACCACCAGTGGTTCTTGGTCCAGAAGGCGTGGGCTCCGGCCCAGCTGCCGTAGCGACCGGTCGCATACCCCGTGGCCCAGCGCAGGTTGTCGACGGGGTCGTAGCCGTTGCCGGGAACCTTGCTGCACGGCAGCGCCTGGACGAGACCGCATGCGCCCGAGGACTTGTTCGTCGCGTTCGGGTTCCAGCCGCTCTCCCGCGACACGATGTAGTCGACGTAACCCCAGTCGGACTCCGCGATGCCTGCCGCGGCCATCCACTCAGCCGGTGCGCCCCCGCCCGTGTAGAACAGCGGCCCTCCACCGCCGGAGCTCCCCTTCTCGGAGGTGCTGGCCGCGACGGTCGGGGTCGGCGTGGGCTTGGGTGTCACGTACACCGAGAACGTACCGCGCTGGACGGGAGCGATCTCCGCGCCTTCCACGGTCACCGTGATGTTCTGCGTGTCGGCCAGCGCCGCCGCATAAGCCGACTCGGGAGCCGCGTCTGCGGGCTGCTCGGCGAGAGCCACGCCCGTCGGAGCCACCATGGCAGCGGCGAACCCGACGACAGCCAGAGCGCTGAAGAACCCGACGAATCCGCGGCGTCGCGAGCCCGCGCGCGGCGAGAGAACTCGCGATGCGGGCACCGGCGAGCGATCGTTGCGATGAGGGATCATGTCGTTTCGGGAGTTCACGATAGGGGGCAGTCTACCCAATCGGGTCGGGCTGGACCACGGAAACGTTCAGCGAACCGCCAGGATCACATCGATGGTCGCGTCCAGGAGGGCGTCGACCTGCTCCTCCCGGTACCCGCCGCGCTGCATCCGGAACGCCGCGCCGCGCAGCTGCTCCGCAGAGAGCGGCTCGCCGTCGCGAAGGTAGCGAACGATACGCGATGCCACGTGGTCGACCTCGTCCACGCGGTAACCGAACGTCAGGACACCCGTCCGCGCGAAGCGATGGCGCCTGGGACGCGCGAGGTGATCGAGGATGACCTGCGCCTCGGCCCTGGCCTCCTCGACCCACGCCCCGGCGCCCTTCTCGCGCACGGACTGCTCGCGAGCCCGGCCTGCGAGAGCGTCCTCCACGCGGCCCAGAGCGGCATCGACCTCGGAGATGACGTATCCGTTCTTCACCAGCGGGAACGACGCCACGCGCACGTCGGCGGCGGAGAGGTCGCCGCCGCCCTCGAACGCCGTCCGAGCGGCGGCGAGGAAGGTGTCGACAGCGGCACGATGGTATCCGCGCGTACGCCCGCTCGTCAGCGAGAACGCCGGACGGGGATCGGCGACCTGCGTCGCGTCGAGTCGTTCTTCTGAGGCCATCACAGCACCGTCCAGGAGGAGAAGAGGAAGTAGAGGCAGAGAGCGGGGATCGTCGACGGGAGGATGCTGTCGAGTCGGTCGAGCAGGCCGCCGTGGCCGGGCAGCCACGAACTCATGTCCTTGATCCCGAGGTCGCGCTTCAGCATGGATTCGCCGAGATCGCCGAGGGTCGCGGACAGGAGGATGGACGCACCGAAGATCACCCCGATCCACCACGGCAGGTGGAGGAGGTAGATCGCGAGCAGCACACCGGCCGCGATGGAGCCGACCACCGCACCACCGAAGCCCTCCCACGTCTTCTTCGGGCTGATGCGCGGAGCCATCGGGTGCCGTCCGAACGCGAGACCGGCGGCATACGCGCCGGTGTCGGCCACGACGGCGATCACGATGAAGCTCAGCACCCACCATTCACCCCCCTCCTGACCGAGGAGGATGAGAGCGACAGCGGCGAGGAAAGGCACGTAGATCTGCACGAATCCGCCGATGACGGCATCCGAGAGCACATCGCCGTACGTCCGACCGTCCTTCGCGACCATCTGGGCCATGAGGCGCCACACCACGACGTACGCGACGGCCAGGAACAGGGTCACCCAGACGAGCCAGAGGTCGAGGAAGTAGGCGGAGAGGACGAGGCAGCCCGCCGCGATGAACTGCGGAATCAGGTCGATGCGGCGGCCCGAGCCACGCAGCGCGAGCGAGAGCTCGTAGACACCCAGCAGTGCCGCTGCCAGAGCGAACGGCACGAAGAGGATCTTGATGAAGAGCAGCGAGGCGAGGAGCGCAACGCCGAAAGCGAGGCCGATCAGGATCGCCAGCACCAGGTCTCGCCCCGTGCGCTCCTTGATGCGCTCGTTGGCCTGGTCGATCTGGTCACGAGCGTGAGAGACGTGGGTCCCGAACTCGTCGCGCGCTGCGCGCCACTGCTCGCGGATCGCGTTGTGGTCGGCGGTCGCCAACGTCGGCGCCACCACGACCGGCGGCTCCACCGCGACAGGCTCGGCCGCTACCGGCTCCGCGGGGAGCGGCGGGCGCGGAGGAATGCTGTCGGCGTCGAACCCCGGGAATGCGGAATCGCCCAGCGGGGCTCCGTCCGCAGCGAACGCCGGATCGCGCGCATCGCGGCGCGTCTGCGGCGTCTCGGGTCCTTCGCCGATGGGATCGTCGGACATACCGCCTACACCTCGAGGAGTTCGGCCTCTTTGCGCTTGAGAGCGTCGTCGATGAGGTCGACGTGCTGGCGCGTGAGGACGTCGAGTTCCTTCTCGCCGCGAGCGATCTCGTCCTCGCCGAGCTCGCTCTTGAGAGCGTCGAGCTCGTCCTTGGACTTGCGACGGATGCCGCGGACGTGGACCTTCGCGTCCTCCGCCTTCGACTTCACGAGCTTGACGTACTCCTTGCGACGCTCGGCCGTGAGCTCGGGCATGGTGACGCGCACGAGGTTGCCGTCGTTCGTGGGATTCGCACCGAGGTTCGGCATGTCGCGGACAGCCTGCTCGATCGCCTTGAGCGCCGACTTGTCGTACGGGGTGATGATGAGGGTGCGAGCCTCCTGGTTGGCCAGGGAGGCGAGCTGCGCGAGCGGGGTCGGCGTGCCGTAGTAGTCGACCAGGAGCTTCTGGAAGAGCTGCGGGTTCGCCCGGCCGGTGCGCACCGTGGAGAAGTCCTCCTTGGCGGCTTCGACCGCCCGCGCCATGCGAGAGGTGGTTTCAGCGAGGACGTCCGCGATCACGGTGGCTCCTATCGTCGGGGTGTTCAAGAATTCTATCGGGCCGGGCGCGGAACGCCCGTCAGGTCACGCGGTGACGAGTGTCCCGATCGGTTCGCCGAGCAGCGCCTTCGTCACGTTGCCTGCCGGCTCCATGCCGAATACGCGCATGTCCATGTTGTTGTCCATGCAGAGGCTGAAAGCCGTGGAGTCGACGACCTTGAGGCCGCGCTGCAGGGCGTCGCGGTAGGTGACGCGGTCGATGCGCTCGGCATCCGCGTGCTTGTTGGGATCTGCGGTGTAGATGGCGTCGACGCCGTTCTTGGCGACCAGCACCTCCTTCGCCCCGATCTCGAGGGCGCGCTGCGCCGCGACCGTGTCGGTGGAGAAGTACGGGAGTCCGGCGCCGGCGCCGAAGATGACGACGCGACCCTTCTCCATGTGGCGCTCCGCGCGGCGCGGGATGTAGGGCTCGGCGACCTGGGTCATCGAGATGGCGGACTGCACGCGCGTCGGGGCGCCCGCCTGCTCGAGGAAGTCCTGCAGGGCCAGAGCGTTCATCACGGTGCCGAGCATTCCCATGTAGTCCGCGCGTCCGCGGTCCATGCCGCGCTGGCTCAGCTCGGCCCCGCGGAAGAAGTTGCCGCCGCCCACGACGATGGCGATCTCCACGCGATCGACGGCTGCGGCGATGTCGCGCGCGATCTGGCTGACGACGTCGGGGTTGACGCCGAGCTGTCCGGCGCCGAACGCCTCTCCGGAGAGCTTGAGCAGGACGCGGCGGCGTCCGGTGCGTTCGGTCATGGGTGTTGTCCTCTCGTCCCGATTCAAGATAGTGCCTCGTGGGCATGAAGAAGGGGTTCGGACCACATGGACCCGAACCCCTTCGACCGTGCTACGCGCCGACCTTGAAGCGCGCGAAGTCCGTCACGGTGATACCGGCGTCCTTCGCCACCTGGGCGACGGAGAGCTTGTTGTCCTTCGCGTAGTCCTGCTCGAGCAGTGCGACCTGCTTGATGAACGCGGAGACGCGGCCCTCGACGATCTTGGGCAGAGCCGCTTCCGGCTTGCCCTCGTTGCGGGAGATCTCGGTGACGATCTCGCGCTCCTTCTCGACGGCCTCCGCCGGAACGTCCTCGCGGGAGAGGTACGACGGGTTGGCGAACGAGATGTGCTGAGCGATGCTGCGAGCGGTCTCCGCATCGTCACCCGAGTAGGCGACGACGACGCCGATCTGCGGCGGGAGGTCCTTGCTCGTGCGGTGCAGGTAGACCTCGACCTTGTCGCCGGTCACGGTGCGGACCTGACGCAGCTCGACCTTCTCCCCGATGATCGCGGCCTCTTCCGAGATGACCGTCTCGACGTTCTTGTCGCCCGCGGGAGCGGCAAGCGCAGCCTCGACCGAGTCCGCCTTGACGGCGGCGACAGCGTCAGCGACCTTGTCGGCCAGCGCGATGAAGCGCTCGTTCTTCGCGACGAAGTCGGTCTCGCAGGCGAGCTCGATCAGCGTCACGGCGCCGTCCTGCTCGCGAGCGACGACGAGGCCCTCGCTGGTGGAACGGTCGGCGCGCTTGGCGTTGCCCTTCGCACCCTTCAGGCGCAGGATCTCGGTGGCCTTCTCGACGTCGCCGTCAGCCTCCTCGAGCGCCTTCTTGGTGTCGACCATTCCCGTGCCGAGCTGCTCACGCAGCGCCTTGAGGTCGGCGATGGTGAAGTTGGCCATGTGTGGTGGCTCCTTGCTTCGTGATGTGTGTGGTGGTCGCGGAATTACTTGGCGTCAGCTGCCTCGGCGGCGGCGACCTCGGAGGTCTCCTCACCGGCAGCGTCAGCGATCGCCTCGTCGTGGGCCTCGGCGCCTGCGGCGTCGGCGGGCGTCTCGGCGGTCTCAGCCTCGGTGACCTCCTCGGCGGGGGTCGCGAGGAGCTCCTTCTCCCACTCGGCCAGCGGCTCGGCGTCGCCCGACTCGGGGTTGTGCTTCTGCTGCAGGCCCTCGGCCGCGGCGTCGGCGATGATGCGCGTCAGCAGCGAGACGGAGCGGATCGCGTCGTCGTTGCCCGGGATCGGGTACTGGAAGTCGTCGGGGTCGGCGTTCGTGTCGAGGATGCCGATGACCGGGATGCCGAGCTTCTTGGCCTCATCGATCGCCAGGTGCTCGCGCTTGGCGTCGACGACCCACAGGGCGGACGGCGTCTTGGTGAGGTTGCGGATACCGCCGAGCGACTTGTGCAGCTTGTCGAGCTCGCGCTTCTTGAGGAGCAGCTCCTTCTTGGTGAAGCCCGATGCGGCGGGGTTCTCGTAGTCGAGCTCCTCGAGCTCCTTCATGCGAGCGAGACGCTTCGCGATGGTGGAGAAGTTGGTGAGGAGGCCGCCGAGCCAGCGCTGGTTCACGAAGGGCTGGCCGACACGGGTCGCCTGCTCCGCGAGGATCTCCTGAGCCTGCTTCTTCGTGCCGACGAAGAGGATGGTGCCACCGTGGGCGACCGTCTCCTTGACGAAGTCGTAGGCCTTGTCGATGTAGCCCAGCGACTGCTGCAGGTCGATGATGTGGATACCGCTGCGCTCGGTCAGGATGAAGCGCTTCACCTTCGGGTTCCACCGACGGGTCTGGTGTCCGAAGTGCACGCCGCTGTCGAGCAGCTGGCGGATGGTGACCACAGCCATGGTCGTCTCCTTGTTCTGGCGCGAGAACACGCCGTTGAGGTTTGTCGAACCGATCGGACGATCGGATTCCCTGGTGCCCGGCGCACTCCCGCCCGTTCGAGAACGGGACCTGTGGGAATGGATGCCGCGACCGGAGTCGCTCTGGGCACGCGTAGTCACCCCGATATCGAGGTGCTCCTTCAGCATACAGGATCCTCCAGGGCCACTGCTCCTCCACCGCCCAGCGCAGAAGAGCGGTTCTCCCCCGCTTCCGTGGAGAGTGCGGAACGACGCGCGCAGGCCTCGACGACGCCCTTCAGAGTGTCGCCATGAGACACCGACTGGCACTCGCGGTACTGCTCGTGATGGCGCTGCTTCTGCTCTTCCAGCCGGGTCGGGCCGTCGGCGACGGCGCGACCCCGCCCGACCGGGGCGACTACCCGAGATGGCAGTGGCCCGTCGAGGCACCGCAGGAGGTGGTGGAGCCGTATCGAGCTCCCGTCCATCGATACGGGGCGGGGCATCGCGGCGTCGACGTTCGCGCGGAGGTCGGCGCCGCCGTGCGCGCTCCCGCCGACGGCGTCGTCGCCTTCCGCGGGGTCGTCGTCGACCGCCCCGTGCTGACGCTCGAGCACGCCGGTGAGCTCGTGTCGTCGTACGAGCCGCTGGCATCCGACCTCGCCCCCGGGACGGCGGTCTCGGTCGGCGACGTCATCGGAACGGTCGCGGTCGGCGGTCACGCGGCCGCAGGCACGCTCCATGTGGGCGTCCGCGTTCGCGGCGAGTACGTCAACCCGATGCTGCTGTTCGGCGACGTGCCGCGCGCAGTGCTCCTGCCCTGCTGCCACGACGGATGATGACGGTCGGCCCCGCTCAGGCGCGCGGATGAGCCAGGCGGTACGTCGCAGCCAGTCGTTCCGACGAGACGTGGGTGTAGATCTGGGTCGTGCCGAGACTCGCGTGACCGAGGATCTCCTGCACGGCGCGCAGATCGGCACCCCCGTCGAGCAGATGGGTCGCCGCCGTGTGGCGCAGAGCGTGCGGTCCGACGGTCTCTGCTCCGACGAGCGGCGCGAGGACCTGGGCCACCAGGGTGTAGACCGCCCGAGGTCCCACACGGCCTCCGCGCACTCCGAGGAAGAGCGCCGGCGAAGTCACTGCCGCTCGGGCCGCGAGCGGCGGACGTCCGCGGATGAGGAATGCACCGATGGCGTCGCGAGCGGGTGTGCCGAAGGGCACGACACGTTCCTTCGCGCCCTTGCCGAGCACGCGGGCGGTGCCGCGGTCGAGATCCACGTCGTCGATGTCGAGACCGCAGAGCTCCGAGACGCGGATGCCGGCACCGTACAGGAGCTCGAGGATCGCGTGGTCGCGAAGGGCTGCGGGGTCACCGCTCGATGCTGCCGCTCTCTGGGCGTCGAGGAGCGCTGTCATCGAGTCCTTCGATGCCACGGTCGGCAGGGTGCGTCCCCGTTTCGGGGCGACGAGGCGCAGGCTCGGGTCGTGCGCGATGAGTTCCTCGTCCTGCGCCCAGGCGAAGAAGGACCTGACCGCAGCGGTTCGCCTGGCGAGAGTCGAGCGCGCGTCACCCCGCTGCGTCGCGGCCCACAGCCAGTCGCGCAGGTCTTCCAGGGTCACCTGCTCGACCGCGACCTCGCCGACCGTCGCGGAGAGATCACGGAGGTCGGAGCGGTACGCCCTGACGGTCGCGGGAGACAGACGACGCACCCGGTCGAGGTGGTCGACGAACGCCGACGTGGCCGTGCTGAGCTCCATACCGACAGCTTGCCTCGCATTCGTCGTCGGCCGCGTCAGCCCCGCCGTTCGTCCGCGCCGCGCCGCCTCCATCCCCGCTCGGTCCGTTGCACGAGGCCTTCCAGCTCGAGCATGCCGAGGAGTGATCGCACCGACGTCGGGGCGATGCCGCTCCGACGGGCGAGCTCGTCAGCATCCCAGGCGGTTCTCGCGCTTATAGCATCGAGGAGCCTGGTCCGCTCCGGCGACTCGCGGGATGCCTTCGACGCGGCATCCGTGGACGGACGCCACAGCTCTCGTACCTCCTCTGCGGTCGTCACGCAGCGCGCGTCGTATTCACGGAGCAGTCGATGGCACCCCGCCGAGGCCGGGGATGTGACGGGTCCCGGCACGGCGCCCAGCGGGCGCCCGAGCGCGGCGGCATGACCCGCTGTGTTCAGCGACCCGCTCCGCCAGCCGGCCTCGACGACCACCGTCGCATCGCTCAGCGCCGCTATCAGCCGGTTTCGAGACAGGAAGCGCCACTTCGTCGGCGGCGTCCCGCAGGGGATTTCGCTCACGACAGCCCCCGTGCCGACGATGCGTCGGAAGAGGTCTCGGTGCCCCTGCGGGTACGCGCGATCGACGCCGCCCGCGAGGAACGCGACGGTCGCGCCGCCGACGCCGAGGGCCGCGCGATGTGCTGCACCATCGATGCCGTACGCGCCGCCGGAGATCACGGACGCTCCGGCCGCAGCGAGGTCACCGGCGATCTCACCGGCCACGTGCTCGCCGTACGCCGTGGCCGCACGCGCGCCGACGATCCCGACCCGCTCGTCCGCGCGCAGCGCGGAGACGTCTCCCCTGGTCCAGAGCACGAGGGGCGCATGTGCATCCAGGTCGTCGAGGGGTTCCGGCCACTCCTCGTCTCCCGGAAGCAGAAGCCGCGCTCCGAGCTGGGCGGCATCGCGAAGAGCGGACCCGACCCGGGCGACCGAGACGCGTGGCCGCCAGCGCGCGATCCCGTCGCGGAGCTCGCGTGCGCCGTTGTCTGGCGCCAGGAGCCCGATGCCCGTGCCTCCGTCGATCACGGTCCGCCATGCAGACGCCGCGCCCATCGCGGCTACGAGCGCGCCGGCGACTCCGTCTCCCGGCTCCGCGACGACAGACCATGCGACGCGCGCGACGATCTCCTCGCGCGCGTCCCTGGTGGCCGATGCAGACGAGTCCCGGAGGACCGCAAGGCCCTCGAGAATCGATGCATCGCCGAGGAGCTCCCCGATCATGCGGCAGACCCCCGCTTCAGATAGAGCGCTCGACCGACCTGTTCCAAGCCCGGCCGGTCGAGATCCGCGAGGTCGGCCATGGTCCACGCGAGCCGGAGCACACGGTCGTACCCTCGCAGCGTGAGCAGCCCCCGCTCGAGAGCCCGGTCCAGAGGCGTCCGCGCATCCGCCGGGATCCGCACATCGATCTGACGCAGCCGAGTTCCCGGCACGTCGGCGTTCCTCGTCCAGGGAGTCCCCCGCCATCGATCCGCGGCGCGGGCACGAGCGCTCACGACTCGTGCGCCGGCGTCCCGACTGTTCGTCAGCGGCGGCGCCCCGGACACCGCGCGCGCGGGCGCGACGCGCGCGATCTGCAGCTCGATGTCGACGCGGTCGCGCAGGGGTCCGGACAGTCGTGTCGCGTAGCGGCGGATCGCCGCGGACGGGCAGACGCATTCGGCGCCCCGAACCCCGTAGTGGCCGCACGGGCACGGATTCATCGCCATCACCAGCTGGAATCGCGCCGGGAAGCGTGCGGTGAAGCCTGACCGGCCGATCTCGATGGTTCCCGACTCGAGCGGCTGGCGAAGCGCGTCGAGCGCGGCGCGTGAGAACTCCGCCGCCTCGTCGAGGAACAGCACACCACGATGCGCGCGGACGATGGCGCCGGGGCGCGCTGACCGCGAACCTCCGCCGACGAGAGCGGCGACCGACGCGCTGTGATGCGGCGCCTCGAGCGGAGCCACCGCGTCGAGGGCGCGCACGTTCTCCCCGCACAGTGATCTGATCGACGCGACGTCCAGCGCCTCCTCGTCGGTGAGCGGCGGGAGTATGCCGGGAAGGCGCGTCGCCAGCATTGTCTTTCCCGCACCCGGGGGTCCGCTGAGGAGCATGTGGTGGCCGCCGGCGGCCGCGACGATGAGTGCCTCGACGGCGTCGTGCTGCCCGACGATGTCGGCGAGATCGGGCGACCCCGTGTCCGCGGGCTCGAGCGGACGACGCTCCACGGGTTCGAGGTCGGGAACCGCGACGTCGGCTCCGTACCACGAGGCGACCTCCGCGAGACACACGGCTGCGCGTACCTCCACACCGGGCACGAGGGCGGCCTCGCTGTGATTGGCCGAGGGAACGACGACGCGATCGAATCCGGCGCGTGCGGCGGCGAGGACGGCGGGGAGGACTCCGGGAACGGGGCGCAGTCGACCGTCGAGGCCGAGCTCGCCGATGTGCACGCTCCGGCGGATGGACCGGACGTCGAGCGCGCCGCCGGCTGCGAGAGCGCAGACCGCCACACTCAGATCGAAGGACGATCCCTGCTTCGGCAGACTCGCCGGCGAGAGGTTTATCGTCAGCCTCCGACGGGGAAGGTCGAGACCTGAGTTCTTGCAGGCGTTGTGCACCCGCTGGACCGCCTCTCCGAGCGATTTGTCGGGCAGACCGATGATGCGGAAGTCCGGCGTCTGATTCGACAGATCGGCCTCGACCTCGACGAGGTGCCCGTCGACGCCCGTGAGAGCGACGGCCCAGGTGCGGGCGACGGTCACGAGATGTCCACCAGATGCTCGATCTCACCCGCGGCGGGGTCGGCTCCGATGATCGAGACGGCCTCGACGCGAAGAGCGAGCCCGCGGGCACGCTCGGGGTGTGCGGCGACCCAGGCGTACGCCAGCTGCCACAGCCGTCCGAGCTTGCGGGAGTCGATCGCGTCCAGAGGGTGACCGAAGGCGGCCGAGGACCGCGTCTTCACCTCGACGACGCAGAGCCACCCCCGCGCCACCGCGACGATGTCGATCTCCCCGTGGGAGCACCGCCAGTTCCGGGCGAGGATCTCGTATCCGCGGTCCTCGAGGTATCGTGCGGCATGCTGTTCGCCTGCCCTGCCGAGTTCGTCTTTCGCTGCCATGCCGACAGCCTGTCGTCCGCGGCGACTGTCCGACGCGCGCGGAGGCCGTGATCAACGGCTATCCGGGAGAACCCGTGGATCTCGCCGGTGGTGCAGAAGAGGTCACTCGCCGTCGAGCGAAAGCTCCTGGGGCAGCTCGAACTCACGGCGCTGGAGTTCCTCGACATTGACGTCCTTGAACGTCAGCACGCGCACCGCCTTGACGAAGCGGTCTGCCCGGTAGATGTCCCACACCCAGACGTCGCTCATGGAGATCTCGAAGTAGAAGTCGTGCTCGGTGTCGCGACGGACGACATTCACCTCGTTGGCGAGATAGAACCGCCGCTCCGTCTCGACGACGTACTGGAACTGCGAGACGACGTCGCGGTACTCGCGGAACAGCGCCAGCTCGAGTTCGCGGTCGTAGTCGTCGAAATTTTCCTCATCCATGATGAGTCCATCCTAGAGTCGGCACGGCTCGTCGTCGCACGCTCAGAACAGGGTGGGCGCGTCGGCAATGGCCCAGGACGACCGATGGTGGGGCGAGAGCCCGAGCGACCGGATGGCGTCCCGATGCTCGACGCTCGCGTATCCCTTGTTGCGATCCCATTGATACGAGGGGTGGTCGACGTGCAGCTCCGCCATGTACGTGTCGCGGGCGACCTTCGCGATGACGGATGCCGCCGAGACCGACGCGCAGTCGCGGTCGGCTTTGACCACGGAGCGCACGCGCAGCGGTACGGGATGCACCGCGGAGACGTAGTCGTGATTGCCGTCGAGAAGCACGAGCGCATCGGACACCGCGACGCCCTGCTCGACGACGCTCTGCACGGCCCGCGACGCGGCGAGACCGAGCGCCCGCATGATTCCGACCTGATCGATCTCTGCGGCGGTCGCCCATCCGACTCCCGATGCCTGCACCCACGCCGCAGCGCGCGCGGCGACCTCGGGCCGTCGTCGCTCCGTGACCAGCTTCGAGTCGCGAAGCCCCTCCGGGACGCGTCGACGGGCACCCTTGGCATCCATCACCGCTGCGCCGACGGCGACCGGCCCGGCGAGAGCGCCACGACCGACCTCGTCGAGCGAGATGATGAGCTCGCACTCCTCGGTGAGCAGTCGGCGTTCGAGGGTGAGCTTCGGTGCGACGACGGTCATTCCGCCTCCGGCACCCCGTTGAAGCTGTCGTGATGACCGTCGATGGTGCCCATGCGGTCGAACGGCCAGGTCGTGAAGAACGCCTTGCCGACGACGTTGTCCAGCGGCACGAACCCGCCACTGGGCAGATCCTGATGTGCGCGGGAATCCCGCGAACGGTCGCGGTTATCGCCGAGCACCCAGATGGAGTCCTCCGGCACGACCACGTCGAAGGGCTCGTTGGATGCCGCAGTGTCCCCCTCCGGCAGATCGAGGTAGTCCAGCTCGTCGATGGGAGCGCCGTTGATGGTGATCTGGCCGAGAGCGTTGCAGCATACGACGTGGTCGCCCGGCAGTCCGATGACGCGCTTGACGAGGTGGTCCTGCGAGTCCGAGGCCGAGATCCCGACGACGGTGAGCACCCAGTCGACCGCTTGGATGAGCGGCGGCTGCGCCGGCGTCTGCGGCTGCCCCTCGAGCCATCCCCCCGGATCCTTGAACACGACGACGTCTCCGCGCTCGTAGTCGGTCCAGCGCGGCGTCAGTTCATCGACCAGGATCCGGTCGTCGACCATGAGCGTTCGCTCCATCGACGCCGAGGGGATGAAGAACGAGCGGACGATGAAGGTCTTCACGACGAACGAGATCAGGGCCGCGATGACGATGATGATGAGAACGTCGCGGAGGAAGACCAGGAATCCGCGGCGCCGTCGTGTTCGAGGCGTGGATGCGGCGGCGGAGTCAGTCGTCATCAGGTTCCTTCACAGAGTCGCACCGCGCTCACGCGGCACTACCAAGGGTCGCACACCCCGGAGAGAACAAAGCACCCCGGGACATCGTGTCCCGGGGTGCTGTGGAGAAGCTGCGCGTCAGTTGTCGCGCTTCTCCTTGATCTTCGCCTTCTTGCCACGCAGCTGGCGGAGGTAGTAGAGCTTCGCGCGACGCACGTCACCGCGGGTGACGACCTCGATGTGGTCGATCACCGGGGAGTGCACGGGGAAGGTGCGCTCGACACCGACCTGGAAGCTGATCTTGCGGACCGTGAAGGTCTCGCGAACGCCGTCTCCCTGGCGGCCGATGACGACGCCCTTGAAGACCTGGATACGGGAGCGGCTGCCCTCGGTGATGTTGACGTGCACGTTGACCGTGTCACCGGGGTGGAAGACGGGAACGTCGGAACGGAGCGAAGCCGCGTCGACGGCGTCGAGGATCTGCATGATCGTCTCTCTCTGCACTCGCCACAGGTCGGATGCATGATTTCGGAAGGAACAAGAAAAGGTGTGTGCTGAACGGCGCCGAAGCGTCCGCGGGCTCCCCTGAGGCAGAGCCGGTCACGGCACAAGGAACTATTCTGCCATGGATGCAGCCCACCGCCAAAACGCGGCGCCCGTCCGTCAGGCGTCGCGCTGTTCGGTCTCGCGCACGACGATGACCTCGCGCGGTCGAGCGGTCGGAGTCGGCTCGTCGACGCGAGGGATGGTCGACCAGGAGATGGTCTCGCGGAGGCGCGCCCCGCTCCCCCTCGCCTCGTTCCACAGCTGCCACAGCTGCAGCCAGATCAGAGCGATACCCGCGATGATCGCGGCGGTCAGGAGCCATCCGAAGGCGCCGTCGATGAAGAGGCCGACGGCGATGGTGAGTCCGTGCCACACGGTGAATCCGGCGACGTCCCACCAGGACACCGCCCGCTCGGCGCGCACAGAAGGACGGGAGCGCGTGAGCACCGTGAGAAGCAGCTGCCCGACGAAGACGGAGGGCACGGCGATGAACAGCACCCACAGGATCGCCCAGCCGCCCTGGAACACGCCCCACCCGACGAAGAGCCACAGTGGCAGCAGGAACGCGGCCGGGAGCAACCACCGGAAGAACGCCTGACGCAACCACATGCCTCGATCGTACGACGGCATGCTGTACGCGTCCGGAGTGTTCGCTCTGAGCGCGTGCGGGCTCCTCGCTGACGGATCAGGGAGAATGGACGGGACGAGAGGACACCCGATGATCGAACTGCGTACCCCCGCCGAGATCGACGAGATGCGCGCCGCCGGACGCTTCGTCGCCGAGACCCTGGCGACCCTGCGCGAAGACACGAAGGTCGGGACGAATCTCCTCGCGATCGACCGCCGCGCGCACGACATGATCCGCAAGGCGGGCGCGGAGTCCTGCTACATCGACTACCACCCCTCGTTCGGCGCCAGCCCGTTCGGCAAGGTCATCTGCACCTCGGTGAACGACGCAGTCCTGCACGGGCTCCCCCACGACTACACGCTCCGCGACGGCGATCTCGTCTCTCTGGACTTCGCGGTGTCGGTGGACGGATGGGTCGCCGACTCGGCTGTCTCGTTCGTCGTCGGAACACCCCGCGACGAAGACCTCCGGCTGATCGACACCACCGAGCGCGCGCTCACCGCCGCGATCGATGCAGCGGTGATCGGCAACCGGATCGGCGACATCTCGGCCGCCATCGCCGCGGTGTCGCACGGCGAGGGGTACTCCATCAACACCGACTTCGGCGGGCATGGCGTAGGCCGCATCATGCACGGCGATCCGCACGTCCCCAACGACGGCCGCGCCGGCCGCGGTTTCCCCCTGCGCGAGGGACTCGTCTTCGCCCTGGAGCCCTGGCTGCTGGCCACGACCGACGAATTGGTCACCGACCCGGACGGGTGGACGCTGCGCAGCGTCGACGGCTCGCGCGGCGCGCACTCCGAGCACACGGTCGCCGTGACGGCCGACGGGCCGATCGTGCTCACCGATCGCTCGTTCCTCGGGGTGGACTGACGCCGCAGCGCTCACTCCTCCTCCGACGCGCGCTCCCAGCCTGCGACCGGCCCGTCGAGGACATGGAACAGCGGATGCGGCTCGGGCGTCGTCACGCCCGACCAGACCTCGAGGAGGTCGGGATTGCGCACCGTGAGCTTCGCCGTGAGGTGCCCCCATTCGAAGGCGAGCTGACCGGTCGTGACGGAGAGCGCGTCGGCCTGGCGGGCTGCCGGGCGGTCGATGCGGCTCCGGTCGAATCGATACCCGCGTTCGTCGGCTTCGATCGCGACGCCCTCTAGATAAGAACCGAGCGCGTCGAGCGGCTCGGGTGCGGCGCGGAATCTCTCGAGCTGCGGGTGCCTGTCCCATCCGCGGGTGCGTCCGGCGAGGACTGCTTGCGCGAGCAGGGTCTCCCGCCAGCACGCCACGAGCCCCTGACGATCGAGGTACTGGGGATGCAGCGACCAGATCCTCATGCGCGGGTGTACAGGAAGACGTCGGTGAGGTGCGGCAGGTCGAAGCTCTCGCGGCCGCGCGTCGCGGCATCCGCGTCCAGGATCTCCGCGATCGCGGCTGTCATCGCCGCCTTCGCCGCCGGATCGGCGATGAGGAACGTGCTCACGGTCGACCACCGCGCGAGGTAGTCGGCGCGGGTGATCCGCTCGACCCAGCGGAACGATTCGAGACGGTCGAAACGGAACCCGGGAAGCTCCTCCGCCGTGCTGGTCGTCTCATCGGCCTCGCCCACGGCCGGATGGATGACGCGCGAGGCCGCATGGTCCCACGAGCACGCGGGGTCGGAGCGGTTCCACAGCAGGCCGAGCGTGCCCTCAGGCTTCAGCACCCGCGCGATCTCGGCACACGCGGGCACCCGATCGAACCAATGGAAGGCCTGCGCCACCGCCACGACGTCCACCGCCGCGTCGGCGACCGGGATCTGCTCCGCGTTGCCCTCGAGAGAATCAACGGCTGGCAGCTTCTCGCGGAGGACATCGAGCATCGCGACCGACGGCTCGACCGCGATGACCCGATTCGCGCGGGCCATCAGATGCTCGGTGAACTTGCCCGTGCCCGCTCCCAGGTCGAGTGCGACATCGACGTGTCGCGGGACGATGGCATCCGCCGCGGTCGACGGGAACCCGGGCCGGTATCGATCGTAGTCCGCGCCGATTCCCTCGAACGATCTCGCCAGCGCCTCATCGACCATGCTCCGACGGTACCAGCCGGGTGCATCGCCTCCGTCCGTCGACGCCGTGCACCGCCTGTGCCATTCTGAGGGCATGATCCCGCAGGACCGTCGCGTGCCGGAGCGACTGCTCCTGGTCCGACACGGTCAGACGGAGTGGAACGTCGAACACCGGCTCCAGGGGCAGCTGGACTCGCCTCTGACGGCCGAGGGGGTGCGGCAGGCGGCGTCCGTGGCGGAGCGGGTCGTCGGACGAGGCGTCACGATCGTCTGCTCCAGCCCGCTCGGACGGGCGCTGCGCACGGCCCTCGTGATCGCCGAGCGGCTGGGCGTCGACGTCGTCGAGGTCCCCGAGCTCGCCGAGGTCCACCACGGACGGATGGCGGGCATGACCTGGGACGAGATCGACGTGCGCTTCCCCACCGCCAGGGAGGATCGCGCCGCGAACCGCTACGGCTGGGCCTTCCCGGGCGGCGAGAGCTACGCACAGGCGCGTGCTCGCGCCCGACGAGCGCTGTCCGTGTGCGGCTGGTCGGCATCGGGCACGCCGCTCGTCGTCAGCCACGAGATGATCGGACGGATGCTGCGCGCCGAGCTTCGAGGACTGGATGCGCCGAGCGCGCTGGCGCTCCGGCATCCGCACGGCGTGGTCTTCGAGATCGACCACCGCGGTGAACGGATGCTCTAGTTCTCGTCGCCCGGGAGCAGATCGGGACGGCGGAGTCGGGTTCGCTCCAGCTGCTGCTCCCGACGCCACGTGGCGATCGCGGCGTGGTTGCCGCTGAGCAGTACATCGGGCACCGGGCGATCCCGCCAGAGGGAGGGCTTGGTGTACGACGGGTACTCGAGCAGCCCGTCCTCGTGCGACTCCTCGACGAGGCTCTCGGGGTTTCCCACGACTCCGGGGACCAGGCGACCGATGGCCTCGATCATCGCCATCGTGGCGACCTCTCCCCCGTTCAGAACGTAGTCACCGAGACTGATCAGTCGCACCTCGCCCCGTGCCGCCGCGTACTCGAAGACGCGCTCGTCGATGCCCTCGTAGCGTCCGCATCCGAAGATGAGGTGCTCGCGTTCGCTGAGCTCGCGCGCCGTGGCCTGCGTGAAGACCTCGCCGGCGGGCGACGGGAAGATGATGGTCGGTCGAGCCGAGGCGTCGATCGGCGCGAGGTCGTCGATGGCCGCGGCCCACGGTTCCGGTTTCATCACCATCCCCGCACCGCCGCCGTACGGGGTGTCGTCGACCGTGCGATGACGATCATGGGTCCAGTCGCGGAGATCGTGCACGGCCAGATCGAGCAGCCCCGTGCTGCGAGCCTTTCCGAGCAGTGAGAGGGTCAGACCGTCGAAGTACGACGGGAAGATCGAGACGACGTCGATGCGCACGAGAGGATCCGGTCGGCGCTCAGGGGGTCGCGTCGGAGCCGGACGACTCACCGGCATCCGCTTCCGCGTCGGCATCCGCGGCGCCCTCGGAGTCGGGCAGTTCTTCGAACAGGCCGGCCGGGGGTGTCACGATGACCCGTCCGGCGGCGATGTCGACGGTGGGGACGATGGCCTCGACGAACGGGACCATGATCTCCTGCTCGCGCGCCTTGACGATGAGCAGGTCCTGGGCGGGCAGGTGCTCGACGCGGATGACCCGACCGACGACGGTGTCGTCGCGGACGACGTCCAGCCCGACGAGCTGGTGGTCGTACCAGGCGTTGTCCTCGGGCTCATCGGCATCCTGGTCGATCCAGAGGATGGCACGCACGAGACTCTCGGCGGCGTCTCGATCGTCGACGTCCTGGAAGAAGACGACGGAGTTCGCGTTCATGACGCGGTATTCGCGGACCGTCACGGTCTTGCCGTGCCACGGAGATGCCTCGGGCACCTGCAACGTGAACTCGGCGCCCGGGGTGAAGCGACGCTCCGGGTTGTCGGTGTACAGCTCCAGTTTCAACGCGCCCTTGAGGCCGTGGGCCTTGACGAGGCGCCCCACGCGGAGCTGGTTCTTGCCCTGGTTGCGGTCTTTCGGCACCACGTCAGTCGTCCGCGACGTCGACGCGGACGCGCCGCCCGTCCGCCAGGGCGGAGACGAGGGTGCGCAGAGCCTTCGCGGTGCGGCCGCCGCGCCCGATCACGCGTCCACGATCGTCGGGGTGCACACGCACCTCGAGGAGATCGCCTCGCGGCGACGTGGAGGCGTTGATGCGGACATCCTCAGGGTGATCGACGATCCCCTTGACGATGTGTTCGAGCGCGGCGGCGAGCACGGCGGATTACTCGGAGTCGGCGGCGGGAGCCTCAGCGGCCTCCGCGTCGGCCTCGGCGGCGGGAGCCTCCTCTGCGGGAGCCTCCTCCTTCTTCTCCGCCTTGGGCTTGATGACCGACTTCTTCGACGAGTCCGCCTCGAAGGCGGTCTTCTCGTCGGCGACCTTGAGGGTGGACTTCGCGTCCTTGTCGCCCTTGAAGGTGCCCCAGTCGCCCGTGATCTTGAGGAGCGCGGTGACCTGCTCGGTCGGCTGGGCGCCGACGGACAGCCAGTACTGCGCACGCTCGGAGTCGATCTCGATGAACGAGGGCTCCTCGGTGGGGTGGTACTTGCCGATCTCCTCGATCACGCGACCGTCGCGCTTGGTGCGCGAGTCGGCGACGACGATGCGGTAGTAGGGCGCGCGGATCTTGCCCAGGCGCTTGAGACGAATCTTGACAGCCACGATTCTCCTGAATTGTGTGGAAGGAAACGAACCGGTCGCCTGGAGAGTGGGGTGCACATCCGGCGGAAGCTCAGAGGGAGGACTCGTGCTGGATAGAGGGTCGAGCACGTCGTCCGACCCTCTATTCTGCCAGACTCCGCGGCCAGTCGCGAAACGCGGGGACACGATCCCGGTCGTGTCGCACGACTCGCGTGCCAGACTGTGCGGGTGACAGTCGAGTTCGCCGCCTCAGACCGCTCCACCGTCGGCCTGGAATGGGAGCTCATGCTCGCCGATCCGGCGACGGGCGACCTCGTGGGGCGCGCCCCCGAGCTGCTGGAGGTCCTCGAGGCGAACAGTGCCGAGGAACGGTACACGGTGACAGGCGAGCTGCTCACGAACACCATCGAGGTCACGAGCGGGATCGGCGACTCCGTCGCGCACGCCGTCGACGACATCGCCAACGCCATCGCCGCCGTGCGGACCGCGACAGACCCCGCCGGTGTCGAGCTGCTCTCCGCCGGCAGCCATCCGTTCGCCCAGTGGTACGACCAGGAGGTCACCGACAAGACGCGATACCACACGCTCATCGAGCGCACCCAGTGGTGGGGGCGCAACATGATGATCTGGGGTATCCACGTGCACATCGGCATCGAGGATCAGCGCAAGGTCATCCCGATCATCAACGCGCTCTCGGCCTATCTCCCCCACCTCCAGGCGCTGTCGGCCTCGAGCCCGTTCTGGGCGGGCGAGCGCACCGGGTACGCCTCGAACCGCGCGCTGGTCTTCCAGCAGCTCCCCACCGCCGGCCTGCCCTGGCAACTGCAGGACTGGGCCGCCTACGAGGCGTACCTCGACGACATGGTCAGGACCGGTGTCATGGCAGACGCCACCGAGGTGCGCTGGGACATCCGTCCCGCGCCCCGCTGGGGGACGATCGAGATCCGCGCGTGCGACGGACTGTCGACCCTGCCGGAGCTCGCTGCCGTCGCCGCACTCGTGCAGGTTCTCGTCGAGCACCTTTCCCGCGAGATGGACGAGGGACGCGAACTGGCGACGATGCCGTCCTGGTATCACCGGGAGAACAAGTGGCGCGCGGCGCGCTACGGGCTCGATGCACGCCTGATCGTCGATGCCGCGGGAGCGCAGCGACCGGTCCGCGACCACATCGCGGAGGTCCTCGACGAACTGGCCCCGGTGGCTGTGGAACTCGGATGCGTGCGAGAGTTCGGCAGCATCTCGACGATCCTCAGCGAGGGTGCGAGCTACGAGCGGCAGCTCACGATCGCGAACGCGACCGGCGGCGACCTCCGAGCCGTGGTGCAGCATCTGATCAGGGAGTTCCGGTCGGGTCCGGAGGCCTCGACCGAGAGGCCCTGATCTCAGTCCTCCACCAGGCGGCGGGCCAGCCCCTCATCCAGCACGACGTCTGTGACGAGGTCTGCGGCGATCGCCGCACGCAGACTCGCGAGCTTCGGGATGCCGGACACGACGCAGACGCGACGCGGAACCCGTCGCAGTCTGTCGAGACCGGGACCGGTCGCGCGCGCATTGACCCGGATGTCCTTCCAGGAGCCGTCCGCGCGGAAGAACACCGTGGCGACGTCGCCGATCGCATGGTCCTCGCGGAGGCTGCGGTAGTCGTCGCGGCTCAGGTAACCGCCGACGTAGACGCGGCTCGGGACCTCGGCGGCCGGCGACCCGAGGCTGAAGACGGCGATGTCCATCTTGGCCTGCAGGTCGAGCACCCGCCGCGTGCTGCGCTCGCGCCACATGGCCTCACGCGTCGAGGGGTCGTCGAAGAAGGCCGGCACGGGGAACTGCTGCACCTGCGCGCCGAAGGCGCTGCCGAACCGCTGCAGGATGTCGCTGGAGTACTCCACGCCGCTCGTCTGGGTGTTGCCCGCTCCGTTGAGCTGCACGACCGTGGTGTTGTGCGTCTCCTTCTGGGTGAGCTCGCGACTCACCGCGCTGATCGTCGATCCCCACGCGACCCCGACGATCATGTTCGAATCCACGAACTGCGAGAGCAGGCGGCCGGCCGTGAGGGCGACGCGCTCGAGCCGCTCGACCTCGCTCACGATCTCCGGCGTCGGCACGACGTGCGCCACGACCCGGTGTCGATCGCGGATCCGCTGTTCGAGCATCCCGAGCCTCTCCAGCGGGGAATTGATGCGGATGTCGAC
Organism: Microbacterium sp. LWO14-1.2; assembly: GCF_038397715.1. NCBI lineage: Bacteria > Bacillati > Actinomycetota > Actinomycetes > Micrococcales > Microbacteriaceae > Microbacterium > Microbacterium sp. LWO14-1.2. Next base: position 150,464 of record NZ_CP151633.1, read on the forward strand.
GAGTCCGCTCTCCCTCGCGAAGCTCAAGAGGCGCGAGACCGAGGACCGCGAGGTCTTCAGCTCCTTCGCGATGACCTCCATGGTCTTGTCCTGCATGTAGTAGAGCTGCGCTGCGGTGAGCGCCGCGATCAGCTTGGAGTCGCGGGATCCGGGCTCTGCGTGTGGCATGGCGACCTCCTCGACACCGATCCTTGCACATATGTGCAACGGGCTTGCGCGTGAGGGTCGCACGGGTCGATGCTGGGGGCAAGCAATACAGGGAGGTCGAAGATGATCGAGTCGACACACTCGTCACCGGAGCGCGCAGAGGTTCGCGCCGTTCGCGAAGCAGGACGCACGAGCGTCCTCATCATCGGAGCAGGCATCAACGGGATCTCCACGTTCCGTGATCTGGCGCTCCAGGGCGTCGATGTCGTCCTCGTCGAGCGCGGTGACTTCGCCTCCGGGGCTTCCGCCGCGTCGAGCCACATGATCCACGGCGGCATCCGCTACCTGGAGAACGGCGAGTTCCGCCTGGTCCGTGAGTCGGTCGAGGAGCGCAACGGACTGCTGAAGATCGCGCCTCACTACGTGAAGCCGCTGCAGACGACCATCCCGATCTACTCCACGTTCTCCGGGATCCTGTCGGCGCCTCTGCGGTTCCTCACGCACAAGAGCGGCAAGCCGCAGGAGCGCGGTGCGTTCCTGATCAAGATCGGCCTCACGATCTACGACACGTTCTCGCGCGACGGCGGCACCGTCCCGCGTCACCGCTTCCTCGGGCGCAAGCGCTCGCTCGCCGAGCTGCCCTCGCTCGACCCGAACATCAAGTACACCGCCACGTACTACGACGCGTCGATGCACGACCCGGAGCGCCTCGCGCTCGATGTGCTGCAGGACGGCCGCGCAGCCCACCCGGGCGCGGTGGCGCTGAACTACGTCGAAGCCGTGTCGCGCGACGGCGACAAGGTCGTGCTGCGCGACCGCGAGAGCGGTGCCGAGTTCACCGTCGCCGCCGACGTCGTCGTCAACGCCTCCGGCCCGTGGACCGATCTGACCAACGACGCACTCGGCACCGACACGCACTTCATGGGCGGAACCAAGGGGTCGCACATCGTGCTCGACCACCCCGAGCTCCTGGAAGCGACGCGGGGACGCGAGATCTTCTTCGAGCACTCCGACGGACGCATCGTCCTGATCTACCCGCTCAAGGGACGTGTGCTCGTCGGCACCACCGACATCGACGCCGACCCGCGCGAGGTCCCCGTGTGCACCGAGGAGGAGATCGACTACTTCTTCGACCTCATCCACCACGTGTTCCCGCAGATCGCCGTGACGCGCGAGCAGATCGTGTTCAACTTCTCCGGCATCCGCCCGCTCCCCCGCCATGAGGACACGGCACCGGGGTTCGTCTCGCGCGACTACCGCGTCGAGGTCGACAGGAAGGGCGCGACCCCGCTGGTCAGCCTCGTGGGCGGGAAGTGGACCACGTTCCGCGCGCTCGGCGAATCGCTCTCCGATGTCGTGCTCGACCTTCTCGGGCGCTCCCGTACCGTCTCGACCGCCGGTCGCGCGATCGGAGGCGGACGCGACTTCCCGCGCACCGAGAAGGCTCGTCGCATCTGGATCCAGGAGAACCTGGCCGGCGCCGGCGACCGGGCCGAGAAGCTGCTCGCGCGCTACGGCACCCGCGCCGCGGAGGTCTGGACCTTCGTCGAGCAGGGCGATGACGCGCCCCTCGCTGGCGGCGACCTCTCGACGCGCGAGCTCGAGTGGATGGTGCGCAACGAACTCGTCGCGCGGCTTCAGGACGTCGTCCTGCGTCGCACCAGCATCGCCTTCACCGGCAACGCGGACGCCGAGGTGCTGGACGAGCTGGCGGACGCCCTCGCGGCGCTGCTCGACTGGGATCGCGACCGTCACGACGCCGAGGTCGAGGAGACTCGGACGCTGCTGAACGAGCGCCACGGACTTCACATCCCGTCCCGCACCCGCGGCTGACGGGATCCTCCGACCGTCGCCCTCCTCGCGACGAACCACAATAAAGAAAAGTGCCGGAGCAGAGGGGCTCCGGCACGCGAGAAAGGTCAAAGAAGACATGACTGATGTGAATCTCGGTCTCTACTTCCTGTCGGAGTTCGTCGGCACAGCGCTGCTGATCCTCCTCGGATGTGGTGTCGTCGCCAACGTCGCCCTGGCCAAGAACAAGGGCTACGGCGGCGGCTTCCTGATGGTCAACTGGGGATGGGGTCTCGCGGTCTTCGTGGGTGTCCTCGCCTCGGCGTACTCCGGTGCGATCCTGAACCCCGCCGTCGGCATCGGCCTGCTGGTCGCCGGCAAGATCGACTTCTCGCAGTTCGCGACGGCGACCGGTGCCGAGCTCCTCGGCGCGATCGTCGGTGCCATCCTCGTGTGGCTCGCGTACAAGCAGCACTTCGACGAGGAGCCCGAGCCCGCGAACAAGCTCGGCGTGTTCTCGACCGGTCCGGCGATCCGCTCCTACGGCTGGAACCTCGTCACCGAGGTCATCGGCACCTTCGTGCTCGTCTTCGCGGTGTTCGCGTTCGCCGACTACGGCGTCGCCGACATCGGCGTGCCCGGGGGCCTCGGACCGCTGAGCGCTCTTCCCGTCGCTCTCGTGGTGGTCGGCATCGGCGCGTCGCTCGGTGGACCGACCGGCTACGCCATCAACCCTGCGCGTGACCTCGGTCCTCGCATCGCCCACGCGATCCTGCCAATCAAGGGCAAGGGCTCCAGCGACTGGTCCTACTCGTGGGTCCCGGTCGTCGGTCCGCTCGTGGGTGGCGTGCTCGCCGCCGTCGCGGCACCGGCCCTCCTCGGCCTCGCCTGAACCGCCACCTGACTTCGAAGGAGAACATCCATGGCTGACTACATCATCGCGATCGACCAGGGCACGACCTCGAGCCGCGCGATCATCTTCGACAAGAAGGGCAGCATCGTCGCGACCGGACAGAAAGAGCACGAGCAGATCCTCCCCAAGGCGGGCTGGGTCGAGCACGACGCCTCCGAGATCTGGCGCAACGTGCAGGAGGTTATCGGTCTGGCGCTGAGCCGCGCCGATCTCACCCGCCACGACATCGCCGCGGTCGGGATCACCAACCAGCGCGAGACCGCCGTCGTGTGGGACAAGACCACGGGCAAGCCGGTGTACAACGCGATCGTCTGGCAGGACACCCGCACGCAGGAGATCGTCGACCGTCTGGCCGGCGACGAGGGCGTCGATCGGTTCAAGTCGATCGTCGGTCTTCCCCTCGCCACCTACTTCTCGGGAACCAAGATCACCTGGATCCTCGAGAACGTCGACGGTGCTCGCGAGAAGGCGGAGGCCGGGGACCTGCTCTTCGGCACCACCGACAGCTGGGTGCTCTGGAACCTCACGGGCGGCATCGACGGCGGCGTGCATGCGACCGACGTCACCAACGCCTCGCGCACGATGTTCATGGACCTCGAGACGCTGGAGTGGCGCGACGACATCCTCGAGGCCTTCGGCGTGCCGCGCTCGATGATGCCGGAGATCCGCTCCTCCTCCGAGGTGTACGGCGCGGCCGAGAGCTCGTCGCTCCTGCGCGAGACGCCGATCGCCGGCATCCTGGGCGACCAGCAGGCGGCCACCTTCGGGCAGGCCGCATTCGACAAGGGCGAGAGCAAGAACACCTACGGCACGGGCTGCTTCCTGATCTTCAACACGGGCGAGGAGATCGTCCGCTCGAAGAACGGACTGCTCACGACCGTCGGCTACAAGCTCGGCGACCAGCCCACGCACTACGCCCTCGAAGGATCGATCGCCGTCACCGGATCGCTGATCCAGTGGCTGCGCGACCAGCTCGGCATCATCTCGTCCGCCCCTGAGGTCGAAGAGCTGGCCGACAAGGTCGAGGACAACGGCGGTGTCTACATCGTCCCCGCGTTCTCGGGTCTGTTCGCTCCGTACTGGCGTCCGGATGCCCGCGGCGCGATCGTCGGCCTCACCCGCTACGCGAACAAGAACCACATCGCGCGGGCGGCATTGGAGGCCGTGGCGTTCCAGACACGCGACGTCCTCGACGCCGTGAATGCGGATGCCGGAGTCGACCTGTCCGAGCTGAAGGTCGACGGCGGCATGGTCGCGAACGACGCACTCATGCAGTTCCAGGCGGATGTCCTCGGTGTGCCTGTCGTGCGCCCCGTCGTCGCGGAGACCACCGCGCTCGGCGCCGCGTACGCCGCAGGCCTCGCTGTGGGCTTCTGGAGCGGCCTCGACGACCTGTCCGCCAACTGGCAGGAGGACAAGCGCTGGGAGCCGTCGATGGACGAAGCCGAGCGCGACCGTCAGCTGCGTCTGTGGCGCAAGGCCGTCACGAAGTCGATGGACTGGGTCGACGAAGACGTGAAGTGATCTCAGGATCGTGAAGAAGCGGGCTCGGAGGATTCCCTCCGGGCCCGCTTCGTCATTCGGGGGTGGCGGTCAGAATCCGTTGACAGCAGCGAAGAATGCGCCGGTGCCGTCGATGTTCACCGATCCGCCCTCATGCGTGGATGTGACCCTCTCGTAGCCCGCTTCGCTCCAATAGAACACCTCCGGCGAGATCTCACCGACGCCCTTGCTGAAGCGCAGTTGAGCGAGCTGGGCCAGCTCGCCCGCCACCGAGAGCGCGCCCGGGCTCTCCACCACGTGAATCAAGAACTCGTGCCTCGACGGCACGGCGAACAGCACGCCGTGAGGTGCGGACATGACGCCGGCCGCCGCGAGGAGGGCAGGGACGTCGAGGACGTGGCTGGCCGTGAACAGCGAATTCGTCATCGCCACAAGGACCCGTCCCGAACCGACATCGAGAGCCGCGAACTCGTCGAGCGGTTCAGCCGATACCGCGTCGATGGCCGTCTTCCACAGGGAGTCGGTGTCGAATCGGCTGACGATCGCATCGGGAATGGCGCTTGCTGCCTCTGGGAGATCGAGCATGAGTATGGCCTCGAGTCCGCTCGCGATCGTTCGCCGGTACGTGAACGCCTCACGGTGGCTCTCGGGGAGATACGAGCTCGCGATGAGCCGAGCCTTCACGAGCGACAGGATCTCGTCGTCCGACAGATCTGCCTCGGCGGGCCCGGATCTGCGACTCAGCAGCCCCGAGATGTGCCGCCCTACGACCTGCGGCCAGTCCTGCCGCGGTTCGGCCTTCGCTGCACGCGAAAGGTTGTAGAGTCCGAATTGGCCGCCCGAAGAACTCTGGGCGTACTCCCCGTGCAGCGTGATGGTTCCCTCGGACGCCGGCCACATCTCGGCGAACAGTCGCCGGAGGTAGTCTGCTTCCTCGACGGTCAGATCCTCGAGATCGGGGTCGCGGTCGGCGGTCTTCTTCTTTCCGAAGTTCAGAAATCCCACAGGTCGTCTCTTTCTCCGACCCCCGCCCGAAGCCCTTCCTCGGCGTCGACGACCGGCGGGCTCAGGCTAGTCGATCGCTCGCAATATTCAGGAATGCTCGGGCGGCGCTCCGAGGGTCTGTCGCGTGCCACGCGAGGTACTCGCTCCGCGCGGGTCCGTCGCGCACGTCGACGGCTGCCACGCGCGCGACGGAGCGGCGGACCACGCCGCGCGCGAGGAGGGTGACGGCGAGCCCGGATGCGACGAGGTCGAGGATGAGCTCGGCCGAGTCGGCCTCGAAGGCCACATCGCGCTCGACGCCCGCGGCACGGAACGCGACATCGCTCTGCATGCGTCCCGCGGTCCCCGCGGGGAAGTCGGCGAACAGTTCTCCTGCCAGGTCCGCGAGGTCGACGGAGGTCGCCGCTGCGAGGCGATGGTCTGCGGAGAACACGGCCTGCAACCTCTCGGTCGCCAGCGTCCGGGATGCCACGCCGTCGGGGACAGCCCCTTCGCGCAACCCCAGCACGGCGACATCCAGCTCCCGAGAGCGAATCGCAGCGATCAGCGCGTCGCTGTTCCCCATCCGCATCTCCACACGCGACGACGGATGCGCCGCTCGATACGCACGGAGCGCACCGGCGACGTCGATCGCCGTGACCGTCGGGATGACGCCGAGCCGCAGCACCCCGACGATAGCTCCGGAGGCCGCGGCCGCTTCTTCGACCGCCTGGTCCGCGGACGACACAGCCGCCCTGGCGTGCGTAAGGAACGCCTCACCGGCCTCTGTGAGCGCGACGCTGCGACTGGTGCGAACGAACAGCCGCTGCCCGATCTCCCGTTCGAGAGCTGCGATCCGATGGCTCAACGCCGACTGGGTGACGAAACAGGTCGCAGCGGCCCGGGTGAAGCTGGCCGTCGCGGCGACGGCCACGACGTAGCGCAACTGCTGCAGGTCCATACTTCCATGATCGCTATTCATGGTTGCCATGACAACAGTGCGTTGGACTCATCGATCGACCAGGGTCAGGCTGAGGATATGAACCGCCCGACCATCCTCCTGCTCACCGCACTCGCCCCCATCGCGTGGGGCACCACGTACCTCGTGACGACATCGCTGCTGCCCGAGGGGCACCCGATGCTCGCCGGCCTGCTCCGCGCCCTGCCCGCAGGTCTCATCGCTCTCGCGATCGGCGGACGCCTCCCGTCCGGCGGATGGTGGGCCAAGTCATTGGTCCTGGGTGTTCTGAACATCGGCGCGTTCTTCCCCCTGCTGTTCCTCGCAGCGGAACGGCTTCCGGGCGGAGTCGCCGCGGCTGTCGCCGGAGTGCAGCCGCTCATCCTGCTCGCGATGAGCACGATGGTCCTGCGCGACCGCATCCGTCCGACCACCGCGGCCGCAGCGGTCGCCGGGGCAGTCGGGGTGGCACTCGTCGTCCTCGGCCCCACAGCGCAGCTCGACGTGGTGGGCGTCCTCGCCGCTGTGGGCGGGGTGACGTCGACCGCGCTCGGCATGATCCTGACGAAGAGGTGGGGCCGTCCCGCAGAGGTCGGTGCCGTCGGCTACGCAGGCTGGCAGCTCACGGCCGGCGGGCTGTTCCTGCTCCCCCTCACCATGCTCTTCGAAGGATTCCCGGCACACGTCGACGGCGGCGCAGTGCTCGGCTACCTCTGGTTGGGGCTCGTCGGCGGACTCGTCGCGTACACGCTGTGGTTCCGCGGCATCCAGCAGCTCCCCGTGATCGCACCGGGGCTTCTCGCGCTGCTGTCTCCGGTGGTCGCGACCATCCTGGGCACGACCATCGCCGGTGAAGTCTTCACACCCGTGCAGGCGGTCGGGATCGCCGTCGTGCTGATCGCGCTCGTGGCCGGTCAGATCTCCGTGCGTCCTCGCCGCCTGCCCACGCAGGAGACGGGAACGCCTGGCGAACTCGCCGATGCGACAGTTTGAGCCGCGTCAGTTCTTGCCGAACAGCTTCTGGATCTCGGCGAGGTCGGCCTCGGACGGAGCCTTCGACCCGCCGCCGAGTCCGAAGCCCGAGCCGGTCGGTGTGGAGGCCGGAGCGAGACCGGCGTTCTCGGCCGCGCGCTTCGCCGGGTTGCCCGACCGGGACCCGGAGGACTTGCCCTTGCCCTTCTTGCCGCGCTTCGACGACGCACCGGGACGCCCCATGCCGGGGACCGGACCCATGCCCGGGATGTTCGGCGTGCCACCGCGGGCGACGGTCTTCATCATCTTGGCGGCCTGATCGAAGCGCTGCACCAGCTGGTTCACATCCGTGACCGTCATTCCCGAACCGCGCGCGATGCGCAGGCGGCGGGAACCGTTGAGGATCTTCGGGTTGCGCCGCTCCCCCGGCGTCATCGAGCGGATGATCGCCTCGGTGCGGTCGATCTCGCGCTCGTCGAAGTCCTCGAGCTGCTGCTTCATCTGCCCCATGCCCGGGAGCATCCCGAGCATCTTCTTCATCGACCCCATCTTCTTCATCTGCTGAAGCTGGTCGAGGAAGTCCTCGAGGGTGAACTGCTCGGTCGCGAGCTTCTCCGCCATCTTGGCGGCCTCTTCCTCATCGAAGGCCTGCTGGGCCTGTTCGATGAGGGTGAGGATGTCGCCGAGGTCGAGGATGCGGCTCGCCATACGGTCGGGGTGGAATGGCTCCAGGTCCTCGAGCCGCTCGCCCGTCGAGGCGAAGATGATCGGCCGGCCGGTCACCGACGCGACCGACAGTGCAGCACCACCGCGCGCATCGCCGTCGAGCTTCGACAGCACGACGCCGGTGAAATCGACGCCCTCCTGGAAGGCCTTCGCGGTGTTGACCGCATCCTGTCCGATCATGGCGTCGATGACGAAGAGCACCTCGTCGGGATCCACGGCCTTGCGGATGTCGGCGGCTTGCTTCATGAGCTCGGCGTCGACGCCGAGACGGCCCGCCGTGTCGATGATGACGACGTCATGCTGCTGACGGCGGGCGTGCTCGACGCCATCGCGTGAGACCTTGACCGGATCGCCGACCCCGTTGCCCGGCTCGGGAGCGTAGATGGTGGCTCCGGCCTGCTCGGCGACGACCTGCAGCTGGTTCACGGCGTTGGGGCGCTGAAGGTCGGCCGCGACCAGCAGCGGAGTGTGGCCTTCGCCCTCGAGCTGCTTGGCGAGCTTTCCCGCGAACGTCGTCTTACCGGAACCCTGCAGTCCGGCGAGCATGATCACTGTCGGAGCGGTCTTCGCGAACTGCAGCCGACGCTGCTCTCCGCCGAGGATCTGCACGAGCTCCTCGTTGACGATCTGCACGACCTGCTGCGCCGGGTTCAGCGCCTTGTTCACCTCGTCGCCGAGAGCGCGCTCCCGCACCTTCGCCGTGAACTCCTTGACGACCGCGAGGGCGACGTCGGCGTCCAGGAGCGCGCGACGGATCTCGCGAACGGTGCCGTCGACGTCGGCCGCACTGAGCTTTCCCTTCGTGCGCAGATTGCGGAAGGTATCGGTGAGCCGATCGGAGAGCGTGCCAAAGGTAGCCATGGTGCTACTGATTCTACGCGAGCGCCGTGTGCGACCGCGTCAGCCCCAGCGGAGGTCCTCGAGGTTCGACAGCGCGTCCGCGAGCACCGTCTCCGGTGCCGAGTAGCCCGCTCCCTGCTCCGCCCACACGCGGAGGGACGACAGCACGGCGGCGGCGTGGGCCGCGCCGACGACATCGGCGCGGATTCGGGAGACACCGGATCCGGATGCGGCGGAGGCGACGATCGATGCGAGGCGCGCGAGCCGGAGCGCACTGTCGCGGGCGAGCTCTTCGTCGAGGCCCATGGCCGTACGGTTGCGGAGCGCCAGCGCGAGAGGATCGGGAGCGAACCCCCGGAGGGCGTCGACAAGGATCGACCGGACCGCTGCGGCATCCGCGCGGTCGCCGAGCTCGCCGAGGGCCGTGCCCACTCTGTCGATGCGTGCATCGAGACCCGACCACAACACGTCGCTCTTCGACGAGAAGTAGTTGAAGAAGCTGGAACGACTGACTCCCGCGCGCTGAGTGATGTCGGCGACGGAGGTCGCGTCGTACCCGCGTTCGAGGAAGAGCTCGCACGCGGCCTCGGCGAGCGTCTCGCGCGACGACGCCTTCGGGCGCCCTGCTCGGCTCGTCGTCGTCATGAGGACACGGTATCGCGCGGCGACCGCGGAGCGCCCTGACCTCACCCGGAGGAGTATTGTTAGACGCGATCCATCTATGCCACGGTCGCCTCACGAGGGAGTGCTCGCATGCTCGACGTCGTCACCGCCGGTCTCGCACCGGCCTACGTGCCCTACACGGAGGGCTGGGACCTGCAGCGGCGCGTCCACGCGGATGTGGTCGCGGGCTCGCGGCCGGACACGCTGCTGCTCCTCGAGCATGAGGCGGTCTACACCGCCGGCAAGCGCACGGAGGACCACGAGCGGCCGCAGGACGGCACCCCCGTCATCGATGTCGACCGGGGCGGCAAGATCACCTGGCACGGCCCCGGACAGCTCGTCGGCTACCCGATCGTCCGGCTCGCGGAGCCGATGGACGTCGTGGCGCACGTCCGGAGGATCGAACGCGTGCTCATCGACGTACTGCGCCCCCTCGGGGTCGACGGCTACCAGGTCGATGGGCGCAGCGGCGTCTGGGTGCGCCGCCCTCTCTCCGAGGACAAGGTCGCCGCGATCGGCGTGCGGGTGCAGCAGGGTGTGACGATGCACGGGTTCGCGATCAACTGCGACAACACGCTGTCCGGCTTCCACGGCATCGTCCCCTGCGGGATCACCGACGCCGGGGTCACTACCGTGAGCGAGGTCGTCGGCGCTGACGTCTCCCCCTCCGACATCGCGGATGCCGTGGCCTCCGCTTTCACCGCCGTCTACTCGACCGCCGACCTCGCAGGAGCCCCCGCATGACCGCCGCCGCACCCGAGGGGCGCAAGCTCCTCCGACTCGAGATCCGGAACGCCGAGACTCCCATCGAGCGCAAGCCCGAGTGGATCAAGACCAAGGCCAAGATGGGCCCGGAGTACACGGCTCTCCACTCGCTCGTGAAGAGCGAAGACCTGCACACGGTATGCCAGGAAGCCGGCTGCCCCAACATCTTCGAGTGCTGGGAGGACCGCGAGGCCACGTTCCTCATCGGCGGTTCGCAGTGCACGAGGCGGTGCGACTTCTGTCAGATCGACACCGGCAAGCCGGACGCCTACGACACGGACGAGCCCCGCCGCGTGGCGGAGAGCGTGCAGCGGATGGGCCTGCGCTACGCCACCGTGACGAGCGTCGCGCGCGACGACCTGCCCGACACCGGCGCCTGGCTGAACGCCGAGACGGTGCGGCGGATCCATGCGCTCAACCCCAACACGGGGGTCGAGCTCCTCGCGAACGAGCACAACGCCGACCCCGCGTTCCTCGGCCAGATCTTCGAGGCACGCCCCGAGGTCTTCGCGCACAACGTGGAGACCGTCCCGCGGATCTTCAAGCGCATCCGCCCGGCGTTCAAGTACGAGCGCTCTCTCGACGTGATCACCCAGGGACGCGACGCCGGGCTCATCACGAAGTCCAACCTGATCCTCGGAATGGGCGAGGAGCCGGAAGAGGTCGTCCAGGCGCTCAACGACCTGCACGAGGCCGGCTGCGACATCATCACGATCACCCAGTACCTCCGCCCGTCGCCGCGGCACCTCCCTGTCGCACGCTGGGTGAAGCCCGCGGAGTTCGTCGAGTTCAAGGAGGAGGCGGAGCGCATCGGATTCCTCGGTGTGCTCGCCGGACCGCTCGTGCGCTCGTCGTACCGGGCCGGGCGGCTGTGGGCGCAGTCGATGACGTCGAAGGGACGCGAGATCCCGGCGCACCTGGCGCACATCGCGGAGAGCGCAGACCTCGGCTTCGCCCAGGCGGTCTGAGATCGGGCAGAGCGCCGACTGTCAGTCGGCGCTCATGACCGACAGCACGGCACCGTCGGAGCCGAGGTTCACCAGCAGCACGTCGTCGGTCGTGTCGGCGTCGAGCGCGTACTCGAGCACAGCGAACGGCTCGGAACCACCGTGCTCGTCCGCCAGGATCGTCATGCTCATGAGCCGCAGCGACCGGATGATGTCGACAGCAGCGTCGCCGCTGACGTCGATCAGCACGTCTTCGAGCTCCTCGCCGTAGGCCTCCTGCTGCTGCAGGATGTACTCGGTCACCTCGCTGGTGCGGTCGTCGACCTCGGAGAGCATGCTGCGACGGGCGGTGCCGTCCACCGTCTCGAGGCCGGCGATAAGAGACGCCGCGATGTCGAGGGCATCGGCCGACACGTCATCCTGATCAGGAGCCGTCAGGTCGACCGTGACACTCTGATCGCCGAGTTCCACGGTCTCCGACCAGAAGATCGAGCCGTCGGGGCCCGACGACAAGAGTCCGAAGTAATCGTGTTCGATCGCCATAACGCTATGAAACCAGCCTCGTGGTCGCGGCGGTAGTCCTGTGCACGTCGTGTCGTCAACCGACGAGCGACTGCACGAACACGTGAGGGGTGAAACCGGTGAGGTCGTCGATGCCCTCGCCCTGGCCCAGGAGCTTGACGGGGATGCCGGTGCGCTCCTGAACCGCGAGGACGAAACCGCCCTTCGCAGAGCCGTCCAGCTTGGTCAGGACGAGCCCGGTGACCCCGGCGTGCTGCAGGAACGCCTCGGCCTGCATGACGCCGTTCTGACCCGTCGTCGCATCGAGCACGAGGAGAACCTCGCTGATCGGGGCCTGCTTCTCGATGACCCGGCGGATCTTCGTGAGCTCATCCATCAGCCCGCCCTTGGTGTGCAGGCGCCCAGCGGTGTCGATGATCGCGATCTCGATGCCCTCGCGCTGCGCGAACTCGATGGTCTGGTACGCGACGGACGCGGGGTCCTGCCCCTCCTGCTGGGGACGGACGATAGCCGCTCCCCCGCGCTGCGCCCAGGTGGCGAGCTGATCGACTGCCGCCGCCCTGAATGTGTCCGCCGCTCCGACCACGACGCTCCGCTGGTTGCCGCGGAGGAACTTCGTGAACTTGCCGATCGTCGTGGTCTTGCCGACGCCGTTGACGCCGACGACGAGGACGACCGCCGGACGCTCCGTCAGCTTCAGCGTCGTGTCGAACTTCGCGAAGTGCTCCTCGAGCGTCTCCCGCAGCATGCGCTGCAGGTCCTTCGGGTCGGTCGTGCGATAGCGCTCGACCTTGCCGCGCAGCTCGTCGACGACGCGCTCGCTGATGTCGGGACCGAAATCCGCGGTGATGAGCGCTGTCTCGAGGTCCTCCCACGTCGTCTCGTCGATCGTGGGCTTGACGAACATCCCGCGCAGCGCACGGGTGAGGGACCAGGACTTCTCCGCCATGACTCCAGCCTATCCGCGCGGGGCCACTCAGACCGCGGCAGCGGCGGCGCGGTCGCCGACGCGCTGCCCGACGACGGCGGACACGCCGTCCTGTCGCATCGAGACGCCGTAGAGGGCGTCTGCGATCTCCATGGTGCGCTTCTGATGCGTGATGACCAGCAGTTGCGAGCTCTCACGCAACTGCTCGAACACGGTCAGCAGACGACCGAGGTTCGCGTCGTCGAGCGCGGCCTCGACCTCGTCGAGGATGTAGAACGGGCTCGGCCGCGCCTTGAAGATCGCCACGAGGAGTGCGACTGCGGCAAGGGAGCGCTCACCGCCGGAGAGCAGCGACAGCCGCTCGATCTTCTTCCCGACGGGTCGGACCGAGACCTCGATGCCCGTCGTGAGCATGTTGTCGGGGTCGGTGAGGGAGATGCTGCCCGAGCCGCCGGGGAACAGCAGCGGGAAGACCTGCCCGAAGGCCTCCTTGGTGTCCTCGAACGCACTGGCGAAGATCGTCTGCATCCGCTCGTCGAGGTCGGCGATGATGGTCAGCAGGTCCTGCCGCGTCTGTGTGAGATCGGCGAGCTGCTCGGTCAAGAAGGCATGCCGCTGTTCGAGGGCCGCGAACTCCTCGAGCGCGAGGGGGTTCACGCGACCCAGTTGAGCGAGCTTGCGCTCGGCGTCGGCGAGGCGACGCTGCTGGATGCGGCGGTCGAACGGGATGGCCGTGTCGTCGAGCAGTTCGCCGTCCGCGGGCTCGGCCCCGGGATCCCGCGGAACCAGCTGATCCGGACCATATTCCGCGACGAGAATATCTTCGTCGAGAGCCAGCTCCGAGGCGACGCGTTCGAGCAGGCTGTTGAGGTGCAGCTTCTTCTCGTGGATCTGCAGTTCCAGGCCGTGGACGCTCTCGGTGAGGCCTGCGAGGCGCTCGCGCAGCGACGTCTCCTGCGCTCGGAGAGCGGTCAGCTCCTCGTTCTGCGCGGAGCGCGCAGCCTCGGCCTCCCCCAACGCGAGGCGGGCTTCGGCCACGGAGCGGTCGATCGAGTCCAGGATGCGCGGGAGCTCTGACGCGACGCCCGACGCCGCCTCCCGCTGAGCGCGACGGATCACCGCGCGACGCGCTGCCTCCGCCGCGGCATCCCGTTCCTGCTCGCGCTGACGCTCCAGGCTCGCGACCCGTGCCTGGGCCGCGCGGACGCGCTCCCGCAACGTCTCGATCTCCAGGCGGGCTCTGACCTCGCCCTCGCGCGCGAGCTCCAGAGCCTCCAGCAGACCGTCTCGGGCGGAGGCGTCGAGGACGGGCCGGGGTGCCGACACCGCCTCGTCGAGCTCTGTCTTCGCGCGGGCGGCCTTCGCCTCTGCTTCCTCCACGGCGGACTGCGCCTGAGCCAGTCCCGCCTCGAGCCGGTCGCACTCCGCGACCGCCGACTCGTGGGTGACCGTGATCCGGTTGACCTGCTCCGCATGGCTCGCGAGCGCCGCATCGTGCTCGCGCAGGGCGCGCAGCGCGTCCTTCGACTGCCGCCGCGTCGTCTCGACGATCTCGTTCGCATCCTCGCGGGCCTCGCGCAGCGAGTCGACGATGACCTGCACCTCCGCGAGGCGCTCCTTCGCGGCATCCCGCTCCGCAGCGAGCTCGAGTCGCGACCGCTCTCCGCCGGATCCCGTGCGGAGGGTCTGCGCCGTGACCACGTCTCCCGTGGTCGTCACGACGGTCGTCGTCGTGTCGCCGAGAGCGTCCAGCGCGCTGCGCGCTGCGCGAGCCTCGTCGAGGTCGCCGGCGATGAGCACGTGCGAGAGGATGCCGAGCACCCCGGCGGGCGCCGTGACCGTGTCGACGGCGGGCGTGACCCCCGGAAGCTCCGGCAGCCGGACGGCAGGCCGGATCGCATCGGCGACGACGAAGTCGACGACTCCCCGGCCCTGCGACGCGGCATCGGATGCCAGCGCGAAGGCCTGCGCCGCCTCGTCCACCAGGACGCCCTCGGCCAGCGGGCCGAGCACGGCGGCGATCGCCGCCTCGAACCCGGACTTCACCTGGACCGCGTCGCCGACGAGACCGCGGATGCCGTCTCCCCCGGTCTTCACGATCTCGGCCGCCCCTCCGGACAGGGCGAGGGCGCTCCCCAGGGCCGCGGCCTTCGCCGTGAGGGCGTCGACCTCGCGCTCCGCCGCGTGCAGCCGTTCGCGAAGCGTCTCCCGCTCCGCCTCGGCGGCCGTCGCCGCGCGCTGGGCGCTCTCGTAGGCGGCCGAGTACTCGGCGGCGGTACCCTCGGGGGCTTCCGCGGTATCGATGGCCTCCAGCGCCTCTGCGGCCTCTCGGCGTCGGGTGTGCGCGGCTTCGAGAGCGTTCTCCTGCCGGAGCACTGCGCCGCGCACCGCCGCCAGCGCGGACGCCGCAGCATCCGCGGCGCCGCGCAGCGAGGTCAACCGCATGTCGTATTCCGAGACGAGGGCGCTCTGCTCGGCGATGTCGACGTCGAGCGTGTCGAGCTCTGCACGGGCGCTGACGACCTCGCGGCTGGCGGCCGCCGCGGCATCCTGCGCGTCGCCGAGCCCTGCGGAGATCTCCGTGATCTCCGCCTTGGCCTCGTCGATCGTGCTCTGCGTGACGGTCACCGCGGTCACCGCGGCGTCGTCCTCTTCGGACCCGAGCAGGGCGAGTCGTTGGTTGGCGAGCGTGTACAGACCGCGCATGCGCTCCTGCACCTGCTCGAGCCCGAACGCCACCCCGCGAGCCTGATCGACGGCCACCGAGTTCTGGTCCTGCTCGAGGCGCGCGATGTTCGCACGCACGGCCTCCGCCTGATCCGAGAGCACGAGCCGCTCGGTGTGACGCTCATGCTCCGTCCGCGTGTGATCGGCCAACGCTGTGCGCAGGGCGACGACGTCGTCGGCGAAGATCCGCGCCTTGGCATCCCGCACGACCGCTGCGATCGTCTGCGCTTCGCGCGCGATCTCGGCCTGACGGCCCAGTGGTTTCAGCTGGCGGCGGATCTCCCCGGCGAGATCGCTCAGACGCGTGAGATTCGTCTCCATCGCATCGAGCTTGCGCAGGGTCTTCTCCTTGCGCCGGCGATGCTTGAGGATCCCGGCGGCCTCCTCGATGAAGCCGCGACGGTCCTCGGGCGAAGCCTGCAGGACGGTGTCGAGACGCCCCTGGCCGACGATGACGTGCATCTCGCGGCCGAGACCCGAGTCGCTGAGCAGCTCCTGCACGTCGAGAAGTCGGCAGGACTCGCCGTTGATCGCGTACTCGCTCGATCCGTTGCGGAAGAGCGTGCGGCTGATGGTGACCTCGGCGTACTCGATCGGCAGGGCGCCGTCGGCATTGTCGATCGTCAGCTGCACCTCCGCACGGCCGAGCGGACCTCGCGTCGACGTACCGGCGAAGATGACGTCCTCCATCTTCCCGCCGCGAAGGGTCTTCGCGCCTTGCTCCCCCATCACCCACGCGAGAGCATCGACGACATTCGACTTGCCCGAGCCGTTCGGCCCGACGATGCACGTCACGCCCGGTTCGAAGACGAAGCTGGTCGGCTGCGCGAAGGACTTGAACCCCTTGAGGGTCAGGCTCTTCAGATGCATGCGCGTACCGCGCTTCCGGGCTGGATCACGCCCATACGCTACCGGAATCCCGCGCCAGGACCGGCATCCCGCGCGGTGCGGAGGCGATCGTCCCGACGCCGCGACACGCCGGACACGCCCGGGATGCTTGACGTCAGCTGTGAGCTTTCGCTACCGTGAACCTCCGGATCGCCACACGAAAGGAGGTTACCGATGATGATCACTCAGCTGAACGCACAGGCTACAGGCCTCGCCGCGCCCTTTGCGCCGCGCCTTGCGCACTCGGTAACCGCCGGCATCCGTCGTAGCAGCGCTCTGTCCTAGAGCCGCAGCAGCAGGACTCTTCCCGCTATCGGGCGTCCGACTCGCGCGCCATCGTGCCGCCTCGCCCTGATCCTCAGGATCACGGCTTCCCGCCGACCCCGGCGTCCCCGCCCCGCGGCCTCCCGGGCTCGTGCTCCCACCGCGCCACCCCTCCTCTCGAGGGGTCTGCGCCGTCTGCGTCACCGCACTCACACCATCACCACTCGAAGGAATCATCGTGAACACCACGCTGCACCGTTCCACCACTCACCCACCGGATACCGAGGACCAGCAGGTCCTCCACATCCCCGCACCCGACGACCTGCGTCGCCTCGCGCTCGCAGACCGTCTCTCCCTCCGCATCGGCCTGTGGTTGCTGCAGAGGGCGCAGCGCCCGCGACGGGAACGCCGCTCGTCCCGCGTCTCCGGCGATCTGCTCGCTCTCGACCGACGGGAACGCTCCGTCGCCGAGACGTACGCCCTGCTCACCTTCGACCTGCAGCGCCAGCTGCGCTGATCGGAAGAACATCATGAGCATCGTGCTCACCGAAGATGCGACGCTGCATCCGCTCGTGCTCCCGGCGCGGGCGGATGCGGCAGACGCGGGCGAGTTCCGCGAACTCGCCCGCGTCCGCAACGACGTCTATCGCGCGATCACCGGACGCGACGAACAGGACCTCGAGCCCGAGGCACTGCTGCCACTGCTGAGGTCGCGTCCGGAACGCACCACGACCGTCTGGGCCGTCCGAGTCGCGGGCGAGATCGTCGGACGCGCTGTCGTCGACATCCCCCACGAGGAGGGGTCGCGCACGGCGATCGCGAGCATCGAGATCCACCCGCGGGTGTGGGGCCGGGGCATCGGGACCGCCGTGCTCCCTCACATCGAAGCAGCAGCCCGGCAACACGGCAGGACCGTCATCCAGAACTGGACCGAGCAGCCGGCATCCTCGGGCGACCGGATCACCGCGCGCACCGGACACGGAAGCGTGCCGG
The DNA here is from genome assembly GCF_038397715.1 of Microbacterium sp. LWO14-1.2. NCBI lineage: Bacteria > Bacillati > Actinomycetota > Actinomycetes > Micrococcales > Microbacteriaceae > Microbacterium > Microbacterium sp. LWO14-1.2. The sequence continues at coordinate 167,995 of NZ_CP151633.1, forward strand.
ACGACCACGTCTCCCGGTTCCTGCTGCGCCACGGCTTCTCGCTGGAACAGGTGTACCGGGTGAGTCGGCTCGACCTCGATGGTCCCGCTGCGGGCCGTTCGGCCGCCCTCCACGACGACGCTATCCGCGCAGCCGTCGGATACCGTGTGCTGCAGTGGGAGGTGCCCACCCCGCCCGAGCATCTCGACGGCTACGCGTGGTTGAAGTCCCGGATGTCGACCGACGCTCCCTCCGCGGGCCTGGAAGCCGACGAGGAAAGGTGGGACGCCGAGCGCGTCGTCGCCGGGGAGAAGCGCATCGTCGAGATGCGTCAACGCCTGCTCGTCACCGTCGCGCAGCATCTCGAGAGCGGCGAGCTGGCCGCTTTCACCGAGATCGGCATCGGACCCGACATGACGGCCACCACTCACCAGCACGACACACTGGTGCTCCGCGAGCACCGCGGGCACCGCCTGGGGCAGTTGGTCAAGTGCGCGTCGCTCGCCACGTGGCGCGACCTCGCCCCGCAGTCGCGAGCCGTCGTCACCTACAACGCCGAGGAGAACCGGCCCATGCTCTCCATCAACGAAGCCATGGGCTTCGAGGCCATCGCGTACGAAGGCGCATGGCGGAAGGACCTCTCATGACCACGTCCACACTGACGATCACGCCGCTCATCGTGCCCGCGTCCCTCGAGAGCGACGACGCGGGGGACTTCCTCGCCTACGGCGAGCTCAATCGCCTCGTCTGCGATGAGGCGACCGGCATCCCTGACCTCGCTCCGAACGCGGCGCAGATGCTGCCGGCGTGGCAGGACCAGACCGACACGCTGCACACCGGTTTCGTGGCGAGGATCAACGACCGGATCGCCGGCATGATCACGATCGACTACGCCAGGGAGGCCGATGCGCAGGCCGCTGAGATCGACGTGCTCGTGGCGCGCCGCTTCGCCGGAATGGGAGTCGAGAATGCTCTCCTGTCCCGCGCGGAAGAGGAGGCGCGCGCACATGGCCGGTCCCTCATCCAGGCGTGGTCACTGCACCGCCCGATCGAGACGGATCATATGATCGTGCCCCGGACAGGGTGGGGCCGGATCCCGGCCACGGCTCTCTCCGACGCGCTCGAGGCAGACGGCTTCGTGTGCGAGCAGGTCGAACGCAACAGCGAACTCGATCTGCGCGCTGACCCGTCCGTGATCGAGGGCGCCCTCGACGAAGCCCTCGCCGTCGCCGGGCCGGACTATCGGATCGTGCAATGGATGGCACCGACCCCCGAGGAGTACCGGGACGGGTATGCGGGGATCCTCGCGCGCCTGTCGACGGATGCGCCGAGCGGCGACATGCAGTTCGTCGCCGAGGAATGGGACGCACAGCGCGTCGAACGCCGGGACGCGAGGTTGACCTCCGCGGGTCAGGCGTTCGCGGTCACCGCGGTGCAGCATGTGCCGACCGGCGATCTCGTGGCGTACAACGAGCTGCTGATCGGGGCGGACCGCACGGCCACGACGCACCAGTTCGGCACCCTCGTATCCAGCGCGCACCGCGGCCACAGGCTGGGCATGATCGTCAAGTGCGCGAACCTGCTGCGCTGGCGGGAGCTGATGCCCGACTCCCCCACCGTATCGACCTTCAACGCCGAGGAGAATCGTCCGATGCTGAGCATCAACGAAGCACTCGGCTTCCGGGCGGTGTCGTACGCCGGCGCCTGGCAGAAGCGGCTCTCGTGAGGATCATCCGAGCGATGTAGGGGGACGCCCACGGATCATCCGGGAAGCCGACGACGTATGCGAAGCGGCGGGCGAGGCTGGAAGCATGAACGCATCCGTCCTCGAAGCCCGATCCCTCACGAAGTCCTACGGCACCACGCGCGCGCTCGCCGGGGTGGACCTGACTGTCCGCTCCGGCGAGTCCGTGGCGATCATGGGCGCCTCCGGATCGGGCAAGACCACGCTCCTGCACGTCCTCGCCGGCATCGTCACCCCGGACTCCGGCACCGTCACGTTCCAGCCGACCACCGGACACCCCGTCGAGCTGTCGGCCCTGGGCGAGTCGGCCCGGTCACGGTTGCGACGCGAGCGCTTCGGCTTCGTGTTCCAGCAGGGTCTGCTCATCCCCGAGCTCACCGCCGTCGAGAACGTCGCGCTCGCCTCCATGATCAACGGCGTGAAGAGAGCGGATGCCGTGCACCACGCGGCATCATGGCTCGCGGCACTCGGGCTCGCCGGAATGGAGGACCGTCGCATCGGCGAGCTCTCCGGCGGCCAGGCGCAGCGTGTCGCGATCGCCCGTGCGCAGGCCACGGGCGCCGAGCTCGTCTTCGCAGACGAACCGACCGGTGCGCTCGACTCGCACACCTCGCACGAGGTGATGGACGCTCTGCTCTGGTCGACCACGGGTCAGGGGCGGACGCTCCTCGTCGTCACCCATGACCCCGAGGTGGCGGCCCGCTGCTCACGGGTCGTCTCGGTGCGCGACGGCCAGGTCGTCTCCCCGGCGGTGTCCGCATGAACCCGCGCGTCCTCGCCCTGCTGCTGCGTCCGGCACCCGGCCAGACGGCGTTCCTCGCGCTCCCGGCGACGGCCTTCGCGATCGTCACCGCCCTCGTCCTCACCGTGGTCGGCGGCGCGCAGTCCTTCTGGAGCTGGACCGACGACTTCGGCCCCGTCTATCAGGCACTCGCCGCCATCGCGCTGGTGCTCCTGGTCGTCCCGCTGGTGAATCTCGGCGGAGCCGCCGCCCGTCTCTCGGCGCGGCGACGCGACGAGCGTCTCTCCACCCTGCGCCTCCTGGGGGTGACCCCACTGGGTGTCGGTGTCGCGACCGTCGTCGAGTCCGTGCTCGTGGCCGCCGCCGGCGCCGCCGCCGGAGTGCTCGTCGCTCTCGCGATCAGCCCGCTCATCGGCCTGATCCCGTTCCGTGGCGAAGCGCTGGGCGTGGGGGCCGTCGTGCTCCCGCCGCTCGTCGTGCTCGAGGTGGTCGGCGGCATCCTCGTCGTCGCGGCAGCCAGCGCGGCCCTCGGCCTCCGCCGAGTGATCATCTCGCCGCTCGGCGTTCGCATGCGCACCACCGCGTCGAACGTGCACTGGTTCCGCGCCATCATCGGCGTCTCCGTCCTCGCTCTGGTGTTCGTGCTGATCAAGATCTTCCCCTCGGTCGCCGGCATCGTGACGACGATCACGGTGCTCGCCGTGCTCTTCGCGATCGCGCTCGCCGTCGTGAACATGCTGGGCCCGTGGGTCATCAAGGTCATCGCCTCGCGGCAGCTCCGTCGGGCCGAGCATCCGGAACGGCTGCTGGCGGCGCGCCTCGTCCTCGATTCCCCGAAGAGCGCGTGGCGCCAGGTGAGCGGGATCGCGATGGCGAGCTTCATGGCCGTGTTCGCGGGCACCGGAGTCTCTCTCATGAACGTCCTCGGCAGCGGCGACGCTGCCTCCGACGAAGCCGCTCTCGCCGTCGACATGCGTACCGGCCTCATCATCACGCTGGTGGCGTCGTTCCTCATGGTCGCGGCCTCGGTGGGCGTGAATCAGGCGGCGGCGATCCTCGATCAGCGCGAGCTCCACCGGAGCCTGCACCACCTGGGGATGCCGCTCGAGACGGTCGACCGCGCACGACGCCGCGCGATCATGTCGCCGCTGCTCATCACCGCGATCGGCTCGGCGCTGTGCGCGGCGGTACTGGTCTTCCCGCTGCTCGGGATCGCCCTCATCACGGCACCGGAATCGGTGCTGACTATCGTCGTGGTCGTCACGATCGGGATAGGCGTCGTCTGGGCGAGCACGCGCGCGACCCGGCCGCTGCTGGCGCGGTCGTTCGCGGCGGCATGAGCGCCGGTCGAGTCAGCGGCGGCGCTGACAGCGCGGGCAGTAGTGGCTCGACCGGTTCATGAACGCGGTGCGGCGGATCGGGCCGCCGCACCGCGGACACGGCTCGCCCCCGCGTCCGTACGCGTTGAGGGAGTGCGCGAAGTACCCGGCCTGACCGTTGACGTTGACGTACTGCGCGTCGAAGCTCGTCCCGCCCTCTGCGAGGGCCTTTGCCAGCACCGCTCGGATCTCGGCGAGCAACCGCGAGGCCGCCGGCGTCGAGAGGGCGGACGCGGCGGTCTCCGGGTGGATGCGTGCCGCCCACAACGACTCATCGGCATAGATGTTGCCGACCCCGCTGATCACCTGCTGATCCAGGAGGACACGCTTGATGCCGCTGCTCCTGCGCCGGAGCGCGGCGAGGAACGCCGCGTCGTCGACGAGCGGATCCATCGGATCGCGCGCGATGTGGAGCACCTGCGACGGGATCCGCGACGGCCCGTCGTCGCGCAGCTCGTCGACGGCCAGAGATCCGAACGTCCGTTGATCGGCGAAGACCACGGCCAATTCACCGTGCGTCGGGTGCTCGAGGCTGATCCGGATCCGCTCGTGCCGCTCGGGCGGCGCGTCAGGCGCGCGGAGCAGCATCTGCCCGCTCATGCCCAGGTGGGCGATCAGCGCGGTGCCGCCGGAGTCGAGCGGGAGCCAGAGGAACTTGCCGCGCCGGTCGGCCGCAGCGAACCGGTGTCCGTCGAGCCGGACGACGAAGTCCTCGGCGCCCGCCGCATGCCGGGTCAGTGCGCGCTCATCGAGCACGCTGACCGCGGTGATGAGCGAGCCGATCGCGGCGGGGGCGAGCCCCGCGCGCACCACCTCGACCTCGGGGAGCTCAGGCACGCTCGTCGAGCAGACGCCACGCGCTCAGCGCTGCAGCCATCTCAGCCGTCTTCTTGCTGCTGCCCAGCCCATTCATGCTGACGTCACCGACAGTCACCGTCGCGGTGAAGCGACGGTCGTGGTCGGGACCGCTGGCTTCGATGGAGTACTGCGGAGCGGTCAGCCCGAGGCGGGCCGCGAGTTCCTGCAGGCTCGTCTTCGGGTCCATCGCCGCGCCGTAGCGCTCGGGATCGGCGAGCAGCGGCTCGGTCAGCCGCAGCACCAGTTCCGTCGCGGCATCGGGGCCGGCTGACAGGAACGTGGCGCCGATGACGGCCTCCATCGTGTCCGCGAGGATCGAGTCCTTGTCGCGTCCGCCGGTCTGCTCCTCGCCGCGGCCGAGCAGCAGGTGGCTGCCCAACTCGATGCCCCGCGCGACCTCCGCCAGCGCGACCGTCGACACGACGCTCGCGCGACGCTTCGCCAGAGCCCCCTCATCGAGCTCGGGGTGGCTCGTGAACAGCATCACGGTCACCGCCTGCCCGAGAACCGAGTCGCCGAGGAACTCGAGGCGCTCGTTGTGAGGGATACCGCCGTGCTCGTAGGCGTACGAGCGGTGGGTGAGCGCCAACTCCAGAAGCTCCGCGTCGATATCGACGCGGAGCTTCTCAGGGAGAGGTCTCGTCCCCCCAGGGACCTCTGTCACGATCTGGAGTCGCGACTCAGACGTCAGCGACCTTGCGGCCCTTGTACTCGAGGAAGAGCTCGGTGCCCTGCGAGTCGGTGACGACCTTCGCCTGGTGAGGACGGCTGTAGACGACCTTGCCGTTCTCGACGGTCTTGACGAGCGCGGGAGCCTCGGCCTTCCACTGCGCGCGACGCGAGCGGGTGTTGGAACGGGAGACCTTGCGCTTCGGGGGGTTACCAGCCATGACTAGCTCTCTTCTTTCTCGGCGGCGCTGCTCTCTGCCGCGCCGTCTTGGTCTGTGATCTGCTGGAGCGCACTCCATCGAGGATCGATGGGAGCTGCCTGCTCCGATCCGGTGCTCTCGGTCAGCCTCTCGCCCGTGACCGGGTCGAGCCCGGGGCAATCCGGCTGACACACCGGCTGAAATGGAAGCGACAATACGGCCGCATCCCTGACAAGAGTTTCAAGATCCACGTGGTCGTCTTGAACCTCGAAGTCAGTTTCTTCCTCACCAGGATACGCGAAAAGCTCCTGGAACTCGACTTCGACGGGCCGGGCGATGTCGGTGAGGCACCGACCGCATACTCCGGAGTACTCCGCATCAGCCGCGCCGGACACGAGAATGCCCTCGTGGACCGACTCGAGCCGCACATCGAGATCGAGTTCGGAACCCTGCGCGAAGGACACGATCCCCTCGCCCCACGGCTCGTCGAGAGTCACCGTGAAGGCATGCTCGCGCATCTCCCCCGGCTTGCGAACGATGTCGCGGACGGGGAGGACGAAGGGGCCGTTGAATCGGGAACGCACCCCGCAATGCTACCGGCTCGGCGGAGCCCCGGGCTGGTCGGCGCCTGAGTGCGGAGGCCCGGCGGAGGGACGGTCAGATCCCGCGGGAGCCGGTGTCGAGGAACGACGCGACGGCCGGCGGAACGAACGGCGAGATGTCTCCGCCGAGCCCGGCGACCTGCCTCACGAGCGAGCTCGACACCAGGGCGTGCGCAGGATCCGGCAGCAGGAACACCGTCTCGATGTCGGCGAGATGGCGGTTGACGATCGCCATCGGGGATTCGTAGGCGACGTCCACCTGCGAGCGGATGCCCTTGACGAGCACGCCGGCGTCGACGTCGCGGGCGTAGTCGACGAGCAGGCCCATGCTCCACGACCCGACGATGACGTTGCCGTCCATCCCGTCCTCGGCGATCGACTGTTCCAGCAGCGACATGCGCTGCGCGATCGGCAGCATGGCTTCCTTGCCGGGGTTGTGCACGACGAGCACATGCAGCTCGTCGTACAGCTTCGCCGCGCGCCTGATCACATCGAGATGACCGAGGGTGGGCGGATCGAAGGAACCCGGGACGACGGCGATCCGGCTGCTCATGCATCCAGCCTAGGGCACCTCGAAGAGAGGTCAGTTCTTCGCGAGCGCGGCGCGGTCTTCTTCCGTCACGCGACGCGCGATCGCGGCTCGGAGGCCGGGATTCGCTGTCAGATCCGGGTCGTCCGCGAGGATCGCCTCGGCGAGCTCCCGCGCCCGCACGATGAGCTTGGAATCCTTGACGACGCGCAGCAGCTTGAGCGACGAGCGCACTCCGGCCTGGGCCGCTCCCAGCACGTCGCCCTCTCCGCGGAGCTCGAGATCGACCTCCGCGAGGGCGAATCCGTCAAGCGTCGCGGCGACAGCATCCACGCGTTCACGCGCGACCGAACCCGCCTCGGCCTCGGTCACGAGGAGGCAGAGGCCCGGCACTCCGCCTCGCCCGACGCGCCCACGGAGCTGATGCAGCTGCGAGACGCCGAAGCGGTCGGCGTCGAGCACGATCATGGTCGAGGCGTTGGGCACGTCGACGCCGACCTCGATCACGGTCGTGGCGATCAGCAGGTCGATGTCGCCGCGGGCGAAGGACTGCATCACGGCGTCCTTCTCATCCGACGGCATGCGTCCGTGGAGGACCGCTCTGCGCAGACCGCCGAGGGTCGGATGCGTGGCCAGCGCCTCGTCGAGCTGCACCACGCCCCACTTCGGACCGGCCGCGCCCTCGCCCTGCAGGAGTGCCTGCTCACCCACCTCGGCGGTCTTCTTCGTGGTGTCGATCGCCGCGCAGACGGCGAACACCTGACGGCCCTGCGCGATCTCCTCTGCGGCGCGCTCCCAGACGCGGTTGAACCAGCCGGGATGCTCGGCGAGGGGCGCGACGAACGACTCGATACCCGCGCGCCCCTTCGGCATCGTGCGGATGACGGATGTGTCGAGGTCGCCGAACACCGTCATCGCGACTGTGCGAGGGATCGGCGTCGCCGTCAGGACGAGGGCGTGCGGACTCGACCCCTTGGCGCGGAGCGCCTCGCGCTGCTCCACGCCGAAGCGGTGCTGCTCGTCGACCACGACGAGACCGAGGTCGGCGAAGGTGGTCTTCTCGCCGAGGAGCGCGTGCGTGCCGACGACGATGAGCGACTGGCCCGAGGCGACGCGCAGCGCGGCCTTGCGTCGCTCCGCCGCAGGCATCTGCCCGGTCAGCAGCGTCGGCATGACGAGCGGCGCGAGCTGGGGACCGAGCATCTTCGTGATCGATCGGAGGTGCTGCCCTGCGAGCACCTCCGTCGGTGCGATGAGCGCTGCCTGCCCACCGGACTCGGCGACCTGGAGCATGGCGCGGAGGGCGACGAGGGTCTTGCCGGAGCCCACCTCGCCCTGCACGAGCCTGTTCATGGGCCATGACCCGACCAGGTCGTGCGCGATCTGGTCGCCGACGGTCTGCTGGTCGGGCGTGAGCGAGTACGGAAGCGCCGCGTCGAAGCGTTCGAGGAGTCCCCCGGGCGCGGCCGGTCGCGTCGTGGCCGAGAGGGCCCGCACCGCGTCGCGCTGCTGCAGCAGCGCCGTCTGCAGGGTGAGCGCCTCGTGCATGCGCAGCGTGCGGACGGCGGGATCGATGTCGTTGCGGGTCTTGGGACGGTGGATCTGCTCGAGCGCCTCGCGTGCCGTCAGCAGCTCCTCCCGGGACCGGACGTCGGGGGCGAGCGGCTCGGGCACATCCCCGAGGTCGTCGAGGACCCTGCCGACGAACTTCGCGATCTGCCAGGTCTGGAGGCTGGAGGTCGCCGGGTAGATCGGGATCAGCACGGCGGCACGCGCGTCCGCGCGTCGCCGCGCGGCATCCTCGTCGTCGAAGAGCTCGTACTCGGGATGCGCGAATTGCGTGACCCCGTTGAACTCGCCGACCTTGCCGGAGAACACGCCACGGCGGCCGACCGCCAGCTCCTCCGACCGCCACTTCGCCGCCCCGAGATTCTTCGCGAAGAACGTCAGGGACATCTTCCCGATGCCGTCGCCGATCACGACGTCGGCCATCGCGCCACGTCGATTGCGCATCGCCCGAGCACTCGACGACAGCACCTCGGCGACGATCGTGACGGTCTCGCCGATCGGGAGCTCGCGGATCGGGGTGAGCTCTCCCGGATCCGCATACCGTCGCGGATAGTGCGAGAGCAGATCGCCGACCGTCGCCATACCGAAAGCCCGGTCGAGTGCCTTCGCCGGGGTCGCGCCGAGCGCCTCCTGCAGAGACGTGTCGAGCGAGAGCGGCATGGTCCGAGTCTAGAAGGCGGCGCCGACACGGCGTGCACGGACGCTGTCGTATCGTGAACGGGTGACGAGGATCATCGCCGGGGCCGCCAGAGGCGCCCGACTGGACGTGCCGGGAAGCGGCACCCGCCCCACGAGCGACCGGGTGCGGGAGTCGCTGTTCGGCGCCCTCGAATCCGCCGACGCGCTGTCCGGGGCTCGTGTCCTCGATCTGTACGCCGGTTCGGGGGCCCTCGGCCTCGAGTCGTCGAGCCGTGGCGCCGCCTCCGTCGACCTCGTCGAGCACGGTCGCGCCGCGGCGGGGATCATCCGCCGCAACGCCGGCATCGTGGCGAAAGCCGGGGGCCTCTCCCCCGCGCGCGTCCACCAGAGCAGCGTCCGCGCCTTCCTGCAGCGTGCGACGGGACCCTTCGACCTCGTCTTCACCGACCCGCCGTACGATCTGGGCGATGAAGCCATGAACGGCGACCTCCTCGCACTCGCGCCGCTCCTCGCCCCGGAGGCACTCGTCGTGATCGAACGCGCGAGACGATCCACCCCGCCCGACCTCTCCGCCGCCGGGCTCGAGCTGCTCCGCGAGAAGACCTACGGCGACACGACCCTGTGGTGGGCGATTCCCCGAGGGGCCGACTCCTCAGCCTGACGCCGAGTCCCAGTCGCGGTACGGGTCCCAGCCGCTGACGTCGACCGGATCGCCGTCGACGAGCAGGTCGTGGTCCGATCGGTCTGCGACCTCGCCGATGCGTCGGAAGCCGGGCGGCAGAACCGCGCCCGGGAACGCGGCCAGCAGCGCGTGGTCCTCACCCCCGGCGAGGGCGCGCACCGGATCGTCGCCGAGCGCCGCCGCAGACAGGCGGATCGTCACCCCGGATGCCGCCGCCATGCGCCGCGCGTCCAGCGCGAGTCCGTCGGAGACGTCCATCATCGCCGTCGCGCCGGCCGTCGCCGCCATCGGACCCAACCCGATCGGCGGCGAAGGACGCAGCTGCGCGTCGAGCGCCGCACGGTCGCCGTCGCCGAGCACCGCGACGTCGACCGGCACCGGGGTCTCGCCGTCGCGGAACCGGCCGAAGAGCAGCTGGAGTCCCTGCGCGGCGTGCCCGAGCTCACCCGCGACCGCCACCGTGTCTCCGGGACGGGCTCCGCTGCGCGTGATCGGGGCACGGCCCTCCAGGTCACCCAGAGCCGTGACCGCGACGGTGAGCACGTCCGACACGGTGAGGTCGCCGCCGACCACCGCGCAGCCGGGCGCCAGCGCGGCGCACGCCTCACGGAAGCCGTCGGCGAGCCGCTGCACGAAAGAGAGCCGGAGATCGCGCGGCACGGCCAGTGCGACGAGCAGCGCCGTCGGACGCGCGCCCATCGCCGCGACGTCGGCGAGGTTGACCGCCGCCGCCTTCCACCCCAGGTCGAATCCGCTCGACCAGGCGAGTCGGAAGTCGGGGCCGTGCACCAGGGTGTCGGTGGTCGCGACGACGGAGCCCGACGGTGCGGCCACGACAGCGGCATCGTCGCCCGGGCCGATCAGCGTGTGCGATGCCTGCGCCGTGCGCGCGAGGATGGCTCGGAGGATCTCCCCCTCCGACAGGTCGCCGAGGCGCGGGTCGTCGGCATCGGGTCGGGAGGGCATGCTGTCAAAGGTAGCCTGGATGCATGCCCACCTCTCGCCGTCTTCTCCTCGTCGCGGGCATGCTGGTCGCCGCAGCCGGCCTCGCCGGATGCTCGACCACCATCCACCTCGAGCCGGCCGACGACGCCGACAACCCGGCGTGCGCCGAGGTCTCGGTTCTCCTGCCCGATGCCGTGGGCGAACTCGACCGGGTGTGGACCGACGCGCAGGCCACGGGCGCCTGGGGCGATCCGACCGTGGTGCTCCGCTGCGGCGTCGAGCCGCCCGCGCCGTCGACCGACGTGTGCACCACGATCGGCGGCGTCGACTGGCTCGTGCTCGACCAGGAGGAGGAGCGGCAGCGTCTCGTCACCTACGGACGGGACCCGGCGATCGAGGTCATCATCCGCCGAGGCTCGGAGATCGACTTCCGGACGGTCGTGGAACAGCTGTCCACGAGCATCCGGGCGGGTCTCGCGCCCGCCACGGCGCGGTGCACCGATCGCGTGCCGACCGAGGACGGCGCAGACGAGAGCACCGACGACGGCTCGACCGAGGGCTGACCGCCGGCCGAGCCGTCGCGCTCAGCGGCGCAGGCCGGCCTCGATCAGCTCGGAGATGAGATCCCCGTAGCTCAGACCCGAGACGACCCAGCACTTGGGGAACATCGAGATCGGAGTGAACCCGGGCATCGTGTTCAGCTCGTTGACGACGAGCTCGCCCGACGCGGTGAGGAACATGTCGACGCGAGCCAGGCCGCGACCGTCGACCGCGTCGAAAGCGCGGATGCCCGCGTCCTGGACGGCCGCCACCTGTGCGTCGTCGAGCTCGGCCGGGCACACGACGTCGACGCCGTCTCCGCCGAAGTACTTGCCCTCGAAGTCGTAGAACCCGCGCGACGTGAGCACGATCTCCCCGGGAAGCGATGCTCGGACGCCCTCGGCGCCTTCCAGGATGGCCACCTCGATCTCGCGCCCGACGACACCGGTCTCGATGAGCACCTTGTCGTCCTCCGCGAAGGCGACGGCGAGGGCCGCATCGAGCTCGTCGAGCGCTTCGACCTTCGACACCCCGACACTCGATCCGGCGCGGGCAGGCTTCACGAAGAGCGGTGAGCCCAGCTCCGCAGCGGCGGCGCGGACGGCATCGGGCTGCGACGCCCACTCCCTGGCACGCACGGTGCGCCAGGGGGCGACGGAGATGCCCGCGGCCTGCAGCGCCACCTTCATGAAGTGCTTGTCCATGCAGAGCGCGGAGTCCAGGACGCCGCCGCCGGCGTACGGCACCTCGAGGGTGTCGAAGTAGCCCTGGATCGTGCCGTCCTCTCCGTGCGGTCCATGGAGGATGGGCAGCACCACGTCGATCTCGCCGAGACCGTCGACCGTGCCGTCGGCCTGCACCACGCGCAGCGTGCGGTCGCCGCCGGGCTCCGGCCACAGCACGCGGGTGCCGTTGTCGACGACCTCGGGCAGATGCGCGGCGTCCAACGGGAACTTCGCCGGGTCGTCGTCCTCGAGGACGAAGGCGCCCTCACGCGTGATCCCCACGGGGATCACGTCGTAGCGATCACGATCGATCGCGCCCAGCACCCCGCCCGCCGTTGCGGAACTGATCGAATGCTCGCTGGAGCGCCCGCCGAAGAGCACCACCACCCTCTGCTTGTCCATGGTTGGTCCTCTCCCCCTGCGGGGTGTCGTCGTCCGTCGTGAGGTGGGGTGCGATGTCGCGGGGATCCATCTTCCCGTCGAGCACCATCTTCACCTGCTCGACGATGGGCATGTCCACGTCGGATTCGCGGGCGAGCTGCAGCACCGGCGCGACGGAGGCGAGCCCCTCGGCCGTCTGCTGCATCTGCTTGACCACGTCCTGGAAGCTGTATCCCTGGCCGAGCAGGCGCCCGGCCGTGTTGTTGCGGCTCAACGGCGACTGGCACGTCGCGATGAGGTCACCGAGCCCGGCGAGCCCCTGCAGCGTCTCCGGGTGGGCGCCGTTCGCGACCGCGAAGTCCGTCATCTCGACCAGCCCGCGCGTGATGATCGACGCCTTGGTGTTCTCGCCGTAACCGACCCCGTCGACGATGCCGATGGCGACCGCGATGAGGTTCTTCAGCACGCCGCCGAACTCGGTGCCGATGACGTCGGTGTTGACGAAGGTGCGGAAGTAGTCGTTGCGTGCGGCGCGCGCCACCTCTTCCGCTGTCTCTTGGCTCCGCGAGGAGATCACGGCCGCCGTCGGCTGCTCGCGCGCGATCTCCAGCGCGAGGTTCGGACCGGATGCCACGGCGATGCGCTCGGGATCGCATCGCAGCTCCTGCTCGATGACCTGGCTCATGCGCAGACCCGTCGAGCGCTCGACACCCTTCATGAGGCTGACGATCTTGGCGTCACCGCCCGCGAGCAGCGGGCGCAGCGCCTTGAGGTTCTCGCGCAGCGACTGACTCGGCACCGACAGGTAGACCTGGTCGACGTCGCGCATCGCGACGGCCAGCTCGTGCGTCGCGCTCATCGTGCGCGGCAGGTTGATGCCTGGCAGGTACTTCGAGTTGCGCTTGGCCTCGTCGATCTCGTGAGCCAGCTCGGCGCGACGCGCCCACATGGTCACCTGCGCCCCGCCGTCGGCGAGGATCTTGCCGAAGGTGGTCCCCCAGCTCCCGGCGCCGATCACCGCGACCCGGGGACCGCTCGGAATCGTCCGCTTAGGAGTCAAGGCGACCCGTCTCCTTCTGTCCGTGGGCAGTGGGGTTCCAGCGCTCCGCCGGCGCCTTCTCGTCGCGCAGCTCCTCGAGCAGAGCCGTGATCGCATTCATGAGCCGGGTGGTGGCCTCGTTCAGCGCCGCAGGTTCGCCCGCGCGACCGCGGAGGTCCGAGACGTCCACGGGGTCGCCGACCACGACCTCCACGCGCTTGCGCAGCGGCCAGAGACTCAGGCCCTTCTGATAGCGCCCCATGATCGCCTGGGTGCCCCAGTGCGCCATGGGGATCAGCGGGATGCCGTCGGCGAGAGCGAGCCGGACCGCGCCCGACTTGCCGCGCATCGGCCACATGTCGGGGTCGCGCGTGAGCGTGCCCTCGGGGTAGACGATGACGCCTCGGCCGTGCTCGACGAGTTCCTCCGACTGCTTCATCGTCTGCTTGGCGGCCGATGCCGACGACGTGCGCGCGACCGGGATCATGCCCGTGTGGGTGAGGAACCATCCCAGCACGGGCACACGGAACAGGCTCTCCTTGGCCATGAACCGCGGTGCGCGACCGATGCGCCACACCGCGAGCGCCACGATCAGCGGGTCGAACTCCGAGTAGTGGTTCGGCGCGAGGACGAAGGCGCCCTTCTGCGGAAGCTTCTCGGCACCCGTGATGCGGATCTTCGCCAGCAGCGAGATCAGCGGGATCACGATCACCGCGAGCGGCCAGAACAGGCTCGGTCGCGTGGTCTCCGTCGACCGGGAACCCATCGGGGTCACCGGAGGACGTCGAAGTCGGCGCCGAGAGCGTCGAGCTTGGCGAGGAACTTCTCGTAGCCGCGGCTGAGGATGTCGACTCCCGACACCTTCGACTCGCCCTCGGCCGTCAGCGCCGCGATCACGTGGCTGTAACCGCCGCGGAGGTCCGGCACGACGATGTCTGCGCCGTGCAGCGGCGTCGGACCGGTGATGACGGCGGCCTGCTCGAGGTCGCGACGCGGGACACGCCGCGGGCCGGCCTGCAGCCCGCGCGGGTGCACGACGATGTCCGCGCCCATCTTGACGAGGGCGTCGGTGAAACCGAGGCGGTTCTCGTACACGGTCTCGTGCACGATAGAGCGGCCCTTGGCCTGGGTCAGGGCGACGACGAGCGGCTGCTGCCAGTCGGTCATGAAACCGGGGTGGACGTCGGTCTCGACGACGACCGGCTTGAGCTCGCCCTCACGACGGAAGAGGATCCCGTCCTCCTGGATGTCGAACCAGCCGCCCGCCTTGCGGAAGACGTTGAGGAACGTGAGCATCTCCTGCTGCTTCGCGCCGCCGACGAAGATCTCGCCGTCGGTCGCGAGCGCTGCCGACGCCCAGGACGCCGCCTCGTTGCGGTCGAAGATCGACCGGTGGTCGTACCCGCGCAGCTTCTCCACGCCCTCGATGAGGATCACGCGGTTGGGCTCGTAGGAGATGATCGCGCCCATCTTCTGCAGCACCGCGATGAGGTCCATGATCTCGGGCTCGATCGCCGCATTGCGCAGCTCGGTCACGCCCTCGGCGCGGACCGCGGTGAGCAGCACCTGCTCCGTGGCGCCGACGCTCGGGTACGGCAGGTGGATGTTCGCGCCGTGCAGTCGGGCTCCGCCCGTGGAGAGACGGATGCCGCTGGGCAGCTTCTCGACCGTGGCGCCGAACTTGCGGAGCGCGTCGAGGTGGAAGTCGATGGGACGGTCGCCGATGCGGCATCCGCCGAGATCGGGGATGAACGCCTGTCCGAGCCGGTGCAGCAGAGGGCCGCAGAAGAGGATCGGGATGCGCGAGGCTCCGGCGTGGGCGTCGATCTCCTCGAAGTGGGCCGACTCGACGTCGCTCGGGTCGAAGGTCAGCGATCCGGGCTCGTCGCCTTCCGCCACCCGAACCCCGTGCACCTCGAGCAGCGACCGCACGACCGCGACGTCGCTGATGGCCGGGACGTCGCGCAGCGTGCTGGCGGTCTCACCGAGCAGAGTCGCCACCATCGCCTTGGTCGCGAGGTTCTTCGCGCCCTTGACGTCGACGCGACCGCGCAGCGGTCGCCCTCCTCGAATGGCGAGGACGTCTCCGGTCAGCGGGGGGACCCCGTCGGGGAGAGCGTCGCGCACAGGTGTCGTCATTCGGGCCTCACTTCGTTCAAGGAATTCGGGGCGGGGTCGCCCTCGGCTCCCCCGCCCCTCCGTTCACTGAACGGGGAGAGTCCGGGGCCGCCACGACTCGCGACGGGCCTCGAACTGCGCGATCTTGTCTTCGTTGCGCAGGGTGAGCCCGATGTCATCGAGCCCTTCGAGGAGCCGCCATCTAGTGTAATCGTCGATACCGATCTCGGCCTGGATGTCGCCGATCGACGCGGTCCGCTGCTCGAGGTCCACGGTGATGGAAACACCGGGATTCCGGTCGATCTCGGCCCAGATGCGCTCGAGATCCTCCTCCGAGATGGTCGCAGCGAGCAGGCCCTGCTTGCCCGAGTTCCCCCGGAAGATGTCGGCGAAGCGCGGGCTCAGCACGACCTTGAATCCGAAATCGCGAAGTGCCCACACCGCGTGCTCGCGGCTCGACCCGGTACCGAAGTCGGGACCTGCGACGAGCACGCTCGCGCCCTGGAACGCGTCCTGGTTGAGCACGAAGTCGGGCTCCTGCCGCCAGCCGTGGAAGAGGGCGTCGTCGAAGCCCGTCTTGGTCACGCGCTTGAGGAAGACGGCCGGGATGATCTGGTCGGTGTCGACGTTCGACCGCTTGAGCGGTGCGGCGATACCGGTGTGCGTCGTGAACTTCTCCATGGTCAGACCTCCACCTGCGTCGCCGTGCTCGTCGACGCATCGCTCATCAAGTCCCCGGGGCTGGACAGCGTGCCGCGGATCGCGGTCGCCGCAGCCACCAGCGGCGACACGAGGTGCGTGCGGCCGCCCTTGCCCTGACGACCCTCGAAGTTGCGGTTCGAGGTGGACGCGCAGCGCTCTCCGGGCGCGAGCTGGTCCGGGTTCATGCCGAGGCACATCGAACAGCCGGCGAACCGCCACTCCGCCCCGAAGTCCTTGATGACCTGGTCGAGCCCCTCGGCCTCGGCCTCGAGCCGCACGCGTGCCGAGCCGGGGACGACCATGACGCGGACGCCGTCGGCCTTCTTCTTGCCCTTGATGATGGACGCGAAGGCCCGCAGGTCCTCGATGCGGCTGTTCGTGCACGACCCCATGAACACGGCGTCGACCGGAACCTCCTTGAGCGGTGTGCCGGGAGCCAGGTCCATGTACTCGAGCGCGCGCTCGGCGGCGGCGCGCTCGTTGGGGTCGGCGATCTGCGCCGGGTCGGGCACGGAGGCCGACAGCGAGCTGCCCTGGCCGGGGTTGGTGCCCCAGGTGACGAACGGCTCCAGGTCGTCGGCGTCGATGAACACCTGGGCGTCGAACTCGGCGCCGTCGTCGGTGGGAAGCGTGCGCCAGTAGGCGACGGCATCCTCCCAGTCCTGTCCCTTCGGCGCGTGCGGACGCCCCTCGAGGTACGCGAACGTCGTCTCGTCCGGCGCGACCATGCCCGCACGGGCACCGGCTTCGATCGACATGTTGCAGATCGTCATGCGTCCCTCCATGGAGAGGGCGCGGATCGCGCTGCCGCGATACTCGAGCACGTAGCCCTGTCCGCCGCCGGTGCCGATCTTGGCGATGACCGCGAGGATGATGTCCTTCGCCGTGACGCCTGGGCGCAGCGTGCCCTCGACGTTGATCGCCATGGTCTTGAAGGGCTTGAGCGGCAGGGTCTGCGTGGCCATGACGTGCTCGACCTCGCTGGTGCCGATGCCGAAGGCCATGGCTCCGAACGCACCGTGCGTCGAGGTGTGCGAGTCGCCGCAGACCACCGTGATGCCCGGCATCGTGAGGCCGAGCTGCGGACCGACCACGTGCACGATGCCCTGCTCGGCGTCACCCAGCGAGTGCAGCCGCACGCCGAATTCGGCGGCGTTGCGCCGCAGCGTCTCGATCTGGGTGCGGCTCGTGAGGTCGGCGATCGGCTTGTCGATCTCCCACGTGGGGGTGTTGTGGTCCTCCGTGGCGATCGTGAGATCGAGGCGACGGAGCGGACGCCCCTCTGCGCGCAGACCGTCGAAGGCCTGCGGGCTCGTCACCTCGTGCACGAGGTGCAGGTCGATGTAGATGAGGTCTGGCTCGCCGTTCTCGCCCTTGACGACCAGATGGTCGTCCCAGACCTTCTCGGCCAGTGTCCTGCGGCGTGCGGGAGCGGACTCCGATGCGGGGGTGTTCAATGCGGTTCTCCTGAAGCTGGCGGTTCGGCCCACGATGGACTCCGCGACGAGGAGGGGCTCAGAACGAGGTCTCGTCGCGGCCGCTAAGAAGGAGCACGATCCGCATGACGTCAGGTTACCACCGCTTCCGCGCGGCGAGTCACGCCGTGACACAGTACTGTGACCCGCACCATCGAGAGGCACCCGCATGACCGACGACTCCCTCGGCTTCGCCACCAAGGCCGTCCACGCCGCCCGGAATCAGCAGCCGGCGGCGTCGCGCGCGACCCCGATCTACCTCACGGCGGGCTTCGAGTTCGACGACTTCGATCACGCGGCCAACCACTTCGGCACGGGCGACGGCTTCGGGTACACCCGCACCGGCAACCCGACCGTCCGCGCGGTCGAGCGGCAGCTGGCCGCCCTCGAGTCCGGCACGGACGCGGTCATGGTGGCGAGCGGTCAGGCCGCCGTCGCCACCGCGCTGCTCACGGTCGCCGGAGCCGGAGACCACATCGTCTCGTCCACGCACATCTACGAGGGGACGCGCGGGCTCTTCCTCGACAACCTCACCCGCTTGGGGATCGAGACGAGCTTCGTCGACGACATCAACGATCCCGACGCATGGCGAGAGGCCATCCGGCCCAACACTCGAGCCCTGTTCGCGGAGTCGATCGCGAACGCGCGGAACGACCTGCTCGACATCGCCGCCGTCAGCGCGGTCGGTGACGAGGCCGCCATCCCGCTCATCGTCGACAACACCCTCGCCACCCCGTACCTCATCCGTCCGATCGAGCACGGAGCAGCGATCGTCGTGCACTCGGCGTCGAAGTTCCTCGCCGGGCACGGATCGGTACTCGGCGGCGTGCTCGTCGACGACGGGCGGTTCGATGCGGCGAAGGCGGGACACAACGCCCCGCACCTCGTGCTGCCCGGTCGCGGCGGCCTCGCGAGCGTGGCGGCACGACACGGCGGCAACGCGCGACTCGCGTACGCCCGCGAGTCGGTCGCTCCGCGATTTGGGGCGTCGCCCTCTCCGCTGAACGCCTTCCTCATCGGGCAGGGCGCCGAGACGCTGGGCCTCCGCGTCGAGCGGCAGTCGCGCAACGCGCTGGACGTGGCCCGCTGGCTCGCCGCTCAGGACGCGGTCGAGAGCGTCGACTACCTCGGCCTCGAGAGCCACCCTCACCACCGTCTCGCCGACACCTACCTGACCGGCGGATACGGCTCCATCTTCACGTTCACCCTGCGCGGCGGTCTCGAGGCAGCGCGCGCCTTCGTCGAGGATGTCCGGGTCTTCACGCACATGACGCACATCGGCGACGTGCGCTCTCTCGTGCTGCACCCCGGCACCACGAGCCACGCCTCGCGCACGGATGAGGAGCGCGAGGTGCTCGGCGTCCGCCCCGGCACCCTGCGTCTGTCGATCGGCATCGAAGACGTCGCCGACCTCATCGCCGACCTCACGCGCGTCCTCGCACCCGCCCGCGAGGCGGTGGCATGAGCAGGCCTCAGCACTTCGGGTGGTTCCTCGCCCGCGGATTCGGACCGCAGGGATGGGGCTACCCCTCGCTCGACTGGGACTACGACTGGACGCGCCCCGAGATCTACCAGGAGGCGGCGCGCACCCTCGAGCAGGCCGGCTTCGACCTCGTCATCATCGAGGATGCGCCATCGATGGGTTCGCCAGAGACCATCGACCTCCGGGTGCGGCATGCATTCGGGGGGCCGAAGCACGACCCGCTGCTGCTCGCACCGTATCTCTTCCAGACGACACGTCACCTCGGCGTGGTGCCCACCGTCAACCCCGCGGCGTACCTGCCGTACACGGCCGCGCGCCAGTTCGCGACGCTGCAGCACCTGAGCGGACACCGCCTCGGCCTCAACGTCGTCACCGACACGGGCAGCGCCAGGCACTTCTCGGATGCCGCGCAGCTCGGCCATGACGAGGCCTACGACCGTGCGGAGGAGTGGCTCGACGGCATCCGTTCCCTCTGGCGCAGCTGGGAGGAAGGCGCGCTCGTCGCCGACCGGTCGACCGACGTGTACGCCGACGGAAGCCGGCTCTCCGCGACGCAGCACCGAGGCGAGTACTACTCCTTCGACGGCCCGCTCAACGCGATCCCCTTCACCGACGGGGAGCCGGCCATCGTCTCCCCCGGCGGGTCAGGGCGCGGCCTCGGTTTCGCCGGAGCGAACTCCGACGTGCAGCTCGCGCTCGCCCCTCTGAACGAAGCGTCGGTCAGGGCGTACCGCGCGAAGATCCACGACGCCGCCGTCGCCGCGGGGCGCGCACCGGACGACATCAAGATCCTCTTCGCGATCCAGCCGGTGATCACCGCCTCCTCGGAGGAAGCAGACCGCATCGTCGCCGCGTCCGCCCACCCAGACGACGCCGCGCTCGTGCAGATCGCGCGCAAGCAGTCCAGCGACCTGGAGACCGATCTCACGGCGCTGGATCTCGACCGTCCGCTCGACCTGTCGATCTTCGGACCGCACGTCTCGCGGGGCAGCATCCAGCGCCTGGTCGGAGACCGCGGTGACGACGCACCGCTCCGCGCGCACCTCACCGCGCTGGCCAAGGCGGGTCGCATCACCGACCGGTCAGGGTTCGTCGGAACGGCGGAGGAGTTCGCCGACCTCATCGAGGAACTCGGCGACTGGGGCAACGACGGCGTGCTGCTGTGGGGCGACTTCCACCCCGTCACGCTGCACCGCACGCTCGACGAGCTCGTCCCGGTGCTGCGCCGCCGCGGCATCCTGCGCCGGGATTATGTCGATGGCGGACTCCAGGCGAACCTGCGGGCCTTCTGAGCGCGGTTCCGACTGTCGGGCTACCAGCCCATCGAGCCCGGGATGCCCTTGAAGGGACCGGCGACCGTCGAGGTCACCCACCCGCCGTAGAAGCCTCCCGGCTGCGGGGCGACGACCTCGTCTCCGACCGTGCAGGCGTCCATCGGCGCGGCGTAGACGGCGACCCTGTCGGCGAGCACGCCGAAACCGGGTGACGGCTGCGGGTAGTTCCAGGCAGCGCCCGGCGCCACCGAATCGCCCCCTCGCACATCGAGGTAGCGGGCAGCGCCCTTGAACTCGCAGAACGACGACCCGGGCGCGTCGACGAGGGCGCCGTCGACGAAGTCGGCGATCGGCAGGTAGTACACCGGCGGGTGGCTGGTCTCGAGAACGCGCACGGCATCCGTCGTGTCCGCGATGACCTGGCCGCCCAGGGTGATCGTGACGCGCTCCGCCACGCGCTCGACCCGGGGAGGACGGGGGTAGTCCCAGACGGATTCCTGTCCGGGGCCGGGAGTGTCGGGGCGGGGTCTGCGCATCTGTTCACTGTACGTCGCGCGGTGTTGACTGGGGTCATGACTGCGATACCGATGTTCCCGCTCGGCTCGGTGCTGTTCCCGTACACCCCGCTCCCCCTGCGGGTGTTCGAGCCGCGATACCTCACGATGATCGGACACCTGCTCGACGACGACGACCCGCAGTTCGGCGTCGTGCTCATCGAGCGCGGACACGAGGTGGGCGGGGGCGATCGACGAAGCGGCATCGGCACCATGGCTCGGCTGGTGAGCGTGACGGCCGGCGCGGAGGTGCTGCACACCGTCGCCGTGGGGACGCAGCGCTTCACGATCGACCAGTGGCTCGACGACGACCCCTACCCGCGCGCCGCGGTGTCGC
The DNA here is from genome assembly GCF_038397715.1 of Microbacterium sp. LWO14-1.2. Taxonomy (NCBI): domain Bacteria; kingdom Bacillati; phylum Actinomycetota; class Actinomycetes; order Micrococcales; family Microbacteriaceae; genus Microbacterium; species Microbacterium sp. LWO14-1.2. The sequence continues at coordinate 189,160 of NZ_CP151633.1, forward strand.
CGCTGGCCGACCTCAGCTGGAACGACGCGCTGACTCCGCTGCGCACCGAGGCGGAAGCGATCGTGCGGCGGGTGCTCTCGCGGGTCGACGGACGGTGGGACGCCGATACCGAGATCTCCGACGATCCGCTCGCCGCTTCCTGGCAGCTCGCTGCGATCGCTCCGCTCGGCGAATACGACCAGTTCACGCTGCTGCAGTCGACCACGGTCGGAGCCCTGCTGCGTCAGGTCATCGATCTCACACTCGAGGCGGAGCAGCTCTGGTCAGCGGGGTGAGGCGCTCACTCCACGGTCGGCGCGATCCGTTCGGCGCGCTTCTCGCGAGCGGATGCCACGAGGCTCGCGACCGTCGCCACGGTCATCGAGACGACGATCACCCCGAGCGAGACGAGGTTGTCGATGTCGGGCACCCACTCGACGTGCTGGCCGCCGTTGATGAACGGCAGCTCGTTCTCGTGCAGTGCGTGCAGGATGAGCTTGACGCCGATGAACCCGAGGATCACGGCGATGCCGTAGTGGAGGTAGCGCAGGCGGTCGAGCAGGTCGCCGAGCAGGAAGTACAGCTGCCGGAGACCCATGAGCGCGAAGATGTTCGCCGCGAACACGAGGAAGCCGTTGGTCGTGATCTCGAAGATCGCCGGGATCGAGTCGATCGCGAAGATGAGATCGGTCACGCCGATCGTGATGAACACGATGATCATCGGGGTCCACATGCGCGTGCCGTCGACCGTGGTGCGGATCTTCGAGCCGTCGTAGGTCTCGCTGATGTCGATGCGGCGACGCAGCAGCCGGACGATGAAGTTCTCCCGCTTGACGTCGTCGTCGTGCTCGCCCTCCGGCATCGCCTGCTTGATGGCGGTGTAGATCAGGAAGGCGCCGAAGATGTAGAAGATCGGCGAGAAGTGCTCGATGATCGTGACGCCGACGAGGATGAAGGCGCCGCGGAGCACGAGGGCGATGATGATGCCCACCATCAGCACCTGCTGCTGCAGCCGACGCGGCACCGCGAACTGGGCCATGATCAGCACGAAGACGAAGAGGTTGTCGACCGAGAGGCTGTACTCCAGAGCCCAGCCCGTGACGAAGTCCCCGGCGTTGCGCCAGCCGGCGACGTTGCCGAGGATCACGGCGAAGAGCAGCGCCAGCCCGACGTAGAAGACCACCCAGAGGGTCGACTCCTTCGTGGAAGGGATGTGCGGGCGCAGTCGGATGAGCAGCAGATCGCCGAGCAGGATGAGGCTCAGCACCACCATCGAGGTGATCTCGAACCAGAGAGGGATGTCCACAGTCACACGGGACCTTTCGGGAGGCACGGAAAAGACCGAAAGTCTCTCCCCCGCACACAGGTGCGTCGCGCGCCCGGAGCAGCTTCGCCGATGCTCGTGATGACGTTACGCGCGGATCCGGGATACTCCCCCTCGCGATGTCCATGCTAGACCCGCAGCCGTGGTGGAATGGTCGCTGTGACACCGACTTCTCCCATCGACAACGCCGGCCCCGTCGCCGCGCCGCTCGAGACCACCGCTCGCAACCCGTGGGCCCGGTCCATCGGATCGCTCATCTTCGTGAGCCGCTGGCTGCAGGCGCCTCTGTACATCGGCCTGATCATCGCTCAGATCGTCTACGTCGTCGTCTTCATGGTGGAGCTCTGGCATCTGATCGTCGACGATGTGATGCACAACATCACGCACATCAACGAAGCCACGATCATGCTGAGCGTGCTCGGTCTCATCGACGTGGTGATGATCGCGAACCTGCTCATCATGGTGATCATCGGCGGCTATGAGACCTTCGTGTCGCGCATCAACACGGACGGGCACCCCGATCAGCCCGAGTGGCTCTCGCACGTCAACGCGAACGTCCTGAAGGTGAAGCTCGCGATGGCGATCATCGGCATCTCATCGATCCACCTGCTGAAGACGTTCATCGCCGTCGGCAACATGGACGAGGACGGCATCAGCAAGGCCGAGGCCGCCGGGCTGGGCAGTTACACGCCGACCGGAGTGCTGTGGCAGGTCGTGATCCACATGGTCTTCATCGTGTCCGCCCTGGCCCTCGCCTGGATCGACAAGATGTCGCAGAGCACCATCAAAGCCGCGCAGGCCGGCGCGAGCGGCACATCCGCGCACTGATTCTGAGACGATGGGGCATCCGCCGACACTTTCCGGGTGAGAGACACCGAACGGAAGCAGGATGCCGTGCAGACGAGTGATCAGAGATGGGTGGCGCAGGCCGCAGCAGGCGACGAGAGCGCCTTCCGCGAGCTGTACCGCTCATATGTGCGACCGGTCTACTGGATCGCCCACGGGATCGTCGGTGCACCCGCCGATGCCGAGGACGTGACGCAGGAGACCTTCGTCACGGCGTGGCGCAAGCTGCCGGGACTCGAACTCCAGGGCGAGTCCGCGCTGCCGTGGCTCGCGACGATCTGCCGGTTCCAGGCGGCCAACCGCCTGCGCCAGCGTCGTCGAGACCAGGCTCACACGGCGGATGGCGTCGATGAGACGCTGCCCGCGACCGTGAGCGTCGAGGAGCAGGTGATCACGGCCGCCCTTGCCGACCGGATCGCGGAGGAGGTCGGGACGCTCGGCGAGCTCGACCGGGAGATCTTCCGGCTCTGCGCCGCCGAGGGCTATGCGTACCAGGCCGCCGCTGAACAGCTCGGGGTCAGCCATGCCGTCGTTCGGAACCGTCTCTCGCGAGTGCGCACCCAGTTGCGGGGTGCCGTCAAGGAAGCGAGCGACGCATGAACGACAAGACCCCTGACCTACCGGAACTCTCGGACGAGGCCGTCGCCCGCATCGAGGGCGCCGTGTTCGATGAGATCGCCGCAGAGCGGCCCCGCCCTGCGCCAACCGCCGACCGCTCGCGCGTCCGCCGTCGCCGCTGGCTGACCGGGGCCGGCATCGCCGCAGCCTTCGTCGTCGGCGTGCTCGTGACGCCGCCCATCCTCGACAGCGTGGGAGGGAGCGCGGCGAGCACGGCGGAGGGCGGTGAGATGTTCACGGGCGGTACTGCGCAGGACTCGAGTGGGGGTTCACCCGATCGCAGCGCCCCCCAGGGCGTTTCGGAGGCCGCACCGGGGGCCGACACCGCAGTGGTCGTGCCGGGCGCCGTGGACGGAGCGGACCGCGAGATCGTGGCGACCGGATACGTCACCCTCGAAGTGAAGGACATCGCGAAGGCGGCAGACGAGATCAGCACGCTCGCAGAGGCACGGGGCGGCTACGTCGAGAGCACCGAGGTCGGGAGGAGTCTCGCGATCGATGACACCTCGATGCCCGCGCCGCCCGACTCCGGGTACGGCTGGATCAGCATCCGGATCCCGTCCGCCGACCTGACCGCGGTCATCGACCAACTGGGCGACTCCGGCGAAGTCGCGTCGTCATCGATCTCGAAGCAGGACGTCACCTCGACCGCGATCGACCTTCGAGCCCGCGTCGACGCCACGAAGGCGTCGGTCCAGCGGCTGACGGAACTCATGGCGCAGTCGGGCAGCGTCTCGGAGCTCATCGAGGCGGAGGTCGCCCTGACCGACCGCCAGGCGCAGCTCGAGTCCTACGAACAGCAGCTCGCCGCCCTCGACGATCAGGTGGCGATGTCGAGCGTGCAGGTGCAGCTGACGAAGGCGGGCGCACCGACCACGGCCGACCCGGCCGGCTTCGGCGACGGTCTGCTCGCCGGCTGGAACGGTCTCGTGGTCTCGCTCAACGCGCTGGTGATCGCTGTCGGCTTCGTCCTCCCGTGGCTCGCGGTCGCCGCCGTCGTGGCGCTGATCGTCTGGCTCGTCCGTCGCGCCCGTCGGCAGCGCCGCCTCGCGCGAGCTGATGCCGCGACATCTACGACTGACGACTGATACCGGGGAGACCTCACGCAAGAGGGCCGCCCGAGAGGGCGGCCCTCTTGCGACATTCCGGGGTATACAAGAAGTCTTGTCGAATCCTTGTCGGGTACCTAGCGTGACCTGCATGGAAGACATCGCCGTGATCACCGCCGTGCACCACCCGCTGCGTCGACGGATCTACGACTACCTCCTGCTGTACGGCACGGCACAGGTCGGAACAGTCGCTCGCGCCCTGGACACTCAGGTCGGCAGCATCAGCCATCACCTGCGAATGCTGGAGCGTGCAGGCCTCATCGAGCGCGCCGAGGATCCGACCGGCGATCGTCGGACGAGCTGGTGGCGCATCGCACGCCGCGGCCTCACCTGGTCGGCGGGTGACTTCGCCGACTCCCCCGCGGACGCGTTGCTGGCGCGCGAGGCGCAACGACAGAGCATCCGGATGCAGATCGAGAGGCTGCGGCGCTGGCAGCGTCGCCACGATGATCCCGAGTACGCCGTGTACGACGCATCGAACACGGAGACCACGGCCTGGGCGACGCCCGATGAGCTCCGCGACCTCTCCGCACGCCTGCTCGCCACGCTGGACGAGTGGCGGGCGTCCGTGAACCCCGACGACGGGCAGGCGCGGACGCCCATCTTCTTCTTCGCGCACGCGTTCCCCACGCGGCCATGACCTCGCGAGAACCCGTCCTGCTGAGCGAGCCGCCGGCATTCTGCCGAGATCGTCTCGTCCACGCATGGGTCGTCATCAAGGCCGTGTCGGATGCCGGCGACGCGGTGTGGAGCATCGCGCTCGCGTGGACGGCGGTACAGATCGCCTCGCCTGCGGCGGCCGGACTCATCGTCGCCGCGGGAACGGTGCCCAGGGCCGTCATCCTCCTGTATGGAGGTGTGATCGCCGACCGGGCGGATCCGCGACTGGTGATGATGCTCTGCAACGGTGCGCGGATCGTCGTTCTCCTGGGCGCTGCGCTCTGGGTGGTCGCCACGCCGCCCACGGTCGGCGTGCTTCTGGCGGCCGCGATCGCGTTCGGCGTGTGCGATGCGCTGTACGAGCCGTCGGCCGCCACCATCGGACGGCAGCTCGTGCGTGCCTCGGACCTGCCCTCGTACAGCGCGATGTCGCAGACCGCGTCGAGGCTGGGCACGATGGCCGGCGCGGCGGCCGGCGGCAGCCTCGTGGCGTGGTCGGGTCTCGCTGGCAGCGCAAGCGCCGACGTACTCACCTTCGCGCTCGTCGTCGCGTTCATCGCGATCTGGCTGCGACCTCGTTTCCGTCTCGCGAGAGTCGAGCGGGAGTCGGCTCTTCGCGGTGTCGCCCACAGCTTCACGCATCTCGGCTCGCACCCGACGACACGCACCCTCGTGATCGCGCTGTCGGGGCTCAACCTCGCGGTCGGTCCCGCTGTCGGAATCGGACTCGCGCTCCGTGCGCACGATGAGGGGTGGGGTGCGCAGGCCGTCGGGCTCTTCGAGGCGCTGTTGGGTCTCGGCGCGGCCGTGGGAGCCGCCAGTGTGCTGCGTTGGCGTCCGCGCCGCGAGGCCCGCGCGGGGTTCTGCGCCCTCGCCGTGCAGGGCGGCGCCATCGTCGCCCTCGGAGTCGGCCAGATCTGGATGGTCGGCGCCGCAGCGTTCGCGATCGGAGCGACCGCGGGGTACGCATCCGTGCTGCTCAGCGCCACGTTCGCGGCCACGGTCGACACCGCCTACCTGGGTCGCATGAGTTCGCTCACCCGGCTGGGCGACGACTGTCTGATGCCTCTCGCGATGGCGGCATTCGGAGCGCTCGCATCGGCGACGGCGATCTGGGTGCCGTTCGCCGCCTACGGCGCTGCCATGTCGATGCTCATGGTGCTGCCGCTGAGCAACCCCTCCTTCCGGCGCCTGACCCTGCGCGGGAACTCTCCCCGGCCCGACGGTGTAGAGAGTCGCGACGACGCCCGCCGCTAGAGTCGTCGGCATGAGCAGTGCCGCCACCGATACGACCGCCCGCGCGATACCGGTCGGACGCGATCTCACTCTCGACCTCGCCCGCGTCGTCTGCGTGGTGCTGGTCGTGTTCGTGCACATCCTCTTCACGGGGGTGGGGCGGGCGCCCGACGGCTCGCTGCTGATCGAGCGGACCGTCGAGGCGCAGCCCTGGTTCAGCGCAGCGACGTGGGTCGCGAACATCATGCCGCTCTTCTTCGTCGTCGGCGGCTATGCGGCACGTGCCGGGTGGCGCTCCGCGCAGCGCCGCGGGGAGAGCGCCGACTCGTTCGTTCGCGTGCGCCTGGCTCGTCTCGCTCGTCCTGCCGTGCCGCTGTTCGTCTTCTTCACGGTCGCGCTGGGCGCCGTGCGCCTGCTGGGCGTCGACCCCGCGCTCGTCGATGTCGTCGCGGTCGGCGTCGGCTCGCCGCTGTGGTTCCTCGCCGCCTACCTGATCGTGCAGGCGGCCGCACCGACGATGATGCGCCTGCACGAGAAGTACGGCGCGCGCGTGCTGCTCGTGCTGCTCGGCCTCGCTCTGCTCGTCGACGGGTTCCGCTACATCGTGGTCGGCGGTCTGCTCGGCATCCAACCCGTGCCTCCCGAGGGGTACGGCGCCGGGCAGGAGCTCTTCGGGGTGCCGAACATCGTGTTCGTCTGGCTGTTCGCGCAGCAGGTCGGCTTCTTCCTCTTCGACGGCTGGTTCTCGCGACGGTCGTGGTGGCAGCTCGTGCTCGTCATGACCGGCGGGTATCTGGCGCTGTGGGGCCTCGTCTCGCTCGACGGCTACTCGTGGAGCATGCTCGGTAATCAGTGGCCGCCGACCACGCCGATGGCGGTCCTCGCGGTGATCCAGGCGGCAGGTCTCACCCTGCTGCACAGACCCCTCACCGCGTTGATGGAGACCCGGGCCGCGCAGGGCGTGGTGTTCGTCGTCGGCTCACGCCTCATGACCATCTACCTCTGGCACCTGACGGTCATCATGATCCTGATCGGGATCGAGCTGCTGCTTCCGATGCCGATGCCCGCGCCGGGCAGCGCGGTCTGGTGGTGGACGCGACCGCTCTTCCTGCTGGTCGTCCTGGCCGTCGTCTGGGCGGCGTCGCTGTGGCTCGTGCGGTTCGAGGCGGCGCCGGGCCCCGGCATCCCCCGGTTCCCCGGGATGCGGATCTGCGTGGTCGCCGTCCTGGTGTTCATCGCCCCGATCATCGCGATCACGACGTACGGGCTGGATTTTCCGCTCGCCGCGCTCTCGCTGGCGTGCACGGTCGTCGCGCTCTGGCTCACGGGCTCGACGCGGGCGACCGGACGGCCGAACACCTAGCTCGCGCTCGGAGCCGGCGTTCGTCGGGCGGCTCGGGATCCGGAAACGACGAAAGCCCTCGGAGAACCGAGGGCTTTCGCGTGTTGTGTGACCCCAGCGGGATTCGAACCCGCGTTACCGCCGTGAGAGGGCGGCGTACTAGGCCGCTATACGATGGGGCCGTCTTGCGGAGCGTTTCCGTCCCGCGACAACCGTTCAAGTATGCCACGGCGATTCTCACTGCGCCAAATCGAGGCCGGAGGGAGCGGGATCCCGGGCGTGGCGGGCTGTCAAGCCGTTTGCGAGACCGATCGGAACGGAGTTGACTCGGCTCATGCGCGTCACGAAATTCGAACATGCCGCTCTCCGCATCGACAAGGGCGATGACGTCCTGCTGATCGATCCTGGTTCCTTCACCAGCCCCCTCGACGACCTCAGCGGTCTCGTCGCCGTCGTCCTCACACACGAACATCCCGACCACTGGACGCCCGAGCACCTGGACCGCATCCTGCGCGCCGCACCAGGCACGCCGATCTTCGGCCCTGCCGGAGTCGCGAAGGCGGCCGAGGGGTACGACATCACCGTGGTCGCTCCGGGCGATACCGTGACGGCCGGACCGTTCGAGCTGCGTTTCTTCGGCGGCACGCACGAGGTCATCCACTCGTCGCTGCCCGTGCCCGAGAACGTGGGCGTGCTCGTGGACGGCGAGTTCTACTATCCCGGCGACTCGTACGCGGTGCCCGAGGGCGTCGAGGTGGGAACGCTCGCCGCTCCCCTCGGCGCGCCGTGGCTGAAGATCGGCGAGGCCATGGACTACGTGCTCGCGGTCAAGCCGCGCCGCGCGTTCGGCACGCACGACATGACCCTGTCGGTCGCTGGCAAGTCCATGCACCGCGACCGCCTGAAGTGGGCGACCGAGCAGAACGGCGGCGAGTTCTTCGCACTCGAGCCGAACGACTCGCTCGACCTCTGACGGTGGCGGACTCCCCCGCCGCCGAACGCCGCATCGACGAGGACGACGTTCGCGCGCTTCTGCGCGCTCAGAAGGACTCGGCGCGGCTCGCGGATCTCCCGCTGAGGAAGGTCGCAGAGGGCTGGGACAACGCGATCTGGCGACTCGGCGACGAGCTCGCCGTGCGGGTCCCCAGGCGGGCGCTCGCCTCGTCGCTGATCCGACACGAGCAGCGAGCGCTTCCGATACTGGGTCCGCGTCTGGCCGAGCTCGGGATCCGCACCCCGGAGCCCTTGGTCCACGGTGCGCCGACCGAGGCCTTCCCCTGGCCCTGGTCGGTCGTTCCGTGGATCGACGGCACTCCTGCTCTCGGGCTGGGGATACGCGCCCATACTTCGTGGGCGCCGGACCTGGCCCGGGCCCTCGGCGCCCTGCATCGGTCCGCGCCCGCCGACGCGCCGCGGAACCCGGTGCGCGGCGTGCCGCTCGCGGTGCGAGACCGGGCGATGCGGACGCGGCTCGCGCGGCTCGACGAGACGGAGCCGATGCAATCGGCATGGGATGCCGGAGTCGCCGCCGCTCCGGCATCCGAGACGGTCTGGATCCACGGCGATCTGCACCCCGGCAACGTCCTCCTGGCGAGCGGATCTCTCGCCGCGCTCATCGACTTCGGCGACGTCACCTCCGGCGACCCCGCCTACGACCTCGCGGCGAGCTGGCTCCTCTTCGATCCCGAGGGCCGCTCGGCGTTCGTCGCCGCCGCGGCGGGGCGATACGACGACGACACGTGGGTGCGCGCTCGCGCCTGGGCGGCGTACCTGACGGCGGTCTTCCTCACCGAGAGCGACGATCGGCCCGCGCTGCGCGCTCTCGGTGAGCGCGCAGCGCGCGAGCTCGCGTCCTCCTGAGCGGCTACTGGGCTGCGCGCACGCGGAGATCGCGAGCGAGGTGATCGCGCTGCTCCGCGACGATCCGCCGCAGCGCCGCCGGAGCGTCGGTGTTCTGCGCGAGCCATCCGTCCACCGGCTCGAGCGAGTCCGCGGCCGGGAACATCCCGACGACCAGACGCTGCGCCAGCTCGATGCTCCTCGTCCGCCAGACGTCGGCGATGCGCGCGAAGTACTCGTCGTCGAAGCCGGCGATGAGGTCGCGGCGGCCTCCGGCGCGGAAGCCGCCGATCTCGGCATCCAGGTGATCGTTGCTCAGCGATTCATCGTCCCACGCCGTGCGCCACGCCTGCGCGCGAACCGGGGCCTCCGGTCGCGATGCCCTGGCGCGGCGGGCGGCCGTGCGGCCGCTGCCGGTGTCGTCGGCCTCTGCTTCGCGATCGATGTCGGCGAGGTCGGCGTGCCCGGTCGTGGCGAGTCCGGTGAGCAACTGCCAGCGGAGATCCGGGTCGACGGAGAGGCCCTCGGGCGCTCCGCCGTCGAGGATTCCCCGCACCTCGACGTGCCGGACGTCGTCGAAGGCGGATGCCGCGGCGAGGGCGCGCGCCCAGGAGAGCTGCGCGTCGCTGCCGGGCTCGGCAAGCTGCAGGGCACTCCACGTCGCCTCCACCCACAGCCGCTGCTCGTCGCCGCGACGATCGTCGGCGACGAAGTGACGGATGGCGAAGGCCGCGTTGGCGAGCACGCCCACGAGGAGGCCGATGTTCGACTCGGCCGGAGCGTGGGCCCGGACGATCGCGGTGTACCGCGAGGCGGCCAGCTCGCCGTCGCGCGTGGCGTTCCACAGCGACGACCACACGAGAGCACGGGCCAGCGGGTCCTCGATCATCGACAGGGATTCCTCGACCGTGGCGAGGGAGCGCTCGTCGAGACGCACCTTCGCGTAGGTCAGGTCGTCGTCGTTCACGAGGACGAGGTCGGCCTCCGCGAGTTCGACCTCGGTGCGCTCATCGGAGATGTCGAGGGAGATCTGGTCCCGCCGCACGATGCGATCGTCGACGCGGTCGTACAGACCGATCCGCAGGCGATGCGGCCGTGGATCCTGCTGCACGAGCACCGGGCTGTCGCCCGAGCGGTCGAGCCGGAGCGTGGACAGGCCGGTGGTCTGCAACCACGCGCGTGACCACTCGGTCATGTCGCGGCCGGAGACGGCGCTGAGCTGCACGAGGAAGTCGTCGAGCGTGGTGTTGCCGTAGGCGTTGGCCGCGAAGTACCGTCGCGCGCCCTCGAAGAACGCCTCGTCGCCCACGAATGCCACGAGTTGCTTGAGCACCGCAGCGCCCTTGGCGTAGGTGATGCCGTCGAAGTTGAGCTTCGCCGCCTCGAGGTCGGTGATGTCGGCGACGATCGGATGCGTGGTGGGCAGCTGGTCCTGCTGATACGCCCACGCCTTGCGGCTCGCGGCGAACTTCACCCACGCGTCATGGAACCGGGTCGCCACCGCCGAGGCATGCGCGCCCATGTAATCGGCGAACGACTCCTTGAGCCACAGGTCGTCCCACCACTTCATGGTCACGAGGTCGCCGAACCACATATGAGCCATCTCGTGCAGGATCGTATTGGCCCTGGCGGCTCGCTGGGCGTCGGTCGCCGCGCCGCGCGACAGGTACGACTCGGTGAAGGTCACGAGCCCGGGGTTCTCCATGGCGCCGAGGTTGTACTCCGGAACGAAGATCTGGTCGTACTTGCCCCACGGGTACGGGAAGGCGAAGGCATCCGTGAAGAAGTCCAGGCCCTGCCGCGTGATCTCGAGGATCTCGTCGGATTCGAGGTACTGCGCGAGCGATTGGCGGACGAACACGCCGAGCGCGATGCTCTGGTCGTCGCGCTGCCATGCGCCGTCGACCTTCGTGTACGGGCCGGCCGCGACCGACGTGATGTAGCTCGAGATCGGAAGCGTGGGGGCGAACTCCACGCGCTGCACTCCGACGCCCACGTCGACGGAGGACGCCGACTGGTTCGACAGCACCTGCCACCCGGCCGGCGCATCGACGACGAACGTGTACGACGCCTTGAGGTCGGGCTGCTCGAAGCACGCCATCACCCGTCGGGAATCGGCCGGTTCGTACTGGGTGTAGAGGTAGGTGAGCCCGTCGGCGGGGTCGTGGAACCGGTGCAGCCCCTCGCCGGAGCGGCTGTACGCGCCCGTGCCTTCGACGCGCACCACGTTGTCGGCGGCGAGATCGGAGAGCCGGATTCGAGCACCGTCGTAGTCGATGTCGCGCTCCTCGCCGTTGACGACGAGGCGATCGACGGAGAGCCCGATGAAGTCCAGCCAGGTCGACTCGTCCGTCGAGGAGAACTCGAGCGTCGTCGTGGTCGGGAAACCCGGGCGAGCCCGCTCGGGTGCGCCCGTCAGATCGAGCTCGACGCGGATGCCGCGCACGGTGATCGCCGCGGATCGCGCGGCGGTCTCCTCGCGGGTGAGGTTGGCTGTGTCCATGGCTCCATCCTGTCATCCGGCCTCGCCTCGGCCGCCCCGGCCGAGCAGGCGCGGGCGTCCGACGGTGATCACTTGCCGAGCAGTCGTCTGATCGCGGTCTCCGGAGATACCGAGAGATCGAGGGTTCGACCGCGTGCGTAGAGACGGAACACCCGCGGGTCGATATAGCTGTTGCGGGCGACGGCGATCGTGTTGCCCAGGGCGGACGCCGTCGCCTGCACGGCGAGCCGCTCCGCCTTGCGGCGCTCGTTCTTGCCCTCGAGCGGACCGATCCGCGCGAGGGCGTCGGCCGCGAGGATCGTCCCGTGCAGCGTGCGGAAGTCCTTGGCGGTGAACGCCGCCCCGGCGACCTCCCGCAGGTACGCGTTGATCTCGTTCGACGTCAGCCGCACGCGTCGGCGGCCCTTGCGATACGCGAGCAGCGTCGCTCGCGGAGAGCCCACCGCGAACTCCGACAGCGCCTCGGCGAGCGGCCCGTCGGTGATCTCGATCGACGCGAGCTGCTTGCTCTTCGCGGGGAACTCGAGCGCCACCGTGTTCCCGTCGATCCGCACGTCGCGGCGACGGAGAGTGCTCAGGCCCCGACTTCCGTGCTTGACGAGATAGCGCTCCGAGCCGATCCGCAGAGCTCCGTCGTCGAGCAGACGGAAGGCGACGGCGAGAGCGCGCTCCTTCGACAGCCCCGGTTCGCCGATCGCGCGGGTCACCCGTCGGCGGGCCGACGGCAGGGCAGCCGCGAGGCGGAGCGCTCTGGCGAACTTGCGCTGGTCGCGCCCCGCGCGCCACAGCGGGTGATAGAGGTACTGGCGACGGCCGGCGTCATCGGTGCCGACGGCCTGGATGTGCGCCAACGGATCGGCCGCGATCCAGACATCGGTCCAGCGCGGCGGGATCACCAGATCCTGGATGCGTTCACGGTCGGCCTCGGCGACCGGCTGGTCTCCGGCATCGAGATAGCGGAACCCCGACCCCGAACGCACACGACGGATACCCGGCTCCTCCCCCGGAACCACTCGTGTCAGCGCCATGCGCAGCCTCCCCTGATCGGTCGTCTCGGCACGGTACCGACGATGCCCGACGCCACCGCGTGCGCAAAGGGCGTGGCGTCGGATGCGGGCGATCTGATAGTGCGCTCGCGCCTCCCTCCTGGACACATGACGGCACTCGGAAGCTCCGGTCGATCGACCTAGGGCGCATGGGCACCGCGGCGCCACGATGTTCATATCGGGCGGAGCCCGGAACAGATCACCCGTCTCCGAGAAGAGGAAGCCATGAATCACTCACCAATCGCGACGCGCGCGTCGCGCCGCACGATCGCCGTCGCCGTCATCCTCGGTACCGCTGGGCTCGTCGCCGCCGGCGTCAGCACGGCATACATCGCCGGCATGTTCGGCCTCTCCACGGCGGTGGCGTCGCAGATCGTCAACGGAATCATGGTGGGTGGGGCAGTACTCGGGATCGCGCTGGCTGTCGCATCGGGAGGACTCGCCGCGGTCGTCGTCGCCACCGCACGCTGGGCGATCTCGGCCTGGGGCAAGAAGGCGGCGATCGCCTGACGATGCCGTCCGTCGGAAGTGGGTTGCGGCGTCTCGGATCGCGCGAAGTCACGTTCGCGACCCTCGGCGCTCTCCTGCTTTTCCTGGTCGCGGCAGTCGTCTCGTATTGCTCTCTGGCCGGGAGGTCAGCCGGTGGCGGGGGATTCCTCGGCGCCCCGCTGGGCAGCGCGGACACACCACTCTTCTTAGCCATCGCCGCCCGCAACGCCTTCGCCGCGCTCGGGCTCTTCAGCGGGGTGGTGACGTTCGGCGTCGGATCGGTCGTCGGGGTGATCTTCCAGGGATGCATCGTCGGAGCGAGTACCGCCGCCGCGAGTACCGAGGTCGGCTTACCCAGCGCCGCGGGCTCGGTCATCGGTTACGCGATATTCGAGCTTCCTGCCCTCGTACTCGCGGCTTCCGCCGGTCTGGTGCCCCTCGCAACGGTGCTTCTGGCACCCGTCGAAGCAGCCGGCCTGTCGGCCTCGGTTCGATATCTCCGCTCACTCCGCCCCTCGCTCGCCTTGCTGAGCATCTCTTTGGTCCTGATCGTCATCGGCGCAAGTGTCGAGACCATCCTCATCACATCACGGAGCGCCCCATGAGACCACTTCCACCCTCCCCGCCGGGTTCAGCCACTCGGAGCGCGTCGACGGATTCCAGCCTCGCGATCACACGTCGCACCGATCGCTGGATCCTGTGGAGCGGGGCCGGGGCTCTGCTCGTCTTGTCGACCATGCGGCTCGCAGTGCAGCTCTTCCCACGCATCGAATCCGACGATCGAGTGCTGGCGATCACGGCGGCTCTCGAGGATCCCGCGCTTGCGGACCTCGCCGTGAGTGTCGGGGTGACTCTTGCGATCGCTCTGACAGCCCTCTTCCAGACGATGTACGTCTTTCTGTGCGCCGCTATCGACGAGCGTCTGCTTCCCGGCACCATGGCCGCGACTCGCTCCCACGTCGACGGAGAAGGTCGCTGGATCGGTGTCGGTCCCGCGGTTCTTGTCGGACTGGCCTCCACACTGCCGGTCCAGATCCTGGCTGTTTCGCTCGCCGTGACCGCACCGAAAGACTCACCGCTTCTCGCGGTGTGGCTCACGGCCCTCGTGACGATCGGTGCTCTGTGGGCGCGTCGCCGACTTCGCCCCTCCGCTCGCGGCAGACGGAACACGTCCCTCATCGTCGTGGCTCTCGCGTGTGTCGCCGCGATCGCCCTTCTGTTCTGACCGACGAGGATCGACGATGCAGACCTTCTACATCCGCACTCGGCGTATCGCCGCAGCCTTCCTCGGTCTCGTGCTCGGGTTCCACGCTGTGCTGGGACTCGCCCGCGATTTCGAGACCCGCAGTCTCGCAGCGGCAGCGGTCGCCGGGTGCGCTATCGCCGTCCTGGCAGCGGTCGCCGTGGCCCGAAGGCTTCGACTGCGCAGAGACATCACGGCATTCTTCATCGCTGGAGTGTCGGCAGCCCTTTCCTGGAACGGCGAGGAAGGTGCGACGGCGATGCTGACGTATCTTCCCGCGCTCATCGCTGCGATCGCGTTCGCCACTCTGGCCGTCATCCTGCACGCGGAGAAGACGGGGTCCCAGATGAGGCACCGACTCTAGTGTCCGACGTGGTGACAGCTGTGCGCGACGTTCGTGACGCGTCCGCGCTCGACTCCCTTGGGTGGAGGATGTCTCTGCGTACGTTCCGTGCCGCGCAGACATCGGCCTCCGTTCTCTTGCTGTGCGCGGGCGGCTTGGGAGCGGCCTGCGTATCCGACTGGGCCGCGCGCGCCGCCCCACAAGACGGGCGGGCTCTCACCCTGTCGGCCGCGGTGCTCACCTGCGTGTACTGTCTGGCGGTCCACGCACTGCGCGAGATTTTCACGGTCCGACGCATTCGATTGGTCAACCATCCCTTCTCGGACTTCTTTCGAGCGTTGGACATCCCCCGAGCAACAGTGGTCATCGTGGAGGTCGCGCCGCGTCTCGTGAGACTCGGCTGCGTCTGCTGCGGGGTGTCCTGGGGATCCCTACCGCGGGCGTGGGGATATGCGACGACAGCCGAGGTGCTGGCGACTTCGGTTGCTCCCCTGGTCACCCTCCTCGGGATGCTTACATGCACGGTCTCCGTGGCGGCGTGGTCTCGGAACGGACGGCCCGCGCGCGCGTGGGCCGCTGTACTCGCCGGCGGCGGGTGCGGCATCCTCGTCGCGGGCACGCTCCACTGGGTCATAGCACTCGTGACAAGAGGCGGAGTGCCGTCTGGCCGCGAGATGGACCTCGCCGATGCCGCAGGCGCGTCAGTCGGGCCGTTGGTGGTCGCGAGTATCGCATTCGCGGTGACCGCGACCGTCGGCCTCCGCCGTCTCACTTCAGGAGATCCTGCAACGAGGCCGAAGAGTCTCGATCCCAGGACTCGACCTCGCCTCGCTGGTCGACTCGTCGCATACCCGTGGATCCGCGTGGTCTCCAGTGATCTCTCACCGACCTCGCGAAGCGCAGCGGTATGCCGATTCCTCCTGATCACGTGGATGCTCGGGACCGCCGCCGTGCTGCTCCCCACCGAAGATCGAGTGCTCGTCAGCGCGATAGCGGACAACGCCGCTGTCAGTCGCGCCTGCTGCGTCATCGCCCTCGTCGTGGGATTGACGTTGTCGGAGTTGCTCTGCGAATGGATCGGGCCGTCGACTCTTGCTCTGCGCTGGCGGGCACAGTGGGAGGCTGGTGCCGACGTGTGGCCGCTTGCCCTCGGCCCGCTCCTCGTCGCTCTCGGCCCCATCACACTGGTCGGCGTCCCGCTCGCGCTCGGCATGGAATCACTGGGCGGCAACGGGGTCCTCCCGCTGTGCGTGCTGTGGTCGGCCCTCGCCAGCGCGTGGACGGTCACGGCGATCATGCCGAGCGGCCCGTCATCCGCTGACGGGACCGCCTCGACCACGCTCTCCTCCGCCTTGCTCTGCGTCGTCGGTTCCGTCGCGATGATGGTGACGATGCTGACCGCGGCGGAAGCGCATGCCGCGTGGGCGGCGCTCCCCATGTCCGCGCTCGCTTTGGGAGGTGCATCATGGGCGGCGAAACGTCGCGTTCTCAGCCTTCCGTCGAGGCCGTTGGCCTGAGCGTCCGTTACGCTCCCGATCGCCCTGTTCTCGAGAACGTCACGTGCGGATTGGAGGGCGTGGGCATTGTGCGCCTCGACGCACCGAACGGCTTTGGAAAGACGACCTTCGTAGAGGCCGCATCGGGTTACCTGCGCCCTACATCGGGACGGTTGTTCGTGAACGGCCTCGACGCGCACGATCCCCGATCGAGGGCCGACCGACGCGTGTGCCGGTCGACTCCGGCGCTCCATCCACACCTCAGCATCGTCGACCATCTCGCCGTGGCCGCCGACCTGGCATCCGTCCCACGCTCGGCCGCAGTCGAGCGCGCCGCGAGGTTCGGGCTCGAGGAGTGGTTCGACACACGGACATCGGCGCTCTCGACAGGAACGACACGCAAGCTCTGGTATCTCCTCTGCACGATGGGTCGATTCACGGTGGCCCTGCTGGACGAGCCCTTCAACGGCGTCGATGAGGCGTGCACCGCCGAGATGATCGACGAGTGGGAGTCGTGGCGGCGCACGGCGCTCATCGTTCTGGTGTCGCACACGATCCCGCCCGATCTCCGCATCGACTCCCGTGTGCAGCTCACGAATGGTCCGAAGGAACCTCCTCGTACGAGGACGCCGCGGTGAGTTCTCCACAGGGCCTACAGAATAGCCGCCTGTCCCCATACGAGGACATACGCTGGCGACATGCATGATTCCACTCACCTCCGACCGGTCACGCGTCAGTCGCGAACGGGTCATTCGATCCCGCGGAGCGCTGCCCCGGCCGCGGTCGCCGAGACCGAGATGCCTGCGTTGACGCCGCGAGAGATGGCGATTCTCCGTGAGCTAGCCTTCGGCAAATCGACTGCCGAGATCGCCGCCGGCGTTCACCTGTCGCAGGGGACGGTGAAGGGCTACCTGAGCTCGATCATGGCGAAATGGGATGCGCGGGACCGCGTCGAAGTTCTCGTTCTGGCAGTGCGGTCAGGCACGATTCGCATCCCCGAGCACCAGTGACCAGGTGCGGAGTGCTCGCGTGCGGTCGGCGCCGGGCAAAGGACGAAGGCGGGGAATTGTTCGCGGACGCCACGGTCTGCCATCCTCATGTGTATGACGATGTCACTCGATCAGTTCCGTGAGGCCCTCAAGCGAGCGGACATGCGCGGCCCGCTGGGTCTGCAGCTCAGTGACGTCGAAGCGCAGCAGGTGGCCGACGATCCGGCGTCCTCTCAGGGCTGGTACGCCTACTGGCTCTCCCTCCAGCCCGCCGCCGCGCAGCAGACTCCCCCGCCACCCGCTGCGCCCTCCGTCTCGCCGGAACCGGCTGCCGGCGCACCCACGGCCGCGCCGGGCTTCGACGCCGCACCGCCGCCCTTCTCCCCTGGCCCGCAGCACGCCCAGACGCCCACGTCGCCGTACCCGGGCGCTCCCACCGCGCAGTACCCGGGCGCTCCCACATCGTCATACCCCGGTGCACCGGCACCGAACGCGCAGCCGACGGCGGCGTACGCTCCGACGGCGGTGACGGCCGGCGGCGACCCCGGCTCCCCTCCTTTTGCAACCGCGCAGTATGCCGGGATGCCGTCGGACGGCGCCCCGGCGAAGAAGCGCAACGTCGGTCTGTGGGTGACTCTGTCGATCCTCGGTGCGCTGCTGCTGATCATCGCCATCGTCGTCGTCACGGCCTTCACGACGGCACGGCACTGGACCAAGGTCGACGTGCCGGAGCAGCCGGAGACCTTCCACAGTGAGGAATACGAGACCGGTCGCTACGACGTCTCGATGGACACCGTGAACCCCTGCTACGTCAACCAGGACTGGACCGACTGCACCAACCTGCTGCAGGCCAGCTACGACGCGAACTGCGCCGGTGTGGAGCTGACCGAGACCGCAACGGCGATCTGCGCGGACTACAGCAACGCGATCAGCCAGATGCGGGCGCAGGACAGCGAAGGCGCGTACGTCGCGACACTCGGCACGTATGGGAATCTGACGCGGACGCCCGAGATCGACACCCGACAGGTATCGAACGACGACTACCGTCCCGCCGAGACCCACGAGGCCGTCTGCTACCTCGGCTTCCTCGGAGAGTGCGAGTGACGCGTCGCCGGGCCGGCCTCAGCGCAGAGCGCGTCTGAGCAGTTCGAGACGCACGGCCGCCTGAAGTCGAAAACGGAACTCCGCGTCGTCGGCCTCGCCCGCGAGGAGCGACCAGATGCGATCCAACCGCTGCTGCACCGTGTTCGGGTGCACATGCAGCGCGGCGGCCGTGGCCTGTCTGCTCTCGCCCCGGTCGAAATAGGCGCCGAGGGTCTCGACGAGCACTGTGCCTCGTCGCTCGTCCCACGCTCGCACGGGCCCGAGCACACCGTCGACGAAACGAGCCGCGGCGTCGGGGGCGCCCGAGGTCAGCACGTGGTACGGGGCGAAGTCGGCAGAACGCACCGTGACGCCGCGGATGCCGAGCGGATCGAGGAAGCGCAGATCGCGGGCCGCACGGTCGACGGACGACCTCAGCGCCGCCACGCCCTCCACGGCGGACACGACGACCGCGGAGAGACCCGGATCGCCGAGGCGGTCCGCGAGCACGCGTCGCACGCGCTCGGTGACGCCCTCGACGTCGACGGTGGTCCATGCCAAGACCAGAAGGTGGTCACGCACCGCCACCACTCCCTCGTCGCCGACCACCTCCGCGGCCAGCCCGAGGGCTCCCTCGTGTCCGCGCACATCCAGCACCGCGGCCGCCACGACCGGCTCGGCGAGCTCGACGGCCAGCGCCGCGGCGTCGGCATCCCCGTCGAGCACTGCGGCGAGCACGCGGGCCCGACGCTCCGCTCGGATCGCCGAGACGGCGTCGCGCTTGAAGGAGACGAGGGCTGCGACCTGCGCGGCACGCTCCATCGTGAGACGCGCGACATCATGGGTCGCCGCGTCGGCGTCTTCGGCGAGAATCGCCCCGAGGACCCGATCGACGCCGATGATCGCGACGACCAGCCACCGGGCGCCCTCCTCACCCTGCACGAGCACGGCATGACCGCTCGTCCTGCTCTCACGGATCGCGTCGCCGAGTGATCGTCGAGACGGGAGCGCAGCCCGGGTGTCCGCGCTCGCGTCGAGCGGGCGGCCAGCCTCGTCGACCGCACGGACGGGGCGACGGAGACGATCGGAGAGCGTGGAGACGAGGTCGATGACGGTGGCACCCGACATCACCGCCGCCGTCAGCTCCTCATGGATGGCTCCGACGACCCTCGTCGCCGACACGTGCCGCTCGAGTTCGCGGTAGGCCTCCTCCGCGTGCGCACGCGCTGCCGCGCTCTCCGCGAGCACCCGCGCGCTGTGCAGGACGGCCGCGGCGTGGTCGGCGAACGCCGAGAGCAGCAGCACCTGATCGGGGGTGAAGTCATGCGAGAACCGGTTGCAGGCGAACAGCGCGCCGAGCACCTCCTCGCCGATGGCGAGAGGCACACCGAGGAACGAGACCAGTCCCTCCCGCTCGACCGCGGTGTCGATGCCCGCGTCGTGCGGAGCTTCGGCCATGTCCGGGTAGCTGCTGACCCACGCCGGCTCGCGTGTCTCCGCCACGAGACTCGCCAGCCCGTAGCCGGCAGGCACCAGCAGGTCGCGGAACTCCGGAGTGACGGTGCCCGCCGAGTAGCGCACGCGGAGATCGCCCTGCTCGTTGTCGACCTCGGACAGGTACGTGACATCGGTGCCCATGAGCTCGTGCGCCCGCTCCACGAGCCGGCGCAGCACGTCGGTCACGTCCTGCAGCCGCACGAGCTCGCGCGCGGTCCAGAACAGCGCCTCGAGCTCGGTCGCGCGCCGACGCAGTCGCGCGGTCTGCTGCTGGGAGTCTCGCACCGCGGCGACGAGCTGGTCGCGCTCCTCGCCGGTCACGTCGGCCTCGACGAGCATCCTGCTCACGGCCGTCGTGCGCTCGCCCGGCTGCGCACGCGTCGCCGCGAGGACCTCGCGCACGAGCGCGGCGGGGCTCACTGCTGTGTCGGTCAATGCGTCTCCTCGGGCAGCGACGATCGGGACTGCCAGCAGTCTATGAGGGCGAGCCGACCCGCATCGCCGTGCGCGACGGGAACGACGGCGGCCGTCGCGTCGCGAACGCGTCGAGACCCTCGCGGGCGTCGTCGCTCGCGAACGCCTGCTGACCGAGAGCGGCCTCCTGCCGGAACGCCTCGTCCTCCGGCAGGTCGGCGAGGGCGCGCACGGCGCGCTTCACCGTGGCGATGGCGGTCCCGCTGCGCTGCAGCAGCTCTTCCGCGAGTCCGATCGCCTCGTTCATGAGGTCTGCTCCGGGTAGGACGCGGTTCACGAGGCCGTATCTCAGCGCCGTCTCCGCGTCGATGCGGGTGCCCCGCAGCATCAGGTCCATGGCGAAGGCGTACGGGATCTGACGGATCAGTCGCACGAGCGTGCCACCGGCCGGGACCACGCCCACCCCCGTCTCGGGCAGCGCGAACTGCGCCTCAGTGGCTGCGAGCCGGATATCGGTCGACAGCATGATCTCGAAACCGCCGCCCAGGCACAGTCCGTTGATCGCCGCGATCACCGGCTTCTCGAGGGTCGAGTGCTTCTGATGGGCGGCATCCCACTCGCTGATGTCGAACCTCTCCGCGGTGAGAGCGGGGATCGACTCCCCGAGGTCGGCCCCCACGCAGAAGGCCCTGTCGCCGGCCCCCGTGAGCACCGCGACCCCGATGCCCGGATCGTCGCGGACCTCGGCGAAGGCAGCCCCGAGCTCGTCGTACATCGACAGTGTGAGCGCGTTGAGCTTCTCGGGGCGGTCGATCGTGATGATCCCGACGCCGCCGTCGCTCTCCAGCCGGATCGACATCAGATCGCACCCTCCGCACGCAGTGCCGCGACGTCGTCCGGCGCGAACCCGAGCAGGTCGGCGAGCACCCGGTCCGTGTGCTCGCCGCGCGCAGGCGCCGCTCCCGACGTCTGCGGCGGCGTCCGGTCGAGCTTCACGGGCGAGCCGAACGTGCGCAGCGATCCGTGGCCGGGGTACTCGGTCTCCACGATCATGCCCCGCGCCGCGATCTGCGGGTCCTCCACGACCTCGCCGATGTCCTTGACAGCGCTCAGCGGCACCAGGTCGCCGGCGAGGGCCTCGAGCTCCGCCTTCGTGCGGTCGGCGAACCATCCCAGCACGAGCGGGCGCACCTTCTCGCGGTACACGTCGGCATCGAACCGCGTGGCCATCGCCTGCAGATCGGGATGGTCCGCCCAATCGGCCGCGCTTCCGAAGGTCTCGCACGAGATGCGCCAGAACTTGTCGGTGTATCCGCCGAAGAACACGAACCCGTCCTTACAAGGGAACAGCTCGTACGGGCGCACGAACGGGTGCTCGTTGCCGAGCGGCTCCGGCACGATGCCCTCTGCCGTGTACGACACGACCGCGTTCTCGGTGAGGGTCAGCACCGAGTCCTGCTGCGAGATGTCGACGAGCTGCCCCTCGCCCGTCTGCTCGGCGTGCCTGAGCGCCGCGAGGATGCCGATCACCCCGTACAGACTCGCCGCCAGGTCTCCGATGATCGTCCCGACGCGCGTGGGCGGTCGGCCCGCCTCCCCGTTCATCGACCACAGGCCGCCCGTGGCCTGCGCGCTGTTGTCGTACGCGGGACGCAGCCGATACGGACCGGTCTGCCCGTACCCGCTCAATGCGGCGTACACGAGGCGAGGATTGACCTCCCTGAGTCGGTCGTACCCGTGTCCGAGCCGCTCCATCGTGCCCGGGCGGAAGTTCTCGACGAGCACGTCGGCCTGTCTCACGAGCCGGTCGAGCACCTCGGCGGCGCCGGGGCTCTTGAGGTTCAGGGTGACCCCCAGCTTGTTGCGGTTGAACTGGGCGAAGAAGCCGCTCAGAGGCTCGCCGTCCGTGCCGGGCAGCAGCGGCGGGAAGGTGCGGGTGTAGTCAGGGTCGTCGGGGTTCTCGACCTTGATCACGGTGGCTCCGAGATCCGCGAGGATCATCGAGCAGTACGGCCCGGCGACCACGCGCGTGACGTCGACCACCACCACCCCCGCCAGGGACCCGGGCGCGGCGTCGATGCCGGCCCAACCGCTCAGGAGGTGGCGCGTGGTGTCGTCGATCATCGGGTGATTCCTTCCGTCGTGGATGATTCGCCGTCGCGTCCGGCAGCGCGACGGGTGAGGCGGTGCAGCACCGTGACCGAGAAGAGGGTCACCAGTCCCGCGACCACCATGTAGAGGGCGATCGCCCAGGAGCCGCCGAACACGTCGAGCAGCTCGAGGTAGATGATCGGCACGAACGCCGAGCCGGCGATGGTGCCGATGCCCAGCGCGAGCGACATGCCCGTGTAGCGGATGCGCACGTCGAACGCCTGGGCGTAGAGCACGCCGAGGGTGCCGTAGGTCGCGCAGAAGCCGACCGTCGTCGCGATGTACGCGACGTACGCGGCGAGGAGGCTGCCTGTGTCGATGAGCCAGAAGGCGGGGAACGCGAGCACGACGGAGACGACGGTGCCCGCGGCGAAGACCCGCGCCACGCCGAAGCGGTCGGCGAGCCGGCCGGCGAGCGGGAGTCCGACCAGCGCCAGCACCGAGCACACCGTCGCGATCGTCAGCATCTCCGGCTGGGTGTGACCGACGAAGCGGGTGCCGTACGTGAGGCTGAACGTGAACAGCATGTAGAACACCGCGCCGATGACGGCGAAGCTCAACGCCGCGAAGATCACCTGACCCGGGTGCGTCTTGAGCGTGTCCCACAGCGGAACACGCGCCTCGCGTCCGGCTTCGCGCATCTTCTCGAACTCCGGGGTCTCGGTGATCCGGAGCCGGATGAACAGGCCGACGAGCACCAGCACCGCGCTGATGAGGAACGGCACCCGCCAGCCCCACGTCGAGAACGCGTCACCCGGCAGCGCCACCAGCGGAAGGAAGACGAGCGTCGAGAACGTGAGCCCCAGAGCGAGACCGACCTGCGGGAAGCTGCCGAGGAAGGCGCGACGCCGCGGCTCGGCGTGCTCGACGACGAGCAGGACCGCACCGCCCCACTCGCCGCCGAGGGCGAACCCCTGCACGAACCGGAGCACCATCAGCAGGATCGGAGCGGCGATCCCGATCGCGGTGTAGGTCGGCAGGAGGCCGATGAGGAACGTGGCGACGCCCATGAGAACGAGCGACAGCACCAGCATCCTCTTGCGTCCGATCCGATCGCCGAAGTGCCCGAAGACGATGGAGCCCAGCGGACGGCCGAAGTAGCCGACCGCGATGCCGCCGAAGGCGAGGATCGTGCCGACCAACGGGTCGTAGTCGGGGAAGAACAGGGAGTTGAGGATCAGCGCGGCGGCCGTCGAGTAGGCGAAGAAGTCGAACCACTCGACGGTCGTGCCGACGACGCTCGAGGCGACGATGGTGCGGATCTGCGAGGACGGGGCCGGCGTCGGTTCCGAGGATCCGGTCGATCCGCGCGGGGCGGTGGATGCCGATGTCATGGGTGCGTTCCTTCCACGGCGTCCTCGTCGACGCCGTGGCTCCAGCGTGTCAGCGAGCAGCCTGCGCGAACCATGGCGCGCGCCACCACATCGGCGCCGTTCCGGTGGCTCCCGCGCACACGGTGGTGCGCAGCGACATCCCGGTGCTCAGCCGACGCTCGCACGACGGTGTGGACTGAGCCCACCATCCCGACCCGATGGTGTGCTCCGCGCACATGAGGTCGCGAGTCCGGTTTTCCTAGCCTGGAGATCGCCGCCGACGACCGGCGTGCCCGACACAGTGGAGTGCCATGGACATCGACATCGCCGACGACATCGACCGCCCCGGACTGGATCCGCGAGACCAGCGACGCCGAGCCGTGATCGGAAGCTCGGTCGGAACGATCATCGAGTGGTACGACTTCACGCTGTACGGTCTCGCGTCGGCCCTCGTGTTCGCGCCGCTGTTCTTCCCGGGCGGCGGCGACTTCGCCGGGCTCCTCGGCGCTTTCGCGACGTTCGCCGTCGGTTTCGGCGCGCGTCCGATCGGTGGCTTGGTCTTCGCCCACTTCGGCGACCGCATCGGTCGCAAAGGCACGCTGCTCGCGACGCTGCTCATGATGGGCATCGCCACCACGCTGATCGGGCTCCTCCCGACCGCGGAGACCATCGGCATCTGGGCGCCGATCCTCCTCATCGTGCTGCGTCTCTTCCAGGGCGCGGGCGCCGGGGCCGAGTTCGCCGGCGCCATGACCATGGCCAGCGAGTCGTCGGACACGCGGAACCGCGCGTTCATCGCGGGCTTCCCCGGAGCCTCCGTCTATCTCGGCATGGCTCTCGCGACCTCGACGTTCGCGCTCATCAGCCTGCTGCCCTCCGACCAGTTCCAGGCGTGGGGCTGGCGCATCCCGTTCATCGCGAGCATCGTGATCGTCGCGTTCGCCCTCTACTTCCGTCTGCGCGTGAAGGAGACGGCGGCGTTCGAGGCGGCGGAGCGCGAGGGCACCGTGTCGCACGCGCCGCTCGCCCTCGCCGTGCGCTCGCACTGGCGCACGCTGCTCGCGGGTATGGCGTTCTTCGTGTTCGCCCTGCCGTGGGTGTACATCGTCCAGACGTTCTCGATCTCGTACACGACCGGCACCCTGACCGTGAATCCCACGCACGCGCTCATCGGCCTCATCGTCGCCGAGCTCCTCACCATCCCCGCCACCCTCGGGTTCGGGAGGCTCGCCGACCGGATCGGCCGCAAACCCGTGCTGCTGGGCGCCGCGATCTTCGCGATCGTGTTCGCGTTCCCGCTCTTCCTCCTGTTCCAGACCGAGAACTCGGTGCTCGTCGCGCTCGGCCTGATCCTCGGCCTCGCCATCGTGCAGGGAGCGACGATCGGCGTCAGTGCCGCCATGCTCGCCGAGCTCTTCCCCACGCGCATGCGGTGGAGCGGCATCGCGATCTCCCGCGAGATCCCGGCGGCGCTCGTGGGCGGCACCGCGCCGCTCGTCGCCACGGCCCTCGTCGGGCTCACGGGCGGCACGCCCTGGCTCGTCGCCGCCTACCTCGTGGGCCTCAGCGTGATCGGCGTGATCGGCATCGCGTCTCTGCCGGAGACGCTCCCCCGCGCGTCAGCGACGACGGACGCCCAGGGCACCAAGGACGCAGGCGCCGCGGAGCGCACTCCGGACGCGGCCAGCCGCCGCTGACAGCGCGACACGCGCGGGGTCGGTCCGTCAGGCCTCGCCCCGCGCGAGTCGGCGCCACGCGAGCTCGGCGAGAACCGTCGCCTGCAGAGGCAGGACACCGTCGTCGAAGACCGCATGCTCGGAGTGCAACGGCATCGGGCCGCTGTCGGGGGCTGCGCCGACGAACACGAGGGCGCCGGGGACCTCCTGCAGCACGTAAGAGAAGTCCTCGGAGGCCATCGACGGCGCCGCCAACCGCGTGACGCGCTCGACGCCGACGAGACCGTCGAGCACCGACAGGACCTCCCGCGTCTCCGCGGGGTCGTTGTAGGTCACCGGATACGAGGCGATGAACTCGGTCTCCAACCGGCATCCGTTCGCCTCTGCGATGCCCGCCAGCATGGTCGGGAGCTCATCGCGCACGGTGTCGAGGGTCGTCATCGACAGGGTGCGGATGTTCGCCTCCAGGAACACGCTCGCCGCGAGGACGTTGCTCGCCTCCGAGTCGCTGCTCAGGCGCGTGATCGAGATCACGGCCTGATCGGTGGCGGGCAGACGTCGTGCGGCGAAGGTCTGCGTCGCGAGGATGAGCTGCGCGGCGACGGGCACCGGATCGATGCCGAGCTGAGGGAAGGCGGCATGCCCGCCGGTCCCGTGCAGAGTCATGCGCAGCGCGCTCGCGCTCGCCATCATCGCCCCCTCGCGGGTCACCAGACGGCCCGACGACGTGGCGCTGTCGACGTGGAGCGCGTAGGCCGCGACCGGCCGGTCGCCTGCCGCGTCGAGCACGCCCTCCTCGATCATGATGCGACCGCCCGCCTGCCCCTCCTCGCCCGGCTGGAACATGAAGACCACCGTGCCCGCGAGCTCGTCGCGGCGCGCTGCGAGCAGGCGCGCGGCGCCGAGCAGGCCCGCCATGTGCAGGTCGTGCCCGCACGCGTGCATCGCACCCGACGTGGCGGCGAACGGCAGTCCGGTGGCCTCGGCGATCGGGAGTCCGTCCATGTCGCCGCGCAGCAGCACGACCGGTCCGGGGCGGCCGCCCCTGAGCACCGCCGTGATCGACGTCAGACCCTCGCCCCGGGTGACCTCGAGGTCAAGATCCGCCAGTTCGCGCAACAGGATCCCCTGCGTGCGCGGCAGGTCGAGGCCGATCTCGACCGCGGAATGCAGCTCGCGGCGGATCGCGATCAGCGAATCGCGCAGCGACTCCGCGGCATCCGCGAATCCTTCCGCTGTCGACGTGGTCTTCTCCTCGGTCGCGGGAGTCATCCGAACTGCATCCTCTCTCCGAGAGCGGGAACCGCCTCGAGCAGGTCTCTGGTGTAGGGGTCTGCCGGTGCGTCGAGCAGCGCCTCGGTGGGGCCGCTCTCGACCACTGCGCCGTGGCGCATCACGCACACCTCGTCGCTGATGTATCGCACGACGGCGAGGTTGTGCGAGATGAAGAGCATGGAGAGCCCGAGTTCCTGCTGCACCTCGCGGAGCAGGTTCAGGATGGCGCCCTGCACGGACACGTCGAGCGCACTGGTGACCTCATCGGCGATCAGCACCGACGGCTCCCCCGCCAGAGCGCGTGCGACGGTGATGCGCTGTCGCTGGCCGCCCGAGAAGGCTCCGGGGCGCTCACCCGCCCGGTCGGGGTCGAGATGCACCTGGGCGAGCAGCTCCCGCACGCGCGCGACGCGCTCTGCCCGAGACCATCGCCGACCGGTCGACCTCAGCGCCTCGGCGATGGAGTCGCCGACCGGCATGAGGGGGTCGAGGGCCGAGAACGGGTCCTGGAAGACGAGCTGCATACGGCGACGGGCGCGTCGCGCCGCTGCTCCGCCTCCGGTCGTCTCGACGCCGTCGACGCGGATCGACCCGGACTCCGGTCGCACCAGACCGACTGCGGCCGCGGCGATCGTGCTCTTGCCCGACCCCGACTCGCCGACGAGTCCGACCGTCCGCCCCTGCGGAACCGCGAGGCTCACACGCTCGACGACCCGGGTGCGACCGTAGCGCACGCTCAGGTCGTCGATCTCGAGTGCGTTCATACCGGCACCTCCTGGTCGTGGGCGTCTCGCTGCGGCGCAGCCCCTGGCTCGTCGAGAGCCTCGGGGCGGAGCTCCGGAGGGATCACGGGCAGCGGCCGGGTCCGGTCGCTGGTCATGTCGGGCAGGCAGGCGATGAGAGCGCGCGTGTACGGATGCCGGGCGTCCTCACGGATGCGGTCCGCCGCGAGGCTCTCGACCACGAGGCCGTCCTTCATCACGATCACCCGATCGCAGAAGGCGGAGACGAGCGCGATGTCATGGGAGATGAAGACGATCGCGGCGCCGGTCTCCTCCTGGGCGCGATGCAGCACGCCCATCACCTGGCGCTGCACGGTCACGTCGAGCGCCGTGGTCGGCTCGTCGGCGACGATGAGCCGCGGCCGCCCTGTCAGCGCCATGCCGATCATCGCCCGCTGCCGCATACCGCCGGAGAACTCGTGCGGATACTGCGTCAGGCGCGACGCCGCGTTCGCGATCCCCACCGCCGAGAGTGCATCGGCGGCGCGAGCGCGCGCCTGCGTCGGCCGCATCCCCATGTGCACCTCGGGGACCTCGGTGAGCTGTCGTCCGATCGTGAGCGCGGGGTTCAGAGACGTGAGCGGGTCCTGGAAGATCATGCCGAGCTCGACGCCCAACCGCGCACGATCGGATGCCGTGAGCGTGCGCGTCATGTCGAGATCGTCGAAGCGGTGCCCCGAGGTGGTGACGATCGCGTCGTCGCCGAGCAGCCCGGCGAGGGCCATCGCCGTGAGGGACTTGCCCGACCCGGACTCGCCGACGATGCCGACGATCTCTCCCCGTGCGATGCGCAGGTCGACCCCGCGCACCCGCTCGACCGCGCCGCCGTCTGCCGTCGGGAACGCGATGCGCAGATCGGTGATCTCCGCCACGATGTCGCTCGCCGGCTCGGTCGCCGCCGGGACCCGGCCTGTGCGTCGAGAGGCGAGCGTCACCGCTCCGGTCGCTCGCGCGGCGACCGCGCGCAGTCCCGCGCCGCGGGTGGCGGCGACGGCTTCGCTGAGCAGCGTGAAGACGAGACCGGCGAGGACGATCGCGATCCCCGGTCCGATCGCGGCGAGCGGGTTCACGTAGATGCGGAGGATGCCCTCCTGCAGCATCCGCCCCCAGTCGTATGCGGGCGCCTGCACGCCGAGCCCGAGGAACGAGAGGCCGGCGAACGAGAGCAGCGTCACGCTCGCGGTGGCGGCGGCGTTCACGAAGAACGGGTTCGCGATGTTGGGAAGCACATGCCTGACGAGGATGCCGACAGGCCCCACGCCCACGACACGGGCCGCCCTGACGTAGTCGCGGCCCGACACCGATGAGGCGAGGTTGTACACGAGACGGGCGAACGACGGAATGCCGGCGAATCCGATCGCGAGCATCGCACCGGTCGCGGTGGCTCCCCAGATCACCGTGAAGAAGAGCACCATCAGCAGCCACGGGAACGCGAGGAGGATGTCGAGGAGGCCGGTGAACCACCTCCGCGGATAGCGGGGCAGGATGCTGGCCACGAGGCCGAACACGACTCCTCCGGCCAGCGCGATCGCGGTCGCGCCGAGCGTGAGCAGCAGGGTGAGGCGCGTCGCCGCCAGGACCCTGGCGAGGATGTCGCGACCCAGCTCGTCGGTGCCGAAGGGATGCGCGGCACTCGCCCCGAGCAGACGCGACGACACGTCGGTGGTGTCGGCCGCCGCGCCCCAGAGCAGCGGCCCGGCGATCGCGAGGAAGGCGAGCAGCGCAGCGCCGACCACCGCGGCGATCGCAGTCGGGGTGAGGAGACGGGAACGAGCGGACATCTCAGCCCTCCGTGATCGAGGAACGCGGGTCGATGGTGGCGAGGATGACGTCGACCACGAGGTTCACGCCGAGCACGATGAGCGCGTAGACGATGACCACGCCCTGCACCATCGGGTAGTCCTTCGCTCCGACCGAGGACACCATGATCGTGCCGAGCCCGGGGATCGCGAACACCGTCTCGATGAGCACGGTCGCTGCCGTGAGACCGGCGAGGATGAGGCCGCCGACCGTCAGGGTGGAGGTGACGATGTTCGGCAGCGCGTGCCGCAAGTAGATCAGTCGCCGAGGCAGGCGCTTGGCGCGCGCGGTCGTCATGTACGTGGTGTCGAGCACGGCGAGCATCTCGACCTGCACGATCCGCACGAGGTACGCCATCGGGCCGACGGCCAGGGCGATGACCGGCAGCACGGCGTCCGCCGGCTTGCCCCACCCTGCGGCGGGGAGCCATCCGAGTTCCACGGCGAAAAGCGCGATGAGCGCGACGGCGACGAGGAAGCTCGGCACGGCGATGAGGATGCCGAGGAAGGCCGACAGGGCGATCGAGAGCCCTCGCCGACGACCGGATCGCGCGAGCACCGCGGCGCCGATCCCCGCGGGCAGCGCCCCGACGACGGCGATCACGAAAGCGAGAACGGCGAGCAGCAGTGTGGTCGGGAAGCGCTGGGACAGCACATCGGTCACGGGCCTCTGCAGCCGCACGGACGTCCCCAGGTCGCCGGTCACGAGACCGCCGAGGTAACGGAGGAACTGCTCCCCCATCGGACGGTCGAGGCCGAGCTGCGCCCGCGTCGCCTCGACGAGCTGCGGTGTCGCGCTCTGACCGAGCGCCGCGCGCACGGGGTCGCCCGGCACGAGGTACATGAGCAGGAAGGACGCGACGACCACGACGGCCAGGGAGAGCACGAGCCGACCGAGGCGACGCAGCAGGAAGGCCGTGCGCGGGGACAGTCCCCGGCGCAGGCGGCGCTCCTCCGCCCGCGCCGCCAGGGCGGCCGTGGTCGTGTCGACCACCTCGGCGGTCGCGGGAGGAGGAGTCGTCGTCATGTCAGCCCAGCATCCGGATCGAGGTCGGCTGGATGTAGTTCGGCTGCTCGAACACCGCGCCCGACTGGTAGGTCGGCAGGATGTTGTCGATCACCGGGAACACGTCGAAGCGCTCGATGAGCTGCTTCTCGGCATCCTGGAAGATGCCGCAGCTGTCCTCGGGCGTCGCGCTCGACGCCTCCGCGACGAGGGCCGAGTACTCGGGGTTGTCGACCCACATGAAGTTCAGCCCGCCCTGGTCGGGGGTGGCGCCGTCGAAGAAGGTGGACAGGATCACCGGTCCGCCCGGTGCGACCTGCACCCAGCCCGTGTCCCAGTCGAAGGTCGAGAACAGCTGCTCCGACCAGGCCGCCGCGTCGTTCGCGGTGAGCTCGGTCGTGACGCCGAGGCCGTCCCAGGCCTCCTTGACGAGCTCGGCGGCGGCCGCGTGGGTCGAGGTGGGCGCGTTGTAGACGAACTTGATCGTCAGCGGCACGCCGTCCTTCTCGCGGAGGCCGTCGGAGTTCAGCGCCCATCCCGCCTCGTCGAGCAGCTCTCCCGCGCGGTCGAGGTCGGTGTCGGGCAGGGTCCATTCCGGTTCGTCGGCGACGCAGAGGAGCGGGTTCTTGGTGACGAGGGAGATCGGCTCCAGCCCCTCGCCGTCGGCGATGACCGTGCCCACCTCGCCGCGGTCGATCGCGATCGACAGCGCCTCGCGCACGAGCGGGTCGGCGAACGGACGTCCCTCCTTCTCGTTGAAGAGCATCATGCCGACGGGGTTGCGCACGCCGGTGTGGGTGAGGCCGGCGCCGTCGAGACGCGCGCGGTCGGCTCCGGTGATCGTCGCCGCGTTGAGCTCGCCCGACAGGAGCAGGTTCGACGCCGTGCTCTCGTCGGTCACCACACGGGCTTCGATCGTGTCGGGCAGACCCTCGGTGTCGCTCGTGACGTCGTCGGGACCCCAGGTGTACCCGTCGCGCTTCGTGAACGTGTAGGTGTCGCCGGGCTTCACATCGCTCAGGCCGTAGAGGCCCGTGCCGTCGGTCGTGTCGGCCAGCGCCGTGGTGTCTTCGAGGCCTGCATCGCAGACCAGCATGATCGTGCCGACGTTGACCGCGAGGAACGGGTTGTTCTCGGTGCTCGTGACCGTGACGGTGTCGCCGTCGGCGGTCGCCGAGATCCGCTCGTCGATGACCGATCCGTACGAGAACGTGGCGTTGGCCGGGTCGGCGTTGTAGTTCAGGTTGTCGGCCACGGTCTGGGCCGTGAACTCGGACCCGTCCGTGCAGGTGATCCCGTCCTTGAGGGTGAACACGACCTCGGTGCCCGTCTCGTCCCAGCTCTCGGCGAGCCAGGGCACGAGGTCGCCGTCCGCGGTCACCGCGATCAGCGACTCGTAGGCGAGGCTGACGACCGAGAACGTGTCGGGCGAGACCGCCTTCATCGGGTCGAGGTCACCGGGATCGTCGTTCACCGCGGTGACGAAGGTGCCGCCGGAGACGAAGTCGCCCTCATCCGGGCCGGACTGATCGGACGACCCCGCGCACGACGCCAGTGTCAGCGCGAGGATGGAGAGAGCGGCGGCCACGGGTACTGCGGTACTGCGTTTCATAGCGTTCTCCTGATTTCGGGTGGGTGGAGCTGTGGTGCGGACGGGTCTGGGTGTCAGCGGACGGGGGCCTCGGCCGACAATCGGGCCAGTGGGCCGGCTGCCTTGACCGTGACGTTGACGGTGGGCTGCGTGGTGTACGGCACATGGGTCTCGAGGACCTCGACCACGGAGACCTGCAGCGGATCGGCTCCCGCCTGGATCGCCTTCGCGACCGCAGCCTCGGAGGCCTGCTCGATCGCCGTCTCGCGATCGCCCATGGGCGCCATCTGATCGGCACGTCCGCCGGCGAGCGAGATGGCGGCGCCGACCGCATTGGCCACGCCCCCGTGCTCGGGGCGGAGGATGCGGCCCGCGCTGGGAAGACTGTCCGGCACGAGGAATCCGCCACCTCCCACGACGACGAGCGGGATGTCCATCCGCCCGAGCGAGAGACGCTCGACGGCCTCGTCGAGCCGATCGGCGACGACCGCCAGTGCCCGCTCGAGCGCGGCGGACACCGTCGGCGTGAGCGAGGGCAGTGCGCGGCCGACCACGGGGGTGCCCTGGAGCGCGGCGGCATCGGTGAGGGTCGGGGTCGATCCGCCGAACAGCAGCCCCTCCCGGTCGATGCGGTAGCCGACGGAGTCAGGCCCGACGCGCCCGGACTCGACGTCGACGATGGTGCCGCCGCCGATGCCCACGCTGAGGATGTCGGGCATCCGGAAGTTCGTGCGCACTCCGCCGATCTCGCGCGGCAGCGTCGACTCACGCGGGAAGCCGCCGACCACGACGCCGAGGTCGGAGGTCGTGCCGCCGACGTCGATGACGATCGCGTCGTCGTGACCGGACAGGTAGGCCGCCCCTCGGATCGAATTCGCCGGGCCAGAGCCGATCGTCAGCACCGGGTACTGGGCCGCGTAGTCGAGGGACATCAGTGTGCCGTCGTTCTGGGCGAAGAACGTCGCGGCGTCGAGGCCTTCCTCGGCCACGACCGTGACGAGTGCCTCGGTCACCGATCGCGCGACGCTGTACAGGGCCGCGTTCAGCAGCGTGGCGTTCTCGCGCTCGAGCAGACCCGTCGGGCCGATGTCCTGACTGAGGAACACGCGGGTGTCCTGCCCGAGGTGACCGCGCAGCAGCTCGGCGACCTCCAGCTCCTGCTCGGGCGATGAGGGACTGAAGATGCCGGCGACGGCGATCGCGTCGAAGCCGGCGAGCCCGTCGACGAAGCGGAGGATGCCGTCGCGGTCGAGCGGAGCGATCGGGGTGCCGTCGACCATGTGACCGCCGCCGAGCATGGTCGAGCCGGCCAGCACCATGCTCACGAGGTCTTCCGGCCAGCCGGTCAGAGGCGGATACTCCGTCGCGGCGGGAGCACCGAGACGGATCATGGCCACCCGGTCGAGCTGCCGCCGCTGCACGATCGCGTTGGTCGCGTGCGTCGTTCCGAGCATGACCCGGGAGACCCGCGACCGGTCGTCGCCGATCGCGGCGAGCACATCGCGGATGCCGGCGCGGATGCCGCCGGTGATGTCGTCGGTCGTCGCCCGCTTGGTCCAGGCGAGAACGCGGCCGTCTCCGTCGAGGACGACGGCGTCGGTGTTCGTCCCTCCGACGTCGACGCCGATGGACAGGTCGCGCGCGGTCATCGGTTCGCTCCTTCGAAGGGGACGTACGGCAGGTCGTAGCCGAAGGCGGCGGGCCCCGCCAGTTCGAGACCGCGGTCGGTGCGCCAGATCGGATCGCACGCCCAGGCCAGGACCGACACCCGCTGCCCGAAGCGCAGCATCTCGGTGGTGATGGCGTGGCCGGTCTCGGCGTCGATGATCGTGATGAGATCGGGGACGCTGACGAGCACCTCGCCGTCCTCGAGCACGAGCAGGTTCTCGTTCTGCAGTTCGAGGCGCTGCAGTCGGCCGCGGTCGGCGCCCGTCCCGGTGATGGTGACCGAGCCGCGCACGAACCCGCCGACCGTGCGGCGGTCGAGATCGGTGATCTTGCCGGTCATGAGCACACGGGCGTCGAGTTCCGCGGCGACTGCGGACACCGGGTCCGACGACGACATCAGCGCGTGTCCGACCCGGAGGGCGGCGCTCACGGTGCCCTCGATGACCGATCCCCGCACGGTGTCGGCCGTCATCGGGTAGTGGGCGCCGATGCAGATCGATCCGCTCGCGACGGTGAGAGCGCGCGCGTGGCGCTCGAGCCAGTGCAGGTCGATGGTCTTCATGACCGAGATGTTGCCGACGACGTCGCTCTGCACGGCCCATTCGCAGGGGACGCCCGCCACGTTCATGGCCACCATCGCGGCATCCGGGAACGCTCGGCCCATGCCGTCGGCGTCGAGCACCTTGAGGCCCAGCCGCGCGGCCCAGCCGATCGGCTGCACGCCGTTGCTCCCGCCGATCTCGGCCGCCATGAGCGTCGTGACCGGGCGACCGAGCAGGCGCTCGGCCTCGGCGAGCAGAGCGTGGATCTGCCCCGATGCCGAGAGCATCTCGATGCCGACCGTCGGAGCGCCGATGCCCGACATGAGGATCACGACGTCCTCGGGTCCGAGGTCGTCGACGCGGACGAGCGGTACGGGTCCGTGCTCGCGCAGCGCGTTCTCGACCATGATCTGCGACGTGTACACGGCGCCGCCGCCTCCGGTGCCGAAGATCGCGGTGCCGACGCCGAGCGCGGCGATGTCGTCTGCCGTGATCTCGGTGATCGGTGCCGCTGTGGCCGCGGCGGGGGAAGTCTGAGCCATGACTTCACGGTACGGAGGGTGCACGAGAGGAGCAATGTTCGCAGCGTCCAGTGTTTCCCTGCATACTGTGCGCATGGCACAGTACTCGATCCTCGACCTTCGCGATGATGCCGACCGCCTCGGCCTCCGACTGCACGCGGGCCCTGTCGACGACCGCCAGGTCGCGCGCGTCGACCTCGCCGCCGTCGACCGGATCGACGCTCTCGCCAGCGGGACGCTCGCGATCATCGCCGGCGACGAGCAGCCGCCGCCCTTCCGCATCGACGTCGCTCTGCGCCAGGCCAGCGCCCGCGGGCTCGCGGGTCTCGTGTTCACGACCCCCCTGACCCTCGCGGAGACCGCCAGGGTGCTGGCGGAGCGAGGCGGGGTGCCCGTGTTCTCCGCGACCGGCAGCACGGCGGCCGAGCTCGCGAAGACGATCGACCGCGCCATCTCGGGCGGGGCCTCCGAGGCGATGATGCGCGGTGCGCGAGCGATCGCCGTCGCGTCGGAGGCCGCCTCCGCCCCCGACAGCACGACCGAGAGCATCCTCGCGGCCGCGGGGGCCGCACTCGGAGCCGACCTGGCGATCGACCCGGATGCCGCGGCCGCCTGGACAGAGGCCGACGCGGTGTTCATCGGCGAGGTGCCGATCGGACGCCTCGTCGCCGCCCAGGCGGACGATGCGAGCATGGTCGCCGTGCCCGTCATCGCCTCACTGCTCTCGCGCGCCGCGCAGCGGCAGAGCCGCGACCGGTTCGCCCCCACGCAGTCGCGCGCCGACCTGCTGCTCGAGCTCGTTCTCGCCGACCCGTCTCGTGCAGAGGGATTCGTTCCGCAGGCCGCGCGGCTCGGCCTCCCCCTCGCCCGCTCGCACGTGGTCGCCTGGCTCAGCCCCACCCGTCGGGCCGACCCCGATGCCAGGGCGCCGCGCAGCGTGCAGCCGGCGCTCGAACTGTTCGCCCTGCAGCTCGTCGAGTCGCGCGCGGAGATGTGGCACGTCGCCTTCCTGCAGGACGATCTGCTGCTGGTCTGCACCGAGGAGCACGGAGCCGGCGACCATCAGCGCCGCGTGCGGGAGGTGGCCGCGCGCATCCAGCGGCAGGCGCAGGAGATCGCCGGCGCGGACTGGGCGTACACGCTCGGACTCGGCACGCCCCAGGTGGGGGCGCTCGGTCTGCGCCAGTCCGCGGCCGAGGCGCGCATCGCGGCGGAGTCGGCGATCGCCGCCGGGCGCCTGGGCGGCGTCGAGCTCACCGACGTGACGGGGCTGCGACGCGTGCTGCTCGACGTGTACGCCTCGCCCATCAGCAGGGAGCTGCTGCAGGACATCCTGCGTCCGCTCGACGAGCTCGGGCCGGAGCGCGCCAGACAGTCCGTCCGCACGCTGCTGGCCTATCTCGGGCACGAGGGCTCGCTCGTGCACGCCGGACGCGAGCTGACACTGCATCCGAACGGCGTCGGATACCGCATGCGCCGCATCCGCGAGCTGCTCGGCATCGACCTGGACGACCCCGACGCGAGGTTCGCCGTCGAACTCGCCTGCCGCGTGCGGCTTCTCGGCGACGGGTGATCCGCGCAGCCGGTGGACCGTGATCACGACCGCAGTTCGGCTCGGAGCGCCGGCCCGTCGGCGTCGAGCACGGGGGCCCTCGACAGTCTGGCCGTGCCGTTCGTCGCCAGCGCGGAGCGGGCGATCGTGACCCCGTCGTCGTCGTCGATCATCCCCAGCGCCGCGGCTTGAGCTCCCCGCGCGGCCTCCTCGGGGCTGCGCACCCGTGCGACGAGGACGCGGGCGGCCCGCAGGCGCTCGACGACGACGTCGAGGTCGAGATCGGCGAGGCGTCCGGCGAGGACGCCCTCGATCGCCGCTCGACCCGCGACCCGATCGCGATTGCGCGCCCACCCCTCGCCACCGAGCTCGGCACCGAGGTCGAGCGCGGCGATCAGCCGCGCGAACATCGGGTCGTTCGTCGCCCCGAGGACGACGTGCCCGTCCGCCACCGCGAACGCGCGATACGGCACGATCGACGGATGCGAACTCCCCCACGGCTTGGCGGGAGGCCCGCCGGCGGAGGACGAGGCGATCACGGTGCCGAGCGCGCTGAGAGCCGTCGCGAACAGCGAGAACTCCAGACGTCGCCCCCGGCCCGTGCGCTCGCGTTCCAGCAGCGCAGCCAGCACCCCGTTCACCATGGCCATGCCGGTCGCGATGTCGACCATCGCGACCCCCGAGCGCACGGGATCCGCGCCCTCGTAGCCGGTCACGTGCATGAGACCGGACTCGGCCTCGACGGTCACGGCCGTCCCCGGTTCCGCCGACAGGGGTCCCGTCTGCGAGAAGCCGCTGATCGAGGCGTACACGAGCGCCGGGAAGCGGGCGACCATCTCCTCGGCGCCGATGCCCAGCCGGTCGGCGACTCCGGGACGGAAGCTCTCCACCACGACGTCCGCCGATGCGATCAACGCGTGCGCGACCTCCCGATCCGCCTCGGCGGTGAGATCGAGGACGATGCTGCGCTTGCCGCGGTTGATCGCCTGGAAGTAGGCGCTCGATCCGTGCACGAACGGCGGACCCCAGTGCCGGGTCTCATCGCCAGACCCCGGCTGCTCGACCTTGACGACCTCGGCTCCGAGCTCCGCGAGCGTCATGGTCGCCGAGGGCCCGGCGAGCAGCCTCGTGAAATCGATCACGCGCACGCCCTCGAGGGGGCGGAAGGATGCGTCGGTCACATCCCCTCCCTTCGGAACACCCGCTCTCCGCGGATCCAGGTCTCGGCGACGCGTACGTCGGCGATCTCGTCGGCCGCCACCGAGAACACGTCGCGCTCCAGCACCGCGAAGCTGCCGTCGAACCCGGGGGCCAGCATCCCGACACCGGTGAGCGGCGACAGACGCGCCGCCCGCGAGGTGTAGAGCAGCAGAGCCTGGGGTACCGTGATCGCCGCCTCCGGGCCGAACTCGACGCCGTTGTAGGTACGCCGGCGCACCGCGGCCTCGACGGAGAGCATCACGTCGTCGGCGCCGCTCCACGCGGTGGCGGGGCGATCGGACGAGAGAGCGAGCGGATCGAGCCCGGCGTAGAGCCGGGCGATGGGATACGCATCGGGGACCTGTTCGACCCGCAGCGCCTTCTCGTAGCCGTCGTACTCGGCGAAGAAGAACACGGTGTGGGTGGCGATGCCGAAGCGCATGCGCGCGGCCCGCAGACGGGCGAGGTAGGCATCGCTCACGATCGTCGCGTGCTCGATGCGCACGGAGGGGATGCCGTCAAGCCAGGGCTCCTGGTGCTCGAAGAGCTCCACGACGCGGTCGAGCGCGCGATCGCCCATCGCGTGGACGGCGAGCTGCACGCCGTTGCGGCGCGCCCACTCCCCTGCTGCGAGCACATCGTCGTCGTCGACCAGCCGGAGCCCGTGGTCGCACGAGCCAGGGTACGCCTCGTGCACCCAGGCCGTGCGGTTGGAGTAGGCGCCGTCGAGCACGACCTTGACCCCCGCGATCCGGATCGGTCCGTCGCGGTCGTCCGCGCCGATGTCGTCGAGCGGCGCGGCGGGATCCCACCCCGGGTAGAGGGCGACCCTCGTGCGCAGACCCCGCTCTGCGGCCGCGCGGAAGGTGTCGAGCGGCCGATCGATCCGCGACGAGAGCAGATCGCACACGGCGACGATCCCGCGCGATGCCAGCTCGTCGCCGATCGACACGATCGCGTCGATCTGCTCGTCCCTGCTCGGTGCCGGGATGAAGGCGGCGACCGCATCGACGGCCGCGATCTCGGTGAGGATGCCGTTGGGTCGCCCGTCCGCGTCGCGCTCGAAGCGCGCGCCGTCGGGGTCGGGGGTCGTCGCGGTGATCCCGGCGAGTTCCAGCGCTGCGGTGTTGCAGACCGCCGAGTGCGCGTCGCACCGCCATACCAGCACAGGCCGGTCGGTGCCGATGCGATCCAGGTCTGCGGCCGTCGGCATGGCGCCGTCGGGGAACTTCGTGTCGTCGAAGCCGCGCCCGAGGACCCAGGCGTCTGCAGCGCTGATCGTCTCGGCGTGAGCGCGCAGCGTCGCGACGAGGTCGTCGACGCTCCGCACGGCGGGCGGGAAGCACTCGACGGCGGCTGCCGTGCCCGCGAGCAGCGCGGGGTGCGTGTGGCTGTCGATCAGTCCGGGGAGCACCGTACGGCCGCCGAGGTCGACGATCTCGCCGGCGGCCTCCCCGGTCGACGCCGCCTCGTCGGTCGCACCGACCCAGTCGATCCGACCGTCGACGACGCGGAACGCCGACGCGAAACCGGTCTCGGACTCGCCAGTGAACACCCGGCCGTTGACGAAGGTGACGGCGCCCATCAGAGCGCCCGGTGGGTGAAGCGTCCGCCGAGGAGGGTCGCGGCGACCGGCATCCCCCGCAGTCCGTCGCGGTCGCAGGCGTAGGGGTCCCGGTCGGTGAGCACGAGGTCGGCCGGCTGCCCCACCGAGAGGGAGGAGCGGACGGATGCCGCGAGAGCCACGTCGAGCGGCAGCCGCTGCTCCGGGTGCCACGCCTCGCGGTCGCCCCTGCTCCGAGCGGTCGCCGCCGAGAGTGAGATCCAC
Organism: Microbacterium sp. LWO14-1.2; assembly: GCF_038397715.1. Classification (NCBI taxonomy): domain Bacteria; kingdom Bacillati; phylum Actinomycetota; class Actinomycetes; order Micrococcales; family Microbacteriaceae; genus Microbacterium; species Microbacterium sp. LWO14-1.2. Next base: position 228,120 of record NZ_CP151633.1, read on the forward strand.
GGGTCGAGGGGCGCGACCGGCGCGTCCGAGCCCAGCCGCAGCGCGGCGCCGGACCGGTGCAGCGAGCCGAACGCGAACGCCCGCCCGGTGCGGCCGGCCCAGTGGTGGTCGGCGACGTCTCGATCGTCCATGGCGTGCTCCGGCTGGACGCTGGCGATGAGACCCAGGCGTGCGAAGCGGTCGAAGTCGTCGTCGCGCACCAGCTGCGCGTGCTCGATCACGCCCCGCATGCCGAGATCCTCGAAGGTGTCGAGCACCTCGGTGTTCGCCCGATCGCCGATCGCGTGCACGGCCGCGTCGATGCCGGCACCGCGGGCGCGGTCGAGCAGGCGGCGCAGCTCGGGCACGGGGACGCTCTCGAGCCCGCACGCGTGCGGGTGGCCGGGATCCATGCCGGGGTAGGGATCCCAGCACCAGGCGGTCCTGGTGTTGAGCGAGCCGTCCACGACCACCTTCAGCCGTCCGAAGGTCACCAGCCCCGCCTCGTCCACGACGTCGCCGGTGCGGTACCCGTCCGCGATCGCCGCGTCGAGTCGGTCCGGCCACACGGCGATGTCGGTGCGCAGGCTCCTGAGGCCGGATGCCGTGCGCTGCGACCACTCCGAGACGTTGTCGGTGTTCTCGTATTCGACGATGCCGACCACACCGCGAGCGGCCGCGGCGGCGGCGGCCTCCGCGTAGGCGTCGGCGGGCAGGTGCGACGCCTCGTCGAAGGAGTGCAGCAGGCTGATCCACGGGCCCTCGCGCAGCAGCCCTGACGAGTCGAGCTCGACTCCGAACCTTCTCGCGGCTGCCCGGTTCATCCAGCCGCAGTGCAGGTCGCCGCTCACCAGCACGACGGGCACGTCGCGCTCGGCATCGTCGAGGGCGTCGAGGGTGGCCGGCACAGGCCAGAGCCCGTCACGGAAGCCGTACCCCATCAGCACTCCGTCGCTGAGCGGCGCCGCATCCGCGCGCGCCCGCCGGACGACATCGAGCACGTCGTCGGCGCTGCGGGTCTCGGTGAGGTCGAGACGGCGCCGGCGGATCACATGCTGCGTGAAGTGCACGTGAGCATCCCACAGGCCCGGGCCGATCCAGCGGCCCTCGGCGTCGACGACCTCACCGGTGGCGGGTGCGCCGCCCGCCGGCTCGACGGCCGCGATGAGCCCATCGCGCACGACCACGTCGACGGGGTCGCCGCCGTCGTACGCGCGCACGTCGCGGAGTGTCAGGCTGTCGCGCAGTGGCTGGGTGTCGCTCATGCTGCTCCTCTCGGCGCCCGGGGCGCGAGGTGGGTCTGGACGGGTCCGGTCAGCCGACGGGTACCGGAGACGTGGCGAAGCCGAAGAGGTCCTTCGGGTCCTCGGGCGTCGCGACGAGGTCGATCTCGGTGTCCAGCCCGCTGCCGGCGAGATCCGCGCGCAGGTGCCGCAGCGCCGAGAAGTCCTCCAGGGCGAACCCCACCGAGTCGAAGATCGTCACCTGCTCCGACGAGGTGCGGCCCGGCGCCGAGCCGTCCAGCACCCGCCAGAACTCCGTCACCGGGAAGTCCGCCGCGACGTTCTGGATCTCCCCCTCCACGCGAGTCTGCGGCGTGTACTCCACGAACACCGGCCCGCGCTCCAGAATCCGCGGATCCAGCTCGGTCTTGCCTGGGCAGTCGCCGCCGATCGTGTTGATGTGCATCCCCGCAGCCACGTCGGCATCCGCGAGCACCTGCGCGACGGCCTTGTCTGCCGTGCACGTCGTGACGATGTCCGCGCCCGACGCGGCCTCCGCGGCCGACGAGCACACCGTGATCTCGAACCCCCGAGGCTCCAGGTTCCGCACGAACTTCTCCGTCGCCCGCGCGTCCACGTCGAACACCCGCAGCCGTGACACACCCAGCACCCCGCGGAACGCGAGTGCCTGGAACTCCGCCTGACTCCCCGCACCGATCATCGCCATCACCGTCGAGTCCGGCCGGGCGAGCCGACGAGCGACCATCGCCGACGTCGCCGCCGTCCGCAGCGCGGTGAGCATCGTCATCTCCGCGAGGAACACCGGATAGCCGTTGTGCACGTCCGCGAGCACCCCGAACGCCGTCACGGTCTGATACCCGCGGCCCGGATTGAACGGGTGCCCGTTGACGTACTTGAACGCGTAGGTGTCGGGGTCGCTGATCGGCATCAGCTCGATCACCCCGAACGGCGTATGGTTCGCGACCCGCTCGCTCTTGTCGAACGACTCCCACCGGCGGAAGTCCGTCTCGATCGTCTCCGCCATCTCGGTCATGATCGCCTCGGCGCCGCGACGCGAGATCCACTCCACCATGTCCTGCACACCCACGAACGCGGTCATGCGGTCTCCTCCTCTGCGTGCAGAGCCTCGCGGTTGACCGCAGCGATGCGGTCGGCGAGCCTCCGGTTCTCGTACGGGCCCGGTCGGCGCAGCGCATCGATCACGCGCGCGATCACGGCAGCCGGCTTGTCCTGACTCATCTTGTCCTTCGCCTCGACGCGATCGACCCGGAGACGGAAGCCGACCGTGCCGTGCACGATCCGCTCCGCGTAGGCGGTGTTCTCCAGCGAGCGGTGCATGAGGAACGGATCGGGCAGCGGGCGCTCGAACCAGGCGACCAGACGGTCGAGCACCGCCAGGTTCTCGTCGTCCGAGAGCAGTTCAGGGGTCCCGTGCAGGTGGGCGACGGCGAAGTCCCAGGTGGGGACGGCGGGCGATGACTCGTACCACCCCGGCGAGACGTACCCCTGCGGGCCGTAGACGATGACCATCGTCTCGTGCTGTCCGAGCTCGTGCAGCCGTTCGTCGGGGCGGCCGACGTGGCTCACCAGCACGATGCCCTCGGCATCCTCGTCGAGCAGCACCGGGTAGTGCGAGGCGACGAGCCCCGTACCGGGCACGTGGCTGACGATGGTCGCCCACGGGTTCTCGCGCACGAGCGCGCGCACGGCATCGACGTCGTCGAGCGCGTAGTCGGGGTTGTGCCTCATGGCGTCTCCAGGTCGGTGGCTGTCAGGTGGACTTTCGAATCGCGTGCCTTGCAGAAATCGACGGGCCGAAGTGGTGAATCAAGCGATTCGAAAACCGGGAGTGCGGGTGCACCGGTCGTCCTGACACTCACGGTACGGACGACGGATGTCGGCGGCAATGTTCTGCAGCAACAGTGCTCAGAGGCAAACTGTGCCGAATGCACAGCTCCGGTGCGTCAGCGCTCGGAGAAGGTGATGTCGGCGATGGCGAGCACCACGTCGTCGGGGTCGATGGCCGTGACGCGCAGGCCGTCGGCCGTCACTCCGCCACCCACGAGCCGCAGCGGCCGGTCCACGAGGATGGGCGCGATCGCCCGCACGTCGAGACGGGTGGGCACGCGCCCGTCGGCGTGGTGCCGGGCCGCGTCCATGAGCAGGATGCGCGTGAGCGGCCCGTGCACGAGGAGATCGGGCAGCCCTTCGACCTCGCGCGCCCAGGCCCGGTCGTAGTGGATGAGGTGGGTGTTGAAGGTGAGCGCCGAGAAGCGGAACAGCTGCCGCGCATCGAGCGAGATCTCTTCGACCCAGTCGGCCTCGGCCGCGACCGAGGGCTGCGGCAGCGGGCCGCGCTGCGGGGCATCGGGGTCCGCCGCCTCGAGGAACACGTCGTGCCAGACGCTGCGCACCGCGACCTCGCCCGCGACCGCGTACTCGCGGGCGATGTCGACGAAGGTCAGCCGACCGCGCGAGCCCGACTTCTCGACGACACCGCCGAGCGTCGTGGTCTGCGTGACCTCGTCGCCGACGCGGATCGGCCGCAGGAACTCCGTCGTCTCGCCCGCGTACATCCGTCGGGGCAGGTCGATCTCGGGGACGACGCCGTCTCGTGCGGGCGTGCCGTCCGGACGCAGGTCGGCCAGCGGCACCGCGAACGGGAAGAACACGCCCTCCCACCCCGCGGGCAGCGCATCGCCCGCGTCGAGCACGGGATCGGATGCGGCGAACGTGCCGCGGTACGCCTCGACCGTGCCCGTCGTGATCGGCTCGCTGCGCACGACCCGCGACGACGGGCTCACGGCAGCACCCCTGCGGCACGCAGTTCGGCGATGCGGGCGGCGCCGTATCCCGCGTACGTCGCGAGCACCTCGTCGGCGTGCTCGGCGAACCTGTTGGCCGTGCGGGCCGGCGTCGCGGGTGTCTCAGACAGCTTGATGGGCTGGCCGAACATGCGCAGGACGCCGAGGTCTCCGTAGTCGGCCTCGACGATCATGTCGCGCTCGGCGGTCCCCGGGTCGTCGACGACCTCGCCGATCGTCTTGATCGCGGTGAGGGGCACCACATCGCCGGCGAGGTCTTCGAGCTCCTGCTTCGTGCGGCTCGCCAGCCACCCGGCGACGATCGGCTTGACGCGCCGCTCGTACACGTCGTCGTCGAATCGCTTGCGCATGGTGTCGATCTCCGGATCCTCCTTGTGCTCGGGCGTTCCGAAGAGGTCGCAGCTCGCGTTCCAGAGCTTGTCCGTGTACGCCCCGAAGAAGACCTGGCCGTCCGCGCAGTCGAACAGCTCGTACGGACGCACCCAGGCGTGGGCGTTCCCCTGCGGCGAGGCGACCTTACCCGTGACGGTGTAGTCGACGACGGCGGTCTCGGTGAGCGCGACGATGCTGTCGACCTGGGCGACGTCGACGACCTGACCGACACCGGTGGCTTCGGCGTGTCGCAGGGCCGCCAGCGTGCCGATCACCGCGAACAGGGTCGCCGAGAGATCGCCGATCGTCACTCCGACGCGGACGGGAGGATGCTCGGCGTAGCCGTTCATCGACCAGATGCCGCCGGCCGCCTGCGCGGTGTTGTCGAACGCGGGGCGCTTGCTGCGCGACCCGGTGCGCCCGTAGCCCGAGATCGCGGTGTAGACGAGTCGCGGATTGACCTCGCGCAACACCTCGTATCCGACTCCGAGCTTCTCCATGGTGCCGGGGCGGAAGTTCTCGACGAGCACGTCGGCTCCGCGGACGAGGTCTTTCAGCACCTCCTTGCCCTCCGGTGTGGCGAGGTCGAGCCCGACGCCGAGCTTGCCGCGGTTGTACTGCGCGTAATAGGCGCTGAACTCCTCGTCGCCGTCGGTCAGGTACGGCGGGAAGCCGCGCGAGACGTCGGGGTCGCGCGGGTTCTCGACCTTGATGACGGTCGCGCCGAGGTCGGCGAGGGTCTGCGACGCATAGGGACCGGCCAGCACGCGCGAGAGGTCGATCACGGTGACGCCGGCGAGGGCGCCGGGTGCGGGAAGGGTGGTGTCGATCATGCGGTGGTGACCTCCTGTGCGGGTTCGGGGGCGTCGAGCCCCGCGGCGGCGAACGCACGGGCGACGTTCGACGCGGGGCGGACGTTGCGGAGACGGGAGAGCCACAGCGTGGTGGCGGCGAGGGCACCGAGATCGAGTCCCGTCTCGATGCCCAGTCCGTGCAGCATCCACACGAGATCCTCTGTCGCGAGGTTACCGGTCGCGCCCTTGGCGTACGGGCATCGACCGAGTCCGCCGACAGACGCGTCGAACTCCGCGACCCCGAGGCGCAGGGCCGCGTGCACGTTGGCGAGAGACTGCCCGTAGGTGTCGTGCAGGTGAAGCGCGATCCCCTCCACGGGGATCCCCACCGCGAGCGACTCCTGGATGACGGCGGCGGTGTGGCCGGGCGTGGCGACGCCGATGGTGTCGCTGATCGCGATCGTCCGCGCTCCCGCCTCGTGCAGGGCACGGGCGGCCGAGGTTACGGCGTCGAACCCGACGGGACCCTCCCACGGGTCGCCGAACGCCATCGACACGTACCCGCGCACGGGGATGCCCTGTGCCGTGGCGGCGTCGATGACCTCGACCGCGCGGTCGATCGCCCCGGCGCGGCTCGTGTTGAGGTTCGCTCCGGCGAACGACTCGGTGGCGCTCACGACGACCGACACCTCGCGGATGCCGGCCTCCACGGCCCGCTGGAGTCCCCGCAGGTTCGGGACCAGCCCGACCGCGCGCGCCCCGTCGGGCACCTCGAGCGAGGCGACGACCTGCTCGGCGTCCGCCAGCTGCGGGATCCAGGTGGGCGGGACGAAGCTCGTGACCTCGACGTCGCGGCTGCCCGCCGCGTAGAGCCGCCGGCAGAGCTGCGCCTTGACCGGGGCCGGGATGATGTCGGTCTCCGCCTGGAGCCCGTCGCGGGGCCCCACCTCGAACACCGTCACGCGAGACGGCAGGCCGTCCTCTCGGACGACCCGCGGCGCGGGCAGGGCGTCGCTCATGCGTCGCCCCCGCCCGCACGCAGCTCGGCGAGCACGTCACGGGCGTGCTCGACGCGGATGCGCCGGTCGGCGACGATGCGGGCGGCGACCGCTCCGATCTCGTCGACCGTGGCGCCCGCGGAGGCGGCGACCGTGCGCGCGTGCAGCGTCATGTGTCCACGCTGGATGCCCTCGGCGGCCAGCGCCCGGCATGCCGCGAGGTTCTGAGCGAGCCCGACGGCGGCGATCACGCTCGCCAGCTCCCTGGCTGTGCCGACCCCGAGAAGACGCACCGCGGCCTGCGCTGCGGGGTGCGCCCGCGTCGCGCCGCCGACGAGACCGACCGCGAGAGGCACTTCGAGCGTGCCGACGAGGTTGCCGTCGGCATCCTTCTCGAACTGCGAGAGCGCGGTGTACCCGCCGGCGCGGGCAGCGTGCGAGTGGCAGCCCGACTCGACGGCCCTGGTGTCGTTGCCGGTCGCGAGCACGACCGCGGTGATGCCGTTCATGATGCCCTTGTTGTGCGTGGCCGCACGGTACGGATCGGCCTCGGCGAACGCGCTCGCGGCGACGATGTCGTCGACGACCTGGGCGCCGCCGAGCAGTTCGGCGTCGAACACGGCACGCGCCCTCGTGAGCCGCAGCTCGGCCTTGTTGGTGAGGATGCGCAGCAGCGTGCGCGTCGCGGCGAGCTCCGCGATTCGCGGCGCGATGGCCTCGGCCATCGTGTTCACCGCGTTCGCGCCCATCGCGTCCCGCACGTCCACGTGCAGATGCACGATGACCTGCGTTCCCGCCCTGGTCGGCAGCACGCGCACCGAGATGGCGAAGGCGCCGCCGCCGAGCGAGACGAGCATCGGGTCCTGCTCGTTCGCGAGCGCGAGCAGCTCGCTCTCGGCCTCCAGCAGCGCGAAGCGCGTGCCGTGCGGGTCGACGGCGTCGAGCACCTGGATCTGCGCGATCATGACGTCGCCGGTGTACGAGGTCGTGAAGCCGCCGAGGTCGCGGGCCATGCGGGCGGCGTTCGACGCCGCTGCGACCACGCTCGGCTCCTCCGTCGCCATCGGCACGAGCCGGTCGACACCGTCGATCGTGAAGTTCGTGGCGACGCCGACCGGGATGCCGACCATCCCCACGACGTTCTCGATCATGTGGTCGGCCTGCGCGAGCGAGAGGCCGTCGTCGGGACGCAGCGCCTTCAGGGTGTCCGGCTCGATCCCGGCTCCTTCCGCGACGAGCGAGAGCCGCTCGTCGGGGGTGTGATCGCGCAGTCCGGAGATTCGGCTGTTGGTCGGCATCGGCCACCTTCCTTCCATCCAGCCGCCGGGTCCGCGGCGCTGGGGTCACAGATGACACTAGGAGCGCACGACAGGGGCGACGATGGGTGGAACACTCATCGCCAGGGCGCTTGTATATGCGGTCGACACATCACTCGCGCCCTGGCGCGAACCTAGACTCGCAGCACACCCGACGCTCACCCCGATCCCGATGCGCGAGGAGAACAGATGCCGTACACCGAATCCGCCGACGTGCGCCTCTACTTCGAGGTCTTCGGCGCCGACGACTCCCCCGTCCTCGTGCTCGTCTCGGGCGGCGGGGCGCAACTCCTGAGCTGGGATGAGGAGTTCATCGGCCTGCTCGTCGATGGAGGTCTGCGGGTCGTGCGCTTCGACAATCGCGACACCGGGCTGTCGCAGCTGTTCGGTGGCGACGACGAGGTCGACGGCGGCTACGACCTGATCGATCTCGCGGAGGACGTGCTGCGCGTGCTGGACGAGCTGGGTGTCGCGTCCGCCCACATCGCCGGGCATTCGATGGGCGGGATGATGGCGCAGATGCTCGCGATCCACCACCCCGAGCGGGTGCGCAGCCTCGGGCTCCTCTCCACCCTCCCCGGGCAGTCACCGCGATACGTGCTGCACGGGGAGCGCCCGGAGCTCGCCGAGGCGCCCGTGCGCGTGTCGAGGGAGCAGGCGGTCGCCTTCGCCGCCGCGGCCGTGCAGAGCGGCCCCTCCGGGCGCTACGACCCGCAGGTCGAGTGGCACGTTCGTGCCGCGGGTGAGGCCTACGACCGCGGCTACCACCCGGCGGGTTACTCGCGTCAATGGGCGGCGCTGCGTCGCGCCCCGGAGCGCCTCGACGATCTGCGAGGAGTGCGCGCACCCGCACTGGTCTTCCACGGACGCGACGACGACGTGCTGCACTGGGCGGCGGCGGTCGACATCGCCGAGGCCGTGCCCGGCGCCGAGCTGCAGGTGCACCCCGACATGGGGCACCTCATCCCGCATGAGCTGTGGCCAGACCTCGCCGGCGCACTGCTGCGCACCGCCGCACGCGGCGAGGAGCAGCGCAGCGCCGACCGGATTTGAGGACCACGACGGTCATGCTCGACACTGAACTCGGGCGCCCGCCGGCGCAGACCACCGCGGAAGGGACGACGATGCCCGAGCACGACGATGCGATCGCGTCGCTCCTCGACGCCGCCTACGACCCCGCGCTCGTCGGTCCGACGGGGGTCAGCGACGCGCTGCGCCGTCTCGGCGCCGGTCAGGAGGATGCCGCGCTGATCGCCGAGCGCGTGGCCCGCACCCAGCGCGAACTGTCGCGGCTGCGTCGTCGCGAGCACGAGCTGACCGCCCTGTTCTCGAGCGCGCGCGAGCTCGCCGAGCTGCGCGACAGCGATGCCGTGCTCGCCCGACTCGTACAGCGCGCGCGGGAGATGATGGGTGTCGATCTCGCCTACCTGTCGGAGTTCGACCCCGACACCGCGGAGCTTCGTGTGCGCGAGACGAGCGGGTCCGTGAGCGCGTCGTTCCAGCAGCTGCGCGTGCCGCCGGGCCGCGGGCTCGCGAGCGTCGTCGTCGAGTCGCGCTCGGCCCACTGGGCGGCCGACTACGCGACGTACACCGCAGACCGCCATGACGCGGGGATCGACGATGCGGTCTCGGCCGAAGGACTCGTCTCGCTCCTCGGCGTGCCGATGCTCAGCAGCGACGACGTGCTCGGCGTGCTGTTCGTCGGCAATCGCGAGAAGAAGGAGTTCTCCCCCGACGAGGTGGCGCTGCTGTCGGCCCTGGCCGACCATGCCTCGGTGATCCTGCAGACGACGCAGACGCTGCGCGACCTGCGCGACTCGGAGGACGCGAGCCGCCGCACGCTGGAGAGTCTGACCGCCCATCTCGTCGAGCGCGACCGCGCGAACACGGTGCATCAGGAGCTCGTCCAGGCGGTGCTCGCCGGCGGCGGCTTCGCCCCGGTGGCCGAGACGCTGGCCTCGGCACTCGGCCGGGCCGTCGCGATCATCGACGCGCAGGAGAACGTGATCGCCGCAGCCGGACTCCCCCTCGCCCCGGGGATGCTGTCGCTCGACGACCCGGTGCGGTCGGCTCTGGCCGAAAGCCGACGCCACGGACACTGCGTGCCGATCGCCGGCCCCGGGGTGCGCGCCGTGTCGGCGCTGACCGCCGGCAGCCGGCACTTCGGCGCCCTGCTGCTCGGCGACGGGGCCTTCGAACTCGGAGCCGTCGACCTGCGGACGATCGAGCGCGCCGCCCAGGTCGGGGCGCTGCTCGAGCTGCAGCAGGAGGCGGCGTCCGGAGCGGACCGCCGCGTGCGCAGCGAGCTGATCGCCGATCTGCTCGACGATGTGCCGGAGCGCCGATCCGACGTCGAACGTCGCGCGCGGCGGCTCGCCGTCGATCTCGGCGCTCTGGACTCGCTGCTCCTGCTGTCCGTGCCCGGCGACCAGCAGGCGGCTGCCGCACGAGCCCTGGCGCGCGCGCTCGACGACCGCGCGCTCGTGGGCGAGTATCGGGGCTTCGTCGTCGCCGCTCGGGAGCACACCCGCGTCGATGTGGATCTGGAACAGCTGCGGTCGCAGGTCTCGGCGGCGATCCAGGATGCGGTGACCCTCGTCGTCCCTCCGCCGCATCGCGATCCGCTCCCCGCCGCCTTCCTCTCCGCGCGACGCACGGCGCGCCTGCTGACGGCGCTCGGTCTCGACGGCCTGACCGCGCACGTGGAGGACTTCCTCCCCTATTCGGCGGTGCTCGATGCCGACGCGGAGGGCCTGTCGACGTTCCTGCGCGACACCATCGGCGCCGTCCGCGACTACGACGCGGATCGCAACGCGGATCTACTCGGCACGCTCCGTGCCTTCGTGCGCCACAATGCGAGCCCGACCCGCACCGCCCGCGCGTTGAACTTCCACACCAACACGATCCTCCAGCGCCTCGACCGACTCGATCACGTGCTCGGGTCGGGATGGCGCGACGACGAGCGGATGTTCCGCATCGGGATCGCGGTGAGACTCGACGAGCTGCGCGAGCGACTGCGCGCTCCGAGTTCCTAGCGTTCCGCTTCCGCGTCGAAGATCTCCGTCCCGGTCTGCGGGAACGGATGCGGGCCGCGCGGGCCGAACACCAGCACCAGTTCGGCGACGGCATCCGACTCGTTCCGCACGCCGTGACGCATGCCCTCCGGTGCGTAGAACGCATCGCCCGGCGTTAACGTGCGCCGATCGTCGCCGGAGGTGACGACGACCTCGCCCCTGGTGACGACGTACAGCTCGTCCGAGCTGCCCGGCGAGCAGCTGTCCGGATCGCCGCCCAGGTGGTGGTGCTGTCCCTCCTCGGCTCCGGGTTCCAGCCGGTACATCATGACCGAGATGGGCAGCGATGTCGTCTGGCGGAAGAACCACTCGATGCCGATGCGACCGGCACCGTCGTAGAGTTCCCAGTCGTGGTGGTCGTCGCCGCGCTTCTGGACGCGCATGGCTGTCTCCTCTCGTGCGTCAGCTCCGGTACAGCACGGGCATCGATTCGAGCAGTGTCCGCGTGTAGGGGTGCCCGGGGGCGTTCATGACCTGCTCCCCCGTGCCCTCCTCGACGACGCGGCCTCGATGCATGACCGCGACGCGGTGTGCGATGTGGTGCACGACCGACAGGTTGTGGGTGATGAAGAGGTATGTGACCCCGGAGTCCTTCTGCAGCTGCACGAGCAGGTTCAGCACCTGGGCCTGCACCGACACGTCGAGGGCCGATGTGGGCTCGTCGAGGACGACGAACTCAGGCTCGGCCGCCATCGCCCTGGCGATCGCGATGCGCTGACGCTGTCCGCCGGAGAACTCGTGCGGGTAGCGTCCCGCGGCATCCATCGGCAGCGCCACACGGTCGAGGGCGTCGGCGATCCGTCGCCGGCGCTCCTTCGCGCCGACGCCGGCCGCGACCAGCGGTTCGGCGATCGATCGAGCGACCGTGAAGCGCGGATCCAAGGAGTCGTTCGGGTCCTGGAAGACCATCTGGACGCGGCGGCGATGGCACCGCAGGGCACTGCCGCGCAGGCCGGTGACGTCGGTCCCGTCGAACTCGATCGTGCCGGCGGTGGGCGTGCGCATCAGCAGGATGGCCCGCGCGAGGGTGCTCTTGCCCGACCCCGATTCGCCGACCAGACCGAGCGTCTGTCCTCGCGGCACCGTGAGGCTCACGTCGTCGAGGGCTGTCATGGTGTCGTTGCCGTGGCCGAAGCGCTGCGTGACGTTGCGGACGCGGAGGACGTCGTCGCTCATGAGGCCTCCTCGAGGACGGGCGCCACCTCGGCGAAGTCGTTGACGGCGGGGATGACGGCGAGGGGCGAGCGCACGGGCACCGACGGACGAGGGATGCTCTCGAGGAGAGCGCGGGTGTAGGGATGCCGTGGGTCGTCGAGCACCCGGCGAGCCGATCCAGACTCGACGACCCGCCCGCGGTACATCACCGCGACGCGCTCGCAGAGCTGTCCGATCACGCCCAGGTCGTGACTGATGAACAGCACTCCCATCCCCGTCTCGTCCCGCAGGGTGCGGATGAGGTCGAGGATCTGCGCCTGCACGGTCACGTCGAGGGCGGTCGTCGGTTCGTCTGCGACCAAGAGGTCGGGTCCGGCTGCGACGGCGATCGCGATCACGACGCGCTGCCGTTGTCCGCCAGACAGCTGGTGCGGGTAGTAGTCCAGGCGCTTCTCCGCGTCAGGCATCTGCACGAGTCGGAGGATCTCGAGTGCCCGCGCCCTGGCCTGGCGTCGGTCAGCCTTGCCGTGGATCTGCAGGACCTCGGCGATCTGCGCGCCGATGCGCATGCAGGGGTTGAGTGCCGACATGGGCTCCTGGAAGACCATCGACGCCGCGAGGCCGCGGATCTTCGCCCAGTCGCGCTCGCCCGCGTCGTTCATGTCGTTGCCGGCCACGTCGAGCCTGCGCGCCGTCACGCGCGCCGAGTCGGGCAGCAGTCCCATCATGGCGAGGGCGATGCTCGATTTGCCGCTGCCCGACTCACCGATGACCCCGACGATCTCGCCCTTGCGCACGCGCAGCGAGACGCCGGAGACCGAGGGCGGGGCGCCGCCGTAGGCGATGCTGAGGTCGTCGACGCGCAGGGCGTCGGTGTCTTCGGTCATGCGCTTCTCGTTCCTGTCGAGCGTGCGGGTAGGGTGCCCCGACGCCGCAGGATGCGCGGCGTCGGGGCGGGGCCTCACTGGGTCAGCCAGGCGTGGTCGAGAGCCGATCGCGCGTAGAACGCGTCATTCTCGTAGTCGTGCAGCTTGTTCGAGTCCCACACCTCGAAGTACACCGGCACGGCGGCCGGCACGAACTCGAGCGCCTTGTCTGCGGCCTCCGTCGCGAGCTGCGTGATGAGGTCGGCGTACTCCTCGGGCGTCGCCGCCGACTTCGCCTGCACGAGCAGCTCGCGCGCCTTGTCGGCGTCGGGGTTGCCGTCCCAGTGGTTGTAGTAGCCGCCCTCGAGCAGCACCGGCTCGAGGTAGTAGGCGGCCGAGGCACGCGGGCTGCCGGGGATCGCCACGAGGTCGGTCCACGACTCGCCGGTGGTGAAGATCGGCGAGATCTCCGCGAGGGGCGTCGCCTTGAGGTTGAGGGTGATGCCCGCTTCGGCGAGCTGCTGCTGCATCATCTCGTAGACCGGGTGGTGCGCTGCGGCGACATCGCCCATGTAGCTGAGGGTGATCTCGGGATTCGGCTGTCCGGCTTCCGCGAGCAGGCGCTTCGCCTCGTCGACGTCGCGCTCATGGTAGGGCAGAGTGGTCGCGTCGGTGGCTCCGGGGTCTCCTGCGGGCGGCACGAACGAGATGCCCGCGTTGCCGAGCATCGCCGTGTCCACGATCGCCTGCCGGTCGAGCGCGAGCGAGAAGGCCCGTCGCACGTCGATGTCGGCCAGCGGCCCGGACTCGGGGTTGACGTACACCGCGAGGTTCTGGCGGAACGCGGCGTCACCGAGTGTGAACCCCGACGATGCCGCCTGCTGCGCGAGACTGCCGTCGATGAACGCCGCGGCCTGCACGCTGCCCTGCTGCACGGCGGCGAGGAGGGTGTTCTCGTCGGGGTACAGCTCGAACACGATCGTGTCGATGTAGGGCTCCTCGCCCCAGTAGTTCTCGTTCTTCTCCAGGGTGACCGAGACGCCCTGGTTCCATTCCGTCACCTGGTAGGCGCCGGTTCCGACGCTGCTCGTCTGCCGTTCCTCCTCCGAGGCGTTGCCGTAGGCCTCCTCGCTGACGATGAGGAAGGTCTGTCGGGCGGAGACCGCGTCGAGGAACGTCCCGTCCGGTGCGCTGAAGCGGAACGTGACCTCGTAGTCGCCTGTCGCCTCGACGCTCTCCATGAGGCTGAGGTAGGTCGCGTTCGTGCCGCCGTCCTTGCGGGTCTCGAACGAGTAGACGACGTCCCCGGCGTCGAACGGGGTGCCGTCTGCGAACGTGACGTCGTCGCGCAGCTGGAACACCCAGGTCGTGTCGTCGGTCTGCTCCCATTCGGTCGCGAGCGCGGGTTCGATCGTTCCGTCGTCGTCGCGCGTCAGCAGGGTGTCGTAAGCCATCGAGTAGATGACCTCGGCCGCGATGGTCGAGGCGACCATCGGGTCGATCCCGCCTGCGGACGGCTCGGCCGGAACACCCCAGGTGAGGGTGCCGCCGGCGACCGGGTCGCCCGCGTCCTGCCCACCGTTGCCGGTGCCGCCGCCGGACGTGCATCCGGCGATCGTCAGGGTCGTGACGGCGAGTGCCGCCACCCCTGCCCAGTGTCGTCTGTTCATACCTCTACTCCGTTCGGGTGTGGTGCATGGGTGTGGTGGTGCGGTCGGGGTTCGCGGAGTCGCGACGCTTCGTCCGCCGTCCCAGCGAGAAGGCGGGTTCGCGGCGCGGCGCGAGATAGTCCTGCAGGCCGTCCGCGAGGAGGTTCCACGCCGCGGACAGCAGGATGATCACGAGCGAGGGAAGGATGATGAGCAGCGGGTTCATCTGCATGAACCGCGTGAACTCGCTGATCATGCGCCCCGCCGAGGGCTCGGGAGCCTGCACGCCCTGACCGAGGTAGCTGAGGGCCGCCTCGATGAGGACGACCTGGGATGCCACCGACGCGAACTGCACGAACAGGGGCGTGAGCACGTTGGGCAGCAGGTGCTCCACGATGACCCTGGCCGGCCGGACGCCGCTCAGAGTGGCGGCGAGCACGAAATCGCGCTCCCGGAGGGCGATGACCGGCGCGCGCATGACCCGTGCGAAACCGGGGGCGAACACGAGCCCGAGGGCGAGGATGAGCGGCCATGGCCCGTTGCCGATCACGACTCCGACGACGAGCGCCACGAGGATCGCGGGGAGGGCGAGCACCGCGTCGACGATGCGCATGATCACGGCGTCCACCCATCCCCCGACGTAGCCGGCGAGCAGGCCGAAGAAGGTGCCGATGACGGCGCCGAGTAGCGCGGCCGCGCCGGAGATGACGAGACTGGTGCGCGCGGCGAGGGCGAGTCGGGTGAAGGTGTCGCGGCCGAGGTTGTCGGTGCCGAGCGGGTTGTCGAGGCTCGGCGGTTGGAGGGCCGGTCCCGCCGCGACGAACGGGTCGTGCAGGGGCCACAGCGTCATCCAGCCGGCGACGACGAGGATGACCGCGAGGATCCCCGCTCCGCTCCAGAAGGACGGGCCGAAGCGACGGCGGCGCGGGCGCCTTCCGGCGACCTCGGCGAGGGCGAGTTCTCTTGTGACGGTCATCGTGCGTGCACCCTCACTCGGGGATCGATCAGCGGATACAGCAGGTCGACGGCGAAGTTGATCACCACGTACACCACCCCGATCAGCAGCACGGTGGCCTGGATGATCGGGTAGTCGGACGAGCGGATGCCGGTGAGCAGCAGCGACCCCATACCCGGGAGCGAGAACACGGCCTCGATCACGACGGTGCCGCCGACGAGGGCTGCCAGCTCGATGCCGATGACCGTCGTCACGGGGATCAGGGCGTTGCGCAGCGCATGGCGCCCGACCAGCACGCCGGCGGAGGCGCCTTTCGCTCGTGCCGTGCGCACGAAGTCCTGACCGAGCGTGTCGAGCAGTGTTCCCCGGGTGTACCGCGCCACGATCGCCGCGAGGACGATGCCGATGAGGAGCGCCGGGAGGATCAGCACCCCGATCGCGCGGAGCGGGTCGTTCGCGGCGCCCGAGTACCCCACGAGCGGCAGCCTCAGGGTGAGGGAGTTGACGAGGATCAGCACGGTTCCCAGCACGAACGGCGGGGTGGCGAGGAGCACGAACGAGAACCCGCGCACCAGGTGGTCGGGAACCCGGCGCCAGCGCGTGGCCGCGAGGACGCCCGCGGGGATGCCGAGCACGGTGCCGAACACGGTGGCCATGACGGCGAGGGTCAGGCTGAGAGGCAGGCGGGCGGCGATCAGCGCTGAGACCTCACCGGGCACGGTGATCGCCCGCCCGAAGTCCCCCTGCACGACACCCAGCAGCCACGCGAAGTACTGCGTGATCCAGGGTCGGTCGAGACCGAGCTCCTCGCGGAGCGCCGCGAGCTTCGCCGGATCGGGGTTGGCCGGGTCGACGAAGGCCGCGAGCGGGTCGCCCGGGATGATCCGCACCATCGAGAACACGAGGACCGACAGGATGAACAGCACGAGCAGCGACGACAGGATGCGCTGGAGGATGTACTGGGTCACGAGCGAGATTCCCGGTCAGGCGAGGGTCATCGCGTCCGCTGCGGCGAACTCGCTGAGGTCGTCGGTGGATTCGCCGTCGAGCGCGAGCTGCGCGAGCACCCTGCCCAGGGCCGGGGTGAACTTGAATCCGTGTCCGGCGGCCAGTCCGACGATGATGTCGGGGTGCTGCGGCAGGGCGCTGAGCACGAAACGACGGTCCTTGGTGAGGGCGTACTGGCAGGTCACCGTGCGCAGCTCCGGTCCGGAACCGGGGATCACGTCGTGCATGAAACCGGTGAGCTGCTCGATGAGCTCCGGCGAGGGGACGAACGACCGAGTGGCCGGCGTCATACGGTTCTCCGACACGTCGCGCGCCGCCTTGATCGTCGGCTCACCGTACGTCGGGAAGCCGTAGTAGCACTCGTCGTCCTCCCAGATCCACACGGGGAAGGACGAGCGGTCGTACTGTTCGGGGTGCTCGGGACGGAAGTAGCTGACCTGCTCCTGCATGATGTCGAGCGGGATGGCCGCGCCGAGGGGCTCGAGCAGTTCGTTGGTCCACGCGTCGGCCGTGACGATGACCTTCCCCGCGCGGATGTCCCCCTGTGCTGTGCGCACGATGACGCCGTCGCCGTCCGGCTCGAGAGCGACGACGGGGGTGCGGTCGCGGATGTCGGCTCCGTGGACGCGAGCGCGCATCTGCAGTGTGGCGACGGTGCGAGACGCGTGCGCGATGCCGGTGTCGGCGGTGTAGACGGTCTCCACATCCTCGGGCACGTGGAACTGCGGCCACCGGGCGCGCACCTCGGCGGGCGAGAGCAGTTCGTGCTCGACATCGCACTCCGTGAGCGCGGCGGTGAAGTCGGATGCCGAGTACGGGCCGGCCACGGGGAGCATGATGATGCCGCCGGTGATCGTCAACAGGCGCTCCCCCGACTCGGCTTCGAGGTCCGCCCAGTCGCGATAGGCCGACTGTGCGAGGCGCACGTACGCCGAGGACCCGTACGAGGTGCGCACGATCCGGGACGTGTCGTGGGACGCGCCGCGGACGTGTCCGAGCTCGTACTGCTCGAAGGCGACCACCCTGGCTCCTCGACGGGCGAGGTGATAGGTGGCGGCGCTGCCCAGCGCTCCCATCCCGACGACTGCGACCTCGAACGACTCCATGATGCTCCGTCTCTGACCTGGCCGCCGGTGGCGGTCGACCTGTTGTCGTTCAGTGTGGGGGGCGTCGCTCGCGGCCCACTATGGGCGGTCCGTCCACGTTGTGCGCGTGGGAATGGAGGGTCGATACGCCGCTCTGATCGCACGCCAAGCTGCGGACTAATATGGTCCGTATGCGACCGATTCAGTCCAAGAGTGCCGTGCTGTGGATCCTCGCCGCCGCGATCTACCTCGTTGCGGAGGCGGTGAGTGCGTCAGCCTTCCCCGGGTACTCGTACGCCACCAACTACATCAGCGACCTCGGCGTCCCCGACGTCGGACAGTTCCAGGGGCGCACGATCGACTCGCCGCTGCACCTCGTGATGAACGCCGCTTTCGTGCTGCACGGCGTGCTCTTCGCGAGCGCTGCAGCCCTCACCGTCCGCGCAGGCGGCTGGCGGCGCGGTGCACGTCGGTGGTTCCTCGGCGCAGCCCTCGTGCACGCGGTGGGCATCATCCTCGTCGGGCTGTTCCCCGGCAGCCAGACGAACGCCGACAACGGACTCATCTCGCTCCATGTGCTCGGGGCGGCGATGGCGATCATCGCCGGCAACGTCGCCGCGATCGTCGCGGGCAGGACCGCGCTGCGGGAGTCCCCGCGATGGCTGGGCTCGGCATCCGTCGCGCTCGGCGTCATCGGGCTGCTCGGCCTGGTGATGCTCCTCGTCGACTCGAACTCCGCCGCGTTCACCCTGCTCGCCGACGGCGTGTGGGAGCGGATCGCCGTGTACACGATCCTCGCGTGGGAGCTGCTCGTGGGCGTCACCGCCCTCGTGCTCCGCGGGCGGTCGGCGACGGAGCGCGCGTGAGCGCCGCGACACGGCCAGTGCGCCCCACCTCCGCCCAGGTCGACGCGGCCGTCCTTGACACGGCGGCCTCGCTCGTCGCGCGGCGGGGCGCGAAGGAGACCTCCGTCCAGGCCGTGGCCGACGCGACCGGATTCTCGAAGACCGGGCTGCTCAGAAGGTTCCCGTCGAAGGATGCTCTCATCGACGCGGCTCTGGACCAGTGCGTACGGCTCACGGAGAGCGTGCACGCCGAGGTGGCGGGGCTCAACGACGACCGAGCGCGAGATGCGGCGACCATCGCGGCCCTGGTCGATCTGGCCCTCCGCCACCCCGGGTGGGCCAGGGTCGTGCTCGCCTCCATCCCGCCGATCGAAGACGAGCGGCTGCTCCCCGGGCTCGCGCGGATCGGAGCGCTCGTGTCGGACATGTTCCGACTCGACGAGGCCTCGAGCCTGCATCGTCGGGCCCGAGTCACCGGCGCCCTCGGCGTGCTGGTCACCCTGGCCCTGACGTACCAGGACCAGACCACCGCCGAGGTCGCTCGGCCTCTCATCGTCGATGTGTGTCTGACGACGCTCGGCGGGATCGTCGGTGACGGGCCCTCGACCTGAACCGCGTCGGAGCACGTCGCCGCCGCATCGGTGGCGAGCTGACCGAAAATGACGAAACCCCCGCCTGAGCGGGGGTTTTCGTTCTGCTGGGGTACCTGGACTCGAACCAAGAACAACTGAACCAGAATCAGCCGTGTTGCCAATTACACCATACCCCAAGGGCGAAACCTGAGCCTCGCACCGAGAGTCAAGCCTACCCGAGCGGCGACCGGAATGCCAAAACGCCTCACTCCGGTCGCCTACCCGGGCGTGCCGTCACTGAGACAGGACGTCAGCCAGACCGCGGAGGCGGCGAAGCGACTCGTCCTTCCCGATCAGCTCCATGGACTCGAACAGCGGCGGCGACACACGCCGACCGGTGATCGCGACGCGCGGCGGGCCGTAGGCGACGCGGGGCTTCAGTTCGAGGTTCTCGACGAGGGCGGTGGCGAGAGCATCCTGGATCTTCTCCGGGGTGAACTCCTCGACGGGCTCGAGAGCCGCGACGCAGGCCTGCAGCACCTCCGCGGCATTGGCCGGGAGCCCCTTCAGCGCATCGGCGTCGTACGACACCTCGTCGACGAACAGGAAGCCGAGCATCCCCGGCACATCGCCCAGCAGCTGCACGCGCTCCTGCACGAGCGGCGCCGCCCGGAAGGCGAGGACGAGCTGCTCGTGCGTCGGCTCGTCGAAGAGCCCCGCGGCGGCGAGGTACGGGATGGTGCGCTCGGCGAAGTCCTTCTCCCCCAGCATCCGGATGTGGTCGCCGTTGATCGACTCGGCCTTCTTCTGATCGAAGCGCGCCGGGTTCGGGTTGACGTTCGTGATGTCGAACGCCTCGATGAACTCGTCCAGCGAGAACACGTCGCGGTCGGGGCCGATCGACCATCCGAGCAGAGCCAGGTAGTTCAGCAGCCCTTCATGGATGAACCCGCGCTCGCGGTGCAGGAACAGATCGGCCTGCGGGTCGCGCTTCGAGAGCTTCTTCGTGCCGGTCTCCCCCAGCACGAGCGGCATGTGAGCGAAGCGAGGCACGAACGTCGTCACGCCTGCGTCGATGAGGGCCGCGTAGAGGGCGAGCTGACGGGCAGTCGACGGCATGAGGTCCTCGCCGCGCAACACGTGGGTGATCCCCATGAGCGCGTCATCGACCGGGTTCACGAACGTGTACAGCGGGATGCCGTTGGGCCGCACCACGACGAAGTCAGGGAAGGACCCCGCGGGGAACGTCACCTCGCCGCGGATGAGATCGACGTACGTGACGTCCTCGTCCGGCACGCGCAGGCGCAGCGCGGGCTGACGCCCCTCGGCGCGGAACGCGGCCTTCTGCTCGGCGGTCAGCTCCCGATCGAAGTTGTCGTAGCCGAGCTGCTTGGCACGGCCCGCAGCCTCGTTACGGGCATCGATCTCCTCGGCGGTCGAGTAGCTCTCGTAGAGCGCCCCGGTCGCGAGCAGCTTGTCGATGACACCTCGGTAGATGTCGTGGCGCTCCGACTGGCGGTACGGGGCGTGCGGGCCGCCCACCTCGACACCCTCGTCCCAGTCGATCTTGAGCCAGGTGAGCGCGTCGACGAGCTGTCGGAAGCTCTCCTCGCTGTCGCGCGCGGCGTCGGTGTCCTCGATGCGGAACACCATCTTTCCGCCGTTGTGTCGGGCGTAGGCCCAATTGAACAGAGCGGTGCGGACCATGCCGACGTGCGGCAGACCGGTCGGCGAGGGGCAGAAGCGCACGCGGACGTCGGCGCCGCTGGCCGTCGTCGTGAGGGGGTGAGGAGTAGCCATAGCCCTTCGATTCTACGGCGCAGGCGTCGTGCTCCCCGCGCGCCGGCGCTGCATGGCAAGCGGCGACAGCGCGACGATCGCGACGACGAGCACGGAGGCCGCGATCCCGAGCCCGGCGTACTGGAAGTTCGCGAGGACGACGCCGGCGAGCACGGCACCGGCCGCGGCGGAGAGACTCATCAGCGAGTCGCTGCGTCCCTGCCGCCGTGTGCGGAGTTCGGGGGCGCTCGCCTCGGTCAGCAGCGCCGCACCGGCGACCGTGGCGGCGCTCCAGCCGAGGCCGAGCAGGATCAGCGCGACCATGACACCCCACTCCTGATCGTTCACGAACACGGCGAAGGCCAGAGCGCCGCCGAGCAGCGCCTGCCCGAGCAGGACGACGCGCAGCCTGCCCCAGCGGTCGGCGAGGATGCCGAACAGCGGCGACAGCGCATACATGCCGCCGACGTGCAGGGCGATCGTGATGCCGACGAGGGCCGAGACGTCGGCCGGGGTCGGCGCCATGCCGTGTGCGCCGTGCGCCATGTGAGCGAGATGCACGGGAGTCATCGCCATGACCGAGGCCATGACGACGTGCGAGCCGGCGATCGCGAAGATGGCGTAGCGCGCCACGACGGGGCGGTCCTCGATGACACGGCCCACGGTCGCTGCTGCCGCGACAGCGAGCCTCTGCGCCGTGAGCAGCGGATCAGGGCGCAGGGCGATGAGATACAGCGCCAGGGCCGCGCACTGCGCGACGAACGAGAAGGCGTAGGAGCCCGTCTGCGGCGGCATCCCGATGATCTCTCCGACGACCTCGCCAGGGCCGAGGAGCAGCGGTCCGGCGACCCCGCCGATGGTCGTAGCCCACACGACGATCGACAGATCCCTGCCCCGATGCTGCGGAGAGGCGAGGTCGGTCGCGGCGAACCTCGACTGCAGGTTGCCGGCGTTCCCGGCTCCGATCATGACGATGCCGACGAGCAGCAGCGGGAAGAGCCGCAGGGAGGCGGCGGTGATGACGACGGCGATGCCGACCAGCGCGAAGAGGTTGCCGAGGGTCAGAGCCCGTCGGCGCCCCACCCGCGCGGCGAGCCGGGCCAGCGGGATGGCGCAGAGCGCGGCACCCAGTGTCACGGAGGCCGTCGCCATACCCGAGAGCGCGTCACTGCCCGAGATGTCGGCTGCGAGCAGAGCCCCCAGCGACACGGTCGCCCCGAATGCGATGCCGCCCAGAACCTGCCCTATCGACAGGATCAGGACGGTGCGCCGTTGAACGCCGAGGACCTGCGCCGCCGAGAGGGCGACATCGCTCATGACGCGGGAGAGACGTCGCGCACGGCGTTGCGCAGGATGCCGAGGCCGGTGATCTCGACCTCGACCGTGTCTCCCGCGCCGAACGCGCCCACGCCGGCGGGTGTGCCGGTGAGGATCACGTCGCCGGGCAGCAGCGTGAACACCGCCGATGCGTGCTCGATGATGTCGGCGACGGAGTGGATCATGTCGCTGAGCGGAGCCTGCTGCCTCACCTCGCCGTTCACCCGGGTCTGGATCGTCGCGGTCGACGGGTCGAAGTCCGTGTTGATGGTCGGGCCGAGCGGGCAGAACGTGTCGAATCCCTTCGCCCTCGTCCACTGACCGTCCTTGCGCTGGAGGTCGCGAGCGGTCACGTCGTTCGCGATCGTGTAACCGAGCACGTGGTCGAGAGCGTTCTCGGCGGAGACGTTCTTGGCGACGCGGCCGATCACGACGGCGAGCTCGCCCTCGAACTCGGTCTGCTCGGAGATGGAGGGTCGCACGATCGCGTCGCCCGGGCCGATCACCGACGTGTTGGGCTTGAGGAACAGCAGGGGCTCGGCGGGCGCCTCTCCCCCCATCTCGGCGGCGTGCTCGTGGTAGTTCTTGCCCACGCACACGATCTTGGAGCGAGGGATCACGGGAGCGAGGATGACGGCATCCGCGATCGGTACTCGGTCACCGGTCGTCTCGTACCCGGCGTACAGCGGGTCGCCCGTCAGGACGACGAGGTCGGACTCGTCGACGATCCCGAACAGGATGGCGTCGTCATGGCTGAACCGGGCGATCTTCATGCATCCAGCCTATCCAGCCCGATCCGGCCGGAACGCTCAGCCGTCGAGGCGAACGAGCCAGCCGTGCCGATCTTCGCGACGTCCGTACTGGATGTCGGTGAGCTCCTCGCGCAGCGAGAGGGCCAGCTCGCCCAGTGGCTGCGGCTCGTCGAATCCGTCGCCCACGAGCGCGCCGATCGGCGTCACCACCGCAGCGGTTCCGCAGGCGAAGACCTCGACGATGTCTCCCGAGGCCACGCCCTCGCGCCACTCCGTGATCGAGATCGGTCGCTTCTCGACCGTGTAGCCGCGGTCCTCGGCCAGCTGCAGCAGCGAGTCGCGGGTGATGCCCTCGAGGATGCTGTCCGACTCCGGCGTGACGACGCGGCCGTCCTTGAACACGAACACGACGTTCATTCCGCCGAGCTCCTCGACGTTGTCGTCCTCGTTGAGGAAGACCACCTGGTCGCAGCCCTTCTGGCTCGCGAGCGCCTGGGGCAGCAGACTGGAGGCGTAGTTCCCGCCCGTCTTGGCCTTGCCGGTGCCGCCGCGCCCCGCGCGGGCGTGCTCCTCCGACAGCCAGATGCGCACGGGCTTCACCCCGCCGGTGAAGTAGGCGCCGGCCGGGCTGGCGATGACGTAGTACGCGACCTTCTGCGCGGCGCGCACGCCCAGGAACGCCTCCTTGGCGAACATGAACGGGCGCAGATACAGGCTCTGGTCCGCTCCGGACGGCACCCAGCGTCCGTCGACGGCGATGAGCTCGCGCAGCGACTGGACGAAGTACTCGGACGGCAGCTCCGGCAGGGCGAGACGCCTGGCGCTCGCCTGCATGCGCGCCGCATTGCGGTCGGGGCGGAAGGTGTGGATCGAGCCGTCGGCGTGCCGGTAGGCCTTGATGCCCTCGAAGATCTCCTGCGCGTAGTGCAGGACGGATGCTGCGGGATCGAGCGGGATCGGACCGTAGGGCTGCACGCGCGGACGGTGCCATCCCCCCTTGGCCGACCAGCAGATGTCCACCATGTGGTCGGTGAACACGACACCGAATCCGGGGTTCTCCAGGACCTCCGCGACGCGTGCCGGTGTGGCCGCGTTCAGGTTCTTCGTCACCGCGAACTCCAACGGAGCCACGGTCGTCTCGGCATCGATGGTCGTCATGTCTTCATCCAATCCTCGTGGGTGGGCGCATCGTCGCGCCGCTTCAGCCTACGCCTGCTGTTCAGAGGCGTGCCGTGATCGCGGAGCCGATCTCCGCGGTCGTTCGCGCGCCCGACCGGGCGGCGACGTCGGCCTCGACGGCGGCGTGCACGCGGGCACTCTCCTCCGGGAGGCCGAGGTGGTCGAGCAGGAGGGCGATCGAGAGGATCGCGGCCGTCGGGTCGGCCTTCTGCTGACCGGCGATGTCGGGCGCCGAACCGTGCACGGGCTCGAACATCGAGGGGAACGCGCCGTCGGGATTGATGTTCCCCGAGGCTGCGAGGCCGATGCCGCCCGTGACGGCGCCGGCGAGGTCGGTGAGGATGTCACCGAAGAGGTTGTCCGTGACGATCACGTCGAAGCGCGATGGATCGGTCACGAGGAAGATCGTGGCGGCGTCGACATGGAGGTAGTCGACGGAGACGTCGGGGTGCTCGGCGGCGATCTCGTTCACGATCCGCTGCCAGATGGCGCCCGCGTGCACCAGCACGTTCGTCTTGTGCACGAGCGTCACCTTCTTGCGCCGACGCTCGGCGAGATCGAAGGCGTAGCGGACGACGCGCTCGACACCGAAGGCGGTGTTGACGGACGTCTCGTTCGCGACCTCGTGAGGGGTGCCCGTGCGGATCGCTCCGCCGTTGCCGACGTACGGCCCCTCGGTGCCCTCGCGCACCACGACGAAGTCGATCTCGCCCGGTTCGGCCAGCGGGCCGGGGGCGCCGGCGAAGAGCTTCGACGGACGCAGGTTCACGTAGTGGTCGAGGGTGAACCGCAGTTTCAGGAGCAGGCCGCGCTCGATGTTGGCGTCTTTCAGACGCGGGTCGCCCGGGGTTCCCCCCACGGCCCCGAGCAGGATCGCGTCGTGCGCGGCGATGGCCGAGAGATCGTCGTCCGTGAGGGTGTCGCCCGTGGCGAGGAACCGGTCTGCGCCGAGCGAGAACCGGGTCTTGTCGAACGTCACGTCTGCGTCTGCCGTGACCGCGTCGAGCACCTTCTCGGCCTCGGCGATGACCTCGGGGCCGATCCCGTCGCCGGGGATGACGGCCAGCTTCACGACACGCGACATGGGACTCCTTGCATCGGGACGGACCGGCCTGCTCCGCCTGGCGGCGTCGAGCGGACCGGTCCCCCCAGCGTAGCGGTCAGTGAGAGGGCGCCTTGCGCAGTGTGACGGCGGCGATGACCCCCGCGACCACGACGAGGCCCGCACCGATCAGCGACGTCACGAGGACGCCGGAGCCGAACGCCGCGGATGCCGCAGCCCACAGGGCGTCGCCGAGTTCGCCCGGCAGCTCGGCCGCAGCCGTGTACGCCCCGGCGAGGGTCTCGGATGCCGCGTGCGCGGCGTCGGCGGGGATGCCGTCCGGCACCACGAGCGCGCCGCGGTAGAACGCGGTGATGAGTCCGCCGAGCACGGCCGTGCCGAGCACGGCTCCGAGCTCGTAGGCGGTCTCCGACACGGCGCTCGCTGCTCCGGCCTTCGCAGCCGGAGCGCTCGAGAGGATCAGCTCGTTCGAGATGGTCTCGGCGGCGCCGATGCCGATGCCCAGCACGACGAAGGCGATGATGAGCGGCGCCACACCATGATCCTCGGTCGACAGGGCGACGAGAAGGTATCCGGCGACCGAGAACACCAGGCCGGCCGGCACGAGGACGTGCGGGCGCACTCGACGCGAGATCGGCACGACGCTGAGGCCGGCGACGATCATCGCCACCATGCCGGGCACGAGCGCCAGGCCCGCGACCATCGGCGAGAGCCCGAGGACGAGCTGGAGATGCTGGGAGACGAAGTAGAGGAAGCCGACGAGTGCGACGACGCTGAGCAGGTTCACGAGGATCGCTCCCGAGAACGTCCCTCGGCGGAACAGCGCCATGTCGAGCATGGGGATGTCGGCTCGGAGCTGGCGTCGGACGAACAGGTACCCCATGATCACGCCGAGCAGCGCCCAGCCGCCCGCGGTGAGCGACGGACCGTCGACCGCGAACGACTTGATCGCGTAGACCACGGGGATCATGGCGGCCATCGACAGCAGGATGCTGACCGGGTCGATTCGTCCGGGGTGGGGGTCGCGGCTCTCGGGTACGAGGAGCGGCGCGGCGATGAGCAGCGGGATCAGCACGGGAACCGCGATGAGGAACACCGATCCCCACGCAAAGTGCTCGAGCAGGAAGCCGCCGACGATCGGACCGAGCGCCGCACCCGCCGAGAACGCGGACGCCCACACCGCGATCGCGAGACGCCGCTGGTCGCGGTTCTGGAAGATCGAGCGCAGCAGCGACAGAGTCGACGGCATGAGCATGGCTCCGAAGAAGCCGAGCAGGGCACGTGCGGCGATGAGCAGGCCTGCGGTCGGCGCGAACGCCGCCAGCGCCGACACGATCGCGAAACCGGTCGCGCCGATCAGCAGCATCCTGCGGCGTCCGAAACGGTCGCCGAGCGTTCCCATGGTCACGAGGAGCCCGGCCAGCACGAGCGGGTACACGTCGATGATCCAGAGCTGCTCGGTCCCCGAGGGGGCGAGCGCGATGGAAATCTCGGGCAGGGCGAAGCTGAGCACTGTGTTGTCCACCGAGACGAGCAGCACCGGCAGCATGAGGACGACGAGAGCCGCCCAGCCGCGGGCCCCGACGCGGGGGGCTTCCGTCTCCGTCGTCGGGATCGACGCCGTGCGGGTCATGAGGAACACCTTTCGAGTTGCGGCGGCCTGAATCTAAACCGTCCGGATGGTATAGTAACAGAATCACCGCTCCCCTGGCGTACCGTGAAGACAGGAATCCGCCGAGCAGAGGACCCCGATGCCCAGACCTCCCCTCGCCCGCGAGCGCGTGCTCGACGCGTTCGAGAAGATCGTGATCAACGACGGCGAGCGAACGGCTACCCTCGACGCCACGGCCAAGGAAGCCGGCGTCTCGAAGGGCGGCCTCCTCTATCACTTCGGCTCGAAGGACGACCTCGTCGCCGGCCTGCTCGACCGTCTCGACAGGCTCACGACGGCAGACCTCGAACGCATGAACGCGCACGACGAGGGCCCCGTCGCCTATTACGTGCGCACCTCGGTGATGGAGGACGACGCGCTCGACCGCGCCCTCATCGCCACGTCACGCCTCGCCCAGGGCGGTTCCGTCGCGGCCGGCGACGCCCTCCGCCACGTCCGACGGCGCTGGGAGGACACGATCCGCCCGCACGTGCGCGATCGCGCCAGTCTCGACCTCGTGATGCTCGTGAGCGACGGCCTGTACTTCAACAACTCCCTCGACGTGAACGGCGAGGAGCACCTGGTCCCCCACCGCGAGGAGCTGGAGGCGCTGCTCGCCCTGGTCCTTCGCGCCACGGCGCCCTGACCGGCGGCGCGGACAGAGAAGAGGGAGGATGCCGCGGTGCGCGGCATCCTCCCTCTTCGTCGGTTCCGATCAGACCTCGGTGATCTCGATCTGACGGAACAGGTCGGCGTCGATCGCGTCGCGGACGTCGTCGAGCAGCTCGTCGGACACCGGCGAGTCGAGCGTCAGGACGCTGAGGGCCTGGTCTCCCGCGGCGAGTCGCGCGATCTGCATACCGGCGATGTTGATGCCCGCCTCGCCGAACTTCTGGCCGTAGACCGCGACGATGCCGGGGCGGTCGGTGTAGAGCATCACGACGTGGTGCTTCTCGATCGGCAGCTCGAGCGCGTGGTCGTTGATGCCGACGAGCTTCTCGGTCTGCTTCGGACCGGTCAGCGTGCCGGAGACCGCGAGCTGCGAGCCGTCGGACAGCGCGCCCCGCAGCGTGATCACGTTGCGGTACTCGTCGCTCTCGTCGTCCTTGAGCAGGCGGACCGCGATGCCGCGCTGCTCGGCGAGCAGCGGAGCGTTCACGTACGACACGGTCTCGCTGACGATGTTGGTGAACACGCCCTTCAGGGCCGCGAGCTTCAGCACGCTCACGTCGTAGTCGTTGAGCTCACCGTGCACCTCGACGTCGAGGCTGGTGAGCGGCGACGTCGCGAGAGCCGCGAGGATCTGGCCGAGCTTCTCGACGAGCGAGATGCCGGGACGCACGTACGGGTCGATGACACCGCCGGCGACGTTCACCGCGTCGGGCACGAGGTCGCCGCCGAGCGCGAGACGCACCGACTTCGCGACCGAGACGCCGGCCTTCTCCTGGGCCTCCTCGGTGCTCGCGCCGAGGTGCGGGGTCACGACGACGTTGGGCAGGTCGAGGAGCGCCCGCGCGGAGCCGCCCTCGACCGGCGGCTCGGAGGTGAACACGTCGAGGCCGGCGCCCGCGATCTCACCTGCGACGAGCGCCTCATGGAGCGCCTCCTCGTCGATGAGGCCGCCGCGGGCCACGTTCACCACGAAGGCCGTCGGCTTCATGGCTGCGAACTGCTCTGCGCCGATCATGCCCGTGGTCTCGGGGGTCTTCGGCATATGGATCGTGAGGAAGTCGGACTCCGCCACCAGCTCGTCGAGCGAGAGCAGCTGCACGCCGAGCTGCTGGGCGCGCGCGGAGGTGACGTAGGGGTCGTACGCGACGACCCGCATGTCGAACGCGGCGAGTCGGGCCGCGACGAGGGCGCCGATGCGGCCCAGTCCGACGATGCCGACGGTCTTCTCGAACAGCTCGGCGCCCGTGAAGGAGCTGCGCTTCCAGGCGCCCGACGACAGCGAGGCGTGAGCGGCAGGGATGCGGCGGGCGAGGCTCAGGATGTGGCCGACGGTGAGCTCGGCGGCCGAGACGATGTTCGAGGTGGGGGCGTTCACCACCATGACACCGGCGGTGGTCGCCGCCTTGATGTCGACGTTGTCGAGTCCGACGCCGGCACGGGCGACGACCTTGAGCTGCGGAGCGTGCGCGAGAGCCTCTTCGTCGATCTGCGTCGCCGAGCGGATCAGCACCGCGTTCGCCTCGGCGAGGGCCGCGAACAGGGCCTCGCGATCGGTCCCGTCGACGTGCCTGACGTCGAAGTCGGGGCCGAGGGCCTCGATCGTGGCGGGAGAGAGAACTTCGGCGATGAGCACGACGGGCTTCGGCACAGTGGATCCTTCGGGGCAGCGCGACAGGCGGGAGGGGCCGATGCGCCGCACACCGTGGGGGCGCGATCACCTCAACTGTACCCGAGCGCTCCCCCGCCTCCCGGACGTGTGACGGACGACGACGCCTCAGGCGGTCGGCAGCGTGAGGCTGTAGGCCAGCAGGCTCAGCCAGAACACCGCCACGATGCCCAGACCGGCCAGCAGCGCGAGCGCGAGCTCGCCGGCACGACGACGGCGACCGATCAGGTAGGCGAACACGAAGACGATCGCGGGGAAGACGACGCCGAACAGCAGCGTCACCCACCCGGCGCCGTCGATGCCGCTCTGCGCCATCGTGATGAGGTGGGCGATCGCGTTCCAGATCGCGTACGCGTAGAAGAGGCCTGCGAGGCCGAGGACGAGCCCGGTCACCCAGCGGGGCGACGACGGAATCGGGGATGCGGGACGCGTGGCGGTCATGATCCGATCGCCCCCACCGTCACGAAGGGCCAGGGCACGAGCAGAACCACTCCCAGCAGGAGGACGGACAGACGGATCCAGGTCGCCTTGCCGCGCGTGAGCACCCACCCGGCGAGGAACCAGAGCGCCGGTGCCGCGACGGCGAGCACGAACCACGGGAGGAACATCGCATCGGCGACGAAGAAGTTCGCGAGCGGCTTGAGTCGCAGGCCGCCCACGACCCAGCCGACGCTGTAGAGGAGGTAGATCCCGCCGACGACGCCGAGCGCGAGTAGCATGCCCGTGCTCAGAGAGGGGCGCTCGTCATCGAGCAGGACGCCCGCGTCGTTCTCCGCGTCGACCGGCGCCGCGGCATCCGACGACCGCGCGGCCTCGGGCGATGGTTCGACGACCGACGGCTCCGCTGCGGCATCCTGCACGGGCGAGGGCCGACCGGCATCCTCTCGATGCGGTCGCTTCGAGGTGCGACCCTCGTCACCGTCCCAGCTCAGGGCATCGTCGTCGGAATCGGATGTCATGTCTCCAGCGTAGGACACCGGCTCCACTAGGCTCGGGGGCATCCGGGCCGGAAGCGCCCACGGCGGGGAAGGATCGCAGTGACCGAGGACAACAATCGAACAGACCGTTCGCGGTCGACCGGCGAGGCCGGAGAGCCCGCAGCGGGCTGGACGCCGACCGCGCAGGCCAGATCGAAGGCGACGACGTTCCGATGGATCGCGGTCGCCCTGTGGGTCGTCGCGATCGCCGCCGAGGCCGTCGCCATCTTCTGGGTGCTGCGTCAGCGCGTCGTGGTCGGCGAGGACGGCACGTACGTCCGCGACACCGACACCGGCCTGCTGGAGAGCCAGAACGCCACGGCCCAGTTCCCCCAGTGGGCGTTCATCACGCTGCTGGTCATGCTCGTCGTGATCGCGGCGCTGTCGATCACCGGCTCGATCCTCTGGAAGAAGGCGAACCGGCTGGATCCGGCGCGAAAGTCGGACAAGGTCCGCTTCTTCGTGCAGAACCAGCTCGGCGCGATCATCGCGATCGTCGCCTTCCTCCCGCTGATCATCCTGATCTTCCTGAACAAGGACATGGACAAGGGGCAGAAAGCCACCGCCGGCGTGGTGGGCATCGTCCTCGCCGCTCTCGCCGTCGTCCTGGGGATCGACTTCGACCCCCCTTCCGTCGAGCAGTACACCGCCGACCAGTCCACCGTCATCCAGCTGCTCGGGAAGGACGAGGTGGTGTGGGTCGCCGGGGGTGCGGTCTACCACGTGTGCGACGAGGTCTCCGACATCCAGACCGGGAGCGAGAAGCTGACCGGGACGACTGCGGAGGCCGTCGAGGCCGGCAAGATCCGACTCACGCTGAAGTTCGCCTCGGAGCTGCGGACCTGCGGTCTCGCCGTGCCGGAGAACGCCGACGAGATCACCGAGGCGCTGCGGGCGATCCAGAGCGGCCAGGTCGACACTCCCCTGCCCGCGCCCGTGTGGGCCGATCCGGCGGACGCGCCGATCCAGGTGGAGGACGCCGCGCCCGCGGAGTGAATCCGGACGCAGAACGGGCCCGGTGCGATTCGCACCGGGCCCGTTGCTGTGTGGTGGGGTCAGCGCGCAGCGCTGCCGTCGACGTAGTCTTCGTCCTGCTGCTTCCAGGCGAAGAGCGAACGCAGCTCCTTGCCGGTGGCCTCGATCGGGTGCGTCTCCTCCTTGGCACGCAGCGCCAGGAACTCCTCGGCACCGTTGTCCTGATCCTCGATGAAGCGCTTGGCGAAGGCGCCCGACTGGATGTCGGACAGAACGCCCTTCATGCTCTCCTTGACGCGCTCGTCGATGACGCGCGGGCCCGAGACGTAGTCACCGAACTCGGCGGTGTCGGAGATCGACCAGCGCTGCTTGGCGATGCCACCCTCCCACATGAGGTCGACGATGAGCTTGAGCTCGTGCAGCACCTCGAAGTACGCGATCTGCGGCTGGTAGCCCGCCTCGACGAGGGTCTCGAAGCCGGCCTGCACGAGGTGGCTCATGCCACCGCAGAGCACGGCCTGCTCGCCGAAGAGGTCCGTCTCGGTCTCCTCGGTGAAGGTCGTCTTGATGACGCCGGCACGGGTGCCGCCGATCGCCTTCGCGTACGAGAGGGCGGTCGCCCAGGCGTTGCCGGAGGCGTCGCGCTCGACGGCGATGATGTCGGGGATGCCCCGGCCGGCGACGAACTCGCGGCGCACCGTGTGTCCGGGAGCCTTCGGCGCGACGAGGATCACGTCGACGCCCTCGGGAGCGTCGATGTAGCCGAAGCGGATGTTGAAGCCGTGCGCGAAGGCGAGGGTCTTGCCCGCGGTGAGGTTCGGGGCGATCGACTCGCTGTAGATGGTGCGCTGGTGCTGGTCCGGCGCGAGGATCATGATGAGGTCGGCCCACTCGGTGGCCTCGGCGACGGTCTTGACCGCGAAGCCGGCCTCCTCCGCATTCGGCGCGGACTTCGAGCCCTCCTTGAGGGCGATCGCGACCTCGACACCCGAGTCGCGCAGGTTCTGCGCGTGGGCGTGGCCCTGCGAGCCGTAGCCGACGATCGCGACCTTCTTGCCCTGGATGATGGACAGGTCGGCGTCAGCGTCGTAGAAGATCTCGGTGCTCACTGGTTCTTTCTCCTTGTTCGTGGTTGATCGGGACGCGTGGTCCCTGAGCTTGGTGAAGGGTCAGCCGCGCAGGACGCGCTCGGTGATGCTCTTGCCGCCGCGGCCGATCGCGAGGAGACCGGACTGCGCGATCTCCTTGATGCCGAAGGGCTCGAGGGCCCGGAGCAGTGCCTCGACCTTGCCGCGGTCGCCGGTGACCTCGACGACGAGGGCGTCGGAGGCGTAGTCGACCACGGAGGCGCGGAAGAGGTTCACGACCTCGATCACGTTCGATCGGGTGGTGTTGTCGGTGCGCACCTTGATGAGCATGTGCTCGCGCTGCACGGACGTCGAGAAGTCGAGCTCCACGATCTTGATGACGTTGATCAGCTTGTTGAGCTGCTTGGTCACCTGCTCGAGGGGCAGGTCGTCGAGATCGACCACCACCGTGATGCGCGAGATGCTCGGTACCTCGGTGACGCCCACCGCGAGCGAGTGGATGTTGAAGCCCCGTCGGGCGAAGAGTCCGGCGACTCGCGTCAGCAGACCGGGGGTGTCCTCCACGAGGAGGCTCAGCACGTGCGTCGTCATGGTCAGTCCTCCTCGTCGAATGCGGGCGCGTGGTCACGCGCGTACTGGACGTAGCTGTTGCTGACGCCCTGCGGCACCATCGGCCACACCATGGAATCGGCGCTCACGACGAAGTCGATCACGACGGGACGGTCGTTCGTCTCGAGCGCGAGCTTGATGGCGGCGTCGACCTCCTCCTCCTTCTCCACGCGGATCGCGAGGCACCCGTAGGCCTCGGCGAGCTTCACGAAGTCGGGGATGCGGATGGTGCCGTGGCCCGTGTTCAGATCGGTGTTCGAGTGACGCCCGTCGTAGAAGAGGGTCTGCCACTGGCGCACCATGCCCAGCGAGGAGTTGTTGATGACGGCGACCTTGATCGGGATGTTGTTGATCGCGCAGGTGGCGAGCTCCTGGTTGGTCATCTGGAAGCAGCCGTCGCCGTCGATCGCCCACACGTGACGGTCGGGCTCGGCCACCTTGGCGCCCATGGCGGCGGGGACCGAGTAGCCCATGGTGCCCGCTCCCCCGGAGTTCAGCCAGGCGTTCGGACGCTCGTACTTGATGAACTGCGCGGCCCACATCTGGTGCTGGCCGACGCCCGCGGCGTAGATGCCCTCGGGGCCCGTGAGCTCGCCGATGCGCTGGATCACGTACTGCGGCGCGAGGAGACCGTCGGTGGTCGGCGCGTATCCCAGCGGGAACTCGGTGCGGAGGCCGTCGAGGTACGACCACCACTCCTCGGTGTCGGGAGCGGTGCCCCCGGCAGCGCTGCGGAACGCGCTCTCGAGGTCGACGAGCACGTCGCGCACGTCGCCGACGATCGGCACGTCGGCCGTGCGGATCTTCGAGATCTCGGCGGGGTCGATGTCGACGTGCACCACCTTGGCGTTCGGCGCGAACAGCGCGGCCTTGCCGGTCACACGGTCGTCGAACCGGGCGCCGAGCGACACGAGCAGGTCGGCCTCCTGCAGCGCGAGCACGGCCGGGACCGTGCCGTGCATGCCGGGCATGCCCAGATGCTGCGGGTGCGAATCGGGGAACGCGCCGCGCGCCATGAGCGTCGTCACGACCGGTGCGCCGGTGGTCTCGGCGAGGGCGAGGAGCTCGGCCGAGGCGCGACCGCGGATCACTCCGCCGCCGACGTACAGCACGGGCTTCTTGGCCTCGGCGAGCAGCGCCGCGGCGGCCTGGATCTGCTTGCCGTGCGCCTTGGTCACCGGGCGGTAGCCGGGGAGGTCGATCTTGGGCGGCCACACGAACGGGGCGACGGCCTGCTGCGCGTCCTTCGTGATGTCGACGAGCACGGGGCCGGGGCGACCGGTCGAGGCGATCTCGTACGCGGCGGCGATGGCGCCGGGGATGTCCGCGGCATCCCGCACGAGGAACGAGTGCTTCGTGATCGGCATCGTGATGCCCACGATGTCGGCCTCCTGGAACGCATCCGTGCCCATGAGGGTCGAGAACACCTGGCCGGTGATCGCGAGCAGCGGCACGGAGTCCATGTAGGCGTCGGCGATCGCGGTGACGAGGTTGGTCGCGCCCGGTCCGGAGGTCGCGATGCACACGCCCACCTTTCCCGACGACGACGCGTATCCCTCGGCGGCGTGTCCGGCCCCCTGCTCGTGGCGGACAAGGATGTGGCGCAGCTGCTTCGCGTCCATCAGCGGGTCGTAGACGGGGAGGATCGCGCCACCCGGCAGACCGAACACGTCGGTGATGCCGAGCAGTTCGAGCGAGCGGACGACGGCCTCCGCCCCGGTGATCTCGGGAGCGGACGACTTGGGTGCGGGTGGCCTCGGCACGGCCGAGACGGAGTCAGCAGTCATGACTTTCCTTCTGATGGTCTGTGGGCGACGTCGGTCCTCAGACGGGTTCGGGAACCCGTCTGGCGGATCGGATCAGCCGGTCGTCGCGCCTTCGGCGGCGGAGCGCACGAGACGCGAGTACTTGGCAAGAACGCCACGGGTATAGCGCGGGGGAAGCGGCTCCCAGCCAGAGCGGCGGGAGGCGAGCTCCGCCTCGTCGACGAGTAGGTCGAGAGAGCGGGCTGCGATATCGACCCGTATCAGATCACCATCGCGCACGAAGGCGATGGGACCTGCGTCCACCGCTTCGGGTGCTATGTGGCCGATGCACAGGCCGGTTGTGCCGCCTGAGAATCGTCCGTCCGTCAAGAGTAGTACATCTTTTCCGAGCCCCGCGCCCTTGATGGCCGCCGTGATGGCGAGCATCTCGCGCATGCCGGGTCCGCCCTTGGGCCCCTCGTACCGGATGACGATGACCGTGCCCGGTTCGATCGACCCATCGGCGACGGCGTCCATCGCCGCGCGCTCGCGCTCGAAGACGCGTGCGGGTCCCTCGAACACCGCGGCGTCGAAGCCGGCCGTCTTGACGACGGCGCCCTCGGGCGCGAGCGAGCCGTGCAGGATCGTGAGCCCGCCCGTGGCGTGGATCGGGTTGTCGAACGTGTGGATGACCTCGCCGTCGATCGGCTGCGGGTCGAGCTCGGCGAGGTTCTCGGCGAGCGTCTTGCCGGTCACGGTGAGCGCGTCGCCGTGCAGCAGGCCTTCGTCGAGCATCGCCTTCATGATGACGGGGATGCCGCCGTGACGGTCGACGTCGTTCATGACGTACTTGCCGAACGGCTTCATGTCGGCGACGTGCGGCACCCGGTCGCCGATGCGGTTGAAGTCGTGCAGGCTCAGCTCGACGTCGGCCTCGCGGGCGATCGCGAGCAGATGCAGGACCACGTTGGTCGAGCCGCCGAGGGCCATCGCGAGGGCGATCGCGTTCTCGAAGGCCTCCTTGGTGAGGATGTCGCGGGTGGTTATCCCCTGGCGGAGCAGGTTCACGACGGCCTCGCCCGACCGGTGCGCGAAGTAGTCGCGACGACGGTCGGCAGCGGGCGGGGCCGCAGAGCCGGGAAGGCTGAGACCGAGCGCCTCGGCGACGGACGCCATGGTGTTGGCCGTGTACATGCCGCCGCACGCGCCCTCGCCCGGAGCGATCGCGCACTCGATGCGCTTGAGGTCCTCCTCGCTCATGAGCCCGGCACGGCAGGCGCCGACGGCTTCGAAGGAGTCGATGATGGTGACGTCCTTCTCCGTGCCGTCCGAGAGCTTCACCCAGCCGGGCGCGATCGATCCCGCGTACAGGAACACGCTCGACAGGTCGAGGCGGGCGCTGGCCATGAGCATGCCGGGGATCGACTTGTCGCAGCCGGCGAGCAGCACCGAGCCGTCGAGACGCTCCGCCATCATCACGGTCTCGACGGAGTCGGCGATGACCTCGCGCGACACGAGCGAGAAGTGCATCCCCTCGTGACCCATCGAGATGCCGTCCGAGACCGAGATGGTGCCGAACTGCAGCGGGTAGCCGCCGCCGGAGTGCACGCCCTCCTTCGCGCCCTGGGCGAGCCGGTCGAGGCTCAGGTTGCAGGGGGTGATCTCGTTCCAGCTCGAAGCGATGCCGATCTGGGGCTTGTCCCAGTCCGCGTCGCCCATGCCGACGGCGCGGAGCATGCCGCGGGAGGTCGTCGCCTCGATGCCGTCGGTGACGACGCGACTGCGGGGCTTGATGTCGATGGACTCGTGAGGGGCGGTGTCAGGCGAGGACATGACGGAAGTCTATTCCCGACGGGCAGCGCGCTCGTCCGCCAAGGCGCCCAGAAGAAGGGCGATCTCCTGTGGGTTCTCCACACGCAGGGTCGCCGCGGTCTCCCCCGGTCCGACCCGCACGCCGAGATCGTCGCCCTCGAGCACGCGCATCGCGTCCTCGTCGGTCACGTCGTCGCCGGCGAAGAGGATCGCAGTGGCGGCGAAGTGGGCGCGGAGCGCCGCCATCGCGGCATCCTTCCCCTCCGTCCGCGACGAGAACTCCAGCACGCGGTGGCCGGAGCGACGACGCCAGTGCGGGAAGCGCGCGGCGACCAGCTCGTCGATCTCGGCGAACACCGCCTTCTCGACCTCGCGGGTGGCTGTGCGCGTGTGCACACCCATCCCGAACGTCTTCGGCTCGAGCTCCGCACCCTCGTATCGGTCGATGATGGGGCGGGCGGCGGCCCAGAGCTCCTCGCGGTCTCCGTCGGCCGTCGCCGGTCCGTCGGCGTCCGCGTCGCCCACCCCCGGGTACCAGTACTGCGCGCCGTGCGAGCCGGCGAGGGTGATGAGCGAGTCGTCGGTGTGCTCCGTGATGACGCGCAGATCGTGCATGCTCCGACCGGAGACGTAGGCCACCACCGTGTCGGGGAGCTCGGCGAGACGCGCGACCTGCGCCGCGACCTCGGGGAGCGCCCGCGCGGCCATGGGGTCGGGAACCAGCGGAGACGCCGTCCCGTCGAAGTCCAGTGCGACGACGAGCCGCGGTGTCGCGGCGATGGCGCTCAGGGCGGGGTCTGACGAACCGGGGGTCCAGCTGCGGGTCACGGGAGAGTCTCCAATCGACGGGTCCCCTCCAGTATGG
This sequence comes from Microbacterium sp. LWO14-1.2, assembly GCF_038397715.1. Lineage (NCBI taxonomy): Bacteria > Bacillati > Actinomycetota > Actinomycetes > Micrococcales > Microbacteriaceae > Microbacterium > Microbacterium sp. LWO14-1.2. The sequence goes on from NZ_CP151633.1 coordinate 265,007, forward strand.
CCGTCCGGATCAGCGCGCCCTGACCTCGGAGAGAGCCTTGAGGAAGGAGTTCGACCACGCGGTGACGTCGTTCTCGAGCACCCGGCGGCGCAGCGACCGCATCCGCCTCGACTGCTCGGCCGGCGTCATCTCGACCGCAGACATGATGGCGTCCTTCAGCCCTGCGATGTCATGGGGGTTCACGCGCACGGCCTGCCGGAGCTCGTCGGCAGCGCCGGTGAACTCGCTGAGCACCAGCACTCCCCTGTTGTCGGCGCGCGTGGCGACGTACTCCTTGGCGACGAGGTTCATGCCGTCCCGGAGCGCCGTCACGAGCATCACGTCCGCCGCGAGGTAGAGCGCGACCATCTCCTCGCGCGGATACCCCTGGTGCAGGTAGCGGATCGCCGTATGCCCCATCGTGTCGTGGTCGCCGTTGATGCGGCCGACCGCGAGCTCGATCTCGTCACGCAGGTGCACGTAGGCGTCGACGCGCTCCCGGCTGGGGCTCGCGACCTGCACGAGGGTGACGTCCTCGACGTCGAGACGACCGTCCTCCAGCAGTTCGCCGTACGCCTTGATGCGGTGACGGATGCCCTTCGTGTAGTCGAGCCGGTCCACGCCGAGCAGGATCTTGGAGGGGTTGCCGAGGCTCTCCCTGATCTCCTGCGCACGCGCCCTGATGTCGGGGCGGGCCGCCAGTTCGAGATAGGGCGCGGTGTCGATGGAGATCGGGAACGCCTTCGCGACCGCCGACCGTGTGCCGCCGTCGGCCGTCGGCACGGCGACGTTCGAGCCCTTCACCTCGTACTTGAGGCGACGGCGGACCGCCGTGAGGAAGTACGTGGCGTCCTGAGCACGCTGGAACCCGATCACGTCGGCCCCGAGCAGACCGGTGAGCACCTGGTCGCGCCACGGCAACTGGGCGTAGAGGCCGTGCGCGGGGAACGGGATGTGGTGGAAGTACCCGATCGTCACGTCAGGACGCAGGTCGCGCACCATCTGCGGCACGAGCTGCAGCTGGTAGTCGTGCACCCACACGGTCCCGTCCTGGGCCGCGACGGATGCGGCGGCCTCCGCGAAGCGGCGGTTCACCCGTACGTAGGCGTCCCACCACTCCCGGTGGTACTGCGGCGGCGCGATCACGTCGTGGTAGAGCGGCCAGATGGTGTCGTTCGCGAAGCCCTCGTAGTAGTCCGCGACCTCGTCGGCGCTCAGCGACACCGGCACCAGATCGATGCCGTTGATCTCGAACGGCTCGAGCTCGGTGTCGGGCTGCCCGGGCCAGCCGACCCAGGCTCCGCGGGCGCTGCGCATCATCGGCTCGAGGGCTGCGACCAGACCGCCCGGCGACGTCCGCCATTCCTCCGCGCCGTCCGGACCGACGATGCGGTCGACGGGGAGGCGGTTGGCGACGACGACGAAATCTGCGGGCATGGGGGAAGGCTCCTGACGATCCGGTGCGGTGCTCCTCAGGCTACAGAGGCTCAGACCGAGGCTACGCGAGGTGCTGTGCCACTCAGGCGCCAGTTGACAAGCGCCGCGGCGAACGCTACCCCGGCCGCGGCGATCGGGAGCGCGAGCGCAGCCCCCGTTCCGAGGTTCTCGGCGAGCTCCCCCGCGACGGCTGCGCCGATCGACTGCCCGACGATCACCGCGGATCCGAGCATCGTCATGACGGTCGCCGAGCGTCCGAGCGGGCTGCGGGCGGCTCCCAGGCTGTACTGCGTCACGAGCGTCGGCCCGATGCCGATGCCCATGATCGCGAGCGCCACCATCATCGTCGCCGGGGCGTCCACGAGGAGCAGCAGCAGGGTTCCGCCGAGCAGGATCGCCGAGAAGACGAGCCAGCGGGCGCGCAGCGTGAACCGCGCGGGAAGCCAGGCCACGCCGAGTGCGAGGAGCGCCGAGCCGACGCCCATGACGCCGTAGAGCAGTCCGGCTTCCTCCGACGCGCCCCGGTCGGCCATGAACGAGGTGAGCGACGTGAGCATGGTCCCGAAGAACATCCCGACGCCGAGGATGCCGAGGACGACGACGAGCACCCGGGGGTGGAAGAGCTCGGATGCGGAGGACGGCGCCCTCCCGTCGTCGCCGCGGTGGATCGACACGGCCCTGGCGCTCGGATGCAGCGCGAAGCCTCCCACGAACAGCACGGTGAGCGCGGCCGCTCCGACGAGCGGCGCCCAGGGCGCGATCACGGACGCGAGGATGCCGACGAGGAAGGGACCGAACACGAACACGGTCTCATCCGCAGCGGATTCATACGCCATGGTTCCCGACAGCGTGCGCGGACGCACCGACTCCGGCATCCGCTCGGTGATCATCGTCACCAGCCTGGAGCGCGACATCGGCGCCACCTGCGGCGCGGTCGCGCCGATGCCGAACGCGGCGACGAGAACGAGGAGATCGGCGGCCTCGCCGTAGACGACGAGGGTGAACACGACGAGCATCGCGCCGTTGGCGATCGCGAGAGCGAGCAGCACGAAGCGCTGCCCGAACCGATCGGCGGCCGCGCCCAGCAGGGGTCCGAAACACGCGGTGCCGAGTCCGACCGCTGCGGAGGTGAGCCCACCCAGCGAGAGAGACCCTCGCGCCGAGACGACGACCGTGAGCACGCCGACGACCATCATCGCGAAAGGCAGGCGCGCGATGAACGCGATGAGGAAGTAGGAGATGCCCGCCGTGCGGATGAGGCTCGGGGCGGGCGGCGTCGCCGTGGCGACGGAGGATGTCGAGGAGGAAGCGTGTGTCATGGCTCTCGCGCGTCCGCGGACGCGGGGTCGGGTGCCGCCGCTGTCCGCCGGGGAGCCGGCGGCCGGTAGATACACGGGTGCGGCCGCGGACCAGCCGCGACCCCTCCATGGTACCGCGCTCCGATCGGCCGTCGCTGGACTGCTTCCGGCCGCCCGCGTGCCCTGACAGGGTCGCGCCGGGTTGTCAAGGCTGGGCGAGCCGCGCCGCACGCCGGGTAGCGTGTGTGGCATGAACTACCTCACCAGCACCGGACTCCTCGGCGCGATCATGTCGGGCGCCTCCCTGCTCCGCGGTTCCCGCGAGACGCCGATCACCTGGCGCGCCGCGCTCGCGTGGGTGAGCTGGGGCATCACGTTCGCCCTCGCGATCGGCGCCGTCATCGACACCCGGCGCGCCAAGCAGGGCAAGCCCGTCTCCAAGGACTCCCCCGTCTACGCCAAGCAGCAGAAGGAGCGGGAGAAGAAGGAGAAGAACCTCACCAAGGAGCTGAAGCGGTCGCGCTGAGCGTCCACCGCCCCGCACTCACCGGGTGAGGCGGCTCCTCATCGGGTGAGGATGAGCGCTTCGCCCTGACCGCCGCCGCCGCACAGTCCGACGGCCGCCACTCCGCTGCCGCGCCTCGTCAGTTCGTGCACGGCGTGGACGACCAGACGGTTGCCCGATGCGCCGATCGGATGCCCGATCGCGATGCCGCCGCCGTGGATGTTCACGACCGCGCTGTCGAGGCCGAGCTCGGACTGCGACCGCGCGACGACGGCTCCGAACGCTTCGTTGATCTCGACGAGGTCCAGGTCGGCGGGAGCGATGCCCTGCTTCTCGCAGGCCTGTTCGATGGCGCGAGCCGGCTGCGCGTGCAGTGAGTTGTCCGGCCCGGCCGTCTGACCGCTCGCGCCGACGGTGGCGAGCACGTCCCAGCCGTTCGCGGCCGCCGTGCCGCGCGTGGTCACCACGACGGCGGAGGCGCCGTCGGAGATCTGCGACGAGTTCCCGGCGGTCAGCGAACCGCCCTCGGCGAACGCCGCACGGAGTCCCGCGAGCGACTCGACCGTGGTGTCGGGGCGCACGCCCTCGTCCGTCGACACCACGAGGGGCTCCCCCTTGCGCTGCGGCACGTCGACGGGCACGATCTCCGCGTCGAACACTCCGGCCTGCTGGGCAGCCGCCGCACGCTGATGCGAGAGCGCGGCGACCGCGTCCTGCGCCTCTCGCGACACCTCGTAGCGCTCGTTGTGCCGCTCGGTCGACGCCCCCATGCTCTCGCGGTCGAAGGCGTCGGTCAGTCCGTCGTACGCCATGTGGTCGAGCACCTCCACCGACCCGTACGCCCACCCGTCGCGCGACCCCATCAGCAGGTGCGGCGCGCGCGTCATCGACTCCATCCCGGCGGCGACCACGACCTCGGCATCGCCGGTGCGGATCATCCGTGCCGCATCGATGATCGCGGTGAGGCCCGACAAGCAGACCTTGTTCACGGAGTGCGCGGGCACGTCCCAGCCGATGCCCGCGCCGATCGCGGCCTGGCGAGCGGCGTTCTGCCCCGAGCCGGCGGCGAGGACCTGACCGACGATCACGGCGTCCACGTCGGCGGCAGCCACGCTTCCCCGCTCGAGGGCTCCACGGATCGCGAGAGCGCCGAGCTCCGGGGCGGTGAAACGGGCGAGCTGCCCCTTGAGGCGGCCCTGCGGGGTGCGCGCTGCGGCGACGATCACGACGTCGTGATCGTCGGGTGCGGTGTGGTGTGTCATGTCGGCATCCTTCCGATGTCTGCGGTCGGCTCGCGGTCAGTGTGCGAGTGCGGGGGCGATGATGAGCGGCGGCTCGGTGGCGTCGATCACCTGCTGGACGGTGACTCCCGGAGCTGTCTCGACGAGCACGAGACCCTCTGCGGTCACGTCGATCACGGCGATGTCGGTGATGATCCGGTCGACCACCGCGCGACCGGTGAGTGGGAGGCTGCACGTGTTCACGATCTTCGCGGACCCGTCCTTCGCGACGTGCTCCATGAGAACGATCACCCGCGCGGCTCCGTGCACGAGGTCCATGGCGCCGCCCGGCCCCTTGACCATCTTGCCCGGGATCATCCAGTTCGCGAGGTCGCCGCTCGCCGACACCTGCATCGCTCCGAGGATCGCGGCGTCGATCTTCCCGCCGCGGATCATCCCGAAGCTCGTCGCCGAATCGAAGAACGCGGCGCCTGCGAGCACGGTCACAGTCTCCTTGCCCGCGTTGATGAGGTCGGGGTCGACAGCATCCTCGGTCGGATAGGGTCCGACCCCGAGGATGCCGTTCTCGGACTGCAGTACGACCGTGACGTCGCGCGGCACATGGTTCGGTACGAGGGTCGGCAGCCCGATGCCGAGGTTCACGTAGGAGCCGTCCTCGAGCTCGGCCGCGGCGCGCGCGGCCATCTCGTCACGCGTGAGCGCCATGTCAGGCTCCTTCCGTGGCGACGGTGCGCCGTTCGATGCGCTTGGGGATGTCGGTGCCGACCTCGACGACCCGATGCACGAAGACACCGGGGAGGTGGATGCTGTCCGGGTCGAGTTCGCCCGGTTCGACGAGGCGCTCGACCTGCGCGATGCAGACGCGCCCGGCCATGGCGGCCAGCGGATTGAAGTTGCGGGCGGCCTTGTTGAAGATCAGGTTGCCGTGGCGGTCGCCCGCGAGAGCGTGCACGAGCGAGAAGTCGGTCGTGATCGCCTCCTCGAGGACGTACTCACGGGGCGTGCCTGCGACGTCGAACGTCCGCACGTCCTTCGCCGGTGACGCCACATCGACGGTTCCGTCGGGGCGGTAGCGGCGCGGGAGTCCTCCCTCGGCGACCTGCGTGCCGACTCCGGTCTGCGTGTAGAAGGCGGCGATGCCGGAGCCGCCTGCGCGCAGCTTCTCGGCGAGGGTGCCCTGCGGGGTCAGCTCGAGTTCGAGTTCGCCGGAGAGGAACTGCCGCTCGAACTCCTTGTTCTCCCCCACGTACGACGAGGTCATCTTGCGGATGCGCTGGGCGCGGAGGAGGATTCCGAGCCCCCAGTCGTCGACGCCGCAGTTGTTGCTGACGATGCTGAGGCCCGTCGTGCCCTGCGCGAGCAGCGCCTCGATGAGGGCGATCGGATTGCCGGAGAGTCCGAACCCGCCGACAGCGAGCGATGCTCCGTCGGGGATGTCGGCGACGGCGTCCGAGGCGGACGTCCACTGCTTGTCGATCACGTGTGCTCCTTCGAAGACGTGCTTTCGTCCAGCGTGCGCTCTCCCCGAGCACCGAGGGAAGCCCGCTCTTGCGATGTGGCCGCTCTCTCACCTAGCGTCCACATTATGGAACGACAGATCCGCAGCGTCCCCGGGGCGCAGGCGATCGCCCGCGCCGCATCGCTGCTGCGGCTGGTGACCGCCGGAGGCACGGACGGAGCGAGCCTGCAGTCGCTCGCGCAGGCGGCCGACCTCTCGCGGTCCACCGCGCACCGCTTGCTGTCCGCGCTGCGCGCCGAGGGCCTGGTGGACCGCTCCGACGACACCGGCCGCTGGATGCCGGGGCCCGAGCTCTTCCTCATGGGCACTGTCGCGGCGGCCCGGTACGACGTCACGGCACTTGCTCGCGACATCGTGCGCTCACTCGCCGTCAAGACCGAGGAGAGCGCGTTCCTGTCGGTGCGACGGGCGGATGAGACCGTCTGCCTGCTGCGCGAGGAGGGCTCGTTCCCGATCCGGTCGTTCGTGCTCAGCGAGGGCGTGCGATTCCCGCTGGGCGTCGCCAGCGCCGGACTGGCCATCCTCGCCTTCCTCCCCGACCACGATGTGGATGCCTACCTCGACCGCCACCCCGAGCTCGCGGAAGGGTGGGGTCGCACGCACGGTGAGGCAGCGCTGCGCACCCGCCTCGTCGAGACCAAGGAGCGCGGCTACTCCGTGAACCCCGGGCTCATCGTCGAGGGCAGCTGGGGCCTGGGGGCCGCGGTCTTCGATCGCCAGGGCCGCCCGGAATGGGCCCTCAGCCTCACCGGCGTGGAGTTCCGGTTCAGCCCCGATCGCACGCCCGAGCTCGGGCGGATCCTGCTCGCGCACGCCCATCAGCTGTCGGCGCGGATCGCGGGCGCACGTCGCTGACGCCCTTTACATACCATCCGGTATATACTTGATGGTATGAATCGCCAGGACGTCATCCCCTCGCTCGTCCTCTCCTCCTATGCCCTCGCGCGCATCGCCGCTCAGGACGCCGGGAACGAGGCCCCGGCCGCGCAGTGGCGCGTCCTGAGCCTGCTCGAGCAGAACGGACCGAGAAGGGTCGGCGAACTCGCCCAGGCCGCGCGGACCACGCAGCCCGGCATGACGCGACTGCTCGGCGCACTGGAGCGGGAGAGCCTCGTGCTGCGCTCCCCCGTCCCCGAGGACTCCCGGGCGACCGCGGTCGCGATCACTCCGGAGGGATCCCGCGCCCTGCACGCGTGGCGGGAGGAGTTCCGCGACACCCTGGCACCGCGATTCACCGATCTCGACGATGACGACTGGCGCGCCCTGACCAGGGCCGCCGAGATCCTCGCCGCGCACACCACCACCGACTCGACAGGAGCATCGCAGTGAGCAGCAGTACCACCACCTCCGTGTGGAAGCAGCCTGCACAGGTCTGGGCAGTCGCCTTCGCCTGTGTCGTCGCCTTCATGGGCATCGGGCTCGTCGATCCGATCCTCCCGGCGATCGCGGAGTCCCTGCAGGCGAGTCCGTTCGAGACCGAGCTGCTCTTCACGAGCTACCTCGCCGTGACGGGCGTCGCGATGCTCGTCACCAGCTGGATCTCGAGCCGCATCGGCGCCAAGCGCACCCTGCTCATCGGCCTCGCCCTGATCGTGGTCTTCGCGCTGCTGTGCGCACTGAGCGGCAGCGTCGACGCCGTGATCGGCTTCCGCGCGGGATGGGGACTCGGCAACGCGCTCTTCATCTCCACCGCGCTGGCGACGATCGTGGGCGCCGCGTCCGGAGGCAGTGCCGCGGCGATCGTGCTCTACGAGGCCGCGCTCGGTCTGGGCATCGCCATCGGGCCGCTGTTGGGCGGCATCCTCGGGGAGCAGAGCTGGCGCGCCCCGTTCTTCGGTGTCGTGGTGCTCATGGCCATCGCGTTCGTGGCGGTCCTCGTGCTGCTGCGCGGCCCGCAGGAGAAGCGGACACCCGTGCCGTTCTCGGCCCCGTTCACGGCACTGCGGCGTCCGGCCCTGGCGATCCTCGCGGTGGCCGCGCTGTTCTACAACATCGGCTTCTTCATCCTGCTCGCGTTCTCGCCGTTCCCCCTCGGCTTCGGTGCGATGGGCATCGGATTCACGTTCTTCGGCTGGGGCGTCGCTCTGGCTGTGACGAGCGTCTGGGTCGCCCCCTTCCTCATGCGCCGGATGCCGCGCACCCGCGTCATCCTCCTGGTCCTCCCGCTCCTCGCCGTCGACCTCGTCGTCGCCGGGCTGCTGGTCTCGTCCGCCGCCGCGCTCGTGACATGCATCGTCATCGGCGGCCTGCTGCTCGGCATCATGAACACCGTGCTCACCGAGGCGGTCATGGAGGCCACCGACCTGCCCCGCTCCGTCGCCTCCTCCGCCTATTCGGCCGTGCGGTTCCTCGGCGGAGCCATGGCCCCGCCGCTCGCCGCAGCCCTGTGGCACGCGCTCAACGCCACCGTGCCGTACCTCGTGGCCGCTGCGGCCGTGCTCATCGCCGCTCTCACCGTGTTCCTCGGACGCAAGGCTCTCGCGCACATCGACGACGAGCCCGCGGACGCCGAGACCGAGGATGCCGCGGCGATCCTCATCGGCGACGCCGCGTGACCGAAGGGCCCCACCGTCTCGGTACGGTGGGGCCATGACCGATCTCCCCGAGCGCAGCATCCTCGTCCAGCAGCACCTCGCCCGCGCGGGCGTCGAGGCGGAGATCCGGGTGCTGCCGGACTCCGCTCGGACGGCCAGGGCGGCAGCCGATGCCATCGGCTGCGAGGTCGCGGCAATCGCGAACAGCCTGGTGCTGGAGGCCGACGGCGCGCCGATCCTCGTGATGACGAGCGGCGGCCATCGCGTCGACCTCGACGTGCTCGCCCGGTCGATCGGGGCGGTCGACGTGTCCATGGCTCCACCCGCCGTCGTGCGTGAGGCCACGGGACAGGCGATCGGCGGCGTCGCGCCCGTCGGGCACCCCTCTCCCCTGCGCACGTTCATCGACGAGGCACTGCGCGACCACGATGTCATCTGGGCGGCGGCCGGTCATCCGCACACCGTGATGCCGCTGACGTTCGACACCCTGACGCTCCTGACAGACGGCACCGTCGTCGCCGTGGTGTGAGCGCCCGCCGGCACGGGGCGCCGTGGACGCGAAAAAGCCCCGGAATCTGGCGAGAGATTCCGAGGCTGATCCGTGCACCCCCAGGGACTTGAACCCTGAACCCACTGATTCAGAGTCTGACGTCACGTTCTGGGCGCTCGTCGATGCGCTCGAGCTGAGCGAAGCACAACCCCGTTGAGCCGGCCGACGCTCCGGGCGTTACCGTCAGGTGTGAAGACCGAGATACCAGTACCCCAGGGCTGGCTCGATCCTCTCGGCGCGTATCTCGCATGGATGCGAGGCGCGCGCAAGTCGGAGGGGACGATCTACCAGCACAGCTATCAGCTGCGACGCTACGCACGCGCGACGGGCAACGATCCGACGCCGGTGACGCTCGAGCAGCTGGCCGATTATATGGCCTCGCTCGATGCTCTGGGGGCAGCGTCGAGGCGATCGGCTCGCCAGGCGCTACGCGGGTTCTACTCGTGGGGCGAGATCGTGCGGGGCTGGGAGAACCCGTCACGGCACCTGCCGACGATCAAAGCGCCTCGAGGGGTCGCCAGGCCGGCACCTGAGCACTCGGTCAAGGTCGGGCTGTCAACCAAGGATGTGCGCACGCGCATGATGATCCGCCTGGCCGTTGCCGCCGGCATGCGCTGCCGCGAGATCTGCCAGGTGCACACCGACCATCTGCGCCGCGACCTCGTCGGATGGTCGCTCGTCGTCCAGGGCAAGGGCGACCGGCAGCGCCTGGTGCCGCTGCCCGACGACGTCGCCCTCGACATTCGCGACAGCGAGGCCGGCTACCTCTTTCCGGGCAGGATCGACGGTCACCTCTCGCCGGCGCGGGTGTCGGAGCTAATCAGCGAGGCGCTGCCGCCGGGCATCACGGCGCACATGCTGCGACACCGCTACGGCACGCGCGCGTACAACCTCGGCGGCAAGGATCTCCGGGCCGTGCAGGAACTCCTCGGGCATGCCTACGCGACGACCACTCAGATCTACGTCGGCGTCGAGGACGACTCGATCCGACGCGCTGCAGCGGCCGCGGCGGGCTTCTGACGCTAGGTTGGGTGCCATGACCTCAGAGACTCCCGCAGCGGCCGCGGCCGCCTCGAGCAACGGCAACTACGTCTGGCCTCGGTTCGGGCACCTCACGTTCCTCACGGTCGTGAGCGCGCTGTCGCTTACCGTCGCCGTCATCCTCGGGATCGTGGGCGCGAACATGCAGTCGGACTACATGCCCGATCTCGTCGCGCTCGCGACTCTCGGGGTGTTCTCGGATGCGCTGCTGCTGCTCGGTGTGATCGCCGGTGTCGGCGCGATCGTCCTGGCCGGCGTGCGCACCCTCCTCGGCTCGCCTGAGCTGGCCGTGAGGGTGCGCCGCGACCAGGTCTAGCGGGGCACGTTCGCGGCTGCGAGCGAGGCCGCTGGCGTGCCGAGGATCGTCGCGCCGAGGCCGAGCCACAGAGCGACCTCCTCGGCGCTCATGAGGCCGTAGAACGCGACGATCGGGCCGGCGGCCGCGAGGCTGCGGAACAGCCAGAGGCGGACGGCCGGCGACGGAATCCAGCGGTTCGGGGTGAGCGTCGCTCGGGCCTTGGCCTCGGCGCGGGTGCGGGGCACGTCGCCGAATGCGGTGCGCTGCTTGGTCATGATCTTCCTTTCATTCGGTCGACTCTCGTCGACAGGTTGCGGTGGTCGGTGCGCAGGCCGCGCAGCTCCTCGCGGATCCCGCCGATGTCGCGGCGAATCTCGCGGAACCAGCCGGCAGTCTCGGCGTGACGCGAGTCGTTCTCGACGCGCAGGTTGGTCGTGTGGTGGTTGACGACCTGCTCGCGCGTCGCGGCCGTGTCCTCGCGCACGGCCGAGGTGTCGCGGCGGACGCTGCCGACGCGCTTGGCGAGGATGCCCAGCACGCCGAGGGTGACCGCCTGCACGCCGCCGATCAGGGCGATCAGCACGGCCTCGCTCATTCGCGCACCGCCGCCGAGAACGTGATGTCGCCCATGGCCTCGCGGACGGCCTTGTCGACGAGCGCGGCGATCGCCGAGGGGTCGGCACCCTGCGAGGTCGCCAGCGCCTGCAGGGCGGCGCTCTGAGCCTTGATGAGCGTCTGGTTGTAGATGAGGATGTCGAGGACGCCGTAGTAGGCCACGCGCTGCCCCTCGGGGTTCTTCCACGTCATCGTCTCGACGTTGACGTTGGCAGGGCCGAACAGCGCGGCATAGGCGGCGTGGAGCTTGTTGCGGTCGTCGTCTGTGAACATGTCGTCCTCCTCGGACTGGTTGCCGGCGGCCGCGGGGAGCGATCGCACGATGGGGTATTGGCGCACGTTGGGTAGTTCCCAGTGCCACGGCTCGTACTTGTAGGGGCGGATCAGGCCGGCGGCCTCGAGCCGGCGGATCCGGTCGGGCGTCGGGTCGATGTCGAGCGCGGCGAAACGGACGTGAGCGAGGCGCTGCGACTCGTCGTTCGGGTTGTCGGCGGGGTTGAAGCCGGGCAGGCCGGCCCGCCATCCGTCGTAGAAATACTGCTGCTCGGCCTTGAGCCGGCCGGCACTGTTGGCCGGCGGCGAGCCGGCGGCCTGCCAGGCCTCGACGAGTGCACGCCGGCCGTACTTGCCGGGGTGGCCGGGCAGGGCGATGATGTCGCCGCCGCTCATGGCTGCGCCTCGATCCTCTGCTCGAGGCGGTCGACGCGGTCGGCGAGATCCTGCAGTGCGCCGATCGCGACGAGGGCGAGGCGCTCGTAGTGCACGCTGAGGGGCTGCCCCTCGTCGTCGAACACGACGAACTCGGCGAGGCCGGCGTCGATCAGCTCCTCGGCGATGACGCCGACGTCAACGGGCGCGTCCTCCCAGCCGTCGCCGTAGACGGATGCCTTGAGCCGGTAGCTGACGACGCGGACGGCGCGCAGCTGCTCGAGGGTGTAGGTGTGCGGCTTGATGTCTTTCTTGAATCGCCGGGCCGAGGGGCTGATGCCGACGCGGCCGTCTGCGTTGCGGTAGAGGGCGGCGAAACCGTTGGTCACCTGCGTCGCATTGGTGATGGATAGCTGGCCGGCGCCGCCGATGATGAGGGTGCCCTGGTCGATCGTGCCGCCCCATCTGGGGATGTAGCTGGCGAACACCTGGTTGAGCCAGCCGAGGGGCGCGGCGTGGTTGTCGGCCTGCGGTGCGGCGCAGATGAGCCGGCCCTGGCCGTCGTAACGTGGCACCTTGTTGAACACGCTGCCGGTGCCGTCGAACACCTCGGCGCGGGGCAGCGCGCCGAGGTTCTGCAGCGCGCCGGCCTGCGTGGTCGCGCCGGTGCCGCCCTTGGCGATCGACCAGACCTCCTGGAACACGGCCGCGATCCGCTCGACGATGTAGTCGCGGGTCTTGTTGATCGCGAGCCAGCCGTTGCGCTTCTTCTCGGTGCCGTCAAGGATGTCGAGGCCAGCCGCGAATGCCGCGGTTCCCTCGTCGCCGGTGTAGCTCTCGGGCATGGTCTTACTCCTCGTTCCAGGGGGCGTTGGGCGGCGCGTCGATCCAGCGCTCCTCGTCGGGAACGAGGATCCAGGCGTCCGCGGGGGTGTCGGTGGTGCGGCTTGTGACGGTGACGTGGTCGTCGTCGAGGTTGAACTCGACCGAGGCGGCGATGCCGGTCTGGATCGGGGATCCCTCGAGGCGGATGCTGAGCGGCTGATCGGTCTGCTCGAGCAGCGTGGGCGGCACCGCGGACACGGTGAACGTGCGGCCGCGGCCCTGCGCGCGGCGCACGATGTGCTCGGCACGGCCGGGGCCGGGGTACGGGGTATCGCGCAGCTCGACGCGCAGCACCTTGGGCATTCCGGTCGAGGGTGGCAGCGCGAATGCGTCTACTCGTCGCTGCTCGATCCCGTCGGCATCCGTCCAGACGTACTCGTAGACGGCAGCGTCGAACCAGCTGTCGTCGTCGCGGCTGACGGATTCGTCCGCGGTGGCGATGTTGACCGCCTGCCGGTAGGTCTGGTTGCCCTCGGCGCGGTAGTCGCCGGCTCGGAGGGTGAACCGGCGGCGCTCGTCGCAGACGATGCGCAGGCCGGCGACTTTCAGCAGCGGCTCGAGGAACGCCATAGCCGACGTGCCAGCGCGCCAGATCAGCGCCTCGGGGCTGCGCTCGACGCGCGGCGTGCGGCTCGAGGTCGAGGCGTGCGCGCCGGCTTGCCAGGCGTAGTCGTAGGCCGTCGTGTCGGGGGTCGCGCCGTCGAAGTAGCCGACGAGCTCGTTGCCCTCGTAGAACATGCCGCAGGTGCCGTAGTGCAGGTTCCCGGACGCGTTGCCGACGGTGTTGATGTAGGGCACGGCCTGCTCGACGCCGGGCGGGCACTGGGCGATGACGAACAGCCGGCGGAACGCCGTGACGTCGGAGGTGATGAACGCGCCGAACGCGGTGGACGAGGCGACGGATCCGCCGGCAGACCACCATTGGATCGCGGCGCGCGCCTGGCGGGTGACGCCTGAGCAGAGGTAGGCGGTGAACACGTACCACTTGCCGGGGGTGACGCGGTAGCGGGAGGTGAGGGGCACGACGTTGGAATCGCCGGGCGCGGCTGTCCACTGGTAGGCGGTGTTGCCGACGGGTGGCAGCGGGGCGCTCATGACGACGCGGTTGCCGGCGGTCGCGCCGGATCCGGTCTGCCATGCGGCCGCATCGTTCGCGAGGCGCGGGTTGGTGAGCTGGTTGACGATCTCCCAGTAGGCGGTGACGTTCGCGTCCTCGGTGCCGGGCTGCAGCTGTGTGCCTATCTTGCCGAGGACGTAGTTGCAGACCGATCGCAGCGAGGCCTCGCGCTGACGCGGGGCGGGGTCGTCGACGAGCTGCGCGAAGTCCTGCAGGATCGCCTCGTCTGAGGCGAGCTGCAGGCGGACGGTGCCGGCCTGGCGATCCGGCGACATCTCGCGGATGCCGAGGTCGAACACGCGGGGCGTGCCGCCGTCGCGGGTGGCCGTGATCTGCAGCCGGCTGGACAGTCGCGGGTCGAGGGCGTCGAGCAGCGCCGGATCGTCGACTGCGAGGGTGACGTTGCCGGCGACGTGGGTGAAGCGCTCGCTGTCGAGCGTGAGCTGGCCGCCGTCGAGGCGCACGGCGCGATCCGGGTTCAGCAGCTTGGCCGCGTACTCGAGCTTGGAGATCGTGGTCACAGTGTCACCTCGTGGTACGGCACCTCGAGAACCCAGCGCATGGCGGCGTCCTGCTGCACGTTGCGGATCCGCCCCTGGGGGACGTAAGCGGCCGGCATCCAGGCGAGGTCGCTGACGACGGTGAACACGTGCGCGCCGAGGTGGAACCGGCGGGCTTGCTCGGCGTCCTGCTGATCCATGAACAGCAGTCGGAGGGTGCCGGTCGAGGGGCCGGCGGGGCGCAGCGTGACGACGACGTCGGGGGATCCGGGGATCTCGTGGACGAGGGTGCGGGCCTCGTTCTCGGTGGTGTGGCCGGCGAGGACGAGGTCGGGGGTGATGGTTCCGGCGACACCTTGCCGGCTGATCGTCGTTGTCATTACTGGCTCCAGGTGCCCTCGGGGCTGACGTAGCGGCCGTTGATCTTGAGGGTGCGGCCGTTGTTCTGGCTGATGAATCGGTTCAGGGCACCCTCGGCACCGGAGAGATCGGCGGTGACCTGCAGGGTGGTGGTCTTGACGGTGGGGATCTTGCCGTCGAGGTCGCCTTTGAAGCGGTCGACGTTCTGGTGTGCCTGGCCGGTCTTGGCGTCGATGACGACCTCGGTGCCGTCGGGCAGGGTGTAGAGCTTGTTGCCGAACTCGTCGACCGCCTCGGTCGCCTCGCCGGCCTCGCGGACAGCGTCGAGCAGAAACTGGGATGTCACGTTCTTGGCGGTGTCGGCCTTATCGGCGTATTCCGCCGTGACGTCGGCGATGTTCTGCCAGCGGTCGCGGATCCCCTCGAGGTGGGTTTCCTCGAGTCCCTTGTTCTGGCCGCCCCAGAACGCGCCCAGCTCCTCGCGCTTGCGGCGCTCCTCGTCGATCGCGGCGTTGACGGCGTTCTGGACCTCGAGCTGCGCGTCGCGGTCGCCGGCGTTTGCGGCGATCAGGCGCTCGGTGTCGATGCCGATGTCGCGGGCGTCCTGCTGGATCCGCTTCCACTCCTCGGCGCGGTCGGGGTCGAACATGACCGAGTTGGCCTCGGCGATCAGCTGGGCGGTGTCGATGTAGTTGCGGCCCTCCTCGGCCGCGGCCTTGTAGACGCCGGCTAGGCGCTCCCGCAGCTTGTTCGCTTCCTCCTGCTGGCGCTGCAGCTCGGCCGTGATGAGGCCGAGGCCGGCGGCTCCTGCTGCGGTCGCGGCGAGGCCGACGATGCCGCCGAGTGCGCCGGATCCGGCGAGGCCGCCGAGGGTGTCCTGCGCGATCTGTGGCAGATCCTCGAGGTCGCCGCGGAACGATGAGAATGTCTCGCCGAGGTTCTGCCGCAGCTCGGAGCTGACCTCGGATCCGGTGTCGCCCAGCCGGCGGAATCCCTGGGATCCGACGTCGCCGATGTCCTCGGTCTTGCGGGCGGTGTCGCGGGCGGTGTCGGCGAGATCCTTGAAGCTGCGCTCGAGGCGGTCGAGGGATCGGTCGCCGTCGCGGGCGACGTCGTCGAGGCTCTTGGATACGTCGTCGAACGCGGCCTCGACGCGCTCGGTTCCGCGCTCGACGTCGCGAGTGTTCGCGAGAAAGTCGATCTTGATCGGCATTAGGGCACTACCTCGACGGTCGGGATCTGGCGGAATTGGTCGATGACGGTGTCGACCCACAGCGCGACGAGCTTGGTGCCGGTGTCGCTGGCGGCCGCGAATGCGACCTGGCCCTCAGAGCTGCGCGCGTCGAACTGGTTGTTGATGGTGAGCGGGCGGGTGTACCGGGTGCCGCCGCGGGATCGCTGGGACACCTGGATCCGGCGGGTGTTCGCGCCGAACTCTGCGCCGGCCCACTCGAGCGAGGGGACGAGGCCGCCGCTGAGAGGCCGGCGGCGAGTTGCCGCGTGGAGCGTGACGCCGCGGTCGCTGGCTGCTGCGCGCGCGCCCGTGGCGATGACCTCGCGCTCGAGGTTCGACCGGGCGCGCGCGTTCAGCTCCTGCTTCCACAGCGGCGACAGCTTGCCGCGTGCGGCCTTGTTGATGTCCAGCCGGACGTCGCGCTGCGCCCGCCGCAGTGACAGGATCGTCGCCTGCAGCTCGGGGGAACGTCGGACGTCGAGCATGGCCGGCGGCTTACGGCGTGACCGGTGCCGGCGTGTAGACGCCGGGCAGGGTGACGTTGACCTCGGGGATCGACGTGCCGCGCGCCATGGTCATGGGCGGACGCTGCAGGGTGATGTCGACCGATTCGAAGAACGTGCCGTCGTGGTGCGGGTAGACCTGCAGCGTCGCGGCCTCGCCGGCTCGGTCGCGCATGACCCGCCACAGCGAATCGGGGTTCTCGTAGTCGGCCGCCATTCCGATAGCGACGTCGCAGCCGGCATCGTCGGTCTTGGTGTTGCCGTCGCCGCCCTCCCAGGTCGTGATCTTCGGGGTGATGTCGATCTTGGACGTGTGGCCCTGGTACTCGTCGGTGCCGATGAGCAGCTTCCAGCGCTTGGTCGCGCGGGCGGTGTTCGCGGGGGTGGGCATGGTCTTTACTCCTCGGGGTCGGCCGCCGGCTCGATGGTGCCGGCGGCGCTGATGGTGAACTGATAGGCGGGCTTTTGGGGGTCGTACGATGTGCGCTCTGCGGTGCCGTCCCAGTTGTCCTCGGGCAGCTGCTGCAGGATGCGGATCAGCTGCAGGGCCGCGTCCTCGAGCAGCTCCTCGACATCGGCGAGGTCGTCGCCGCGCGTGGCATCGACGACGACCCAGACCGCGAGATCGGCGACGACGGGGATGCCGGCGTCGTCGGGCGAGAATTGGCCGGCGGCGATCGTGCGCTGCTCGATGACGAGGGCGACGGGCTTGGCGGCGTCCTCGAGCGGGGCGAGCTTGACCGGGTAGGGGTAGATCTCCCAGGTGCTGGGAGCGGCCGGGGCGATGAGCTGCTGCAGGTCAGTGCGGGCGCTCATGGTCAGCCGATCAGGGAACGGACGCGGCCGTGGTCGTGGGGGTCGTCGTCGCCGTCCTGATTGGGGACGATGAGCAGACCCATGATCTTGCGGTCGAACGGGTAGAGGCGGACGCTGTTGGTCTCGCCGCCGGTCTCGTCGTTGGTGCCGGCCGCGGCTGACTGCTTGTTCGCGAGCGCCTGGTAGACGACTCCCAGGGCGAACGACGCGGACGGGGGCGTGGCGGTCGTGATCGCGAGTCCCTTGATCCGCAGGCACTCCTCCTGCGCGGCGGCCAGGCCGCGCGAGCTGACGGTGATGTTCAGCTCGCTCTTGGCATCGCCGGCGGTGTACCAGGTGAGCGGGTCGGGCATGGCGTGTCCTTTGGGGTGTCGGGTGGGGTGCGGTGCCCGGCGCTGGGGACGCCGGGCACCGCGGGGGTTACGCCGCTGGGGTCGGCGTGACCGGCTGGGCGGTAGCCGGCTTCTTGGGGAGCTGGGACTGGTAGCCCTTGCGGCGGGCGTTCAGCTCCTTGATCGCGGCCTGGTGGCGCTTGATCTCGCTGTCGATCTGCGAGATCTTGACCTGGACGTAGGCGGTGTTGCTGTCGGTAGCCATGCGTTCCTCTCCTTACTCGGCGGGTGCCGGGGTGACGGTGGTCTTGAGGACGGCGCGGGCGTCGTTGACGAGGGTGCCGCCGTAGGCGAAGAACCCGATGTCGATCGCGCCGTGGGCGATGTCCTGGGCCTCGAGCTTGATCTGGGGCGATTCGTAGACCGTGACCGCGCGGCGGTCGTAGGTCTCGAACGTGCCGGCCGGCAGCTTGAAATCGACGTCGGCGTCGAAGATGCCGGCGAGCGACGTGTTGCCGTCGAGCTTGACGAACCCGCTCGAGTTGGCGATCCACGCCGGCAGGTCGGCGATCTTGAGCTGCGCCCACTCGACGAACAGGTCCTCGGCCATGAGCATCTTGGACGGGGTCGCGCCGAGTCGCTTGAGCTGCAGGAACGACTTGACGAATGCCTCGACGAGCGAGGCCGCGCCGCCGGTCAGCGCGGTCGCTGCGGCGAGCAGATCCGCGCCGACGGCCTCGTCGGACTTGGCGTCGTATCCCTGGCCCAGCAGGTTGAACAGCGAGGCGATGAGGTCGGCGCTGCCGAGGTCGCGGTGGATCCGGTCGATCTTGTTGCCGAATGCCCAGCGGCTGGGAACCTCGGACACCGGCACGGTTTCCCAGGTGCCGGTCGGGATCTCGGCCAGCTCGCCCTCGTACGGCTGCGGGGCGGGCGTGGGCTGCTTCCACTTCCAGCCCTCGATGCGGGTGGCCGTCAGCGGCTTGGTGCCGCCGAGGCTGTCGATGATCGGCCGGCCCTCCGGGCGAGCCGTCCAGACCTCGCCGATTCGGTCGGGGGCGGTGAACCCGCCGCCCACATCGGCGGACTCGAGGACGGGCGCGAGGGCGTTGTTGACGCCGGCGACCCACTCGGCCGTCGATGCGCCGGCGTGGATGAGGGCGGCCGCGTCGCGGGCGACGTTCATGAGCGACTGCGGGCGCTCAGTGACGCGCGCCTCGGGCGCGGGGCTGCCCTGCGGGCCGGCGGCGTACTCGACCGGTACGGGAGCGCCGGGGATACCGGCGGACGGGGCGAGCGCGGCCGCCGGCGCTGCGGGCGCAGCCGGCGCGGCGTCGGCCGGCGCGACCACGTTGAGGGCAGCGAGGGCAGCGTCGTGCTGCTCCTGGGTGATCTGTCCAGCCGCGAGGGCTGCGGCCAGCTGTGCACGGTTCATGCGGGGTTCCTTTCGAGGTGCTGCCATGGCGGCAGCGGGGACGGGTGCCGGTGCCGCGGCGCGGCCGGCGTGGGCGAACATGGACAGGTCGAATCGCGCCGAGGCGGCCGGGTCGGCGGCCTCGTCCTGGGATCCGTCGACACGGTCAGCGAGGCCGGCGGCGACGGCCTCGTCGGCGGTGTACCAGGTCTCGGCTTTCATGACTGCGCGCCAGGCTGCGGCGTCGCCGCCGGCGCGCTCGGCGTACATGGCGGCGATGTTGTCGCTGACGCGGTCGAGGTCGTCGGCGGCGACGCGCAACTCGTCGGCGTTGCCGATCGCGATGATCCAGGCGTCGTGGATCATGATCTCGGCGTTCTCGCCCATGATGACCTCGTCGCCGGCGCAGGCGATGAACGATGCGGCCGAGGCGGCGAGGCCGTCCACGTGGACGATGATGTGGGCGGCACTCTGGCGCAGCGCGTTGCGGATCGCGATGCCGTCGTAGACGTCGCCGCCGGGGCTGTTGATGTAGACGTTGAGGGTCGCCACGTCGAGATCGCGGATCTCACGGACGATATCGGCGGCGACGATCTCGCCCCAGAACCCGCCGACGACGCCGTAGAGGTGCAGCGACGCGACGCCGCCGGCGGCCTCGAGGTTCCAGCGCGCCGGCTGGGCGGCGCTGGCCTCGGCGAACTGGATGCGGGCGAGCGCCGCGAGGGCGGTGTCGTGCTGCGCCTGGGTGATCTGGCCGGCGGCGAGTGCGGCCGCGAGCTGCTGGCGGTTCATGCGGGGATCTCCTCGGGTGTCGTGCTGCGCAGCGTCTGGCCCTCCTGGGCGTCGATCCACTGCTGGTCGATGAACTTGCCGTCGAGGCCGACCTTGTAGGTCTCGAATCGAGTCTTGAGATCGGGCCGCGTCAGTACCTCGGTGTCGAACTCGGTCGTCCAGCCGAGGGGCGTGCAGTCGGGCATGGACAGCCGGCCGGCGATCGCAGTGGTGTAGGTGGCGAGGTAGAGGTCGATCAGTTCCCAGGCGCGCGACTGGCGGTTCTGGTAGTTGAGCGTGGATCCCTCGAGGGCGACGTCGGCGGCCCAGGCGGGGATGCCGATCTGGCGGGCGAGCTTGAGATCCATGCGCGACTGCGCGGTCGCGAGCAGCTGCGAGTCCTGGATGCCGAGGGTCTTGACCTCGATCGACTTGTCGGTGTAGCCGGCTCCGTACTTGGCGCGGGCGTTGCGCCACGACGTCAGCAGCTCGCGGATCTGCCAGTCCTCGAGCGGCTTGTCGCCGGTGTTGTGCAGGTCGATAGACGGTACGGGGTTCTCCTCGGCGAGCGAGGCGGCACGGTCGAGGACGACGGCGCGGCGCAGGGTGCGGATGCCGTCGTGCAGCAGGCCGCCGTCCGGTGCGTCGAACTGGATGACTCCCCAGCCCTCGGCGGCGATGTCCTTGCCCCAGGCCTTGACGAGCTTGCCGGCGTCGTCGAACTCGGCGTCGGCGCGGTCGAGCAGCTTGACGCCGCCGCGGGCCGGCCAGCCGTAGGCGTCGCGGCGCTGGACGATCCACCAGGTGCGCGGGTAGTAGTACAGCGCGTCTGCCGTCCAGATGAGGGTCTGCGACAGCGGCCGGTCAGCCTCGGGCTGCTGCAGGTAGGCGAGCTGCTGCGAGGTGATCTGACCGTTCTTCTTGGTGACGAGGGGCATGCGGCCGAGGTTGGTGCACAGTACGCGCCGGCCCTTGGCGACGACGTCGAGCTGTTCGGCGGTGCGGCGCGTGATCTGGATGCCGGATGCGTCGGCCATGCCGAACAGGTTCTGCAGGTCGACCGGGATCAGGTGGCTGCTGTCGGCCCATTCCTCGGGCGACTTGATCGCGAGGTCGACCGGCTCGTTGAGCCAGCGCCATGCGCGAACCAGGAAGTTGGGCTTGTCGGTATCCACGTCATGAAAGATCCCGGCGACTCCCGACAGCTGGACGCATTGTCGCGGCGTGTCGTGTTTTCAGGCACGCGCCCGGATCTTGGACAGCGTGTCGCGTGCCTGGTCAGTCTCGGGGTGGGCGCGCTCCTCGTGAGCTGCGCCGATGCGCCAGCCCTCGGCGCGGCTGTCGGCGAGATCGGCAAAGCCTGGGCAGCGGCTGCAGAGCACGACGGTGCTGACGGGGGTCGAGTCGAGAGAGATCATGGTCAGTCCTCAGTAGCTCGTTACGGGCGTCCAGCTGGGCGCGGCGCGGTGGTCGTACATCCACAGCGCGACCGCTGAGGCGATGGGGCCGGCGACGGGGCCGGTCGAGTCGGCGCGGGAGATCCTGGTCAGCTCGCCGCTGCGCTTCATGACGATGTGCGCGACGCCGTTGGCGAGGGTGCGGGATCCGTCGTGGATAAGGTTCTTCTCGTCGCGCGCGGCGGTGATCCAGGTCTCGTCCGCGACGCCGCGGTCTTTCATGCCGAGGGTCTGGACGGCGTCGTCGCCGAGGCGCAGGCGTAGGCGGTCGTTGAGTCGACGGGTGGGGCCGCCGTCGTCAGCGCCGAATGCGGCCGGGCCGTAGCCGTGGATCTCGACTAGCAGCTCTTCCATCCACTGCGTGCCGGGTGCGGCATGCACGACGCGGGTGCATGCCGTGCCGGCGTCGTCGCGCCAGCTGGCGAGGATCGCGCCCATTTCGTTGTCGTGCGCGACCTCCCAGGCGACGGCGACGTCGGCCCACGCTGCGCCGATGGTCGGGTCGGCGAGGTCATCCCAGTCGGCCGGCGCAATGAGCGGGTCGGCGGCTTCCGTCCAGATGTTGCAGAACGCGCGCAGCCAGGTCGGCCGGCTGACCTGGCCAGCGAGTTCCATGAGCGCGGCAAGCTCCTGGGTGCCGGTGCCGTCCTGCCGGCGCACGGCCGGATGGAATCGGGCGATCGCAACGGGGTCGTACGGATCCTCGCCGTCGGGCAGCGAGGCCTCGAAGTACGCGATCTTGGGGTGGGATCCGCGGTCGCGGACAGACTCGCGGCCGCGCTCGACCCACTTGCGCAGGAACCTCGAGGCCGCGGTGCCGGCGGTCGAGATGAGCCAGACCTGCCGGCGGCCGGCGAGGGTGACCTGAGCGGGGATGATGGCACCCTCGAGGATCGCGTCGCCGAGCAGCTCGTCGAGTTCCCAGATCTCATCCATGCCGACGAGCGGCGGGGTTTCGCCGTGCAGCGCGGCCTCGACGGGGGCGAAGATCTTGTTGCGCGCGCCGTTCGGCCAGATGATGCCCTCGTCGCCGGCGGACAGGCGGAAGATCGGGCCGACGTTCATGAGCGGCGATCCCTCGATCAGCTGCTTCAGGTCGTTGAATCGGCTGCGGGCATCCTTGCCGGTCTGCGCGGTGTAGAACGTCTTGGCGCCCGGTGTCGTGATCGCGCGCTCGATCTGCACAGGGCCGTACATCGTGGTCTTGCCTGACTGCCTCGGCACGGTGACGATGACGATCTCGTAGACGAGGTTGCCGAACGAGTCGATCTCGCCGGCGACATCCCAGACGCACCGCTGCCAGGGCATGCCGGGCTTGTCGAGTGCGCGCGCGATCTTGGCGATGCGGCCGCCGATCGTGCGCCGGCTCGGGTCGCGAGGCGTGGCGTAGGTGAACCCGGCCCAGTCGGGGACGATCGCCGGGATCGCAAACCGTGTGCCGGCCTCGGCGATCGTCACTCGTCGTCCCGCAGGGTGTCGACGAAGTCGGCGAAACGCTGCGCGATGTCGCCGGCGATCGGTGCCGGCAGCGCGAGCAGCGTGTCGCGCAGCTGGCCGGCTGCCATGGCTGCGGCCGAGGCGCGACCGGATCGCCGGCCGGCGGTGACGGCGTCGGCCAGCTCGAGCGCGAGCTGGCACATGGCGACGTGCCGCGGCTCGAGCAGCGCGTCGGCCTCGAGCGCCTGGATCGTGGCGATGACTGCGGCGCGCATGGGCGATACGCCGGCCTGGTTCTCGGGCACGTACTCGAGGCCGGGCAGCGTCGGCGCGGTTTCGTCATCGTTCGTCATGGTCGATCTCGATTCGTGTCAGGCTCGGTTTTTTGTGGGTGATCGGGGAGAAATGGAAGCGGCTGTGCGTGGGTGTCCAGAACCAGCTGCGCTAAAAACCGGCGAACGCGGCGGCTGCGATCTCAAGCCCCTCGGCCGGGACGACCGCGTTGCGCATGGCCTTGCGGATGTCGGGAACGGTGCCGCGCTCGAGCGGCGGCAGACCGTAGGCCGTGGCGTAGTCCTCGGCTCGAGTGTCGGGCCGCAGGATGTTGGTGCCGTGCACGGCCGTCAGCATGAGCGGCGGGTTGCTCGTCCAGTACCAGTGCCGAGGCGTGACCACGTCGGGGGCGATCGGCGGCTCGTAGTACACGTGCACGTTCTCGACGACGTACCGGCCGCCCAGCTCGCGCAGGTGGGCGATCTCCTCCCACAGCCGCGGGTCGGGCTGCAGCTCTCGGCCGTAGCGGCTCGCGACGACCTTGGCGAGGCGTGAGTGCGAGGGGCAGGGCGGCGATGCCCAGGTCGCGTCGAAGCGGTGGGCGCGCTCGAGGACGTAGGCATGCGCGTCGCCGACGATGACGGTGTCGTTGGGGTATCGGCGCGCGTACTCGGCCGCTACGCGCTCGTCGATCTCGACGGCCGTGACGTTCCAGTCGCTCGGCCACAGGTGTCGGTTGCCGCCGATGCCGGCGTAGGCGTTGAGGACGTCGATGCTCATGTGAAGTACCCCATGCCGCTCTCGACCGGGATACCGACGGGGCGCAGCGGCTTGCGACCTCGCGAGTAGTTGCACTTGTCGTGCGAGGGGCCGAGGTTGTCGATGTCGTAGACCGCTCCCCCATCGGCTCGAGGGATGATGTGATCCGCGGTCGTGGCTCCGGGCCGGCCGCAGTTGATGCACAGGTCGCCGTAGGTGGCGAGGGTGAGCTGGACGTAGGCCTGCGCCTTGCGTCCTCCCCAGCGCTCGGGCTTGGCGTCGGGGTCGGCGAACGCGCCGGGGCCGTGGGGCAGGTTCATCGTCATCGCTGTCGCCTCGCTCGCAGCTCGAGGACGATCCAGCCGGCGGTGAAGATGCCAGCCATGACGAGGGTGGCGATCGGCTCGGCGTAGTCGATCATGACGCTGCCCTGACCAGCGGTGCCTCGCCGCAGTTGATGCAGCGGTGTGACTTGCTGCCGAGGTCGTGGCTGTACGGCGCTGACCACGCTGCAGGGCAGCGGTCGGTGCGCCAGCGTACGATCGGCGAGTTGTCCACAGCCTTCCGCGTCGCCTCGTGAGGTACAGCTGGGTCTTTAGATGTTCTTACTTTGGTGTTCTTATAGGTCGACGGCTTACCGGCGACGGCAACCCGTCCGCTGGTGGCACCGGACGACGGGATCCCGTCTATGGTCGATCGCGACTTATCCACAGGCTGCAGACCGTCGATCGGGAGCTGCGGCGAGCCGACGACCGGCAGCTGGAACGGGTCAGTCAGATGGAACACGTAGCCGGCCAGACGGCCGCCCTGAGCGCGTCGCTGCTGCCGGTGGAGGTAGCCGGCTTTCTCGAGTTCCTTGACCGCTGAGCGGACGGCCTCGCGGCCCTCTTTCCAGCTCGAGGCCTCGATGGTTGCCATGGTCACCTCGTAGCCGGCCTCGTGCGTCATGAGCCAGACGAGGATGCCGCGAGCGACCCAGCTGAGCGCCTTGTCGCGCGCGTAGACGTTGGGCACCTGGGTGAAGTCCCGTTCCCATGCCATGCGCTCGCGGCGCAGCGATCCCTCGGTCATTCCGCGGCCGCCGGCGTCGTGTTGTTCAAGTGCAGGGCGAACGCGCCGAGGACCCGGACGAGAACGCGATCGCGGGCCTGCTCGGGGATCTGCTGGATGCGCTGCTCAAGCTGGGCGACGAGGTCGTCGTATCGCCGGCTGCTACCGCCGACGCGATCCTCGGCCAAGATGAGCCGTGCGAGCTTGACGAGGGCGTCGACCTCGTTCTGGATCTCTGCGAGGATCATGGCTTCCCACGATCCGCCGGCGTTGGTCATGTCTACTCCCGATCTTGTGAGCGCCAGATAGGCGCATGTCCAAGATTCGGGCACGCGATTGATATGTGTGTATTGACGTCGGCGTGTCCAAGATTCGGGCACGCTACACTCGCAGCATGAGCATGACTGTTACGTGGACACTCGGTGAGATCCTTGCGAAGCTGCGCAAGGATGCCGGCATGGATCAGGCGACGATGGCTAAGCACGTCGGGATCGCCAGGAACACGCTCTCGAACTACGAGACAGACAAGAACAGCCCACCGTTCGACGTAATCGTACGGTGGGCTGCTGTCACAGGTGCCAGCCTCGATTGGCTGGCGTCGGTGTGCACCCCCAGGGACTTGAACCCTGAACCCACTGATTAAGAGTCAGTTGCTCTGCCGATTGAGCTAGAGGTGCGTGGTCCGGGTGATTCCCCGACCGAGGAATTACATTACCAGCCGACGAGCGCTGGGCGAAATCGAGGCCGGGGCGCACCGAGCCCGCGCGTGTCGCCGCATGTCGCCGCTGCCGCTCGCTCGGAAACGACGACGGTTATCCTTGAGGCGTGACCGCCACCCCCGCTGCCGCCGACCTGTCCCGCGACCTCGAGCTCGCCCTCCGGCTGGCCGACGCCGCCGACGCGCAGTCTCTGCCCCGCTTCGACTCCGCCGACCTGCAGGTGTCGAGGAAGGCGGACAGCTCGCACGTGACGGATGCCGACCTCGCCACCGAGCGCGCGATCCGTGACGTTCTCTCGACCGAGCGCGCCGACGACGGCGTCTTCGGCGAGGAGTTCGGCGCCGAAGGCGACACCCACAAGCAATGGATCATCGACCCGATCGACGGCACGGCGAACTTCCTCAGAGGCGTCCCGCTCTGGGGCACCATGATCGCCCTCGCGATCGACGGCGTGCCGCAGGTCGGAGTGGTGAGCATGCCGGCACTCGGACGACGGTGGTGGGGCGCTGCGGGCCTCGGCGCGTGGACCGCGACCGATCACGACCCCCGGCGCATCGAGGTGTCGGCGGTCGACTCGCTCGATGACGCGAGTGTGAGCTTCCAGAGCATCGCCCAGTGGACGCGCGCCGGTCACCGCGACCAGCTCCTCCGCCTCGCCGACCGCGTGTGGCGCGACCGCGCCTACGGCGACATCTACGCCTACATGCTCCTCGCCGAAGGCCGCATCGACATGGTCGCCGAGTTCGACGTGAAGGAGTACGACATCGCGGCGGCCGTGCCGATCGTCCGCGAAGCCGGCGGACGCATGACCGGCTTCGACGGCGCGGAGACGATCTCCGACCTGTCGACACTCGCCACCAACGGCGTCCTCCACGACGCGTTCCTCGAGCTCTTGCACGACTGATCCGGAAGCCAGCGATGAAGCCCCGCACCCCCGCCGCCGCGCTCGGCGCCCTCCTCCTCGTCCTCGCCCTCACTGCGTGCGGGGCGACGCCCGACTCGGACGCCTCGCCGACGCCCGATGCGCCGAAGCCGACGCCGAGCGCGACGCCCCAGCCCGCGTCGTCGCCGACTCCGACCGCTGACGCTGCGGAACCGGCCTGCGACACGATCATCTCGCCGGGCACCGTCGACGCCCTCACCTCGCAGGGGTGGACGTTCGAGGAGAAGGAATTCGTGATCGGCGACGTGCCGCTCCCCGACGGTCTGCTGTGCTTCTGGGCGGACTACAGCGTCGCATCCGACCACGGCCAGCTGTACGGGTGGTCGGAGATCACTCCGGATGACGCGTCGCGCGCGCAGACCGCGCTGCTCGGAGAGGGCTGGACGCGCGAGGACGGCGCCGACGGCATCTACCTGACCGAGAACCCGCAGTTCTCGATGGGCACCGACGAAGACGGCTACGGCATGACGTACCTCTTCGGTGACGGATGGGTGAAGTTCGCCGACACCCGCCAGGGACTCATCCTCATCGACTGGGCCGGCTGAAGAGCACATTCCGCGCACCGGTGATTACACCGGGCGAAGAGGAAGCGCGCCTCCCCCGCCGCCGGTATACCAGCGACTCCTCGGCGTGTGAGAGTGAGAGCATCTCCACTCAGCGATCACCCGATCGCGCCTTGTGACGCAGGCTCCCGTGGTGACCGAGCAGAAGGAGCGGCGATGGGCAAGTTCATCTACGAAGGCGGACCGAAGGTCGAGATCGAGGACCGCGCCCTCACCCACATCCAGCTGGTCATGACCGCGAAGCTCCGCCGTGGCGAGCCGTTCCCCTTCTCGTGGCGCGAGGACTCCAGCGTCGGCGGCGGTCGCACGACCGTCTGGATCCACTCCGGCAGCTCGATCGTCTTCAAGTACTTCGGCAGCCGCTCCCCCTCCGTCAACCGCGCCTGGGTGGAGGCTCTCGCCTACACGGCGAACACCC
This sequence comes from Microbacterium sp. LWO14-1.2, assembly GCF_038397715.1. NCBI lineage: Bacteria > Bacillati > Actinomycetota > Actinomycetes > Micrococcales > Microbacteriaceae > Microbacterium > Microbacterium sp. LWO14-1.2. The sequence continues at coordinate 292,223 of NZ_CP151633.1, forward strand.
CCACGGGGATGTATCTCGTGCCCGAGCCCGCCGAGACCGCGGCCATCGACAAGGTGGGCGAGTCCGCGGCGGGCGCTGCGGTGTAACCTCGCTCGCATGAGCGCGGCATCCTCCCTCTCCGAGATCGCCGCCGAGCTCTACACCCAGCCGCTCGGCGACTTCATCGCCGCACGCAACGCCCGAGCCGCCGATACGTCGGACAAAGCGCTGGCGACCGGCATCCGCGCCCTGCGCAAGCCGTCGGTCGCTGCCTGGGTCGTCAACGTGTTCGCCAGCGAACGCGCGTCCCAGCTCGGCGAAGCCCTGCAGCTCGCGGCGGAGCTGCGCGAGGCGCAGGAGGACCTCGACGCGAGAGCACTCGCGCAGCTCGGACGCGATCGCCGCGCGCTCACCGCCCGGCTGGCGGCGGCCGCGGCGGATCTCGCGGAGTCGAGAGGCGAGCGGGTCACGCCGTCGACGAGGGATGCCGTGCAGCAGACGATCTCCGCGGCGTTCTTCGACCCGGATGCCGCAGCCGCTGTCGCCTCGGGCCGGCTGGTGCGGGAGCTCGAGCCCACCGGGACGTTCGCCGACGCCATGGACACGATCGTCGGCGGCGGCATCCCCTCCGCGCCGCTCCCGCCCTCGGCACCGCCCGACGAGCTGAAGGCCCGCCGCGCGCGCCGCGACGCGGAACGGGCGGTGCGAGAGGCGGAGCAGGCCCACGAGCGGGCTGCGCGCGATGCCGCCAAGGCCGAACGCGTCGCGGAAGAAGCGGCTGCCCGTGCCGATGACCTCACCTCGCGAGTTGCCGACCTCGAGAAGGAACTCGACCGCGCCCGCAGGGAGGCGAAACACGCCGACACCGATGCCGCAGACGCGCGCGAACGTCGTGCAGCGGCATCGCGCGCAGCCGACGAGGCAGAGGAGGCCCTGACAGCGGCGCGCAGCGCTCTCGACGCCCTCGACGGCTCCCGCTGACCCCGGGGACGCTGCGCAGCCTCCGGATACGACGAAGCCCCGCCGCCGCGGATGCGGTGACGGGGCTTCCTCTGTGACAGCGACCTGGTGGAGCTGGGGGGAATCGAACCCCCGTCCAACGCTGAGTCTCCACGCCTTCTCCGGGCGCAGTCTGTGGAAGCGTTCTGCTCGGCTCCGACCTTTGTCACAGACACCTAAGTCGACGAGCCCAGCCTGGGAAGAGTCCCACGTGACGTCCAGACGCCGTCACGCAGCAAGATTCCTAGATGACGCCAGGATCCGTATCGGAATCACATACGGTCTGACGGACTATCGGGCTCGCTTAGGCAGCGAGGGCGAAGTCGTTGCGCTTGGTTTCGGCAACTATTGTTTTGCAGAGAGCGTTTACGAGATAACTCTGCATCCTCGGCCCGCTTCTCGTGGATTCACAGGCGCTGTCGAAACCGATCAGCCCCGTGGTCCTTCTCTCGAAGGAGCCGCTGTCACTCTGTGGATTTTTCACCTCGGGGAGCGAAGTCCCCGAGCATCACAGACTACAACGTCGAAGCGGTCTCTGCCATTCCGTCCCCCTCCGACTCCTGGCGTAGAGTCGCGGTCATGAGCGAAGTCACCATCACGGTCCGCGGAGAACACGAGACGCGCATCGCACCTGAACGCGCGACCATCCAGGTCAGCGTGCGCGTGGACGGCCCGGATCGCGCAGCCGTCGTCGACCGCGTGATGCGGCTCACCGAGCCCGTACGCGACTCGATCACGAGCCGGGCGGATGCCGGAGCGGTGGTCGACTGGACGAGCAAGCGACTCTCCGTGCGGGCCGAGCGCCCCTGGAACACAGAGGGCAAGCGCCTCGCTCCCTTGTACTACGCGAGCATCGACCTCACCGCCACGTTCACGGAGGCGTCTGACCTGTCGGAATGGGTCTCCGAGGTCTCGCCCTGGGACGGTGTCGAGCTCGGCTGGGTGGACTGGCACCTCACGCCCGCGACCCGCGCAGAGACCGAGCGGACCGTGGCCGCCGAGGCCGTCAGCGTCGCTGTGACGCGCGCGGAGGCCTACGCAGGCGCACTGGGGCTGGTCGAGGTCACGCCCCGTGAGATCGCCGACGTCGGCCTCATCTCGAGCGGGCAGCCCTCGCCGACGCCCCCGATGATGATGAAGGCGTCCAGAGGCGCCGCCTTCGCGGCCGACGCGACGCCGGCGATGGAGTACGAGCCCGAGGACATCGTCATCTCGGCGACGGTCGAGGCGCGCTTCCTCGCGCGCTGACCTTCTGCCCTGGCCCGCCTGAGCGTCAGGCGTCGACCGCGAAGGGCTCCAGGTCTGCGGCGAGCCGCTCCGACACCCGCGCGTGCACGAGGGTTCCGTCCTCCCGGTGGTCCACAGACAGGAGCATGCCCGTCTCGTGGATCGCCGCGACGAGGTCGCCGCGATCGTACGGGACGACCGCGTGCACCTCGACTGCGGGCTTCGGCAGAGCCTCCTCGATCGCCGCGCGCAGTTCGTCGATGCCCTCGCCCGACCGCGACGACACGAAGTGCGCCTTCGGCTCGAGGCCCCGCAGCACGAGTCGTTCGTCCGGCGCGATGAGGTCGGCCTTGTTGAAGACGACCAGCTCGGGCAGGTCCCTGACCCCGACATCGCCCATCACATCGCGAACGGTCTGCAGCTGACCCGCCGGATCGGGGTGCGAACCGTCGACCACGTGCAGCACGACGTCGGCGTCGCCCACCTCCTCCAGCGTCGACCGGAAGGCCTCGACCAGCTGGTGCGGCAGGTTGCGCACGAACCCCACGGTGTCGGTCAGCGTGTACACGCGGCCGTCGGATGTCTCGGATCGACGCACGGTCGCGTCGAGAGTCGCGAACAGCGCGTTCTCGACGAGCACGCCCGCGCTCGTGAGCGCATTGAGGAGGCTCGACTTGCCGGCGTTCGTGTACCCGGCGATCGCGACGGACGGGATCGTGTTGCGCTTGCGCTCGGCGCGCTTCGCCTCGCGAGCGGGACCGAAGTCGCGGATCTGCCGGCGCAGCAGCGCCATCTTGGTGCGGATCCGGCGACGGTCGAGCTCGATCTTCGTCTCACCCGGTCCACGGGAGCCCATGCCCGCGCCGCCGGCGCCGACCTGGCCACCGGCCTGACGGCTCATGGACTCACCCCACCCACGAAGGCGCGGCAGGAGGTACTCGAGTTGAGCGAGCTCCACCTGCGCCTTGCCCTCGCGGCTCTTCGCGTGCTGGCTGAAGATGTCGAGGATGACGGTCGTGCGGTCGATGACCTTGACCTTCACGACGTCCTCGAGCGCGCGACGCTGGCTGGGCGCCAGCTCGGTGTCGGCGATCACGGTGTCGGCGCCGACCGCCGCGACGATGTCCTTGAGCTCCTGCGCCTTGCCGCGCCCGAGATAGGTGGCGGCGTCGGGATGCGGTCGACGCTGCAGCACTCCGTCGAGAACGACGGCGCCGGCCGTCTCGGCGAGGGCGGCGAGTTCGCGCAGCGAGTTCTCGGCATCCTCCTGCGCACCCTGCGGGTACACGCCCGCGAGGACGACGTTCTCGAGCCGCAGCTGCCGGTACTCGACCTCGGTGACGTCCTCGAGCTCCGTGGAGAGCCCAGCGACGCGACGGAGCGCGTGGCGATCCTCGAGGTCCCACTGCTCCCCGTCCGATGTCGCGTGCGCCGCCGTCTCGCGGTCCTGCAGCGCCTGCGCTGCGCCGAAGACTCGCGGCTCGGTGCGCCGTTCGGCGTTCGAGAGCACGCGGTCGAGCGCGTCGTCGCCGGTCGAGTGTGTCGTGGTATCCGTCATCCGTCCCTGTTCTCTGGGTTTGGTTGCGAGCCTTAACCTTAGCCCGCGCTGTCCGCTACGCTCACGGTATGGGGTCCGACCATTACTTCACTGCGGCCCCGGCGAGTCCTGAGAACCTGCGCACGATCCGTGTATCGCTCGCAGGCCGCGAGCTGGACGTCACCACAGCGGGTGGCGTCTTCAGCCCGGATCGGCTGGACGCCGGAACTGCGGTCCTGCTCGCGAATATGCCTCCCGTGCCGCCGGGAGGCCATCTTCTCGACCTCGGCAGCGGGTGGGGTCCGATCTCCCTGTCGATGGCGCTCGCCTCGCCGCACGCGACCGTCTGGGCGGTCGACGTCAACGAGCGTGCTCTCGACCTGGTCCGCCGCAACGCGGCGTCTCTCGGCCTCACCAATGTCAACGCCCGTCGCCCTGAAGATGTTCCCGGCGACGTGATGTTCCGCTCCATCCGCTCGAACCCGCCGATCCGCGTCGGCAAGAACGAGTTGCACGGCCTGCTGGAGAAGTGGATCCCACGCCTCGACGAACGCAGCGACGCGTGGCTCGTGGTGCAGCGCAATCTCGGCGCGGACTCGCTCCAGCGCTGGATCGGCGCGACCTTCCACCCCGGCTTCAGCGTCTACCGCACCGCCACGGCCAAGGGATACCGGGTGCTCAAGGTGCGCAAGCACGGCACCCCGCCCACCGAGCCCATCACGGTGCCCCTCGACGACGACTGACACGCCGGCGAGCAGGGCGGGTCAGACCAGCTCGACCTCGCCGCTGAACACGAGCTGTGCCGGTCCGGAGAGGCCGACGTGCTCTCCGTCTTCCGCGGGGAACATCCGCACGCCCAGCACGCCGCCCGGGACCTCGACCCGCCAGTGATCCGGCGCTTGCGCGCCCGCCCAGTGGCGGACCGCCAATGCCGTCGCCGCGACTCCCGTGCCGCAGCTCAGCGTCTCCCCGACGCCTCGCTCGGACACGCGCATGCGCACATGTCCGACCCCGTCCCGCACGAGCGGCTCGGCGGGAACGACGAACTCGACGTTCGCGCCGTGCGGCGGTGCGGGGTCGAGCTCCGGCGCGCGGTGCAGTTCGAGGGAGGCGAGCTCGGCGTCTTCGGCGAGAGCGACGACGACGTGCGGGTTGCCGACGTCGACGCCGAGTCCCGGACGCGTGACCGCCAGGCCGTCGGCCTTCACGAGCGGGTCGCCGCCCGAGAGTCGCCATGCGCCGAGGTCGACCTGGTATCCGGTGTCACTGCGGGTGATGTCGCGGACCCCTGCGCGGGTGCCGATCGGAAGGGTCGATCCGGGTTCCAGCGTCGCGAGGCCCGACCGCAGCAGGTAGTGGGCGAAGACGCGGATGCCGTTCCCGCACATCTCCGCGAGCGATCCGTCGGCGTTCCGATAGTCCATGAACCACTCGGCGGCGGGCTCCTCGTCGAGGGAGGCACGCCCCTCCGGGATCGCCGCTGAGCGCACGACGCGGAGAATGCCGTCTGCGCCGATTCCGAAGTGACGGTCGCAGAGCGCGGCGACCTGCTCTGCGCTCAGCTCGAGCGTGCCGTCGGGGTCGGCGATGATGACGAAGTCGTTGCCCGTGCCGTGCCCCTTGGTGAATGCGACCATGCCTCCAGTCTAGGGATCGCGGCTATGCGTCGACGATCAGCCGCTTGCCGGTGTTACTCACCGAGAAGCGCTCGTATCCGAGGCTGTCGTAGAAGGCCAGCACCGATTCGTTGCCCTCGCGGACCATGAGCTGGATCTTCGGGCACCCCATGGCGAGGAGCAACCGCTCGGCCTCCGTGACGACGGCGCGGGCGACACCGCGCCCCCGATGGCTCACAGCGGTCGCGAGGTAGTACAGCCAGCCGCGGTGTCCGTCGTACCCCGCCATCACCGTACCGACGATGCGCGGTGTGATGCCGTCGGTGCCGTCGCTGTCGTCGGTGCCGTCGCTGTCGTCGACGGCGACGAGGAAGAGCTCGGGCTGCACCTGGAGCTTCCGTTGGATGTCTCGGCGCGGATCGTTCCAGGGCCTGGTGAGACCGGCCTCCTCCCAGAGTGCGATGACCGCTTCCGTGTCACGATCGTCGAATGCGCGGATGCTCCAGGCCATCCTCCGAGTCTAGGATCGCGCGGTCTCAGTCCTTGACCACGCGGTAGCGACCACACAGGAAGGCGCGGTTGCGGGCGACCTCCAGCAGCTCGAGGGTGAGCGCACGGGGAAGCAGTGGAGCGCCCGAGCCGAGGGTCACCGGGGCGTACTGCACCCACACCTCGTCGAGGAGCCCGGCGTCGGCGAACTGCCCCGCGAGGTCTCCCCCGCCGACCACCCAGACGCCCTTCCCGCCGGCGGTCTCGACCATCTCCGCGTGCGCGGCCGCGACGTCACCCTGAGCGAAGCGGATGTCGCCCTGCTCCGGGCGGTCGAGGTCGCGGTGCGTGAACACCCACGTCGGCTGTGCGTACCCCCACGTGCCCTGCTCATGTCGCATCACCCATTCATACGTCGACGCACCCATCGCGAGGGCACCCATCCCCCGCTCGAACTCCTGGTACGCCATCGGGCCGTCCTCGTCGATGTCCTGCGAGAGCAGCCAGTCGAGGGAGTGATCGTCTGTCGCGATGAAGCCGTCGAGGCTCGACGCGGTGTAGAAGTGGGTGGTCATGCCGCCAGGTTCCCACCGACCTCCGACATTCGCGGCGCACACCGCGCCTGCCGCACGGGCGCCGCTCGGGTGAGCTCGACTCACCTCGACTCACCTCGAGAGGAGTGATCCCGCGTCGATGGGCGCGTCGTGCCATTCGAGATCGGCGTACCGCTTGAACCAGGAGACCTGTCGACGCGCGTATCGACGCGTGAGCGCCTGCGTCTGCTCGATCGCCTCGCGTGCGGATAGCTGCCCGTCGAGTTGCGCGAGGGCTTGGGCATACCCGATCGCTCGGCGAGCGGTCGTGCCGCGCTCCAACCCTCGCGAGCGGAGGGCGTCGACCTCCTCGACGAGACCCGCCCGCCACATCCGCTCCACGCGCTCGTCGAGGCGCTCGACCAGGTGCGACCTGTCGACGTGCAAGCCGACGATTCGGGTGTGGGGGTGCCAGAGCGCAGGCTCCGCCGGGAGTGCGGCCCCGTGGGTCGCGCTCCCCTGCTCGAGCACTTCGAGGGCTCGCATCACTCGTCGCGCGTTCTTGGCGTCGATGCGATCCGCCGTGGCGGGGTCGAGTCGCCTCAGCCGGGCGAGCAGCGCGTCGAGACCGCTGTCGTCGAGTTCTCGTTGGAGTCGATCGCGGACAGCGGTGTCGCGGGGCGGGAACGCGAAGTCGAAGACCACGCTGGAGACGTACAGACCGGATCCGCCGACGAGGATCGCGTCGCCTCCACGGGAGTGGATGTCAGCCGCCGCGGCGCGTGCGAGCGGCTGGTACCAGGCCACGCCCGCTTCCTCGTCGACATCGCGCACGTCGAGCAGGTGGTGCGGGATGCCGCGACGCTCGTCGACCGTCAGCTTCGCCGTGCCGATGTCCATGCCCCGGTAGAGCTGCATCGCATCGGCGTTGATGATCTCCGCGTGGTTGCCTCGCGCACGCAGGGTTTCGGCGAGGTCGAGGGCGAGATCGCTCTTGCCCGTCCCCGTCGCACCGACGACGACCCACAGCTTCGGAGTACCCGACGCCGAGGCGACGCTGTCTGCGGTCACACGCCGACGCGAAGCGTGGGGAGGCCGAGCGACACCGCTCGTGCTCCGCCGGACGACGCCGGAGCGGGCACCGCACACGACTCCGCCTGGGCGCGGTCCCAGGCGTCGCCACCGCGGGTTCGGCGGATGCGCAGGGGCGCTCCCGTCGGATCGTCGGCGAGCAGGTGGAACGGCGCCGCGTGGCTGATGGTCACGGTCACGACGTCGCCGGGGCGCGGCAGGTCGGAGCCGGGGGTGACCTCGAAGTGCACGAGTCGGTTGTCCTGCGCTCGTCCGGTGAGGCGGTGCGTCTCGGCATCCTTCTTGCCCTCGCCTGTCGAGACCAGCACCTCGACCTCGCGACCGACCTGCTTCTGATTCTCCTCGAGGGAGATGCGCTCCTGCAGGGCGATGAGACGGTTGTAACGCTCCTGCACGATTGCCTTGGGCACCTGATCCGCCATCGTGGCCGCCGGAGTGCCCTCCCGGATGGAGTACTGGAAGGTGAAGGCGCTGGCGAAGCGCGACTGCTCGACGACCCGCATGGTGTCTTCGAAGTCCTCGTCGGTCTCGCCGGGGAATCCGACGATGATGTCGGTCGTGATCGCGGCGTGCGGGATCCGGTCGCGAACGCGCTCGAGGATGCCGAGGAACTTCTCGCTCCGGTAGGAACGGCGCATGGCCTTGAGGATGCGGTCACTGCCGGACTGCAGCGGCATGTGCAGCTGAGGCATCACGTTCGTAGTCTCGGCCATGGCGTCGATCACGTCGTCGGTGAAGGCCGCGGGGTGGGGGCTGGTGAAGCGGACGCGCTCGAGTCCCTCGATCTCACCGGTCGCGCGGAGGAGCTTGCCGAAGGCCTGTCGATCACCGAATTCGACACCGTAGGAGTTCACGTTCTGTCCGAGCAGCGTGACCTCGATCGCGCCGTCTTCGACGAGCAGCCGGATCTCGTTCAGGATGTCGCCGGGTCGGCGATCCTTCTCCTTGCCTCGCAGGCTCGGGACGATGCAGAACGTGCAGGTGTTGTTGCAGCCGACGGAGATCGACACCCACCCGCTGTGGGCGGAGTCGCGCTTGGTCGGAAGCGTCGACGGGAAGATCTCGAGCGACTCGAGGATCTCCATCTCCGCCTCGCCGTTGTGACGTGCGCGTTCCAGCAGTCCGGGGAGCGAGCCCATGTTGTGCGTGCCGAAGACCACGTCGACCCATGGCGCCTTGTCGAGCACGGCCTGCTTGTCCATCTGCGCGAGGCACCCGCCGACGGCGATCTGCATGCCGTCCTTGCGCCGCTTGACGGCAGCGAGCTGTCCGAGTGTGCCGTACAGCTTGCCCGCTGCGTTGTCGCGCACCGCGCAGGTGTTGATGATGACGACGTCGGCTTCGTCGCCGACCTCTGCCCTGATGTAACCGGCGCTCTCGAGCGAACCGGAGAGACGCTCGGAGTCGTGCACGTTCATCTGACAGCCGAAGGTGCGCACCTCGTAGGAACGCTGTCTGCCGTCGTGGTCGATCGCCGCCGACGACGAGGAGATGATCGTCGGCTCGCTGCGCGGGATAGTCATGATGATTCCATTCTACGAGCGCGTCGACGGGACACCGGCTGTGCTCGACGGAGCGCGAGCGGGCAGCGAGGATCCGATCGTCGTGGAATCAGTCCGAGTCGACGAAGCGCACTCCGCTCGACCCGCGGCCGGACGCTTCCGCCAGCGCGGTCTTCGCCGCGCTCATGGCGACTCCGCCGTTGTAGCCGCGGCGCGCGAGCTGCCCCACGAGACGGCGGAGCGCCGTGTCGGGATCGAGCCGGGCCAGCGACGTCGCCTTGGTCCGGGCGAACTCGAGGGCACGCTCGGCGTCGTCGTCCGGCAGTTCTTCGAGAGCGGCGTCGATGACCTCGCGCGGGATTCCTCGCTGAGCGAGCGCACGAGTGAGAGCGACGCGCCCCTGCCCCTTGCGCTGCACTCCCCCGGTGACGAGTTGCTCGGCGAGCACGGCATCGTCGAGATAGCCGCGCCGTTCGAACTCCGCGACCACATCGTCGACCTGGTGCGCATCGAGACGACGGCCGTCGTTCTCGTAGCCTCGCAGCACGAGACGCGCTTCGGAGACCGACAGCGAGCGCGAGCGGAGCTTGCGCACGAGGAGCTCCTCCGCTGCGGCGCGGATCTCCTCGTCGCTCTGCGGAGACCGCGCGCCCGTTCCCGCCTCTCCGAATGCACCGCCCGAAGAATCGGGCACGGCGTTGAGCGGACGCAGACGGGGACCTCGTCCTGCCGCACCCCGCGCAGGATGACGTTCGCTCGGGGAACCGTCCGACGCCTCTTCCGCCATCGATCCGCTGAGGTCGTCGCCGTTCCAGGTCGACCGCCAGAGTCCCGCATCGCCGGTGCGTCGCGGGACGACCACTTCGGCTGCGCGACGGGCTTCGTCCGAGACGCCGTCTCCCGTCCTATGCGAGCGCGACCCGTGCGAGCGCGACCCGTGCTCGTCCAGGCGCGGAATCCGATCCCCCGCGTCGTCGGATTCGGAAGCCCCGCGCCGCCTGCCGAACAGCGGCGTCACGGGAGCGAGCCGCTCGGACTCGCCCCCATGATGATCACTCATCGCACACTCCGGTCATAGGAGCAGTCGTTCCCCGACCGTCGAACTGCCTGCGCATGGCTTCTACGCGGGACGACGCTCGGCGAGCTCGTCACCGGGAGCAGCAGCAGCCGGCCCGCCGATCCCGAGCTTCTGCTTGATCTGCGTCTCGATCGTGAGAGCGATGTCGGGATTCTTGATCAGGAACGTGCGGGCGTTCTCCTTGCCCTGTCCGAGCTGATCTCCGTCGTAGGTGTACCAGGACCCCGACTTCTTCACGATGCCGTGGTCGACGCCGAAATCGATGAGGCTGCCCTCGCGGGAGATGCCGACGCCGTAGAGGATGTCGAACTCCGCCTGCTTGAACGGAGGAGCCATCTTGTTCTTGACGACCTTGACCCTGGTGCGGTTTCCGACAGCGTCGGTGCCGTCCTTGAGGGTCTCGATGCGACGGATGTCCATGCGCACCGACGCGTAGAACTTGAGCGCCTTTCCACCGGCGGTGGTCTCCGGCGATCCGAAGAACACACCGATCTTCTCGCGCAGCTGGTTGATGAAGATCATCGTCGTGTTGGTCTGGTTGAGACCACCGGTCAGCTTGCGGAGCGCCTGCGACATCAGGCGAGCCTGGAGACCGACGTGCGAGTCTCCCATCTCGCCCTCGATCTCAGCACGGGGCACGAGGGCTGCGACGGAGTCGATCACGATCAGGTCGATCGCGCCGGAGCGCACGAGCATGTCGGCGATCTCAAGCGCCTGCTCACCCGTGTCGGGCTGCGAGACGAGGAGCGCGTCGATGTCGACGCCGAGCTTGGCGGCGTAGTCGGGGTCGAGCGCATGCTCCGCGTCAATGAACGCTGCGATGCCGCCGGAGCGCTGGGCGTTGGCGATCGCGTGCAGGGTGAGCGTGGTCTTACCCGATGACTCGGGTCCGTAGATCTCCACGATGCGGCCACGCGGGAGCCCGCCGACGCCGAGAGCGACGTCGAGAGCGATCGAACCGGTCGGGATCACGGCGACGGGGGCGCGCTCATCGCTGCCCAGCCGCATGACCGAGCCCTTTCCGAACTGGCGGTCGATCTGAGCGAGTGCGGTCTCGAGGGACTTCTCGCGGTCTGCGGGTGATGGCATGACGTGCTCCTTATGCTCGCGTGGTGCCGCCTGTAGGCTGTCGCGGTCGTCCCGGGATCGGGACGAACTCTCCGACAAGGCGTATGGCTCTTCGGCCTGTTATCACCGTACGAGGGGCCACCGACATTGCATCGCGTGAGCCCACTGAACGGGGAGAACGTGGCCTCCGAACCACTTGTGCAGAACGTTACGCCCGTTTCGAACACATCTTCGACGACACGCCGGGAAAGACGTCGCGGATCTCGAAGCCGCTCCGCTCCGCCGTCGCGGCTCAGCGCTTGCGAGGCTCGAGCCGCCCGGCGCCGTGGCGGCGCTCGAGAGGCACATCCGTCTCAGCACACAGCGCGAGCCAGATGTCGCGCGGAGGGATCCCCGCGTCCAGGGCACCCTCGGCCGTGCGACCGGACAATCCTGTGAGCACCAGGTCGCTCACCAGGGACGACGCACGCCCACCGAATTCGGCCTCCACAGCGCGGAGGAACTCACTACGACGCATGAAGAGTCGGGGACTCGATGTCAGTGGAGCGAGAGTTCGGGCTCGACAGCCGCCACGAGGTCGTCGGGGACGACGTCGGGGAACACCTGGATGCCCTCGAGAACCGAGATGCGGTCACCGACCTCGCGCATGATCGTCGAGATCGGGACGTCGAGCGCATCGGCCACCGATGCGAGGATCTCGCTCGAGGCCTCTTTCTGTCCGCGCTCGACTTCACTGAGGTATCCGAGGGCGACAGACGCCTTGCTCGCGACCTGACGGAGCGTCCGCCCCTTCTGAAGACGGAAGTCCCTCAGAACATCGCCGATTTCCTGCCGTACGAGAATCATCGGAACCTCCTCCCAGATCGCCTACTCGAGGTCTCCCCCGATGGAATCGTCAGTCTAGTCGTATCGACTGTCACAGAATCTACCCTTGCACGCTGTGCTTTCGGTGTGAGCACATTTATGACAACGGGCACGTCCCGCTCGCTATTCCCGTGTCATCCGACGCAGCAGGGAGAGCACGGCGTCCACCGAAGCGGCGCGGATCCCCACGCGGTCGCCGTCGAATCGGAACGACTCGCTCGCGGAGCTCTCCGGAGTCACGACCGCGACGTGCACGGTGCCCACGGCCTGACCGTCGGGCGAGTCCGGGCCGGCGATGCCGGTCGTCGCGATCCCGACGTCGGCAGGTCGTCCGACACCGACGGCGCGGCGCACTCCGTCAGCCATCTGCAGCGCCACGCGCGGGTGAACGGGCCCATGCGCCGCCAGGAGCGCCTCGTCGACCTCGAGCAACGAGTGCTTGACCGGAGTCGCGTAAGCCACGACGGCACCCCAGAGCGCTGCCGAGGCGCCGGGGACGCTCACGAGCTCTGCGGCGACGGCGCCGCCCGTCAACGACTCGGCCACGCCCAGCGTCCATCCGCGGGCCGAGAGGGCCTCGACGACGTCGGAGGCGATCGTCACGCCGACCGCCTGGATCCTCTGACCTGGGCGACGATGTAGTCGATCCCGCTCGCCACCGTGAGGATCAGGACGATGATCATGAGCACAGCCGTCACGAGCACCCACGGCCACAGGCCGATCACCACGTGCAGGGGCAGCAGCGCCCATCCGAGAGCGACACCCTGCACGGCGGTCTTGAGCTTGCCCATCCACGCCGCGGCGACCACGTGCTCCTTCGCGACGATCAAGCGGTGGATGGTGATCCCCCACTCGCGCACGAGGATCACGACGACGACCCACCAGTTGAGTTCGGCGAGGATGGCGAGGCCGATGAAACCGGCCCCGGTGAGGAGCTTGTCGGCGATGGGATCCCAGAGCTTGCCGAAATCGCTGACGATGTCGTAGCGCCGGGCGAGGTAGCCGTCGACCCAGTCGGTGGAGATGGCCACGATGAAGAGGACCGCGGCGATCCAGCGAACGGCCAGATCGGTCAGGCCGTAGGTGCCGCCGAGCAGGAGCAGGACGAAGAAGACGACTGCGAGGGGGATGCGTGCGACCGTGATCGCGTTGGGCAGCTGCCGGGGTATCGCCATCAGTCGCGCCCCGTCAGTCCCCAGGCGTCTTCATCGCCATCGGCCTCGACCTCGGGCAGGCCCTCGAACTGCGCCTCGACCGGGTCGCGCGGGGCAACGGCTCCCGCAGCGGCGGGCGCTGCGGGGGTGGCACCGGCAGGGGCCGGCACGTCCTCACCGCGGAGCTTCGCCATGACCTGCGGAAGCTGCTCCGGGGTCGCGAGGACGTCACGGGCCTTCGATCCCTCGGACGGGCCGACGATCTCCCTCGACTCGAGCAGATCCATCAGGCGGCCCGCCTTGGCGAAGCCGACGCGCAGCTTGCGCTGCAGCATCGACGTGGAGCCGAACTGCGACGACACGATGAGCTCGGCCGCGGCGAGGAGGAGTTCGAGGTCGTCTCCGATGTCCTCGTCGACCTCCTTCTTCTTGCTCGGCTCCATGGCCTCCTGCACGTCCGGCCGGTACTCGGGACGAGCCTGCCGCGTGACGTGCTTGACGACCGCGTCGATCTCCTTCTCGTCGACCCACGCACCCTGCAGACGGAAGGGCTTGGACGACCCCATGGGCGAGAACAGGGCGTCACCCTGACCGATGAGCTTGTCGGCACCGGGGCTGTCGAGGATCACACGGCTGTCGGTGACGCTGGTGACGGCGAAGGCAAGACGCGATGGGACGTTGGCCTTGATCAGACCCGTCACGACGTCGACGCTCGGGCGCTGCGTGGCGAGGACCAGGTGGATGCCGGACGCACGGGCGAGCTGCGTGATGCGGACGATCGAGTCCTCGACATCGCGCGGAGCGACCATCATGAGGTCGGCGAGCTCGTCGACGACCACCAGCAGATACGGGTACGGCTTGAGCACGCGCTCGCTGCCGACGGGCACCTCGACCTCGCCGGCCCGGACGGCCCTGTTGAAGTCGTCGATGTGGCGGAACCCGAACGACGCGAGGTCGTCGTACCGCATGTCCATCTCCTTCACGACCCACTGCAGCGCCTCGGCGGCCTTCTTCGGGTTCGTGATGATCGGCGTGATGAGGTGCGGGACTCCTGCGTAGCTGGTGAGCTCGACACGCTTCGGGTCGATCAGGACCATCCGCACGTCCGAGGGACGTGCGCGCATGAGCAGGCTCGTGATCATCGAGTTCACGAAGCTCGACTTACCGGAACCCGTCGAACCGGCGACGAGGAGGTGCGGCATCTTCGCGAGGTTCGCGACCACGAAGTTGCCGCCGACGTCTTTGCCCACGCCGATGGTCAGCGGGTGCGTGCTCTTGTGCGCTGCCTGCGAGCGGAGCACGTCTCCCAGCGCGACCGTCTCGCGGTCGGTGTTGGGGATCTCGATGCCGATGGCGCTCTTGCCGGGGATGGGCGAGAGGATGCGCACGTCGTTGGATGCCACGGCGTACGCGAAGTTGTTGCTCAGCTGCAGGATCTTCTCGACCTTGACGCCGTGCCCCACCTCGACCTCGTACTGGGTGACCGTCGGACCGCGGGAAAACCCCGTGACCTTCGCATCCACGTTGAACTGCGACAGCACGCTGGTGATCTGCTCGACGATGCGGTCGTTCGCCTCCGAGCGGGCCACCGAGGGCGGGCCCTCCGCCAGCACGCCGGGCGACGGGAGGATGTACGGCGCGACCGGAGCCTGAGGGCCGCCGTCGCCCGGGCCGTCGGTGCCGAACCCGTCGAGCCCCGGGAGCTCGGGCATCTCGCCCGTGTCCGACTCGTCGTCGAGGAGCGCCGTGGTCTGCTGCTCCGCGAGCGCGTCGGTCACCGAGCGCACGTCGGACAGGACCTCCGTCGCCGCGTCGTACGGGTTGGCGACCGTGACGGCCTGGTCGTAGGCGGGCGTGGCCTCCTGGGTCCCGAGGAGCGCCGTGATGTCGTCGGAGCCGAGCGTCCCCTCGTCGGGATCCTCCTCGCGACCGGTCTTGTTGCGCCGCCACCAGGGCAGCACGTCGGGGTCGTCGACCTTGTCCGCGTCGTCGATCGCCGTGGCATCCTTCGCCGGCTTCTCGGTGCGCTCGGCGTCGAACATCCACGCGTAAAGGTCGCCGAGGCGCTGGCCGATGCGGTTCGGCGGCGTCTTCGTGAGGATCAGGATGCTGAGCACCACCAGCAGCGACAGCACGAGATACGCCGGGATGTCCGTCAGATACGTCAGGGGCTGCCCGATCAGCCATCCGAGCAGGCCGCCGGACTCGCTGAGGGCCGGCATGCCCTGGTTCGGGTGCGGTCGCGGACCCGCCACGTGGAAGATGCCCGACAGCGCGAGCACGAACATCCCGAAGCCGATTCCGATGCGTCCGTTGTCGTGGACGGACGAGGGATGACGGAAGAGCCAACCGGCCAGCAGCAGGAGCAGGACCGGCATGATGAACGCGACCCGCCCCACGAAGAGGCCGACGGAGTACGCGCTGATGCTCGCGGCGACCTCGCTGCCGATGAAGAACCACTCGTTCACCGCGCCGGCGATCGCCAGCAGCACCAGGAGGAACGGGAAGCCGTCGCGACGGTCGTCCTTCTCGAGCGTCTCGGGACCGAAGGCACGGAAGAGGCCACCCACACCGTGGGCGAGACCGCCCCACGCACGGACGATCACCGGGGGCTTGTCGACATCGTCGATGTACTTCTTCGGCGCAGCCTGGGCCTTCGGAGCCGCCTGCCTCTTGGGGCGAGGCGGGGCGCTCTCGGACGCGCGCGCTGACTTCGTGGTGCTCCTGGCCATGCTCTCACGTTACGACCAGCACCCGACATCGGCCCGTAATGACGCGGCATTCCGGGCCGATCGGGGGCCTCGCGGACTCAGGCCTCGATGACGAGCGGCACGATCATCGGACGACGGCGCAGCTTCTGGTTGACCCACCGGCCGATCGTGCGACGCACCACCTGCGACAGCGCATGCGTGTCGCGGACGCCGTTGCCCGACGCCTCCTTGAGGGCGGCGACGATCTTCGGCGAGACGTCGTCGAAGACCGAATCGTCCTCGGCGATGCCGCGGGCGTGGATCTCCGGTCCCGAGATGATGCGCCCCGTCGCGGCATCCACGACGACGATGACCGAGACGAAGCCCTCCTCGCCGAGGATCCGACGGTCCTTGAGGTCGGCATCGGTGATCTCGCCGACCGTCGAGCCGTCGACGTACACGAAGCCGAGGTCGAGCTGACCGGCGACGCGTGCGTCGCCGTCCTTCAGGTCGATCACCGTGCCGTTCGAGGCGATGATCGTGCGCTCCGCGGGGATCCCGGTGTCCTGGGCGAGCTTCGCATTCGCCATGAGGTGCCGGTACTCGCCGTGCACGGGGAGGACATTCTTCGGCTTGAGGATGTTGTAGCAGTAGAGCAGCTCCCCGGCGGCGGCGTGGCCGGACACGTGCACGCGGGCGTTCGCCTTGTGCACGACGTTCGCGCCGAGCTTCGTGAGTCCGTCGATCACGCGGTACACGGCGTTCTCGTTACCGGGGATGAGGCTCGAGGCGAGGATGACCGTGTCGCCCTCGCTGATCTCGATCGCGTGGTCGAGATTCGCCATGCGGCTGAGCACGGCCATCGGCTCGCCCTGCGACCCCGTCGACATGTAGACGATGCGGTCGTCGGGCAGGTCGCGAGCCTTCTTGAAGTCGATGAGCACGCCGTCCGGCACCTTGAGGTACCCGAGCTGCTCGGCGATCGTCATGTTCCGCACCATGCTTCGACCGAGGAAGGCGACACGGCGCCCGTGGGCGTGAGCCGCGTCGATGACCTGCTGCACGCGGTGCACGTGGCTGGAGAAGCTCGCGACGATCACGCGGCGAGGGGCCTTCGCGATCACCTGGTCGAGCACCGGACCGATAGACCGCTCGGTCGGGGTGAAGCCGGGGACGTCCGCGTTGGTGGAATCGACGAGGAACAGGTCGACGCCCTCCTCCCCCAGACGGGAGAAGGCGCGGAGGTCCGTGATGCGACCGTCGAGCGGCAGCTGGTCCATCTTGAAGTCGCCGGTGGCGAGGACCATGCCGGCCGGCGTGCGGATCGCGACGGCGAGGGCATCCGGGATCGAGTGGTTCACGGCCACGAACTCGAGGTCGAACGGGCCGACCTGCTCGCGCTGACCCTCCTTGACCGTGAGCGTGAAGGCCTTGATGCGGTGCTCCTTGAGCTTCGCCTCGACCAGTGCGAGGGTCAGACCCGAGCCGATTAGCGGAATGTCGCTCTTGAGGCGCAGCAGGTACGGCACAGCGCCGATGTGGTCTTCGTGACCGTGCGTGAGCACCACGCCGACGATGTCGTCGAGCCGGTCCTTGATCGGCTCGAAATCGGGCAGGATCAGGTCGACGCCCGGCTGGTGCTCCTCGGGGAACAGCACTCCGCAGTCGACGATCAGGATCTTGCCGTCGAACTCGAAGATGGTCATGTTGCGTCCGACCTCGCCGAGTCCGCCGAGCGGGGTGACGCGCAGCGTCCCCCGTTCGAGGTCGGTGGGATCTGCGATCGGGATGGACATGCGCTCTCCTCAGTCGGACGCTACCCGCGTCCGTTCGTTCATGGTGTCGCGGCGCACCGCGACCGGTGTCAGCGTGTCGTGCCGTGCACCTTCGGCAGGGCGCCGCCCGCAGCCGCATTGCGGTCGGGGCGGAAGTTCGAGAAGTCGGCACCGGGGACGTCCTTCACGAGGTCGAGCTCGTCCTCGATCAGGGCGGCCTCCCACTCCTCCGGTCCGACGAGGGGCAGACGCACGCGCGGGCTCGAGATGCGGCCGAGCCCGTGCAGGATGTACTTCGCCGCGACCGTGCCCGGCACGTGGGTCATGACCGCGCGGACGAGCGGCTCGAGGCGCTTGTGCTCGGCGGTCGCGGCGGCGAGGTCTCCGCGGTTCACGGCGTCGACGATGGTCCGATAGGGCGTCGCGGCGATGTTGGCCGTCACACCGATCATGCCGGTCGCACCGATCGCGAGGTGCGGCAGCACGTTCGCGTCATCCCCGGAGAAGTACATGAGGTCGGTCTGGTTGAGTACGCGGCTCACCTCGGAGAAGTCGCCCTTGGCGTCCTTCACCGCGAGGATGTTCGGGTGCTTCGCGAGACGCAGGATCGTCTCGTACTTGATGGGCACTCCCGTGCGGCCGGGGATGTCGTACAGGATCACCGGGAGATCGGTCGCGTCCGCGACGAGCCGGAAGTGCGTGAGGATGCCCGCCTGCGTCGGCTTGTTGTAGTACGGCGTGACGATCATGATGCCGTCGGCGCCGGCCTTCTCGCTCGCCTTGTAGAGCTCGATCGCGTGGGCGGTCTCGTTCGAGCCGCCACCCGTGACGATCTTCGCGCGACCGGCCGAGACGGACTTGCCGACCTCGACGAGCTTGAGCTTCTCGGGGTCCGTCAGGGTCGAGGTCTCGCCGGTCGTTCCCGTCACGACGATGCCGTCCGCGCCAGCGGTGATCACGTCATCGATGTGCTTCTCGACGGCGGGCCAGTCGACTTCGCCGTCGGCGGTCATGGGGGTGACCAGCGCGACGAGAACCTGTCCGAAAGGGTTGCCCGAGTGCGTCATGCTCCCAGCGTATCGGTCGGCCGGGGTCTATGCGGACGCTGCGGGACGGATGACGTCGCCCCGCCGCCACGTGATGGTCAACACATCCTCCACCGCGAACTCCGTCGCGCTCACCGCCATCGAGAGGTCGCCGGCGGGGCGCACGGCGGCTCCGTCGGCCGTCATCGCTGCGAGACGCGCAGCCTCCGCCTCGTTGCGGCGCCGCAGCTTCTCGTTCGCGTCCTGCGTCTCGCGCTCCTGCCGAACAGCCATCCCACGACTCCGATCCCACGGAGACGCCTAGGCTCTGACGCATGAGATGGGTCACGCACGAGTCCTCGACGGTCTACGAGAACCCCTGGATCTCGGTACGAGAGGATCGGGTGACCGGCCCCGGCGGCGACGGGATCTACGGAGTGGTGACGATGCGCAATCCGGCGGTGTTCGTCGTCGCGGTCGACGAGCAGGACCGCGTGTGCCTCGTCACGCTCGAGCGCTACACCACCGGCATCTCGATCGAGGTGCCGGCCGGCGGCAGCGACGGCGAGGACCCGCTCGTCGCCGCACAGCGCGAATTGGCGGAGGAGACCGGGTTCGAGGCGGCCGACTGGATTCCGATCGGCACGATGAACGCCCTCAACGGCATCGCCGCGGCACCCGAGCACGTCTTCCTCGCGCGCGAGCTCCGCCCGATCGCTCATGCGGACGCGCACGCACAGGACGAGGAGGGCATCGACGTGGTCGCCTGGGTCCCGTTCGCGGAGGTGCTGGCCATGATCGCCGGCGGGCGCATCACGGACGGCGAGACCGTCGCCGCGATCGCCATGGCCGGGATCCGACTCGGTCGGTTCCTCTGACGATCCGCGTCAGACGCGGCCTCGACGGGCGATACGTGCCGTCAGAGACGTCGGCAGCACGCGCGTCAACAGCACGAGGGCCTTGTAGCGGAACGACGGGATCGACACCGGCCTGCCCAGTGCCGCGTCACGCAGACCCTCGCGCACGACGGTTCGTGCATCGAGCCACATGAACGCCGGCACGCCCTCCTGCCCCGGTGGCAGCCCCATGCGCTCGTGGAAGGAGGTGTGCGTGAACCCGGGGCACACCGCGGTCACACTCACGCCGTCGGCGGCGTACTCGGTGTTCGCCCAGCGGCTGAAACCGATCAGCCAGCTCTTGCACGCGGAGTACGTCGAGCGGGAGATGAACCCGGCGACCGAGGCCACATTGACGATGCGTCCGCCGCGGCCCCGCATCGTCTGCAGCGCAGCGTGCATGAGGCGCATCGACGCCTCGACGTGCACGCGCAGGTGCCGCACCTCGTCGTCGATGTCGTTGTCGGCGAACTGCAGAGGCAAGCCGAATCCGGCGTTGTTCACCAGCAGGTCGACCGGGTCGTCGACATCGCGCAGTCGCGCCGCGACGCTGCCGACACCTGCCTCGTCAGCCAGATCGGCGACCAGCACCTCGACCGCGACGCCGTGCTCGCTGCGCAGATCGGCCGCGAGGTCTTCGAGCGCTCCGGCCGAGCGCGCCACGAGCACGAGGTCGGCGCGGCGACGCGCGAGCTGACGGGCGAACTCCTCGCCCAGGCCGGCACTCGCACCGGTGATCAGCGCGGTGGGCATCAGCGCTCGTAACCCAGGAAGCGGTAGCGGATACCGGTGCGGGAGGTCAGCCACTCCCCCTCGTCGACGACGCGCCACCCCGCGGTCGACGGGGCGAAAGCATCTCCGTCGACCTCGAGATCGAGCTCTGTCACCTCGAGACGGTCGGCGTCGCCGATCACCTGGCGGAAGATCTCGGCGCCGCCGATGATCCAGACGCGGTCGTGACCGCGGACGGCGTCCGTCACCGTCGCCGCACGATGCGCACCCTCTGTCGACCAATCCTGCTGGCGGGTGATGACCACGTTCTCGCGGCCGGGCAGCGGTCGGAAGCGCTCCGGGAGCGAATCCCACGTCTTGCGCCCCATGATCACGGGGGCACCCATCGTCACGTCCTTGAAGTGCGCGAGATCTTCGGGCACGTTCCACGGCATCCCGCCCTCGGCTCCGATGACACCGCCCGCCGCCTGCGCCCAGACCAGCCCGACCCAGGTCATACCGCCACCGCCGCGCGGATCGGAGCGTGGTGCTGGTAGTCCTCGACGACGAAGTCGTCGTACTCGTAGTCGAACACCGAGTCGGGAGTGCGCGCGAACCGCAGAGTCGGGTACGGGAAAGGCTCGCGGGTCAGCTGCTCGCGCACCTGCTCCCGGTGGTTGTCGTAGATGTGGCAGTCGCCGCCGGTCCAGACGAAGTCCCCCGGCTCGAGACCGACCTGCTGCGCGATCATCATCGTCAGCAGCGCGTACGAGGCGATGTTGAACGGCACCCCGAGGAACAGATCCGCGCTGCGCTGGTACAGCTGGCAGGACAGGCGTCCGTCCGCCACGTAGAACTGGAACAGCGCATGGCACGGGGCCAGCGCCATGTCGGGGATGTCGGCCGGATTCCAGGCCGACACGATCAGACGGCGGGAGTCCGGCGTCTGACGGATCTGCTCGATCACCTGGGACAGCTGATCGATGCTCTCGCCGTCGGGAGTCGGCCAGGAGCGCCACTGCACGCCGTACACGGGCCCGAGGTCGCCCTCGGCATCCGCCCACTCGTCCCAGATGGTCACGCCGTGATCCTGCAGCCAGCGCACGTTGGAATCGCCGCGGAGGAACCACAGCAGCTCGTACGCGATGGACTTGAAATGCACGCGCTTCGTGGTGATCAGCGGGAAGCCCTGCGAGAGGTCGAAGCGGATCTGCCGACCGAACACGCTCGTGGTGCCCGTCCCCGTGCGATCGGACTTGTGCGTGCCGTGCTCCAGCACGTCGCGGAGCAGGTCTTCATACGGCGTCGGGACGGCTGCGCTCATGTCAGCCAGACTACCCGCCGCCGGCGACATCGGAGCGGTCCGTCACGGTCGGAAACATCGCGTCCACCCCGCCCGCAGCAGGTTTACGCTCGACGCATGTCACCCGGACTCGCGCTCGCCATCGCGGGAGCACTCGTCGTCCTCGCGATCGTCGCAGGGCTGGTGGTCCGTGCGCGAGACGGCCGCCGCAGCGCAGCCTCCGGGCTCCGTTTCGATCCCTCAGACGGGGGCGCGCCGCTCGCGGAGCGCGCCACGCTCGTGCAGTTCAGCACCGAGTTCTGCACACGCTGCCCGCAGGTGCGGCGTCTGCTGACCTCCTACGCCGATCAGGACGACTCCGTCGCCCACGTCGAGGTCGACCTCACGCATCGCCCCGACCTGTCGTCCCGCTACCGGGTGCTGCAGACCCCCACGACCTTCGTCGTCGACCGGTCGGGTGCCGTGCGCGCCCGATTCCACGGCGTGCCGCGCCCCGCGGCCCTGACCGAGGCACTCGCCGCCCTCTGACGCGGCAGACAGGAGCAGAGATGAGCACTCCCGCCGGCATCGACCCTCGCGGACCGCGCTTCGCCGCCACGATCACGACCGCGCTGCTGCTCGTGGCCACCTTCCTCGGCCTCGTCGGCACCTCGCCCGACGCCGCTGCGTCGACGCTGGGGCAGCGTGCCCTCGACCCCGCCTTCCTGCTGGCTGTCGTCATCGCCGCACTGTTCCTGTGGAGCGTCGTCTCGCCCGCGACCGCACCGTGGGGTGTGATCTTCCGCCGATTCGTGAGGCCGCGACTGACCCCGCCGTCGGAGCTCGAGGACCCTCGGCCTCCGCGGTTCGCCCAGGGCGTCGGCCTGTTCGTCGTCTCGGTGGGTCTCGTGCTCCACCTGCTCGGGGTGCCGTGGGCCCTGCCCATCGCGACGGCGGCGGCCTTCATCGCCGCGTTCCTCAACGCCGTGTTCTCGCTCTGCCTAGGCTGCCAGCTCTACCTGCTGCTCCAGCGCGCCGGCGTCCTCGGGCGGCCGACGTCGACGATCTGATCCCGGCGATCCTCGAGGTGCGACGGTTCCGTTGCGATGACCCGCTCGATAGGCTGACCGGACACGCGACGCGCACACCGAGCACCGCGAGAACCGGAGGAATCATGCCCGTCACCAGCGAAGCCACCACCACCTGGACCGGATCCCTCGCGGAGGGCTCGGGCACCGTCGCCTTCTCGTCGTCGAACCTCGGCACCTTCCCGATCGACTGGAAGGCTCGCAGCGAGGGCAGCGACACGACCACCACGCCCGAGGAGCTCATCGCCGCGGCTCACGCCTCGTGCTTCAGCATGGCCCTCTCGCACGCCCTGTCGGAGAACGGCACTCCGCCGGAGCGCGTCAACACCAGCGCTTCTGTCACCTTCAAGCCCGGCGTCGGCATCACCGGCAGCCACCTCAACGTCAACGCGGTGGTGCCGGGTCTGACGCCCGAGGCGTTCCAGGAGATCGCGGAGGGCGCGAAGACCGGATGCCCCGTGTCGCAGGCTCTGGCCGGCATCGACATCACCCTCGAGGCGACGCTGGCCTGATCTCGGCGCCTCAGCGACGGGCGAGCCTGATCGCCGCTCGGATGCTCGCCCGCGCATCCTTGCGGCGCCCGGAGGCATCCTGCACGACGCCGAGCCGGTAGCGTGCTCGCCAGTCGTCGGGCGCGGCGTCCGCCTCCGCCTCGTAGCGGGCGATGAGCGGAGCGGCATCCTCGGCGCGGAGTCGGCCGCTCGGGGTCAGCTCCGTCTCCGCCTCCGGCATCCCTCCCTCGGCGTCCAGTGTGCGCCCGAGGCGGTCCGCCGCGAAGCCGAACTGCATCTCACGGACGAGAGCCCAGGCGCCGAGCGGTGCGAGCACGAGGAGCGCGATCCCCATGCCGATCGACACGCCCGTGCCGACGGCGAAGAACATGACCGCGAGCCACACGGACACGGCGAGGTAGACCAGCAGCGATGCGGCCATGAGGCCGACCCCGATGCGCGACATCACGAGCGGATGCCGATGTCGATCATGCTCTCGAGTCCGATCACCACGCCGGAGGCCTGCGCCGCGTACGGCACAGCGAGGCGGATGCCCGGCGCATAGGCCAGAGCGGGCTCGACGGTGTCGTGCACGAACGAGAGCGACTCCCCCGGCCCCGACAGGATGACCTCCTGCTTGGCGATGACGCCGGGCCGACGCAGCGAATGGACGGGGACCGTCGCGACCTGCTGGCCCCGCGCTCGCTGGTCGGCGTGCGGGGCGCTGACGGGTCCTCTGTCGGCCCGCGCCGCCGCGATGAGCTCGGCCGTGCGCACGGCGGTACCGCTGGGCGAATCGACCTTGCGCTCGTGATGCGCCTCGACGATCTCGGCCGAGGGGAAGAACGGAGCCGCTGCCGCGGCGAGAGCCGAGCCGAGCACCGATCCGAGCGAGAAGTTCGGGATGAACACCACGCCGTTCCCGGCGTCGTCCACGAGCGGACGCACCAGCGCGATCCGTTCGGCCGACCACCCCGACGTCGCGACCAGCACGTTGATGCCGCGCTCGACCGCCGCCCGCACGACGTCGATGCTCACCTGCGGGGTCGTCGCGTCGACGACGAGGTCCGCGCCGTCGATCTCGGCGAGGTCGCTCGACGACGTGAGCACGCGGCTCACCTCGAATCCCTCCAGCCCGTCGATCACCGTGTGGATGATCGAGCCGAGCTTTCCGGTGCCGCCGACGAGAGCTACCTGCGTGGTCATGAGTCGAGTCTATTTCGCGGGCGGACGGCTGCCCGGCGGCTGGCCGTGCGACGCGGTATCAGACCGGCATCGTGTCGGGAATGCCGGTGCGGAGCTCGACCGGAAGGTGCCCCGTGTCGTTGTGGGTGAGCAGCGTCCAGGGGCGTCCCTGCTTCTGCGCGATCACGGTCAGGCCGCAGTGCGCCTGATTCAGGGTCATCCACCGCCACTCGGGAGCCCCGAGCACCTCCCTGACGAACCAGGAGATGACGAAGTTGTGCGTGATGAGCACCTCGTGCACATCACCGGGTTTGCGCACGAGGAACTCGTTGACGGCATCCGCCATCTGTGCGCGGCCGGCCTCGATCTCGGCATCCGTGATCGAACCGAAGAAGGGCTCGAAGACGGCCGGAGTCTCCTCGGTCATCCCGGTCGGCACGCAGTCGAAAAGCAGGGCGGTCGGCTCCGGGTCGACCGACGGGAGACGGGCAGCGATCGCCCGCGCCGTCTCGTTGGCCCGAAGCAGCGGAGAGTGCCACACGGCATCGAGAGGGAGCCCCGAGAGCCGGTCGGCGATGAGCTCGGCCTGACGCGCTCCCCGGGGAGAGAGCGGACCGTCGGCGAGACCGTGCTCGGCATCCTGATGTTCGCCGTGCCTGACCAGGTATATGTAGTGCGTCACAAACTCGCTCGCTTCATCGACAGCATCCGTCGGGATCTCTCCCAGCCTATGTCAGGTCTGTGAGAGAGGCGGGAGGACGCTCAGTTGCCCGCGCGAGTGAGGTCGGCGACCTGCACGCGCGACAGGCTCACACCGGCACCCTGCATGAGCTCGTCGACGTGCTCGGTCGCGAACGTGTTGACGATGGGAGCGGCGACCGTACGCTGTGCGAGGAGCCACGCGATCGACACGGCGGCGACCGGGACGTCGAGCTCAGCGGCGACCTGGTCGAGTGCCTTGAGGATCTTGGTGCCGCGGCGGTTCAAGTGCCCGCGCAGCTGCTCACCGCGCACGCCCCGCGAGGTCAGCGCCTTGCTGCGGTGGCGCCCGGAGAGGAAACCGTGCTCGAGCGCGTGCGAGGGCGTGACGGCCAGGTTCTGGGCGCCGGCCACGAGCCGCAGGTCGCCCTCGAACGGCTGGCGACGCACGAGGTTGTACGGCGAGTCGATGACCTGGATGCGGGGGTAGCCCGCTGAGGCGAGGATGCGCGCCTCGACGAGACGCTCCGGTGCGAGTCCGAAGGCACCGAGCGCACCGATCTTGCCCGCCTCGGTCAGCCACTCCACCGTGGCGAGCGTGTCTTCGAGGTTGGTCGTGCGGTCGAGCGTCGCATCGAGGTAGAGCACGTCGATGCGCTCGACGCCCAGTCGTGTGAGCGACCCCTCGACGGCACGGACGAGGTTGACCGACCCGAGCCCCGGGTTGTCGGCATGCGCACCGATCCGCACGCTGAGCAGAGTGCGGTCGCGGCGGCCGCGCGAACGCAGCCACTGTCCGATGATGTGCTCGCTGCGTCCCCCGGAGAACCCGTCGGCGGTGTGGATGGCGTTGCCGCCGAACTCCACGTAGCGGTCCAGGATGCCGTGGCTGGTCTCGAGGTCGACGTTCCAGCCGAACTCCGCCGCGCCCAGCATGAGCGGGAAGGTGTCGAAACCGGTCTCGCCGAGCGGCACCCTGATCGACTCGCCGATGCCGGGGCCGACGATCGGAATGGGAGCGGAGGGGTGTTCCGCGTCGTGCGGGGCGCGCTCTGCGGAGGCGCCTGCGCCTACGCTGAACAACCGCATCTTCCTCACCCCCGCGTCGATCGAACCTTCCGATCTCCGTCACTGCCTGGTCTGCACCCCCCGGTGCGTACTTCGAGGGTATGCGATGACCGCGAACCCACCGGCCATTACGGGGAACGCCGGGGAAACTTCCCATAACGGTTTGGTCACGCCTCCGAATGACGGAACCCGGGCCCGTCGAGGAGACGGACCCGGGTTCGATGTCGCAACGGCGTCGCTTACTCGGCCGCGGCCTCCTCGGCGGAAGCCGCACCCTCGGCAGGAGCGTCGTCGAGCACGGGCTCGAGCGACAGCTTGCCGCGGTCGTCGATCTTCGTGATCTTCACGAGGATCTTCTGGCCGACGGAGAGGACGTCCTCGACGTTCTCGACGCGCTTGCCACCGGCGAGCTTGCGCACCTCGGTGACGTGCAGCAGGCCGTCCTTGCCGGGAAGCAGCGAGATGAAGGCGCCGAACGTGGCGATCTTCACGACGGTTCCGAGGAACTGCTCGCCGACCTCGGGGTTGGTCGGGTTGGCGATCGCGTTGACCTGGGCACGGGCTGCCTCGGCCGAAGGGCCGTCGGTCGCGCCGATGTAGACGGTGCCGTCCTCCTCGATGGAGATCTGCGCGCCCGTCTCGTCCTGGATCGCGTTGATCGTCTTGCCCTTCGGGCCGATCAGCTCGCCGATCTTATCGACCGGGATCTGCACGCTGATGACGCGAGGCGCGGTCGGCGCCATCTCGTCGGGCGCGTCGATCGCGGCGTTCAGGACGTTGAGGATCGTGAGACGTGCGTCGCGAGCCTGGGTCAGCGCACCGGCGAGCACCGACGACGGGATGCCGTCGAGCTTCGTGTCGAGCTGGATGGCCGTGACGAACTCGCTGGTACCGGCGACCTTGAAGTCCATGTCGCCGAGCGCGTCCTCCGCACCCAGGATGTCGGTGAGCGCCGCGTAGCGGGTCTCACCATCGACCTCGTCGGACACGAGACCCATCGCGATACCGGCGACGGGGGCGCGCAGCGGCACACCCGCGTTCAGCAGCGACAGGGTCGACGCGCAGACAGAGCCCATCGACGTGGAGCCGTTCGAGCTCAGCGCCTCGGACACCTGACGGATCGCGTACGGGAACTCCTCGCGGCTCGGCAGCACCGGCACGAGCGCGCGCTCGGCCAGGAAGCCGTGCCCGATCTCGCGACGCTTCGGCGAACCGACGCGGCCGGTCTCACCCGTCGAGTAGGGCGGGAAGTTGTAGTGGTGCATGTAGCGCTTGCTCGTCGTGGGCGACAGCGAGTCGATCTGCTGCTCCATCTTGAGCATGTTCAGCGTGGTGATGCCCAGGATCTGGGTCTCGCCGCGCTGGAAGATCGCCGAACCGTGGACGCGCGGGATGACCTGCACCTCGGCGTCGAGCGGACGGATGTCGGCGAGGCCGCGACCGTCGATGCGCGAGCCCTCGGTGAGGATGCGGCCGCGGACGATCTTCTTCGTCACGGACTTGTACGCGGCGGAGAACTCGAGCGGCGCTGCGGCAGGCAGGTCGCCGGCCTCGGTGGCCTCGATGAGCTCGGCCTTGACGCGATCCTTGATCGCGTCGTCGGCGGACTGGCGCTCGGTCTTGTCGGCGATCTGGTACACACCGACCAGCTCGTCGTACGAACGGCCGGCGACGAAGTCGTAGACCTCCTGGCTGTAGGCCGGGAAGACCGGGTAGACGCCCGGCTCCTTCGACGCCGTAGCGGCGAGCTCGGCCTGAGCCTTGACGAGCTGCGCGATGAACGGCTTCGCGGCCTCGAGGCCCTCGGCGACGACGTCCTCGCTCGGCTTGGTGGCGCCGGCCTTGATGAGGTTCCAGCTGTTCTCGGTGGCCTCGGCCTCGACCATCATGATCGCGACGTCTTCCGTGCCGTCGGCCTTCGTGACGACGCGACCCGCGACGACGAGGTCGAACACGGCCTCGTCGACCTGCGCGGCGGTCGGGAACGCGACCCACTGGTCGGCGTGCTCGCCGTGACCGGGGATGAACGCGAGGCGCACACCGGCGACCGGTCCGGAGAACGGCAGGCCGGAGATCTGGGTCGACGCGGAGGCCGCGTTGATCGCGAGGGCGTCGTAGAACTCGCCCGGTGCGATCGAGAGCACGGTGATGACGATCTGGACCTCGTTGCGCAGGCCGTCGACGAACGACGGACGCAGCGGACGGTCGATCAGACGGCAGACGAGGATCGCCTCGGTGGAGGGACGACCCTCACGGCGGAAGAACGAGCCGGGGATCTTGCCTGCGGCGTAGGAGCGCTCCTCGACGTCGACGGTCAGCGGGAAGAAGTCGAAGCCTTCACGCGGGTGCTTGCCGGCGCTGGTGGCCGAGAGGAGCATGGTCTCGCCGTCGAGGTAGGCGGCGACAGCGCCCTGAGCCTGCTGCGCGAGGCGGCCGGTCTCGAAGCGGACGGTGCGGGTGCCGAAGCGGCCGTTGTCGAGAACGGCCTCGGTGGCGGTGATTTCAGGACCTTCCAAGAGGTCTCTCCTTCTTTGTTTAGACTCGCGCCTCCGTGTGATGCGCGAGCGTGTTCATGAAGGAGCGGAATCGTCGGGGTTCGGGCGCGCGGGCACTCCCGCGAACATCGCCTGCGCTGGCCACCAGTAGAAAGCCACCCGACGACACCCGCCGAGGAACCCACCACAGGGGACCAGCTTCTCCGCCGATCGCTCCATGAGTCGATATGAAATTGTGCCGGCGACAGACGTCGACCGCAGACAGCCTATCAGCGCACCCCGTGATCGCCCGCGAACGACGACCCGCCCTGCGCCCGCGGTCGACCGGCCACCTGCCGGTCATCGCCCGTTCAGGCACCGGACGCCGGGCCGTGGGGCGCGTGAGGTGTGGTGTGTGGATGCGCATGTCAGTGATCGGCTGCGGGTACCTCGGTGCCGTGCACGCCGCAGCCATGGCCTCGATCGGACACGACGTCGTCGGCATCGACGTCGACGAGGCGAAGGTCGACGCCCTGCGCCGCGGATCGGCGCCGTTCTTCGAGCCGCAGCTCGACGAGCTGCTGAGGGAAGGAACCGCATCGGGCCGCCTCCGCTTCAGCACGGACATCGCGGATGCCGAGGGCGCGGCCGTGCACTTCGTCGCCGTCGGCACGCCGCAGGTGGCAGACGGCCATGCCGCGGATCTGCGTTTCGTGGACGCGGCCGTGTCATCGCTCGTCCCCCACCTCCGGCCCGGCGACGTCGTGGCAGGCAAGTCGACCGTGCCCGTCGGAACGGCTGCACGTCTGTCGGGTTCGATCGACGCCCGCGGGGCGACGCTGGTCTGGAACCCCGAGTTCCTGCGGGAGGGATGGGCCGTGCACGACACGATCACGCCGGATCGCCTGGTCGTCGGCATCCCGACCAGTGAAGCGGGCACGCGTGCGGCCGAGCTGCTGCGCGAGGCGTACGCACCTGCGATCGAGGCGGGCGCACCGCTCCTCGTCACCGACCTCGCCACCGCCGAGCTCGTGAAGGGCGCCGCGAACGCGTTCCTCGCGACGAAGATCTCGTTCATCAACGCGATGGCCGAGATCGCCGAGGCTGCCGGAGCCGATGTCACACTGCTCGCCGACGCCCTCGGCCACGACTCGCGCATAGGCCGTCGATACCTCGGCTCCGGCATCGGCTTCGGCGGCGGATGCCTGCCCAAGGACATCCGCGCCTTCGCCGCCAGGGCGGAAGAGCTCGGCCGCGGTGAAGCCGTCGGGTTCCTCCGGGAGGTCGACGGCATCAACATGCGGCGGAGGGACCGCGCCGTGCGAATGGTGGTCGACGCCCTCGGCGGGCTCGTCTTCGGACGCCGCATCGCCGTGCTCGGCGCGGCCTTCAAGCCGTTCAGCGACGACATCCGCGACTCCCCCGCGCTCGACGTCGCCGTGCGGCTGCGCGGACTCGGTGCCGACGTGGTGGTGACCGACCCCGCCGCACTCGACAACGCCGCGGCGGCGCATCCGCAGCTCGGCTACGCGGCCGAGCGCGACGACGCGCTCCGCGATGCCGACGCGGTCGTCGTCGTCACGGAATGGGACCTCTACCGTCGCGAGCTCTCGCCGGAGCACGCGGGCTCGCTCGTCGCGGGTCGCGTGATCGTCGACGGACGCAACTGTCTCGATGCCGCGGCCTGGCGCGCAGCCGGCTGGGCGTACCACGGCATGGGCCGCCGCTGAGCTTCCTCCCTCCCCGAGCGCGTCCGTGTGCGGAAGCTCCGAGCGGGGCGTCGGCGTCGGAGAGGAAGGGCAGCGGTCAGGCGACCGGCACGTCGCGCTGTGCGGAGGAACGGCCCAGATACACGTAGTCGTCGTGCTTCGCGACCCGCCCGTCGCCCGCGGCCCTGCCGTGCAGACGACGCCAGACCCAGGGCAGCGCGTGCCTGCGCCACCAGAGCCCCGCACCGATCGGCTCGTTCTCGTGGAGCACCGCGTCGAGCGCGCCGAGCGCATCGGCATGCGGGACGCCCAGCACCTCGCCCGCGCGATACGCGAGGAAGCGGTGCCCTCGACTGCTGAGGTGCACGAGGTCCTCGCCCCAGTTGGGCCGATCGGGCAGCGTCGGGTGCATGTCGGTGTCGATGAGGATCGCTCCGGTGCGCGCGGCCACCCCCGCCACGGCGGTGGCGAAGGCCGAGAACCGCCTCGCGTAGATTCGAGCCGCGCGCCGCCGCGGCAGGAACGGGGTGACGAGGAGCACGTCTGCTCCGCTGTCCCTCAGGCGCACCACCGCCTGCTCGAGCTGGTCGGCGATCAGTCGCACGTCGACGGCACGACCGACGAGGTCGTTCGCGCCGATGAGGATCGACACGAGGTCGGGGCGCAGCGCGAGAGCGCGCTCGAGCTGGATACCGCACACGTCGCGCACGCGCTTCGACCGGATGGCGAGGTTGGCGTAATGGAGTCCTCCCCGCGCCGCCAGCAGGAGTGCGAGCCTGTCGGCCCAGCCGCGGAGCGACCCGTCGGGGGCGGGATCGCACAGCCCCTCGGTCAGCGAATCGCCCAGCGCCACGTAGCGGCTCCAGCGCCTGCCGGGCACCACGGCGGGCGCCTCAGGCCGCGTCACCCGGCGAGCGCGCAGCGCCGAGTCCACCGTCCGCAGACCGATCGCGTCG
Source organism: Microbacterium sp. LWO14-1.2 (assembly GCF_038397715.1). NCBI lineage: Bacteria > Bacillati > Actinomycetota > Actinomycetes > Micrococcales > Microbacteriaceae > Microbacterium > Microbacterium sp. LWO14-1.2. The sequence continues at coordinate 323,410 of NZ_CP151633.1, forward strand.
TCGAAGTGCCCCAGCAGCTGGTCGCAGACGCTCCCCCAGCTGCGCCCCTGCACCGCCTGCCATCCGGCCTCACCGAGCGCCCGGCGCTTGCGCTGATCACCGACGAGATCCCGCACGCGCATGGTGAGGTCGTCGAGGTCTCCCGGGCGGTAGAGCCACCCGTCGATGCCCATCCGCACGAGGTCGAGCGGGCCCCCGCGTCCGGTGGCGACGACGGGCACTCCGCTCGCGTGCGCCTCCTGGAGCGTCTGTCCGAAGGTCTCGCTCTCACCCGGGTGGACGAAGACGTCGAACGAGGCCATCGCTGCGGCGAGCGCGTCGCCGCTCAGGTGGCCGAGGAAGAGAGCCCGCGGCATCAGCGCTGCGAGCTTCGCGCGGCTCGGGCCGTCGCCGACGATGACGACCCTGGTGCCGAGGAGGCCGTCGAGCACGGCCAGATCCTCGACCTGCTTCTCGGGCGCGAGTCGGCCGACGTAGCCGATCACGACCTCTGCTCCCCAGGAGGCGCGAAGCTCCTCCGAACGCCGGGACGGGTGGAAGCGCTCGGCGTCGACGCCTCGGCCCCATCGGCGCACCCTGTCGACGCCGAGGGCGGTCAGCTGGTGCGCAGACTCCGCCGACGGGGCGAGGGTGAGCGTCGCCCTGCGGTGCAGTCGGGCGATGTGCGTCTGCGCGATCCCCGTCGTCGCGGGGATGCCGTAGCGCTCGGTGTAGGCGGCCACGTCGGTCTGATACGCGGCGACCGCTGCGATGTCGAGGCGCTCTGCGGCGAGCGCTCCCCGCCATCCGAGCGCGAACGGCGAGGCGAGGTGCACGATGTCGGGCTGGAAGCGGCGCAGCGCGGCCGCGACACGATGCGCCGACGAGGTGCCCACCCGCACGTTGCGGTAGCCGGGGAGCGGCAGGCTCGGGATGGCCTGCACGGGGGCTCCGGAGATCTCGGTGGGGATGCCGACGGCATCCGGCGCGAGGACGTGGGCCTCGTGCCCCGTGCGCTCGAGGTGCTTCAGGATCTGCAGCACGGATCCGGTGACACCGTTCATGTGCGGAAGGAAGGACTCTGTCACGATCGCGACTCTCACCCCCTCAGGATGCCGCCGCACGACCCCGGGCGGACGCCGATCCGACGGTGGGCACCAGAAGTTCACCGGATGCTGGATCGCTGGTCACCGGCTATCCGCGCGTTGGTTCCCGTTCACCTCCGCCGCGCAGGGTGGACCCGTGCCGACCGAACTGCTCACTGGGCCCTGGGCTCTCGCGATCATGAGCCTTCTGGTGCTCGGCGACTCCTTCTTCGTGGTCGTCCCCGGCGAGATCGCCGTCACCGCGCTCGGAGCGATCGCGTCGACGTCCGGGTCGCCGGCGCTGTGGTCCGTGATCGTCTGCGCGGGCGCGGCGGCGTTCCTCGGCGATGCGGCGTGCTATCTCATCGGACGCACGGCGGGAACGCAGCGATGGCGATGGATGCGGGGTCCCCGCGTGCAGCAGGCGCTCGCCTGGGCCCGGCGCCGACTCGACACCGGGACGGCGAGCGTGCTGTTCACCGCACGGTTCATCCCCTTCGCGCGGCTCGCCGTCAACCTGGTGGCCGGGGCGTCGCGCCTGCACCCCGGACGGTATCTGTGCCTGGCGTCGATCGCAGCGCTGGGCTGGGCCGCCTACCAGGCGTCGGTGGGGGCGGTCGTCGCACTCCTCGTACCCGGCGGTCCCGTCGTGGCGGTGATCGTCTCGGTCGCGGTGGCCCTGGCGTTGGGTGCCGCGATCGACGTCGTCACGACGCGGGTCCGCAGGTGACGGACCGGGCGGACGAGCCGTGCCCTAGGCTGGCGGGCATGAGCACCGAAGAGGGCGCGTCCTCGACCGAGGACATGAAGCGCAAGTTCAAGGAAGCGCTCGAGAAGAAGAACGCGCACCACCGCGAGGGCCAGGCGCATCTGGACGGCGACTCCGCCGTCCACGGCACGCACGCTCCGCAGACCCGGCGCGAGTTCCGACGCAAGAGCGGCTGATCGCACGGATGCGGGAGCCGACGCTCGTCGGCTCCCGCATCCCCTTCGTCCGCTCGGTCAGTTCTGCGCCGCCCTGGCGCGTGCGCGCTCCTGCTTCGCCGACATCTCGTCGAGTGCGGAGTCCTTGAGCCCCTGCACGTCGACGGCCTTGCGCTCGTCGGCCATGCCATGGTCGTCGACCCCGTCGAGCACCGACTCGTCGAACGGCACCTCGCCGCTGAGGACCCGGCGCACGCGCTCCCGGTCGATCTGGCGGGTCCAGGTGCCGATGAGCAGCGTCGCCACCGCGTTACCGGTGAAGTTGGTCAGCGCGCGTCCCTCCGACATGAAGCGGTCGATGCCGACGATGACACCGACGCCGTCGACGAGGTCGGGACGGTAGGCCTGGAGCCCGCCGGCGAGCGTCGCGAGCCCTGCGCCGGTGACCCCGGCCGCCCCCTTGCTCGCGATGATCATGAACACGAGCAGGCCGATCTGCTCTCCGATCGACATCGGCTGTCCCATTCCCGTGGCGATGAAGAGCGAGGCCATGGTCAGGTAGATCGCGGTGCCGTCGAGGTTGAACGAGTATCCGGTCGGAACCGTGATGCCCACGACCGGCTTCGAGACGCCGACGTGCTCCATCTTCGCGATCAGTCGAGGCAGCGCCGACTCCGACGACGAGGTGCCGACGATCAGCAGGTACTCGCGGGCCAGGTACTTGATGAGGCTGAAGATGTTGACCCGCGTGACCGCGAACAGCAGCACACCCAGCACCACGACGATGAAGACGATGCACGTGATGTAGAAGGCGATCATCAGCACACCGAGGCTCCAGATGGCCGCGATGCCGGTCTTGCCGACGACCGCGGCGATCGCGCCGAACGCCCCGAGCGGCGCCAGCCACAGGATCATGCCGAGGATGCGGAAGACGAGCTTCTGCAGGTTCTTGACGGCATCCATGATGGGCGCGCCCTTCTCGCCCAGCCCCTGCAGCGCGAAGCCGACGAGCAGCGCGATGAAGAGCACCTGCAGCACGCTCTCCCCGGTGAACGCCGAGAAGAACGTCGTCGGGATGATGCCGAGCACGAACTCCGTGGTCGTCTTCGCCTCGGTCTCGGTCGCGTCGTAGGTCGCCGATGCCATGTCGAGGCCGGCGCCCGGGTGGATGATGTTGCCGACGACCAGGCCGATCGCGAGGGCGAAGGTCGACATGACCATGAAGTACAGCAGCGCGAGCCCGCCGATCTTGCCGACGGTCGCCGCCTTCGCGATGGATCCGACGCCGACCACGATCGTGCAGAAGATGATCGGCGCGATCATCATCTTGATGAGCGACACGAAGCCCTTGCCGATGGGTTCCAGGCTCTGACCGACCTCAGGCCAGATGAGTCCGACCGCGGCTCCGAGCACGACGGCGATGATCACCGACACGTACAGCCACGTGTGCCTGTCCCACGACTGCTTGCCTCGCCGCCAATGGAATCCGGGAAGGGTGAACCCCGTCGTGATGGCCATGGCATCCTCCTTGATCATGAACGTCGTCGTCCGTCTGCGCCGGCGTCGTCGCCCGCGGTGTGTTCACCCTCCCCGACTTCCCGCGCCGCGGATATTTGTGGTCGTATTGGTCACTACCGAGATCCCGTCACCGCGATCACCGACGATCGGAAGGACCAGATGCGACACGCCCACGGCACCCGCAGCACCGCCTCGGCGGTGTTCCTCGTCGTCCTCGCGGCGGCCGTGGTGATCGGGGCTCTCGTCGCGGTGTTCCTCGTGGTCGAGGCGCAGCGCGCCACGCATGCCGAGGCCGAGCGGGTGACGGCGGCGACCGCGGTGACGCTCGCGACGTCTCCCGTCGTCGCCGAAGCACTCGCGACGGGTGATACGGATGCCGCGACGCGTGCTCTCGAGCCGTACGCCCTCGACGTGATCGCCGCGGCGGACCTCGATTTCGTGACGATCATGACCCCGGACGGCGTGCGGGTGACCCATCCCGACGTCGACCAGCTCGGCGAACGCTACCTCGGCACCATCCCCGCCGCCCCCTCGCAGCTGACCGAGGTGTTCACGGGTACGCTCGGTCCGTCGGTCCGCACGATCGTGCCCGTCCTCACCGCCGACGACGACCTCATCGGCTGGGTGTCGGCCGGCGTGACGATCGAGTCGATCTCCGACACCCTCGTTCGGCGGCTCCCGCTCTCCCTGGTCATCACGATCGGGCTCGTCGCGCTGGGGGCGCTGGGCGCCTGGATCGCTCGGAGGACCACACAACGCATCGCCGGCGACCTGCCCCCGGGGCAGCTGCGTGACGCGGTCTCGTCGTACGAGTCGCTGCGGACGCTCGGAGACGCGCTCCGCGCGCAGACCCACGAGCATGGGAACCGCATGCACACCGCGGTCGCGCTGCTCGAACTCGGGCGCAGCGAGGAGGCGATCGAGATCCTCACGGAGACCTCCCGCCAGAGCCAGTCGCTCGTCGACCAGGTCACCGCACGCCGCGCCGGCGACCCCGCCGTCGGCGCCCTGCTGCTGGGAAAGGCGTCGCAGGCGAAAGAGCGGGGAATCGACTGGCGGATCCGCATCGAACCGGACACTCCGGCGTCGCCGCTCTCGGCCGTCGACAGCGTCGCCGTACTCGGCAACCTCGTCGACAACGCGATGGATGCCGTGGCCGACGCCGCCGAGCGCTGGGTCGAGGTGGTGCTGCAGCCCTCCGAGGACGGCGGGATCGTGCTGGAGGTGTCGGACAGCGGCCCCGGCATCCCCGACGACCTCCGCGACCGTGTCTTCGACCAGGGGTTCTCGACCAAGCCTGCCGGCGCCGAGGGACGCGGCGTCGGTCTCGCGCTGGTGCGGGCCGTGGTCGTCGACGCCGGCGGCGTCGTCGAGCTGCGACCCGACCCGACCACGTTCCGCGTCACCCTGCCGCCGAAGAGACGGAGGGCCCGGTGATCCGCACCCTGATCGTCGACGACGACGCCCTGACGCTCGAGCTGCACCGTACGTACCTCGAGCGCCTCGACGGCTTCGTGGTGGGCGCGGAATGCACGGGGGCACGAGCAGCGCTCACCGCCGTCCTCGGGGCCGAGGGATCCGAGCGCTTCGACCTCGTGCTGCTCGATGTGACCATGCCGGACGGATCGGGCATCGACGTGCTCCGCACGCTGCGCGCCCGGGCCGCAGCCATCGACGTCATCGCGATCACGGGTGTGCGCGATGCCGAGACCGTACGGCAGATGGCCGCCCTCGGCGTGTACCAGTACCTCGTCAAGCCGTTCCCCTTCGCGGTCTTCCGCGAACGCCTCACGGCTTACCGCGAGCATCGCGCACGAGCGGCCGAGACCGACGGGGAGACGACCCAGGCCGAGATCGACGCGCTGCTCGGCCGAGCGACCGGAACGATCGCCCTGCCCAAGGGGCTGTCGGCCGCGACTCTGGAGGCCGTCACGCACGAGGTGCGCACGTCAGGACCGCTCTCCGCCAGCGAGGCGGCCGACCGGTTGGGCATGTCGCGCGTGTCGGTGCGCCGCTACCTCGAACACCTGGCCGCGGAGGGAGCCGTGGCCAAGGCGGCGCGGTACGGCGCGCGCGGCAGGCCCGAGACCGAGTACTCCTGGCAGCGACGGGGCCGCTGACACAGATCGACTCGACGTCGGTTCACTCCCCCGCGAGGCCGCCGAGCATGTGCCCGAACGAACGTCCCTCGCCGAGGTAGGTCGCCGGGTCGAAGGGGTCGGCGACCGTGGCCGCGTCGCGCTGTGCGATCGCATCCGCGAGCTCCTTCGTCCCCTTCTCCACGCGCCTCGCGAGCGGGGCGACGTCGTCGCCGGCGCCTCCCCAATCGCTCGACGCCGCGAAGACGCCCGTCGACACGGCATCCGCGTGCAGGTAGGCGAAGAGCGGCCGGATCGCATAGTCGATCGCGAGCGAGTGACGTGCCGTCCCCGCGTTGGCTCCGATCAGCACCGGGGTGCCGGTGAGCGAATCGGGGTCGAGCACGTCGATGAACGACTTGAACAGTCCCGAGTAGCTCGTCGAGAAGATCGGTGTGACCGCGATGAGCGCGTCGGCCGAGACGACGGTGTTGATCGCGGTCTCGAGCGCGGGCGGCGCGAAGCCCGTCAGCAGGTTGTTCGTGATGTCGTGCGCGTAGTCGCGCAACTCGATCACGTCGACCGTGGCGGCGATGTCGCGGGCGGCGAGCGCCTTGACCGTCTCGGCGGCCAGACGGTCGGCGAGCATGCGGGTCGATGACGGGTTCGACAGGCCAGCCGACACGACGGCGATCCGGCGAGTGGTCATCTCACGCCCCCTTTCGGGTCAGGCCGAACGCGGAGCCAGCGGGCGCCGGCGTGTCCTCGTAGGGCGAGTCGCCGGTCAGGTTGTCGCCGCGGTTCGCGCCGGGTCGCGCCTGACGGGTCGGACCGTCGCCGTACACGGCCTTCACACGTGCGGCGTGGGTCGGGGCGTCGGGAACCGTCTCCGGGCGGTCCTTCGCCAGCTCCTTGCGCAGCACCGGCACGACCTCGGAGCCGAGGATGTCGAGCTGCTCGAGCACCGTCTTGAGCGGGAGACCGGCGTGGTCGATGAGGAACAGCTGGCGCTGGTAGTCGCCGAAGTGCTCGCGCATGCCGGCGTAGCGGTCGATCACCTGCTGCGGCGAGCCCACCGTCAGCGGGGTCATCTCGGTGAAGTCCTCCATGCTCGGGCCGTGTCCGTACACCGGGGCGTTGTCGAAGTAGGGGCGGAACTGCGACACCGCATCCTGAGACTTCGCGGCCATGAACACCTGCCCGCCGAGTCCGACGATCGCCTGCTCGGGAGTGCCGTGCCCGTAGTGGGCGTAGCGCTGACGGTAGAGCTCGATGAGGCGCTGGTAGTGCTCCTTCGGCCAGAAGATGTTGTTCGCGAAGAAGCCGTCGCCGTAGTACGCGGCCTGCTCTGCGATCTCGGGCGTGCGGATCGATCCGTGCCACACGAACGGGGCGATGCCGTCGAGGGGACGCGGTGTCGAGGTGAAGCCCTGCAGCGGCGTGCGGAACTTGCCCTCCCAGTCCACGACGTCCTCGCGCCACAGCTTGTGCAGCAGCGCGTAGTTCTCGATCGCCAGGGGCAGCCCCTGGCGGATGTCCTTACCGAACCAGGGGTACACCGGGCCGGTGTTGCCGCGCCCGAGCATGAGGTCCATGCGTCCGTCGGAGACGTGCTGCAGCATCGCGTACTCCTCGGCGATGCGCACCGGATCGTTGGTGGTGATCAGGGTCGTCGAGGTCGACACGACCAGTCGCTCGGTCTGCGCCGCGAGCGCGGCGAGGAAGGTCGTCGGGCTGGACGACCAGAACGGCGGGTTGTGGTGCTCACCGATCGCGAAGACGTCGAGTCCGACTTCTTCGCTGTGCTTGGCGATCGTGAGGGTCGCCTTGATCCGCTCCTGCTCGCTGGGCGTGATGCCGGTCGTCGGGTCGCGGGTGATGTCGCTGACCGACATGATGCCGAACTGCATCTGGGTGCCTGTCTGCTCGCTCATGATTGCTCCGTCTTCTCCGAATCGGGTGCCCTGCATCCGGTTCTATTCATTTGAATGTATCTGAGACAACGCGATCGGACCAACTTTATTCCCGGCGGTAGCCTCAGAGGATGAACAGTGTCGGAGCCGACCCGAACCCCGTCACCTCGACCGCACCGAAGCCCCGCCGCCGCGTCCCGTTCTGGGACAACGCGCGCTATGCCTGCATCGTGCTGGTCGTCCTCGGGCATGCCGTGCAGCGGCTCACGTACGACTCCGACATCGCGCTGGCCGCCTACCTGGCGCTGTACGCCTTCCATATGCCCGCCTTCGCGATCATCTCGGGCTACTTCTCGAAGTCGGGCTCCCCCACCAGGGTCCAGATGGCTCGGGTGATCACCGACATCCTCGTGCCGTACGTGATCTTCGAGTTCCTCTGGACCCTCACGAAGTGGCTGGTCGAGGGCCAGGCGGAGCCGAACTTCACCAAGCCGTCGTGGACCCTGTGGTTCCTCCTCGCCCTGGGCATCTTCCGGCTCGTGCTCCCCTACCTCGCCCTGCTGCGCTGGCCCCTGCTGTGGACCGTCGTCATCTCCGTGGGCGTCGGCTACCTGCCCAACGTCGACAGCACGTTCTCCCTGTCGCGGACGCTCGGCCTGCTGCCCTTCTTCACACTGGGCTGGTGGCTGCGCGAGCGCGACGTCGTCGCCCGACTGCGCCTCCTCGATGCCCGTCCGTGGTGGCTCAGGGTCGGCGCCGTGGCCGTGCTGGCGGCCGCGGGCTTCGCAGCCTGGCACTGGGTCGACCTCTGGGAGAGGATCGACCTGCGTCAGTGGCTGTTCTACGAAGACGCCTATGCCGACCTCGGCGGCGAGCAGTGGTGGGCCGGTGGCGTCCGCCTCGCGCTGATGATCCTGGCTCTCGTGCTCAGCGCCGCGTTCTTCGTCCTGGTCCCCCGAGGCACCTACTGGTGGACGCGTTTCGGCCAGTACACGATGTACGTCTACCTGCTCCACTCGTTCGCCCTCTACCCGTTCCGCGAGACCGGAGTGCTGCGCGATCTCGACCCGACGTGGCTGTGGCTCCCCCTCGTCACGCTCCTGTCGGTGCTCCTCGCCCTCGCGCTCGCCACGAAGCCCGTGCGCTGGGTGTTCCGACCGCTCGTCGAGCCGCGCCCGAAGTGGCTGTTCACCGATCCGGAGCTGGCAGGGCGGCAGGGGCATCGCAACGATCCGACGGGTTCGCGACGCCCGCGTCCGGTCTCGGGCGCTCCCCGGTGAGCCGCGCGGCGTCGCTGAGGGACCTCCTCGTCGACGAGGTCGAGGCGACCGGATTCGGAGCCCACGGCCTTCACGTGCGCGTCGGCGGGAGCACGGCCGAGCACCGCTGGACCCCCGACGAGCGCGAGGAGATCCACTCGGTCGCGAAGGGCGTCAGCGTGCTCGCGGCGGGCATGGCGGATGCCGAGGGTCTGCTGTCCCTCGACGAGCCGATCTCCCGATTGACCGGCGACAGGACGCTCGGACGCGACGTCGCCCACCTCACCCTCCGCCGACTGCTCTCGATGTCGAGCGGCATCGACCTCCCCTGGTCGCCGACCCTGATGACGGATTGGCCCGACCTCGCCACCGAGTTCCTGAGCCGCGACTCGCGCGGCCGGGTGTTCCAGTACTCCAATGCCAGCGCGTACACGGCGATGCGCCTGCTCGAGCGCGTCGTCGGCGACGTCGAGGAGTACGTGCGGCCTCGACTCCTCGCACCGCTCGGGCTCGACGACGTCGGCTGGCGGCGGTGCCCGCGCGGGTACGTGCTCGCCGGCGAGGGCCTCGCACTCCGCACCGAGGAGATGTCGCGCATCGGCCGCCTGCTCCTCGATCGGGGCGTCTGGAACGGGGAGCGCATCGTGCCGGCATCCGTCGTCGACGCCATGCACGGGGACTGGGTGCCGGCCGGCACGAACGAGGGGTACGAGCGCTACGGCCTCGGAGCGTGGGATGGCCCTGGCGCTGCGTGGCGGCTGCACGGCGCCTACGGCCAGCTCGTGATCGTCCTCGGCGACGCGGTCGTCACGGTATCGGCCGACGACCACTTCGGCGCCGACGCCTTCGCCGCGGCCGCCGTGCGCCTCGTCGAGCGCTGATCCGGACGCCGGTCGACGGCGTCGCCGCTGAATCGGTCCGGGGCTCCTCAGGCGAACAGGGGCGCTCCGACGTAGGATCCCTGCTCCGCACCCGCCGGGATCGCCCAGATCCCGGAACCGACGTGTCGGATGTACTCGTTCATGCGGTCTGTCGACAGTGAGCGCTGCAGAGCGATGAACTGCGCGGGGTCGCGCTGATACGACAGGAAGAACAGGCCGGCGTCGAGGCGGCCGAGATCGTTGTTGCCGTCGACGTAGTTGAAGCCGCGGCGGAGGATGCGGATCCCGTCGTTCTGCTGCGGATGCGCGAGCCGCACGTGCGAGTTCGCGTCGATGCGCGCTGAGGAGAAGTCCGGGGCGGTGAACTCGTCCCCGCCGGACAGGGGCGCGCCGCGCCCCTTGTCGCGACCGATGATCGTGTCCTGCTCCGAGAGACGCACCCGATCCCAGGTCTCGATGAGCATCGCGATCTTCCTGGCCACGAGGTAGGACCCGCCCGACATCCATGCCGGGTCGTCGGACGCCGCGACCCAGACGCTCTTCTGCAGGGCCGCATCATCGTCGGCGAGGATGTTCGCGGTGCCGTCCTTGAAGCCGAAGAGATTGCGCGGCGTCGCCTGGTCGGCCGTCGTACGCGACGTCTTGCCGAAACCCAGTTGCGACCACCGCAGCTTCGCCCGGCCGAACGCGATGCGGCTGAGGTTCCGGATCGCGTGCACCGCGACCTGCGGGTCGTCGGCGCACGCCTGGATGCAGAGATCGCCGTTCGACAGCTGCGGGACGAGGTCGTCACCCAGGAACGCGGGAAGCCGTTCCAGCGAGGCCGGCCGCCGCGCGGCGATGCCGTACCGGTCGCCGTCCTCGTTCTCGAACAGGCTGGGGCCGAAGCCGATCGTGATCGTGAGGCCGGCAGCAGGGAGCCCGAGTGCCTCCCCCGTGTCGTCGGGCGGCACCTCGGCGTCGCCGCCGACCGCTCCCGTCGCGCTCACCTCGAGGCCCTGCGTCAGGCGGGAGGCCGCATAGCTCCAGTCCTGCAGGAGCGTCACGAGGTCGTCGCGATCGGTGCGCGGCATCATGTCGAACGCCGCGAAGTGCAGGTGCTCCTGCACGGGCGTGGTGATGCCGGCCTGGTGCGCGCCGAAGAAGGAGTAGGCATGCTCGGCGTCCTCCGCCGCCCGGGCGCGCCCGAGCGCCACGCCGCCTGCGAGGCCGGTGCCGAGTCCGACCGCGAGCGACGCGGCCCCGCCGCCGAGTGCGAGTCCGAGGAGCCCCCGGCGGCTCAGCCCCGCGGGGACGGATGCCGCCGCAGACGCGTTCCCGGCGTCTGCGGCGGCCTCGTCAGTGCTGTCGTCCACTGCGTGATCGTACCCGTCGATCAGTCGAGGACCGTGCCGGTGAGCTGCGAGAGCGGCTCTGCCAGAGCGTTGATGAGGTCGGTGAACTCGCGCTTGTCGTCGTCGGTGAGCTCCGAGTACCCGACGAAGCCGTCGACGAGCGACCCGTGCGCGGCGAGCGATGCCTCGAGAGCGGCGTAGCCGTCTTCGATCTCGCCGACGAGAGCCTCGCCGTCGTCGCCCTGCGCCGCGGCGAAGTCCTGCACGAGCGAGAACGCCATCTTCGACCCCTCGACGTTGGCGGCGAAGTCGTAGAGATCGGTCCCCGACCACCAGTCCTCCTCACCGGAGATCTTGCCGGTCGCCACCTCGTCGAGCAGCGCGATCGCCCCGTTCGAGATGCCGCCGATGCCCTGGTCCTCGAGAGCGGTCGTGAAGTCGTCGGAGTGGACGTAGTCGTAGAGCTCCTGCACGTCGGCGAGCAGCTGGTCACCGTAGCCGGCGCGCTCCTCCGGGGTCGACGGCGCCCAGTCCTGCCAGGCCGGCGTCTCGCCGTCGGCGTTCAGCGCGTCCTGCGCCGGAACCCAGAGGTCCTTCTCGATGCGGTGGAAGCCCGTCCAGTCGAGACCCTCGGCGACGGCGTCCACCTCTCGGTAGTCGATGCGGGGGTCGAGCGTGCCGAGCGCCTCGGCGACCGGCTCGATGCGCTCGTAGAAGGCGCGCGTCTGCGGGAACTCGGTGCGGGCCGTCTCGTCGTCGCCCGACTCGTAGGCGGCGACGAGCTCCTCGACCGCGGGCACGAGCTGGCCGACCTGGTCCTTCACGAAGGCGGCGTACAGGTCGACCGCCTGCTGCTTCTGCTCGGAGTCCTCGCCGGCGACTGCGACGCGGTCTCCCGTGACCGTGAACTCGGCCTTCCCGACGCCGTCGCCGATCATGCCCGGCTTGCAGAGCGTGTAGTACTTCCCCGGCTGGGCGACGACCGTCAGGGTGCGGGACGCGGCGGGCGCGATGTTCTCGACCTCGCCGACGATGCGCAGGCCGTCCTCGGCGAGCAGGTAGAACTCGGACGTCTGCCCGCTGTCGTTCTTGACGTCGAACGTGAGTGTGCCGCTCTTCGCGGTCGAGCCGGACACGGCGCATCCGAAGTCGGTCGATGCGACGTCGAACGCAGCTCCGGCGGCGGCGTCGCTCTTCGCGACGCATCCGCTCAACACGAGGACGGCCGCACCGGCAGCCGCGACGGACGCCAGGACTCGGCGGGAGGTGGTCATACTGCTCCTTGATCGGTGAGGGACTCGACCGGCGCGTCCGCGGCGGCGGACGACGGTGTCGAACGAGGGGTGGAGGACCGACGGGAGCGCAGCCCGCGGACGAAGAGCACGCCGACGACGGCGAGGTAGACGATCCACGCCGCGACCTGGAGCCAGGTCATGCGCGGCATGAACCCGACCGTCGCCTGGAGGATCGTGGCCAGTGTTCCGCCGGGCGCGATGGTTGCGCTCACGTCGAAGGCCCATCCGAACGGGAACGCCGCCCAGCCGGTCGCGACAGCACCCGTGACCGTGTCGACGGGCGCCAGCGCCGTGAAGGGACCCGGCAGCGCTCCGGCCTCCTGCAGGTCCATGACCGCGTAGGCCAGCACGCCCGCGGCGACGATCACGAGGAAGCCGCTCGTCCAGGTGAAGAACCGGCGAAGGTCGAGACGCACGGCGCCGCGCGCCAGCAGCCAACCGATCACCACGGCGGCTGCGAGCCCGAGCACGGCACCGAGCAGAGCGGTGGGAGCATCGCCGAAGGACTGCACCATCGACCAGAGCAGCAGCGTCGTCTCGATACCCTCCCGGGCGACGGAGACGAAGCCGATCGCGACGAGAGCCCAGACACCGCCCTGGGTGAGCGCCCGGTCGAGACCGCCTTCGAGGGTGGCCTTCATCGTGCGCCCGGCCTTCTGCATCCAGAAGATCATCCAGGTGACCATTCCGACGGCGAGCAGCGACATGAGACCGCCGATGAGCTCCTGGGCCTCGAACGTCAGCGAGTACGCGCCGAAGGTGAGGACGGCGCCGATCCCCAGGGCGAGGGCGATCGCGAGGCCGATGCCCGCCCACATCCGGGGCAGGGCGTCCGTGCGGCCGAGCCTGCGGAGGTAGGCGACGAGGATGCCGACGACGAGCGCGGCCTCGAGGCCTTCGCGGAGGCCGATGAGGAAGGTGGCGAGCACGGTACGGGAACTCTCTGACGAAACAAAGGTAAGGCATCCCTTACCCCGAAGGAGACCTTAGCACCACGTCGGCGATTGTTTCGACGAGGCGCTCGTCTGCGGGCGCCGGGTAACGCGACGCAACACTCGTCCACGCCCCGCCACAGCGACTTACGCTCGGGGAATGGCTGATCTCTCGCTCCCCATCCTCGATCTCTCCCAGCTCGACGCCGGCCCCGAGGCCGCGGCACGGTTCCGCGACGAGCTGCGCGCCGCCACCCACGACGTCGGGTTCTTCTACCTCACGGGAACGGGCATCTCGCCCGAGATCGAGGCGCGCCTGCACCAGGCCGCCCTCGATTTCTTCGCGCTCCCCGAGGAGGACAAGCTCGCGATCGAGAACGTCAAGAGCCCGCACTTCCGCGGCTACACCCGCATCGGTGGTGAGCGTACGCAGGGCAAGGTCGACTGGCGCGAGCAGATCGACATCGGTCCCGAGCGCGAACCCGTCGAGGGCGGCCCTGCGTTCAACCGCCTCACGGGTCCGAACCTGTGGCCGGCAGCGCAGCCGGAGCTGAAGGAGGTCGTCACGGAGTGGCACGACACCCTGACGGAGATCGCCCGCAAGCTGCTGCGCGCGTGGGCACTCACCCTGGGCGCCGAGGAGACGTACTTCGACGAGTCGTTCCGCGACCCGTCCACCCTCATCAAGATCGTCCGGTACCCGGGCACGAACGAGCCGGAGCCCCAGCAGGGCGTCGGCGCGCACAAGGACTCCGGCGTGCTCACGCTGCTCTGGGTCGAACCGGGCAAGGGCGGGCTCCAGGTCGAGCGCGACGGCGAGTGGGTGTCGGCGCCGCCCGTGCCCGGCGCCTTCGTCGTCAACATCGGCGAGCTGCTGGAGTATGCGACCGGCGGGTACCTCAAGGCCACCAACCACCGCGTGATCTCGCCGAGGGCTCCCGAGGAGCGCATCTCGATCCCGTTCTTCTTCAACCCGGCCCTGGACCAGCAGCTGCCGCTCCTCGAGCTGCCGGCCGACCTCGCCGCCGAGGCGACCGGCATCACCGAGGACCCGAGCAACCCGATCCACGCGACCTACGGCGAGAACGCGATGAAGTCGCGTCTGCGAGCACACCCCGACGTGGCGGCGATCCACCACCCCGACCTCGTGCAGGCGCAGGCCTGAGGCCGGCGGTCAATCGGTCGCGACCGGCCGCGTCCCGTCGGCGCGACGCCCGCCGAGCTCGACGATCTCCCTGAGGGCCCGGAGATGGCCGGTGAAGGCCGCCTCACCGAGCGCCGTCGACCGGATCCAGGTGCGGGGTCGGCTGCCGGCCTGCCCCTTTCGCGTCTGCACGTATCCGGCATCCACGAGGTGGGCGATCGCCTTGCTCAGCGTGGAGTCGCTCGCCTCGATCACATGTGCGAGCGTGCCGAAATCGAGTTCCACTCCCTCTCCGAGGGAGGCCAGCACCGAGAACCGGATCGGTGTCGAGAAGTTGTCGTCGAGTCGCATCCTGGGATGGATCTCCGCGATGCCCTCACTCGACATCGCGGCGCTCCGTCGGAGTCGGCGCGATCGCCACGACGACGGTCGACAAAGCGACCACGACGGCGGCGGCGACACCGAGCAGCGGGTCGACCGGCGATCCGGCTGATGCGTTCAGAGTGACGGCCAACAGGCCAGTCGCACCGAGAGCACCGACGGCGTACTGCGGCCATCGCCACACCTGCCCCAGATAGGCGAGGCCCCAATTCGTGCGGACGCCGATCACACCCACCACGAACGCCGAGCCGATGACGATCGCCAGCACACTGCTCAACAGCAGGTCGTCGAGGGAGACCACGGCGATCGCGGCCGCGAGCAGCGACCCGACCACCAGCGTCGTGACACGGGCGGGCCCCTCGAACGGCGGCTGCGGCACGATGCGCGCGTCGCCGGTCGCGGCTCGGAGATGAGCGACTCCGAGGCCTGCGAAGATCAGACAGGACGTCCACAGCGGCGCTGCGATCACCGCGAGAGGTGCCTCCGGCGCCACGATCTGCACAGCGAACGATGCGAGGATGCCGAGCACGCTCAGCACGACGATGGCGACGAAGGCTGCGCGATTGCGAGGCACGCGCACCCGCACGCCGTCGCGCTCCGTCGCTCCCGAGACGATCTGCGCCGAGATCATGATGACGAAGACGAAGACCGGCACGACGGCGGGCCTCCCGGAATCCACCACGACGAGGTGTGCCGTGAGGAACACCCCCGTGACGATCGCCGTGACGATGATCGCCCACCCCTGCACCTGCGATCCGCCCTGACGATCACGCCGAGCACGCACGGCATCCGCCTCTTGCAGATACTGCCGAGCGACGTCGGGCGAGGGCGGGTCGAGGGGCGCGAGACCGCGCATCGGCTTCTGTTCCACGTCGCTCCCCCGTTCCGACTCGTCATACTTTCCTAAAGGAAAGTCAGCGCGAGGTCAATGCTCTGCGCGTGGCCGTGCCGGACATGACGAAGGCCGCCCCACACCTGGGGCGGCCTTCTCAAGAATGTTCTGCGCGATTGAACGCTGGGTCCGTGATGCCTTATCGGCGAAGACCAAGGCGTGCGATCAGCGAGCGGTACCGCTCGATGTCGACGCTCTGGAGGTAGCCGAGCAGACGACGGCGCTGACCCACGAGCAGGAACAGACCACGACGCGAGTGGTGGTCGTGCTTGTGCTCCTTCAGGTGCTCGGTGAGGTCCTTGATGCGCTGCGTCAGCATCGCGGCCTGCACCTCGGGGGATCCGGTGTCACCGGGGTGCGTCGCGTACTCTTCGATGATCGCCTTCTTGACGTCTGCTTCCAGTGCCATAGATTCGATCCCCTCTCTGCTTGTTGCGCGGCGCCCGACGCCTGATGCGCGAGCTCTCTTTATCCGCGGCCGATCGAACGGCAACCTGACGAGTCTACCAGGCGCGGAGCCGCGAGGTGACCATGCCCACGTCCGCCTCGACGCAGAGCGGATACGCTCGAAGGATGCATGACAGGCACGCGGCGTGAGCGCGGCTCGCAGCCATCTGATCGACCTCAGCCCGCTGAAGGCGAGCCCGGCGTTCGCCCGTATGTGGATCGGCTCCTCGCTCGCGGGCATCGGCGGGCAGCTCACGATCGTCACGGTCATGCTGCATGTGTTCGAGCTGACCGGAAGCACCTTCGCGGTGTCGATGATCGCCGTCGCCGGCCTCGTGCCGATGGTCCTCGCCGGCCTGTACGGCGGGATGCTCGCCGACGCCTTCGATCGACGCAGAGTGGCGCTGATCGCGGCCACCGTGACGTTCGTCTCCACGGCCCTCCTGGCGGCCCTCACCTGGACCGGCGCGGAGACCATCTGGTGGCTGTACGTGCTGAGCATCGTCAACTCGGCCGCGAACTCGGTCGGCATGGCGACGCGCACGGCCATCGTGCCGCGCCTCATCCCCCGTGAGCTGCTGGCCGCGGCATCGGCCCTCAACGGCGTGGCCTTCGGTCTGACGGTCATGGCCGGTCCGGCCCTCGCCGGACTGCTCGTCGCCCTCACCGGCTACGGCTGGACGTACACGATCGACGTCGTGCTGATGCTCTCGATGTTCCTCGGACTGTGGACCCTTCCCGCACTGCGCCCCGAGGGCGAGGTCGTGCGCCCCGGGCTCGCCTCGCTCGTCGACGGATGGCGCTTCCTGCGACGCGCCAGCAACATCCGCATGCAGTACATCGTCGACATCATCGCCATGACGTTCGGGCAGCCACTGGCGCTGTTCCCGGCTCTCGGCACGGTCATCCTCGGCGGCGGAGCGGTGACCACCGGCATCCTGACCGCGTCCGTCGCGGTCGGTACCTTCGCGTCGAGCCTGTTCTCGGGCAGGGTCGTGCAGTATCGGTGGCACGGTCGCGGCATCACGAGGGCCGTCGAGGTGTACGGGGCGGCGATCCTCCTCTTCGGAGTCGTGCTGCTGATCGGCGCGCTCACGGGCAGCGCCACCGAGAGCACGCCCGCGATCGTCCTGATCGTGGCCGCCTGCGTGGCTTTGGCCCTCTCGGGAGCCTCCGACAACGTCAGCTCGATCTACCGCAACACGATGATGCAGGCGGCCGTCCCCGACACCATGCGCGGACGCCTGCAGGGCGTCTTCATCGTCGTCGTCGCCGGCGGCCCGCGCCTCGGCGCCCTCTACGCGGGGGTGCTGGCCTCGCTCACCACCCTCTGGTTCCCGCCCCTGCTCGGCGGCTTCCTCGTCATCGCACTCGTCGCGATCCTCGCCGGACGCAACCGGCGATTCCACGCCTACGACGCGGAGAGCCCCGCACCCTGAGGGGCGCGGGGCTCTCGCGGAGCTGCGATCAGTCCTGCTGCAGAGCACCCTGCAGGTCGAGGTTGATCGTGACGTCCTTGCCGACGAGCACGCCGCCGGTCTCGAGAGCGGCGTTCCAGGTCAGGCCGAAGTCCTCGCGGTTGATGACGGCCTTGGCCGACGCGCCAGCCTTGTAGTTGCCCCACGGGTCGGAGCCGAAGCCGCCGAAGTCGACCTCGAAGGTGACGGGCTTGGTGATGCCGCGGATCGTGAGGTCGCCGTCGACGTACAGCTCGCCGTTCTCGGCGCGGGCGCCGGTCGAGACGAAGTCCATGGTCGGGAAGTTCTCGGTGTCGAAGAAGTCGGCCGAGCGGAGGTGCTGGTCACGACCCTCGTCCTTGGTGTCGACGGACGTGACGTCGACACTCGCCTGCACGGTGGTCTCGAGGGGGTTCTCGGGTGCGACGAGCGTGGCGCTCTTCACACCGAAGGTGCCGCGCACCTTCGAGATCATCATGTGGCGGACGCTGAACGTGACCTCGCTGTGCGCGGGGTCGAGGACGTAGGTGCCGGGACGGTAGCCGGGGATGTCGATGGTCATGTGGTGCTCCTCTGAAGATGTCAGCCGCATCTGCGACCGTGATCGTGGACCGCTCGCGCGGCATCACGTGTCACAACTTACATGCAGTTGCATGTATTCCCGAATGACGAAGATTCTCCGGAACGACGGAAGGCGTCGGCCCCGGGTGGGGACGACGCCTTCCGCACTCGCGGGGTCGGATCAGCCGACGGCGACGAGATCGATGATGAAGATCAGGGTCTTGCCGGACAGGAAGTGCCCGCCGCCCGCAGGGCCGTAGGCGAGGTGCGGCGGGATGACGAGCTCACGTCGTCCACCGACCTTCATGCCGGGGATCCCGTCCTGCCAGCCCTGGATGAGGCCGCGCAGCGGGAACTGGATGGTCTCCCCACGGCCCCAGGAGGAGTCGAACTCCTCGCCGGACTCGAACTCCACCCCGGCGTAGTGGACGGTCACCGTGTCGCCGGGCTTGGCCTCGGCTCCGTCGCCTTCGATGAGGTCGCGGATCACGAGCTCCGAGGGAGCGGGTCCGGTGGGGGCGTCGAACTCAGGCTTTGTGCGATCAGTCATGCTTCCATCCAACCCGAGCCGTCGCGCGGGGGTCAACGAGCACGCACCTGCTCACAGCGAACACGTCACGAATTGACTCGGCGGAAGCTCTTGACACCCACGGATGCCGGGTGCACCCTGTTTGTAGACCAACTCAACGCCCGGGAGACATGCAGGCATCGCCGCAGCACCGGGCGTTGAGTCTGTCCGGGGACGGGTCAGTAGGCCAGCAGCGCCGCTCGCGCCGCCCGCGTGCGCACGAGCAGCGCCTGCTCGTCGGCGGTCGCCATCGGATCGCGTCCCGTGATCGCGCGCTGACGGACGGCGGCCAGCGTCGTGGCGTCCTTGATGAACTCCCGCATGAGCGGACGACGGTCGCCGCGCAGCTGCGCCGCCCACTGCAGGCCGGTCTTGCGGCCGGCGGGGGTCGCGAGCATCGTGACCTCCTCCGGGGTGAACCACCCGGCGGCGGCGTAGTCGCCGAGCCGCGCCTTCGTCAGTCGGGCCTCCTCACGCCGCAGCGCGATGATCCCGAAGATGAAGCCCACGAAGAGCGGCACCTGCAGCACGAAGTAGAGCAGGAAGAAGTTCGCGAACGACGAGCCGTTCCAGAGCCCGTGGAGGAACATCGCCCCGAGCATGCCGAGCAGCCCGAAGCCCACCGCCGCGCCCGCGGAGGCGTGCCGCCGTGCCGCGAGCCCGATCGCCAGACCGGTGAGGGAGGTGAACATCGCGTGGGCGAAGGGAGACATGATCGCACGCATGATGAAGGTCACGGTCAGCTGACCGCTTCCTCCCTCGATCAGGCTGATCGCGAAGTACTGGATGTTCTCGGTGAAGGCGAAGCCCGCGCCGACGAGGGCGCCGTAGACCACGCCGTCGACAGGACCGTCGAACGAGCGCCGGGCGATGAGGAAGATGACGAGGACGCCGACGCCCTTCCACAGCTCCTCGACGATCGGCGCCTGGATGACGGCGCTCGCGACCTCGCCCCGTGGACCGAACACGACGGAGAGTCCGAGATCGACGAGGAGGGTGAGGCCGACGGCCGCGACAGCTCCCCAGGCGACGGCGAAGAAGACGAGCGTCTTGGGCTCCGGCTCCCATCGATCGATCATGCGCACGACGAAGAACACCACCGCGAGCGGCACCAGCGCGAGAACGAGTCCGATGACCGAGGCGAGCGGACCGAGGAACAGCCCGAAGTACGCGATGAGGCCCAGGAGCAGCAGACCGAGGAACCCGAAGAGGATGCCGAGGGCCACACCGCCGGCCCGGCGACGCGCAGGGAGCGCGGGCAGACCCTGCGCGGGCGACGGCGCGACCGGAGCAGGCGGCGAGTAGGGCGTCGGCTGGGCCAGCACAGAGGCGTAGGCAGGACGCTGCCCGAACGCGGGCGGGGCATAGTTCGACTGCGCGTACTGCTGGGCGCCGTACTGCTGCGGGTACCCCTGCGGAGCCGGAGGCTGCTGCTGCGGATACCCCTGCGGAGCCGGAGGCTGCTGCTGCGGGCCGGGCGGCGGCGTGTACGGCGATGGCTGGGACGGTCCTCCGGAACTCATGCCCACAGCATATTGGTAACAATCATTCCGGGCCCGGTCTGGCGACTTCCTCCAGCATCCGAGCCGCGCCACCGGATACCGTAGAGGCATGCGGTTCGCTCATCTGCGTCGCGCCGACTCCCCTGCCGCGAATCTCGCGGTGGTGGACGGCTCGGACGCCATCCTCGTCTCTGACCTCCTGCCCGACGCGCCGGCGACCCTGCAGCAGCTGATCGAGGGCGGAGCATCCGTCCTCGACGCGGTGTCCGCTGCGCTCGCGGACGGCACGGCGCCGCGGCATCCGCTCGGCGACTGGGAGTTCGCCTCGGCCGTGATCGCTCCCCCTGCCGTCCTGGCCGTCGGCCTGAACTATGCGGCCCACTCGAGCGAGCTGGGGCTCAAGACCGACGCCGCCCCCACCGTCTTCACTCTGTGGCCCAACTCCCTCACCGGGCACGAGCAGACCACGTCCTGGCCGCGAGCCCTCAGCGAAGCCGTCGATTACGAGGCCGAGCTCGGCGTGCTCATCGGCACCCCGGCGAAGGACGTCTCCGAGGCCGACGCCCTCTCGCACGTCTGGGGCTACACCGTCGTCAACGACATCACCGCCCGCAACGTGCAGTTCTCCGAGGCGCAGTGGTCGCGGTGCAAGTCGTTCGACGGCTTCACGCCCACCGGCCCCTTCGCCGTGACGGCGGACGAGATCGCCGATCCGCAGGACCTGCACATCTGGGCCGTCGTGGATGGCGCGACGGTGCAGGACGCGAGCACGGATCAGATGGTGCGATCGGTCGCGAAGCTCATCGCCCACCTCTCGCAGTCGCTGACCCTGCTGCCTGGCACCCTCATCTCGACCGGCAGCCCCGGCGGAGCAGGCTACTCGCGCGACCCGCAGATCTTCCTGCGCGACCGCTCGACGGTCACGGTCGGCATCGACGGCATCGGCGAGCTCACGACGCACTGCCGGGTGCTCGACTGACCCCCGCTCGACGACACAGACGACGGCCCCGGTGCGAACACCGGGGCCGTCGTCGTGAGCGGATCAGATCTCGATGAGGTCCTCGGGCGTGATCACGGGAATCGCGGCCGTCACGGCCTCGAGCCCGGAGAGGCGGGCCGGCGACAGCTGCTTCGTGACCTCGTCGCGCGACATGAGGCCTGCCTCGACAACGAGGTCGGCGACGTTGCGGTTGGTCAGCAGCGCCGTCTTGGCGAGCGCCGCAGCCGCCGCGTAGCCGATGAACGGCGTGAGAGCCGTGATGACGCCCACCGACGCGCCGACCATCGCGCCCAGACGGTCGCGGTTGGCGGTGATGCCGTCGACGCAGTTGACCCGCAGGGTCCACATGGCCTGCCGCATCCAGGTGATCGACTGGAAGATCGAGTGCGCGATGACGGGCTCGAAGGCGTTCAGCTGCAGCTGCCCGGCCTCCGCCGCCATCGTGACCGTCATGTCGGCGCCGGCGACGGCGAAAGCGACCTGGTTCACGACCTCGGGGATCACCGGGTTGACCTTGCCGGGCATGATGCTGGAACCCGCCTGCATCGCCGGGAGGTTGATCTCACCGAGCCCCGCCTGCGGGCCGGAGGACAGCAGACGGAGGTCGTTGCAGATCTTCGACAGCTTCATGGCGTTGCGTTTGAGCGTCGACGAGAACGACATGAACGATCCCGTGTCGCTCGTGGCCTCGACGAGGTCGCCGGCCGTCACGAGGTCGAGCTCGGTGATCTCGCGCAGGTGCTTGAGCACTGCCGGAGCGTAGTCGACATGGGTCGTGATGCCGGTGCCGATCGCCGTGGCGCCCATGTTGATCTCGAACATGAGCGAGGCGTTCTCGGTCAGCCGCGTGTGGTCGTAGCCGAGAGTGCTCGCGAAACCGTGGAACTCCTGGCCGAGCGTCATCGGCACCGCGTCCTGCAGCTGGGTGCGGCCGACCTTGAGCACGTCGTGGAACTCCTGCGACTTGTGCAGGAAGGACACCCGCAGCAGGTCCAACTCCTCCAGCAGCGAGCGAAGCGTGAGCGAGAGGCCGATCTTCACGGCGGTCGGGTACACGTCGTTGGTCGACTGGCTGCGATTGGTGTGGTCGATCGGCGAGAGGTACGAGTAGTCGCCCTTCTCGCGACCCGCCATCTCGAGCGCGATGTTGGTGATGACCTCGTTCGCGTTCATGTTCGTCGAGGTGCCGGCGCCGCCCTGGATGACGCCGACCGTGAACTGGTCGTGGAACTCGCCGTCGATCACCCGCTGCGCCGCCCGGTCGATCAGGTCGGCGCGCTCCGCGTCGAGGACTCCGATCTCCCGATTCGCCCGAGCGCTCGCCTGCTTCACCATGGCGAGGGCCACGACGAGATCGGGGTACACCGAGATCGGGCGCTTCGTGATCGGGAAGTTCGCGTCGGCGCGGGCCGTGTGGATCCCCCAGTACGCGTCTACGGGGATCTCCATGCTTCCCAGAGAATCGGTCTCGGTGCGGGTCAGAGCGGGCGCGGCAGAAGCCATGTCACATCCTTGTGGGTAGTGGCGAGTGTGGAAGCGGGGGATGCCTTAAGTCTACGCCCGCGCGCATGCGCTGCCAGGGATACGACGGCGCGTCAGCGCTTGCGCGAGAACGCCTCGAGACGCTCCTCCGGGGTCAGCGCCGCCATCTCCTCCAGCCACGCCTCGGAGAAGTAGTCACCGGTCGCGGCATCCGTCACCGGCACCACCGTGTGGGTGATCGTCTCGGGACGGACGTGGACGAGCTGGAACGCCTGCGCGGCATCCATCCCGTTGACGTCCGGCGCGGGCTTCGCGACGTTCATGGTGTAGCAGGTGGCCGACGACACGCTCACGGGGACTCCCGCGAACATCCCGTGCGACGAATAGTGCAGGTGGCCGGCGAGGATGCCGCGCACGTCCGTTCCGCGGATCACCTCGGCGAGTTCGTCCTGGCGGCGCAGCTCCAGGATGTCGAACAGGGGCAGGTGGCTGGGAAGCGGTGGATGGTGCATCGCGAGCAGGGTGCCGTGCGGTGCCGGTTCACGGAGGACGCCCGCCAGCCACTCCAGCTGCGTGTCGTCGAGATCGCCGTGGTGCCAGCCTGGAACGGTCGAGTCGAGGGCCACGAGTCGAAGACCGTCGAAATCCCAGACACCGGTCACCGGCTCCTGGGTCGGCGGCAGATCGAGCAGTCCCTCGCGGAGGGCGGGGCGTTCGTCGTGATTGCCCGCGACCCAGACAACGACCGTCCCGAGTTCTGCCGCGACCGGTTCGACCGCGGCGCGGAGTCGGCGGTAGGCGTCCGGCTCGCCCAGGTCGGCGAGATCACCGGTGACCACGATCGCGGAGGGATGCGGGTGCACGGCCTTGATCGCGTCGAGCGTGCGCGCGAACGTGGCTTCGACGTCGTATCGTCCGCCCAGTCGCCGGCCGCCCGCGAGGAAGTGCGGGTCGCTGACGTGGACGATCACGTGGGAGGCGGGGCGGTGCCTGCCGAAGACGTACTCGCTCGCGGAGGGCGCTGACATGCGTCCAGCCTAGGCGGAGCCCCCGCGCGAGAACACCGGGCCCACCACGTCAACTGTAGTGATCTCGGTAGAGTGCTGTCATGGCGAAGAACGAGACCAGGCGTCGGGCGATCGCGGATGCCGGACTGCGCATCCTCGCGGCGGAGGGCTCGCGCGGGCTCACGCACCGAGCGGTCGATCAGGAGGCGGGAATCCCGGTCGGGACGACGTCGAACTACTTCCGCAGTCGCGAGTCGCTGATCGAGGGCTTGGTCGAGCGCATCGGCGAACGGCTGGCTCCCACTGACGACGATCTCGCGCGGCGCGCCGACGGCAGCCCGAGTCCCGCACTCTTCGCCGACTATCTGCGCGACATCGTCCGTCGCCTGAGCGACGACCGCGACGTCACTCTCGCCCTGTTCGAGCTGCGGCTCGAGAGCAGCCGACGCCCGGAGTTGGCCGCGCTCCTCGGCGCGTGGCAGCGGGCCGGGTTCGAGGGCGATGTCGCGTTCAACAGCGCAGCGGGACTGCCGGGCGGTCGTCGCGAGATCGCCCTGTTCCACTACGCGAGCGACGGGCTCCTGCTCGATCGCCTCACCACCCCCATCGATCCCGAGACGTCGACCGACGACATCATCGACGACCTCGTCGCCGGGCTGCTGCGCTGATCGCGGCGGACGGCCGCCGGGGCGGCGTCAGTGACCGACGACGATGATGAGGATGCCGACGACGACCGCCGCCGCACACAGCGCGAAGCAGGCGTAGGCGCCGACCAGCGAGATCCGCTTCTGCCCGTCGGTGAGCGGACTCTTGCGCGCCGCCTTCGCCGCCTGCTTCGCCGCGCGCTTGAGCTCCTTCTCGGTGACGACGGTGATCGCGTCCGTGAACTCCGCAGGGCTCACGACCGGCGCATGGCCGCTGCGCACCAGCAGGCGCAGGCCGAGCGCATAGAACGTGACGACGGCGCAGGCGCCCAGCAGCGCCGCTGCGAAGACCTGCAGGAACGCACCCCAGTCGATGTCGACGCTCATCGCGGCTCCTCCCCGGTCGTGTCATCCGCTCGGTCGGTGACCACCGGCGCTTTCTCCGGGGCCTCCGCCGCGCGCTGCTTGCTCTTCGCGCCTGCCTTCGCATCCGCCTTCGCCTTGGCGTCCGCCTTGGACTTCGCCTTCGCCTTCTCGCGGGCGTCTGCGCGGGCCTTGGCCTCGGCCTTCGCCTGGGCGATGCGCTGCTGGCGGCGTGTGGGCGGAGGAGTGTCGGGAAGCTCGACCGCGAGGCCCGACTCGGCCACGTCGCTCATCGCATTCGCAGACGTCACCGCGTCACGACGCGAGCGGAGGAAGAGACCGACGATCACGGCGAGAGCGAGCACGGCGTCGATCGCGATGCCCCAGTTGCCGAGCCAGTTGACGAGCAGAGCCGCGACGGCACCCACGGCACCCGCCGCGGGAAGCGTGAGCAGCCAGCCGATGGCGATGCGTCCGGCCGTCCGCCAGCGGACGGTGGAACCGCGGCGACCGAGACCGGAGCCGATCACCGAGCCCGAGGCGACCTGGGTGGTCGAGAGAGCGAATCCGAAGGCGCTCGAAGCGAGGATGGTCGCGGCGGTCGAGCTCTCGGCCGAGAACCCCTGCGCCGGCTTGACCTCGGTGAGGCCCTTGCCGAGGGTGCGGATGATGCGCCATCCGCCGAGGTACGTGCCGAGCGCGATCGTCACCGCACACGCGATGATCACCCACAGGTGAGGGTCGGCCTGCTCGCTGTTCTGCCAGCCGACCGCGATGAGGGCGAGCGTGATGACGCCCATGGTCTTCTGCGCGTCGTTGGTGCCGTGCGCGAGCGCGACGAGCGACGAGGTGAAGATCTGACCCCAGCGGAACCCGTCGCGTCCGTCGGGTTTGCCGTCGTAACGGCGCGTGATCGAGTAGGCGATCTTGGTCGCGGCGAACGCGATGATGCCCGCCGTGAGCGGCGCGATCAGGGCGGGGAGGATGATCTTCGACAGCACCATCCCGAAGTCGATGCCGCCCACGCCGACGCCGACGAGCGTGGCGCCGATGAGTCCGCCGAACAGGGCGTGAGACGAGCTCGAGGGAAGCCCGAGCAGCCACGTCAGCATGTTCCAGGTGATCGCGCCGATCAACCCGGCGAAGATCATCGGCAGGAACAGCTCGCCCTGCATGCTGTCTTCGCGGATGATCCCGTGTGACACGGTCTTGGACACCTCGGTCGACAGGAACGCGCCGACGAGGTTCAGCACCGCGGCCAGGAGCACGGCGGTCTTGGGCTTCAGAGCACCCGTGGCGATGGGCGTGGCCATCGCGTTCGCGGTGTCGTGGAACCCGTTGGTGAAGTCGAAGAAGAGTGCCAGCGCGATCACCAGCACGACGATGAGGACTGCGGTTTCCACCGTTCTCTTTCGGTCGTCGGGAAGAGGGAGTGTCGACGGGATCGACGTGATGAACGAAGAGTTCACCGTGGGTTTGACTTCCGTTAACCGGCCCCGGTAGATCCTCCCACCCACTCGGGTGCCGGTCAACTCGACCTGGACTAGCGTGGAGAGGGTGACTGATGCTCCGATCGCCGCCCGCCGTTCCACCCTCCGCACGCATCACGGCGACACGTTCGACGATCCGTACGAGTGGCTGCGCGACAAGGAATCCCCCGAGGTGATCCGGCATCTCGAGAGCGAGAACGAGCACACGCAGCAAGAGCTCGCGCACCTCTCCGCGCTCCGCGAGACCCTGTTCCAGGAGATCAAGTGGCGTGTGCAGGAGACCGACCTCTCCGTGCCCACCCGGCGCGGCGACTGGTGGTACTACAGCCGCAGCGAGGAGGGCGCCCAGTACGGCATCCACTGCCGCACCGCCGCGACCGCCGACGACTGGACTCCCCCGGTGCTGCAGCCCGGCGTCCCCGTGCCCGGCGAAGTCGTGCTGCTCGACGGCAACGTCGAGGCCGAAGGGCACGAGTTCTTCTCCCTCGGCGCCTTCGACACCTCGGACGACGCGACGCTGCTGCTGTGGTCGACCGACTTCGAGGGCGACGAGCTGTACACGGTGCACGTGCGCGACCTCCGTACCGGCGAGCTGCTGCCTGACGAGATCCCCGACACCGGCAGCGCCTTCTTCACCCCCGACGGCAGCGGTGTCGTCTACACGACTCGCGACGACGCCTGGCGGCCCGACACGCTGTGGCTGCACCGCCTCGGCACTCCGCTCGCAGACGACGTGCAGCTCTTCCACGAGCCCGACGAGAAGTTCTGGCTCGGTGCGGGCATCACCCGCAGCCGCCGCTACCTCGTGATCGCCGTGGGGTCGAGCATCACCAGCGAGGAGCACCTCGTCGATCTCACGGGCGATCTCACGGCGGCTCCGCAGCTGGTGTGGCCGCGGCAGGAGGGCGTCGAGTATTCGCTCGAGCACGCCGTCGTCGACGGCGAGGACCGACTGTACATCCTGCACAACGACGGCGCGCTGGACTTCGAGCTCGTCTCCGTCGACGCTGCCGACCCGCAGGGCGAGCGACGCGTGGTCGTGCCGCACGAGCCCGGTCGGCGACTGCTCGGCATGGACGCCTTCCGCGACTTCGCCACGGTCGAGTACCGCAGCGAGGGACTGGAACGCGTCGGACTGCTCGACTACGCCACCGACGCGATCGAGGACGTGACCTTCGACGAACCGCTGTACTCCGCGGGCGTGAGTGGGAACCCCGAATGGCACTCGCCCTTCCTGCGACTCGGATACACCTCGTTCGTCACGCCGGGGACGGTCTACGAGCTGGACCTGGCGACACGCGAGCTGGTGCTGCGCAAGCAGGTCGCCGTGCTGGGCGGGTACGACCCGCAGGACTACGACCAGCGGCGCGCGTGGGCGACGGCATCCGACGGCACCCGAGTGCCGATCTCCCTCGTCTGGAAACGCTCGTTCGGCGAGCCGGCCGACGCTCCCCGCCCGGTGCACCTGTACGGATACGGGTCGTACGAGCACTCGATCGACCCCGGGTTCTCGGTCGCGCGACTCTCGGAGCTCGACCGCGGCATCGTGTTCGCCGTCGCGCACGTCCGCGGCGGCGGCGAGATGGGCCGACAGTGGTACGAGGACGGGAAGCTGCTGCAGAAGCGCAACACCTTCACGGATTTCGTGGCGTGCGCCGAGCAGCTCGTGGCCGACGGCGTCACCGCCCCGGAGCTCCTCGTCGCGGAGGGCGGCAGTGCGGGCGGTCTCCTCATGGGCGCGATCGCCAACCTCGCTCCCGAGCTGTTCGCGGGGGTGCTCGCGGCCGTGCCGTTCGTCGATGCGCTCACGACCATCCTCGACCCGTCGCTCCCCCTCACCGTCATCGAGTGGGACGAGTGGGGCGACCCGCTGCACGACGCCGACGTCTACGCGTACATGAAGTCGTACACGCCGTACGAGAACATCGGCGACGGTTCGGTCTACCCCCGCATCCTGGCCGTCACGTCTCTCAACGACTCCCGCGTGGCGTATGTCGAGCCCGCCAAGTGGGTCGCCGCGCTGCGCGCAGCCGGCGCCCGCGATGTGCTGCTCAAGTGCGAGATGGTCGCCGGGCACGGCGGTGTGAGCGGACGCTACAACTCCTGGAAGGAGCGCGCCTTCGAGCTCGCGTGGATCCTCGACACGGTCGGTCTCGCCTGACACGGATCCGGCGCCGAGATCAGGAGGGTCGCCCCAGACCGGGAGTGCCTCATCAGCATCGTCCTGATCTCAGGCGTTTCTCCTGATCTCGGAACGACGGCTCAGCCGAAGAGCGCTGCGGCCTCGTCGTAGCGGCTGCGCGGAACCGTGTTGAGTTCGCCGAGCGCTTCGGCGAAAGGCACGCGGACGATGTCGGTGCCCTGCATGGCGACCATCTGACCCCAGGCTCCGTCGACGATCGCGTCGGCGGCGTGCAGGCCGAGGCGCGTCGCGAGCACGCGGTCGAAGGCCGACGGCGAACCGCCGCGCTGGATGTGACCGAGGATCGTCGCACGTGTCTCGATGCCGGTGATCCGCTCGATCTCCGGCGCCAGCTGGTCGCCGATGCCTCCGAGGCGAGGACGGTTGAAGGCGTCGAGGCCTTTGTCGCTGTAGGCCTCGTCCATGCCCTGCAGCTTGAACCCCTCGGAGACGACGACGAGCGGAGCGCGTCCGCGGTCGTGTGCGCTCGTGACGAGGGCGGTGATCTCCTCGAGGGTCTGCGGCACCTCCGGGATGAGGATCGCGTGCGCGCCCGCCGCCATGCCGGCGTGCAGGGCGATCCACCCGACGTGCCGCCCCATGACCTCGGCGACCATGCAGCGCTGATGCGAGTCGCCGGTCGTGCGGAGGCGGTCCATCGCATCCGTGGCGATGTTGACGGCGGTGTCGAAGCCGAACGAGTAGTCGGTGGCTCGCAGGTCGTTGTCGATCGTCTTCGGCACGCCGATGACGTTGATGCCGTCCTTCGCGAGACGGTCGGCCGCAGCGAGGGTCCCCTCGCCGCCGATCGCGATGATGCCGTCGATCTTGTGGCCGTAGAGCGTCTTGGCGATGTTCTCGGCGCCGCCGCGCTCGCCCTCGTACGGGTTCGTCCGGCTGGTGCCGAGGATCGTGCCGCCGACCTTCGAGAGACCCTTCACCTCGTGACGGGTGAGCGGGAAGAAGTCCCCGTCGACCACGCCGCGCCAGCCGTCGCGGATGCCGACGAACTCGAGGTCGTAGGTGGTGGTGCCCTTGAGCACGATGCCGCGGATGACCGCGTTGAGTCCGGGGCAGTCGCCGCCGCTCGTCAGGATGCCGATCTTCATGCTTGCCTCAGACGGGTTCGGGAAAGGGGGAAAAGGCGACGCTGCCTGCGATCGACACTAGCGGCACCGGGCGACCGCGCGCCATTCCGACCGCCGAAAACCGGAGATCTTGCCGCCGAATCGAGACGATTCGCGAGATGTTCGCCGATCACCCTCCGGAGACGAGAAATCGGCGTCAAGAATCGTGATTCTTGATGCCGATTCCGACCCGCCGTCAGGCTCCGCCGAGCGCCTGACGCAGCAGATGCATGAGGGCCCCGAGCTGCACGGGCTCCGCTGCGGCCTCGTCGGTCGCCTCGCCGTCGAGCGCGCGAGCCGCGAGCCCCTGCTTCTGGTCGATGAGCTCGGCGATCTTCGTGTCGACGGTGTGCGCGGCGATGATGCGCCATGCCGTGACCGGCTCGCCCTGACCGATGCGGTGCACACGGTCGATGGCCTGCGTCTGCTCGGCGGCCGTCCACGACAGCTCGGCGAGCACGACGTTCGAGGCCGCCTGCAGGTTCAGACCGACACCGGCGGCCGTGAGCGAGCAGACGGCGATACCCACCTCGGGGTCGCCGTTGAAGTCATCGATCGCCTGCTGACGCGTGGTCGTGGTCTGGTCGCCGCGGATCGACACCGAGCGGATCCCGGCTGCGGCGAAGTGCGCCTCGGCCTGGTCCATGACGTCGATGTGCTTGGCGAAGAAGACGACCTTGCCGACCGACCGCTGCAGCTGAGCGGCGTAGTCGGCGGCGAGCTGCGCCTTGGCCTGACCGATGCGCCGCACCATGGTGAAGACGTTGTCACCGCCCGTACCGGCGGCTTTCGACTCCTCCAGCTCGTTCTGCGCGACGAGACGCACGATGTCGTCGTCGATCTCGCCGGGTGCGAGACCGCGGTCGCCGCGCGCCTCGATGATGCGCCGATAGCGGGCGGCGAGCCGCTCCCCCAGTTCGCGCTCGGCCTGGCGGATGCTGCGCCCGAACTCGTCGTCGAGCTGCACCGGCAGATCGGCGATGAGCTTGTCCGGCAGGTCGGCGGCGACGTCCTTCTTCTTGCGCCGGACGATGCCCATCGAGATCACGGCATCGCGCGCCTCCGGGTAGAACGACTTGTCGGCCGGCGTCAGGCCGGTAGCGTCCAGCTTCTCCATCAGCTCGGGACCCGGCTTCTCGCCCGTGGTCCAGCCGAGGAACCGCCAGATGGCGTCGAAGTCCTCGACGTCGTTGATGAGCGGGGTGCCGGTCAGCGCGAGGAGCAGCGGCTTGCCACCGGGGGTCCGCTCCCGTACTCGCGATGCGAGCGACAGCACGTTCTGCGACCGCTGCGAGGAGAGGTTCTTGATGAAGTGCGCCTCGTCGACCACCATGCCGCGCAGGCCGATCGACGCGAGCCACGACATGTGCCGGTCGAGGATCTCGTAGTTGACGATGAACACGTCCGCGAAGGCGTCGATGTCGTCGCCGTCGCCCTGGATCACCGTGGCTCGACGCTGCGGCGTCCACCGCTCGACCTCGCGAGCCCAGTTCATCTTCACCACGTTCGGCACGACGACGAGCAGCGGATAGGCGCCGGCGACGGATGCCGCGAGCACCGACTGCGCGGTCTTGCCCAGGCCGGGCTCGTCGGCGAGCAGGAAGCTTCGGTGTCCGGCGCGCACCGCTTCGAGGAAGCGCGACTGGTGCACCATCACCTCGAGGCCCTTGGGCGAGAGGTGGTCGAACTCGGGCGCGGGCGGGAGTTCCATGCTGGCGGCCGATCCGCCGGCGCCCGTCTCGAACGCCTTGTACAGCGGGCCCATCAGCTCCCAGCCGTCGAGCCGGCGGCGCGGGGTCGTGGTCGCACGAGGCGTGAGGTCGGGGGCGAGGAACGGGTTAGCGAGCTGGCGCGCCTCGACCGACGGGGGCGTCACCTGGCGTTCCGCGATCGCGGCCGGGACGACGGGGACCTGGATCGGCGCGATATCCGCGATGATCAGCTCCTCGGGTGCCAGCTCGGCGCCCGACTCGAGCAGCCAGTCGCGGCGCATGCGCTTGGCGACGGGTGACGTCGCCTGATCCGCCTCAAGCAGCTGGATGAGGGAGGTGTCTCGCGCCGCCGTCTTCGCGAGGATCGTCGCCACGCCGTCGAGACGCTTGAGCAGCTCGGCGCGCGCGGCGTCGGTGATCTCGCCGTCGGCCTTGACGCGCGCGCGCTCTTCGCGGACCAGGAACGCGATGACCTGGAACTTCACCCGGTTCGTCGGGCCGAGCTTGCCTCGCTGCGACTTCGCCTCGATCTCGCGCACCTTGCGCGCGAGGATCGGGATGAGGGGTGCCTCATCGTCGCGTCGGGATGTCTTCTTGCGCCGCGGGGCGGCGGTTGCCGTGGTCGGCATGCTCCTCCTGAGCGTGAAGGCCGCTGCATCCTCGTGATGCGACAGCCGTTCTCGATGTCCGCGTGTGGCGTGAGCCAGGACCGTACGAACAGTGTTTCCGGTCGAGACCGATGCGCGAATGACGCGCGAGGATCGGTGACGACCGCGACCAGTCTATGCCATCGCGCCGTCTCGGCGCAGTGCGCGCCACGCGGAATGGGCCGCTCGGCGACCGCCGCTGATTCAGTGCAGGGTACGACCCAGCACCCGCTCGGCCTCGACGACGTCACCGGCCATCTGCTCCTTGAGCTTCTCGATGCCTTCGAAGGCGACCATCCCCCGCAGTCGCTCGACGAACTCCACGGTGACGTCGTGGCCGTAGAGGTCGAGGCCGGTCTCGCCGATCACGTGCGCCTCGACCTGGCGCCTCATCACGTCGTCGAACGTGGGGTTGGTGCCGACCGAGATCGCTGCACGATGGCGGATACCCGTGTCGTGATCGACGAGCCAGCCGGCGTAGACGCCGTCCGCGGGCACGAACGAGTCGACGGTCGCCGACAGGTTGGCGGTCGGATAACCGAGTTCACGGCCCCGCTTGAGACCGTGCACCACTTCGCCTCGGACGTCGACGTTGCGATCGAGCACGCGAGCCGCGGTCGTGACGTCGCCGGCGATCAGCAGCTCGCGGATCCAGGTCGACGACACCCGGCGCTCCGAGTCGTCGAGGTAGACGTCGTCGACGACCTCGACCGTGAAGCCGTACTGCGGCGCGAGCTCGCGCAGCAGGGCGGGGGTGCCCGCTCCCCCACGCCCGAAGCGGAAGTCCTCGCCGACCAGCACGGTCGAGACGTGGAGCGCTCCGACGAGGATGTCGGCGACGAAGTCCTCCGCCGTGAGCGCCGCGAGGTCCTCGTCGAAGGTCAGGACGAGCGTCGCGTCGAGGTCGAGCTCGGCGAGCAGTTCGAGCTTGCGCTCCACCGTGACGACGTTCTCAGGGCAGCGGTCGGGCCGCAGGACGGCCAGAGGGTTGCGATCGAAGGTCACGGCGACGGCATCCACGCCGGATGCGGCAGCCGCCTCTTTCAGACGGCGGATCACCGCGCGATGCCCCGCGTGCACGCCGTCGAACTTGCCGATCGCGACGGCCGAGGGGCCGAACCCCTGCGGCACGTCCCGGGGGTCGCGGAAGACGATCACGCGACCGCTCCGGTGGAGGCGGGCTCCGTCGCGACGGGTGCGGGTCGGTGCGTGCGGAGCCACCAGATGCCGAAGACCGGGAGGACCAGGGGGATGAACACGTACCCGCGTCCGAACATCGACCAGACGGTGTCGTGCGGGAACAGATCGGGCAGGAAGATGCTCAGCGCACCGACGACCAGCACTCCGGTCAGCTCGAACACGATGGCCACCCACGCGACCGTGTACCACCCGGGGCGGCGGGCGAAGATCAGCGCCAGGGTCGCGAGCACGTAGACCACCGCCGCGAGAGCCGAGAGGGCATAGGCCAGCGGTGCATCGTCGAACTGTCGGACGATCTGCACGAAGCTGCGGCCGGTCGCGGCCAGCGCCATGACGGCGTAGACGATCACGAGGACACGGCCGATGCCGGTCATGCGGGTGGAGGGGGCGGGGGTGCTCATAGCTCCCTCCATTCTAGGTGCGGACGTGCCGCCCCGGATGCTCGCGTGGCGCCGCTCAGGCCACCTGGATGGTCCAGATCGCGTACATGCGCCACACCATGATCGCGACGGCGAGGCCGGCCACGCCGAGGATCACGGTGCTCCAGCGACTGCGCTCCATCAGCGCCCACAGCACCGCCCCGATCGGGAGCAGCACCGCGGAGACCAGGTACACCCAGTACTCGAGCAGGTCGCCGGTCGGAGGGTTGCCGACGAACGGCGCGACGATCGCGACGACCACCTGCACGACGAGCAGCAGCTCGACCAGGGCGAGGCTGCCGACCGAGTAGTCGCTCGGCCGGCGACCGGCCAGACCGAGCGCCACGCAGAAGACGCCGGCCGCGGCGGCCACCACGACCTGGACGAGGGTCAACCACAGGATCATCGCGCCACCTCGGGCATGTTCATCTCGCTCTTGAGGTCCGCCCCGCGCGCGCTCACGATGCCGACGAGTTCGCCCTCCGCATCGATGGCGGCGGCGATGGGGGCGGTCAGGCGCGACGCCTGCCCGGCGAGGCGCTTGCCATGACGGAGGTCGCGGGCTTCGTCCGCCGAGACGGCGAGCGGTGTCAGGACTCGTGCGGCCGCGGCAGCCGGGGTGAGCGGAACCGCGTCGGCGAGATCGTCGATGCCCACGGCATCCTTCACGTCGAAGTCCCCGACCCTGGTTCGTCGCAGCGTCGTGAGGTGGCCGCCGACGCCCAGCGCCGCGCCGAGGTCGCGGGCGAGCGAGCGGATGTAGGTGCCGGACGAGCAGTCGACGACCACGTCCAGGTCGAGGAATCCGTCGCCGGTGCGACGGCGGATCTCGTCGAACCGCGACACGGTCACCTCGCGGGCTGCCAGCACCACGTCCTCGCCCGCGCGGACGCGGTCGTACGCACGCCGTCCGTCGACCTTGATGGCCGACACCGAGCTCGGCACCTGCGAGATGGTGCCCGTCAGAGCGGCGATGCCGTCTGCGAGCTGCGGATCCGCCAGCGCACTGACAGCGGCGGCATCCGCCTCGCTGAGCGCGTCTCCCTCCGCGTCGTCCGTCGTCGTCGTCGAGCCCAGCCGGATCGTCGCCTCATATGTCTTGTCGGCCCCGACGATGTACGTGAGCAGCCGGGTCGCCCCTTCGACGCCGATCACGAGCAGACCGGTCGCCATCGGGTCGAGCGTCCCGGCGTGGCCCACCTTGCGGGTGCCGAAAGCGCGGCGGACGCGCGCGACCACGTCGTGGCTGGTCAGCCCGGAGGGCTTGTCGACGAGAAGGATGCCGGGCGAGACCATCCCCCCAGCCTACGATGTGCGCTGTCGTCAGCCGCACACCTCGTAGGACGGCTCGGAGCGCGTGGTCACGACGAGGCTGGAGGCGACGTCGGTCCCTTCGCGGAACTCGAAGAACACGTGCGCTGGATCGGCTCCGGGCACCATGAGGAATGTGCTGTCGCCGATCTGTGCCGCGATCTCCTGTGCATCGGGGTACGCGGCGAGCACCTGGTCCTTCGACGCCCCGAGACCGACTCCCTCGGCCGTCATCGGGCTCTGGGTCGACTCTCCTGGATCGTTGCCGCCGGCGTTCACCGAGATCTCACTGATCGGCGCGGTGTCACTCTCGGTGCCACGCACGACGTACATCTGATACCCGGCTCCGGGCTCCTGCCACCAGGCCGTCCAGGAGCAGTTCGCCGGGTCGTTCTTCCACGTGTCCGGCAGCTCGGCCAATGTCGAAGCAAGGTCACCGCCGATCTCCACGGGACCGACGCCCTCGGCGCTGACGGTCCACGTCGCCGGGTCTTCTGGATCGGCCACGGGGGCCGTGAGCGTGGGCGAGGGAGACGGCGACGAGGCTTCGCTCGCAGCCGTCGACGGTGTCGATGACGGCGCTGGGTCGGGTGCGCACCCCGTCGCTGAGACGGCCAGCAGTGCGAACGTCAGGATGGCCGCTGCGGTCTTGGTGTTCATGTTCTCTCCGGTCGACAGATGTTGCGTGATCTAGGCTGTCGAGGTGTCCTCGACTCCGCGCTCCACCCCCATGGAGGCGCAGCCGTTGATCGAATGGTATCGAGAGTCGGCGCGCGACCTTCCCTGGCGACGCGCGGCCTTCCATGACGATTTCGGCGCCTGGGGGACGCTCGTGAGCGAGTTCATGCTCCAGCAGACGCCCGTGACCAGGGTGATCCCCCACCTCGATGCCTGGCTGACGAAGTGGCCCACCCCGCGCGCGCTCGCTGCGGCGACCCCGGCGGAGGTGCTGCAGCAGTGGTCGAACCTCGGCTATCCTCGCCGCGCGCTGTGGCTGCACCGAGCCGCGATCGAGATCACGGAGCGACACGACGGGGTGGTCCCCCGTGACGTCGCGGCCCTGCTCGGTCTGTCCGGCATCGGCGATTACACGGCTCGCGCCGTCGCGGTCTTCTCCTACGGCGACCGCCATCCCGTCGTCGACACCAACACCCGTCGCGTGATCGCCCGGGCGGTGCTGGGGCAGGCGCAACCCGGGTCCCCGTCCCGGCGCGATCTGGAGGCGATGGAGGCACTGCTGCCCGATTCGGACGTGGACGCTGCCGTGTTCAACGCCGCAGCCATGGAACTCGGCGCGACCGTGTGCGTCGCCCGGAACCCCCGATGCGAGCGGTGCCCCCTGCTGGGTTCCTGCGCGTGGGTCGCCGCCGGGCGCCCCGACACCGGCGACACGAGGCGCCGTCAGGCGGCCTTCGAGGGGTCCGACCGGCAGGCACGGGGAAGGATCCTGCGCGCGCTGCGCGACGCCGCACCCCACGGCGTCCCCCTGGCAGCGCTTCTGATCGACTGGCCGGATGCACAGCAACGCGATCGAGCGATCGACTCCCTCATCGGCGATGGTCTCGCCGAGGCCGACGGCGAGATGCTCTCCCTCCCCCGCTGACGCCGGGCCGCGATGTTCAGCCGTGACGGGCGCTGCGCAGAGCGAGCAGCATGAGCTCCACACGCGTGCGCACGCCGAGCTTCGTGAAGATCCGTCCGAGATGCACCTCGACCGTACGCACCGACACCGTGAACGTCGACGCGATCTCCCTGTTCGATGCGCCACCCACCACCGCCATGGCGAGCTCCAGCTCGCGACGCGTGAGGATGGGCTCCCACCTCCGGCGGATCGCCGCCACGGCATCGCCGAGCTCGTCGCCGCGCTCCACCGCCTGATCGAGCATCCGGAGCCGCTCTGCGACCTGCTTCGCCCACGCCAGCGCACCGCACTCCTCGAACAGCGCCAGCGCTGCGTGGAGATGACGCCTTCCTCCTCGTGCGTCGTCGTGGATGACGGCACGGAGTCCGAACGCCGCGGAGACGCGCGCGCGTTCGAACGGCGACCGGATGCCGCGTGCCTCCTCCTCCATCTGCGTGATCTCGGAAACCCAGATGTCCTGCGGAGTCGTCGACGCACGAAGGCGGAGCAGCCGCGCGAGCGCCATCTCCGGCGGTTCGACGTTCCGCCTCGGGATCGCGTCGACGTCGATGCCGACCGGGAGGACTTCGTCGACCCCTGGCACGGCCAGCACGCTCTCCGGGGATCCTCGATCGATCCAGAGCCGCAGAAAGGTCGTGGCCTCGTCGGCCCGACCCTCGAGATGCGCCTGCAGAGCCCGATCGACGAGCTGATCGATCCTCGAGGGTGACGGCAGTGCCGCCGTCAACGACAGGGCAACGGGGCCGAGCCTGCCCAGAACCGCGAGGTCCAATCGCCGAGCGAGCACGACGCCGAGGCCTGCGAAGGGGACGGCCATCGGCAGCGCGAGAGCCGCCGCAGTGAGACGCTCTCTGGCCGTGCGGATGTCTCCCTGCCAGGTCAGCAGCAGGGACTCGGCGACGGCCCGATGGGCCTCGATGAGCGGGCTCCTCTCGAAGCCCGCGATGAACGGGTCCTGTTCGTCGGCTCCCCGGTAGTCGCCGGCGGCGAGGAGGCGCAGACCGGCCTCGACATCTCCCCCGGCGGCAGCGCGCAGGGCTCCGTACACCAACCCCGTGAGAGGGCCGGATCCGGCTGCGTCGTCCGGCTCGCTCTCGCCGAGCAGCAGCCAGGTCATGGACACCACGGGATCGCGCAGCTCGCGTTCGGCACCGGCCTTGGAGGTCGCGAGACGCAGATCGTCGAGCCACTCCCGTGCCCCCGCACGATCGCCGCGCTCCGCGCACAGCCCCGCAGCGAAAGCGGCCGCCCTGGCATAGGCGTACCAGTCGGCGGGGTCGCCGGAATCCGGACGCAGCGAGGCCGGATCGAGAGCCGGCACCGCTCCACGCAGATGGGTCTCCGCAGCCAGCAGTCCCGCGACGCCGAGGAGCGCCGCGCTCTGCGACCCGTCAC
Source organism: Microbacterium sp. LWO14-1.2 (assembly GCF_038397715.1). Lineage (NCBI taxonomy): Bacteria > Bacillati > Actinomycetota > Actinomycetes > Micrococcales > Microbacteriaceae > Microbacterium > Microbacterium sp. LWO14-1.2. The sequence goes on from NZ_CP151633.1 coordinate 361,181, forward strand.
GGAACACCTCCGAGAGCCACGCGGCGGCGTCCGCGGCGTATCCGGCCCCCATCGCAGAGATCCCCGCGGTCAGCAGCGCCTGATCGCGCAGCGTCCCGCTCGAGTGCTCAGCCGCGAGCGACGCGAATCGCAGCGCACGCTCGGAGTCGTCGCCGTGATGGGACTGCCCGGCCGCGCGAAGCAGCTCGGCCGCTGCCTCGGCATCCTGGGCATCGGCGGCACAGGCACGGTGCCAGGCAGCCGCCGCCGCGTCTCCGCGCGCGGCGGACGATTCACTGAGCCGACGATGGGCAGCGGCGAGCTCGTCGGTGGAGCTGGTGCCGATGGCCCAGGCCGCCATCCGTTCGCCGAGTGGACGGCGCTGCTCCCCGCCGCCGCACGGAGCCGGCGGGCAGGGCGAGACCGCGCAGAGCGCGTGGTCCAGGAGCGTGCGCCTCTCCGTCGCGGTCGGTGCGACGCCGGCGAAGGGGGTGTCGAGCGCCGGAACGAGCGGCAGCGGCGAAGGAAGAGTCCTGAGACCGCGGCGCTGCGGGGAATCGAGGCGCGCTGCGACGTGCAGGACGGCTGCGCGGTCGCCGTCGAGTCGACGGTGGAGCGCGGCCACGACATGCGGGGCGCACGCCCGCTCCACGGCGAGGAGTTCGCCGAGTACGGCGATGACGCCCGAGGCTTCCACCTCCGGCTGCTCGCGCGCACCGTGCACCGCTTCCGTCCCCCCGGTCGAGACGAGCGTGTGCTCGTCAAGCCGACGGTAGCAACCGGTTTCCCGCTCTCAAGCGAGATGCTGATACATCACGAACGCGTGTCGTCGTCCTCGCGCACATAGGGGTCGGCGTCGCCCGCGTGCGATGCCGACGAGGCGAGCTTCGCCACCTCGGCGTCACGCTCCTGAGCCTCACGGAGCAGCGCGGAGATGTGGTCCGCGTTCTCCGGGAGAGCATCGGGGATGAACTCGAGGGTCGGCACCAGACGGGTGCTGAGCTGTCGTCCGACCTCGCTGCGCAGCATCCCCGTCGCCGACGTGAGTGCGGCACCGCTCGCGACGCGCTCCTCCTCGGTGCCCAGCACCGTGTAGAAGACCGAGGCGTGCTGCAGGTCTCCGCTCACACGCACGTCCGTGATCGTGACGAAGCCGAGGCGCGGGTCGCGCAGCCCCTTCTCCAGCCGCTCGGCGAGGATGACGCGGATGCGATCCGCGAGTCGGGCCTGTCGTTCACCAGCCATTGTGTTCCTTCTCCTCCTGGGAAGTCTTCGGGCGAGGATGCGTGACGCACCCTCGCCCGAAGATATCGAACCCGATCAGCCGCGAGGCTTCTCGACCATCTCGGTGGTCTCGATCTCGTCGCCGATCTGGATGTCGTTGTACTTGCCGAGGCCGATACCGGCCTCGTAGTCCGTACGCACCTCGGTGACGTCGTCCTTGAAGCGGCGCAGCGACTCGATGGCGAGACCATCGGCGATGACCACGCCGTCGCGGATGACGCGAGCCTTGGCGTTGCGCGTGATCGTTCCCGATCGCACGATGACACCGGCGATGTTGCCGAACTTCGAGGAGCGGAACACCTCGCGGATCTCGGCGACGCCCGACTGGACCTCTTCGTATTCCGGCTTGAGCATGCCCTTGAGCGAGCTCTCGATCTCATCGATCGCGTTGTAGATCACGGAGTAGAAGCGGATGTCCACGCCCTCGCGCTGAGCACGCTCGCGAGCCTTCGTGTCGGGGCGGACGTTGAAGCCCACGATGATCGCGTTGTCGATCGTCGCGAGGTTCACATCCGACTCGGTGATGGCGCCGACGCCGCGGTGGATGATCCGCAGCTGCACGGAGTCGTCGACCTCGATCTTGAGGAGCGATTCCTCCAGCGCCTCGACGGCACCGGACACATCGCCCTTGATGATGAGGTTGAGCGACTCGACCTTGCCCTCTTCGAGAGCGCGGGTGAAGTCCTCGAGCGAGATGCGCTTGCGGGCCTTGGCCAGCTGGGCGTTGCGCTCGACGGCCTCACGCTTCTCGGCGATCTGGCGGGCCATGCGGTCTTCCTCGGTGACGATGAAGACATCGCCTGCGCGGGGCACGGAGTTCAGACCCTGCACCTGCACCGGACGGGACGGGTAGGCCTCGAGGACCTGCTCGCCGTTCTCGTCGGCCATCGCCCGCACACGTCCGTACGCGGTACCGGCGACGATCGCGTCACCGACGCGGAGCGTTCCGGACTGGATGAGCACGGTGGCGACCGAACCCCGGCCCTTGTCGAGCTTCGCCTCGATGGCGACACCGCGAGCGGCCTTGTTCGGGTTGGCGGTCAGGTCGAGACCGGCGTCGGCCGTGAGCAGCACGGCGTCCAGGAGCTCCTGGATGCCGGTGCCCGCGCGAGCCGAGACGTCGACGAACATGACGTCGCCGCCGTACTCCTCGGCGACGAGGCCGTACTCGGTGAGCTGCTGGCGCACCTTGGCCGGGTTGGCCTCGGGCTTGTCGACCTTGTTCACCGCGACCACGATCGGCACGTTCGCCGCCTGGGCGTGGTTCAGCGCCTCCACCGTCTGCGGCATGATGCCGTCGTCGGCGGCGACCACGAGGATCGCGAGGTCGGTGACCTGCGCACCACGGGCACGCATGGCGGTGAACGCCTCGTGACCCGGGGTGTCGATGAAGGTGATCGCGCGCTCGATGCCCTCGTGCTCGGTCCACACCTGGTATGCACCGATGTGCTGGGTGATGCCACCGGCTTCGCCCTCGATGACGTTGGTCTGACGGATCGCGTCGAGCAGTCGGGTCTTACCGTGGTCGACGTGACCCATGACGGTGACGACCGGGGGACGGATCTCGAGGTCGTCCTCGCTCTCCGCCTCCAGCTCGGCTTCGAGGTCGAGACCGAAGCCCTCGAGGAGCTCCTTGTCCTCGTCCTCGGGCGAGACCATCTGGATCTTGTAGCCGAGCTCCTCGCCGAGCACCTCGAACGTCGCCTCGTCCAGCGACTCGGTGGCCGTGGCCATCTCGCCGAGGTTGAAGAGGATCGTCACGAGTGTGCCGGGCTGGACCGTGTAGCCGGTCAGCGTCTCGATCTTGTCGGCGAAGTCCGCGATGGACGCGCCGCGACGCATGCGGATGACCTCTCCGTTGCCGCGGGTGACGTTGACGCCACCGACGACCGGAGCACTCCGCATCTCGAACTCTTGCCGCTTCGCCCGCCGCGACTTGCGCTGCTTGCTCTTGCCGCCGCCCTTGCCGAAGGCACCGGCGGTACCACCGCCGGGACCACGGCCGCGACCGCCACCACCGGGACGACCGGCGAAGCCGCCGCCACCGGGACGTGCGCCGGGACCACCGGGGCCGCCTGCACCGCCGGGACGACCCGGGCCGCCCGGACGCTGCTGGAACGGAGCACCGGGACGACCGCCCTGACCGCCGCGGGGTGCGCCGGGACGCGGCGAACCGGGACGCGGGGCGCCGGGGCGGGGTGCGCCGGGGCGCGGGGCCTGCGGGCGCGGGATGTTGCCGGGCGTCGGACGCTGGCCCATGCCCTGCGCCGAGGCGAAGGGGTTGTTGCCCGGGCGAGGACCGGTGGGACGATGTCCCATGCCCTGCGCGGACGAGAACGGGTTGTTGCCGGGGCGGGGTGCGCCAGGCTTGGGCGCTCCGTCGGACGGCTTCGGTGCGGCAGGGCCGGGCTTCGCAGCCGGGGCAGGGGTCGCCGCAGGAGCGTCGGCCGGAGCCGCAGGTGCGGCGGCAGCAGGCGCTTCGGGAGCCGGAGCCGGCTTGGGGCCGGGCTTCGGGCCGGGGGTCGGCGCAGCGGACTTCGCTGCAGCCGGCTTGGCCGCGGGCTTGGCGGCGGGCGCCGCCTCGGCCGAGGGCTTCAGCGAGGGGTCGGCCTCGATCGCCGCGCGCAGCTTGCGCGCCACCGGCGGTTCGATGGTCGAAGAGGGGCTCTTGACGAACTCTCCGAGTTCCTTGAGCTTCGCAAGTGCGACCTTGCTGTCGACGCCGAATTCAGCGGCGATCTCATGTACGCGTGGTTTACCAGCCACAATTCTCCTGTCTGGGGTCGGTCTGCCCAGACAGGGCAGACCACTAGTCGCGGACGGGTCTCATTTCGAGCCGTTCACTTTGTTTCCATAGCTGTTCAGCCTTTGTTTCTCGATGGTCTGCGTGTCCAGGTGGCCGGACACGCGCAGTGCTCGTCCGAAAGCACGTCGCCGCAGTGCGGCGTCCATGCATTCCTGCGTCGGATGCACCCACGCGCCTCGCCCCGGCAGCACAGCACGCTCATCGATGACGAGGGTGTCGTTCTGGGACACCACCCTGAGAAGGGCGGAGCGGGGAGCACGCGTGCGGCAACCGACGCACGTTCGTACGGGTTCCATCTTACACCTGTGTTCCCGCCCTCATCGCGCCGGAGGCGCGAGTCGGGCGTGCGGCCGGGGTCAATCCAGGACGCTGTCCGGCTGGATGTCGATCTTCGCGCCGGTGAGCTTGGCGGCCAGACGGGCGTTCTGCCCCTCCTTGCCGATCGCGAGCGACAGCTGGTAGTCCGGGACGAGCGCGCGGACGGCCTTCGTGCCGGCGTCGAGGATGAACGAGCTCGTCACCTTGGCGGGCGACAGCGCGTTCGCCACGAAGGCGGCGAGCTCCGGGTTGTAGTCGACGATGTCGATCTTCTCCCCCGCCAGCTCCTCCGTCACGGCACGGACACGGCGTCCCAGTTCACCGATGCACGCGCCCTTCGCGTTGATGGACGGGTCGTTCGCCTTGACCGCGATCTTCGTGCGGTGGCCGGCCTCGCGGGCGAGCGAGACGATCTCGACCAGGCCTGCGGCGATCTCGGGCACCTCGAGCGCGAACAGCTTGCGCACGAGACCGGGGTGGGTGCGCGAGACCGTGATCTGCGGTCCCTTGAGCCCCTTCGCGACGCTCGTGACGTACACGCGCAGACGCGAACCGTGGGTGTACTCCTCGCCGGGCACCTGCTCCTCGGGCGGAAGGATGGCCTCGACCGAGCCGAGGTCGACGTGGATCATGCGGGGGTTCGGCCCCTGCTGGATCACGCCGGCGACGATGTCGCCCTCCTTGCCTCGGAACTCGCCGAGCACGGCGTCGTCGGCGATGTCACGGAGGCGCTGGCTGATGACCTGCTTGGCGGCGAAGGCGGCGATGCGGCCGAAGTCGTCCGGCGTGGCCTCCTCCTCGCCGATGACCGCGCCCTCGTCGTCCTTGACGACCTGCAGCACGGCGACGTGGCCCGTGCGGCGGTCGAGTTCGACCCGCACGCCCTCGGGCGTCGCCCCGTCAGCCGAGACATGCTTGGCGTAGGCGGTCAGGATGGCCTGTTCGATGATCGCGACGAGTTCGTCGAAGGGGATCGCCTTCTCCTTCTCGATCCCACGCAGCAGGCTCAGTTCGATATCCATGACGACTCCCTATTCAGCTCTCGTCGCGCCGGTTCGCACGCGCGACATCCGTACCACGATACCCTGACCCCACCGCCCCATGCCACGGCGGCGACCGCGCCGGCGCGGTGCACGATGCGCAGGAGGATCAGTGAGCACGTACGACACCATCGTGATCGGGGCCGGGATGTCCGGCGTGACGGCGGCGCGCATGCTCGTCGACGCCGGGCGCAGTGTGCTGGTGCTCGAGGGACGCGACCGGATCGGCGGTCGCATGAACACCGACCGCACGGCAGGGTTCCCCGTCGACCTCGGCGCCTCCTGGGTCCACGGGATCGACGACTCGCCCCTCTGGGACCTGGTCCGAGCGCTCGACATCCCCACCATCGAGTACACCGTGGGGAGCTTCCAGGTCGGCGGGCGGCCGATCGAGAACTTCGCCGACGACGGGACTCCGATGGATGCCGCGGCCTCGGCGCAGTGGGTCGACGACGTCGAGCTGGCCGATCGCCTGCTGGCTGAGGAGATCGACTCCTCGGCCTTCGGCGACACCTACCTCGATGTCACGGAGCGCGCACTCGATCGCTCGGGACTCTCCCCTCAGCGCATCGACGAGGTGCGCGAGTTCTTCCGCCATCGCGTCGAGGAGCAGTGCGGTGCCTGGATCGGCGACCTCGACGCGCACGGTCTCGACGAGGACGCGATCGACGGAGACGAGGTCATCTTCCCCCGCGGGTACGACGAACTCCCCCGCCGCATCGCCGCCGGTCTCGACGTGCGGCTCGGCTCGACCGTGACAGAGGTCTCCCGCACGGCCGACGGGGTCGTGGTGACGACCGCCGACGGCGAGCAGCACGGCGCCCGCACGGCCGTCGTCACCGTCCCCCTCGGAGTGCTCAAGGCGGACTCGATCGCGTTCACCCCTCCCCTGCCGGATGAGATCGCCGGACCGATCGACCGCCTCGGCATGGGCGTCTTCAACAAGATCTTCCTGCAGTTCCCCGCGAGGTTCTGGGGAGCGGACAGCTACGTGCTGCGCGCGCTGGGCGAAGCCGGAGAGCACTGGCACTCCTGGTACGACGTCTCCGCGGTGAGCGGCATCCCGACGCTGCTCACGTTCGCGGCGGGTCCCTTCGGCAGACGGATGCAGCAGCTCTCCGACGACGAGATCGCGGCCGACGCCCTCGGCGCCCTGCGACGCCTGTACCCGGATGCCGCGGAGCCCACCGCGCAGTGGATCACCCGGTGGGGTCAGGACGCCTACTCGGTCGGCTCGTACTCGCATCTCGCCGTCGGATCGACGCACCATGACCACGATCAGCTCGCAGGCCCCGTGGACGGCGTGCTGCACTTCGCCGGTGAGGCGACCTGGGGCGACGAGCCGGCGACGGTCGGTGCGGCGCTCTACTCCGGGCACCGGGCGGCGGAGCGGATCCTCGGAACGCCGGTCGACCTCTCCGCCTTCGCGGAGCGGATCAGACAGCGGGAGCGGTCTGCAGCGAGTTGATCGCTCCGATCAGCCGGAACAGGTTGCCGACCTGGCGCTGATCGAGGTGCAGTGCGAGGCGCGGCAGCTCGAGCACGTCGTCGTCGGTCACCTCCGGCGACCGCGGCGAGGTCCGTTCGATCCGCCCGCTCGTCAGCATCCCCGAGAAGCGCTCGTTGAGGTCGTCGATCTCGGCATCCGTCGGCTCGGCCCTCAGCCGGAGGATCAGCGTGTCGCCGACCCACCGCAGCGAGTCGTAGTTCCGCCAGAAACCGGCGATCTCCCTGACCGCCGCGTCGACGGAGTCGGTGACCACCACCCGGTCGAAGTCGCCGGGAGAGATGACCCCCGTCGGTGCGAGGTGCTCGTCGACGAACTTCTGGAGCCCGCTCCAGAAGTCTCCGCCCTGCTCGTCGAGAAGCACGATCGGGGTGGGCTCTGCCTTGCCCGTCTGCTGCAGAGTGAGCAGCTCGAACATCTCGTCGAGGGTGCCGAAGCCGCCGGGGAGGCAGATGAACCCGCTCGACTCCTTGATGAGCATGAGCTTGCGGGTGAAGAAGTACTTCATCGCGACCACGTGATCGCTGCCCGCGACGAGGCTGTTCGCCTTCTCCTCGAACGGCAGGCGGATCGAGACGCCGAGGGAGAGCGCGGGACCCGCTCCCTCCGCGGCTGCCTGCATGATGCCCGGCCCCGCCCCGGTGACCACCATCCACCCGTCGGACGCGAGCGAGGCGGCGACATCTCGGGCCTGGAGATAGAGCGGATCGTCCTGCAGCGTGCGCGCGGATCCGAACACCGTCACCTTCGGAACGCCCCGGTACGGCGCGAACAGCCGGAACGCGTCGCGCATCTCCGCGAGCGCCGCCGAGGCGATCTTGAGATCGAGCCGCTCCGTATCGTCCTCGCCGAGCTGGATCGCCGTGCGCATCATGCGCATCACGAGCCGACGGTCGGTCAGCACGCCCGCCTCGTCGAGCACGGCGTTGATCTCGGCGCTCAGCGCGTCCGGCAGCTGTCCGTCGGTCATGGCATCGGCTCTCACCGTGTCGTGAGGCTGCTCACCGCCTCGGCGATCGAGACCGTGTCGCGGTCACCCGTTCGGCGGTCCCAGAGTTCGACCTGCCCGTCGGCGGCGCCGCGCCCCACGATGACGATCCTGGGGACGCCGACGAGCTCCGCGTCGCCGAACTTCACTCCGGGCGAGACCTTGGGGCGGTCGTCGTAGAGCACGTCGAGGCCCGCGGACTCGAGCTGGGCCGAGATGTCGGCGGCGATGTCGAACGCGACCTGGTCGCGGCCCGCCGCGACGACCTGCACGTCGAACGGGGCGACGGATGCAGGCCAGATGAGGCCCTTGTCGTCGTTGTTCAGCTCGGCGATGATCGCGAGGATGCGGGTGACGCCGATGCCGTACGACCCCATGGTGACCGTGACGAGCTTGCCGTTCTCGTCGAGCACCTTGAGGCCCAACGCCTCGGCGTACTTGCGACCGAGCTGGAAGACGTGACCGATCTCCATGCCCCGCGCGAGCTCGACGGGGCCCGAGCCGTCGGGCGCGGGGTCGCCGGCGCGCACGTTCGCGATCTCGACGATGCCGTCGGCCTCGAAGTCGCGCCCGGCGACCACCGAGTGCGCGTGCTTCTGATCGATGTTCGCGCCGGTGATCCAGCTCGTGCCCTCGCTCACGCGCGGGTCGACGAGGTAGCGGATGCCCGTGGCCGATTCCTCACCCAGCACGGCGCCGGTCTCGGACCAGGGCCCGATGTATCCCTTGACGAGCAGCGGGTTGTTCTCGAAGTCGTCCGCCGTCGCCGTCTCGACCTCGGCCGGGGCGAACGCCACCTCGGCGCGCTTCTCGTCGACCTCGCGGTCGCCGGGGATGCCGACGACGACGAGCTCGCGGGTGCCGTCGAGGTGGGTGAGCGCGAGCACGACGTTCTTGAGCGTGTCCGCCGCGGTGTACTCGCCGTCGAGATGGGCGTTCGCGTGCGCCACGAGGGTCTCGATGGTCGGCGTGTCGGGCGAATCGAAGACCACGGGAGCCGCGTCGGCGTCGAACGGGACGGCTGCGGGGACGGGCGTCGTGAACGCCTCGACGTTGGCGGCGTAGCCACCGGCACTGCGCACGAACGTGTCCTCGCCGACCGGCGTCGGGTGCAGGAACTCCTCGCTGCGCGAACCGCCCATGGCTCCGGCATCCGCCTGCACGATCGCATACTCGAGACCGAGGCGCTGGAAGATGCGCTCGTAGGCGTCGCGCTGGGCCTGGTAGCTGGCGTCCAGCCCGGCATCCGAGGAGTCGAAGGAGTAGGCGTCCTTCATCGTGAACTCGCGTCCGCGCAGCAGCCCGGCGCGGGGCCGGGCCTCATCGCGGTACTTGTCCTGGATCTGGTAGATCGTGAGAGGCAGGTCCTTGTACGACGAGTACAGGTCCTTCACCAGCAACGTGAAGGCCTCTTCGTGCGTCGGCGCGAGCAGGTAGTCGCCGCCCTTGCGGTCCTGGAGGCGGAAGAGCAGGTCGCCGTACTCCTCCCAGCGACCGGTCGCCTCGTACGCCTCCCGCGGCATGAGCGCCGGGAAGTGGACCTCCTGCGCACCGGCAGCGGCCATCTCCTCGCGGACGACCTTCTCGATCCGAGCCTTCACCCGGAGGCCGAGCGGCAGCCAGGCGAAGATCCCGGCCGCCTGCGGGCGGATGTACCCGGCGCGGATCAGGAGCTTGTGGCTCGCGATCTCTGCACCGGCAGGGTCTTCGCGGAGCGTACGGAGGAAGAAGTTCGAGAGACGAGTGACCACGGGCCAAGTCTAGTGACCGGTGGCCACCCGTCCTCACGAGGTCAGTTGAGCGCGGGCAGTCCCTGCGGGATGACGCCGCCCGCGTAGAGGCTCGCTGCGAGTTCCTGCACCGCGGTCAGCGCGACGCGCTGCGGGAGGGGGCCGTACGAGATGCGCGTGACGCCGAGCTTCTCGTACTCGGATGCGGCGAGCGCGCCGGGCAGCCCGATCACGCTGACCTTGCCCTCCCCGATGCCCTCCACGAGCTGGCGCGTGACGGCCGCGTCGAGCATTCCGGGAACGAAGACAGCGGTGGCACCCGCGTCCAGGAATGCCTTCCCGCGCTGGATCGCGTCGGCGACGCTCTCGGCGACGGGACGGTGGCCTGCGCGCACGAAGGCGTCGGTGCGGGCGTTGAGCGCGAACGGCACGCCCTCGGCCTCCGCCGCCTTGACGATGGACTCAACGACCGCGACGGACTCGTCGAACGGCTTCAGGCGGTCCTCGACGTTCGCGCCGACCACGCCGGCCTGGATCGCGAGTCGGGTGGTCTCCCCCGCGTCCTCGTATCCGTCGTCGAGGTCGGCCGTGACGGGAACGGAGACGGATGCGGCGATGCGCCCGACCATGTCGATCATCACCTCGCGCGGAGTGGTGCCGTCTTCATAGCCGAAGGAGGCGGCGACGCCGTGGCCGGCCGTCGCGATCGCCTTGGTCTCGGGCAGGGCGGCGACGGCGCGCGCGGAGACGACGTCCCACACGTTCACGACGCGGAGGATCTCGGGGGCTTCGTAGAGTCCGATGAGGGTCTTGGCCTTGTCAGCAGTGGTCATGTCCCCACGCTAACGCGCCACGCGTCCGCGGGGGCCGATACGACGCACGTCACGCCGCGGATCGCATGTCCTCGCCTCCGCCTAGGGTGGGGTCATGCCTCAGCGCCGCTCTCATGTCGCCCCCTCCGCCGCGCAGACCGAGCTCGCTTCGGCGCTGGCGGCCCTGCGGGAATCCCTCGACGCGCCAGCGGAGTTCCCCGAGGAGGTCATCGCCGAGGCGGAAGCGGCGACCGCGCCGACGCCGGCACTCGATCTGCGCGACATCCCCTTCGCGACGCTCGATCCCGAGGGATCTCGCGACCTCGATCAGGCCTTCCATCTCGAGCGTCGAGGCTCCGGCTACGCGGTGCGGTACGCGATCGCCGACGTCCCGGGGTTCGTGAAGCCGGGCGGCGCAGTCGACGCAGAGGCACGCCGCCGAGGTCAGACCCTGTACGCCGCGGACGGGTCGATACCGCTGCACCCGCGGGTGCTCAGCGAGAATCGCGCGTCGCTCCTGCCCGACCTGGATCGTCCCGCACTCGTCTGGACCTTCGACCTCGGCTCGGAGGGACTCGTCGAGGGTTTCCGACTGGAGCGCGCGCTCATCCGCTCGCACGTCCAGCTCGACTACCCCACGACTCAGGCAGCGATCGACCGCGGCGATGGCGGGCCCGCCGAGCTCCTGCCCGAGATCGGCGGTCTGCGCATCGAGCAGGAGCGACTTCGCGGGGGTGCCAGCCTCAACCTCCCCGACGAGGAGGTCGTGCGCACACCCGACGGCGGCTACGCCATCGAACGGCGTCATCCGCTCCCCGTCGAGGAGTGGAACGCGCAGCTCTCCCTTATGACGGGCATGGCCGCGGCATCCTTCATGCTCGACGCGAAGATCGGCATCCTGCGCACGATGCCGCAGCCCGACGAGCAGGCGTTCGCGACCTTCCGCCGGCAGACGGAGGCACTCGGACGACCGTGGACGACGGGGCGCTACGGCGACTATCTGCGCGACCTGGATCGTGCCGATCCGCTCACGCTGCCCGTCCTCCAGGCGGCGGCGACGCTGTTCCGAGGCGCAGGCTACGTGACGTTCGACGGAGCCGTACCGGCCGAGACCGAGCAGGCCGCGATCGCCGCCCCCTACGCGCACGCCACCGCTCCGCTTCGGCGGCTGGTCGACCGCTGGTCGCTCGTCATCTGTCTGGCCGTCTCCGAGGGATCGGAGGTCCCGGCATGGGTGCGGGAGTCGTTGGCCGGGATCCCGGACCTCATGCAGGAGTCAGGGCAGCGTGCGTCGAAGCTCGACTCCCAGACGGTCAACTGCGTCGAAGCGGCGCTGCTGACACCGCTCGTCGGCTCGACGATCGACGCGACGGTGGTGGAGGCCCGGGGCGAGCGCGGCACGGTGCAGATCGCCGATCCGGCCGTCACCGCATCCTCACCGATCCCGCCCGGCACGGTGGCCGGCGCCGTCGTCCGGCTCCGCGTGATCAGCGCCGACATCGCGACCGGCTCCGTCGAGTTCGCGCTCTGACGTATGCTCGGCGGATGGACCACCTCGCCGCAGGACGGGTTCGTGCGCTGAGACTCAGGCGGCGATGACCGTGGTCGTCATCACGAGCTGCTGCGGGTCGGCGAGGTCGAGCGACACGGTGATCTGCGCGAACTCGTCGAGCGACCCCGTGTGCGTGCCTCCGCAGAGGATGTCGGCGGTCCCCTCGGGGAGCTCGCAATGCCAGGTGCGCCGGTCGACGATCGTCGGTCCGTCGGGGACGACGCGGCTCACGGCTCCCGACGCGACCCACTCGGCGAGGCGCGCGTTGATCGCGTCTTCCCGCTCCGCGATGGTCGCGGCGAAGGTCTCGGTGTCGAAGCCTGCGCGACGCAGGCTCTTGCCGAGGCGGTACTCGTCGACGGCTCCGTCTTCGCGGATGCGACTCGTCTGATTGGCTCTGCCCTCGAAATCCGGGCTGCCGAGAGCATCCTCCCCCGGATCTTTCCGCCAGAGGTCTGCGAGCGCGCCGTCGAGCGCGAGCGACGCCAGGTGGCAGGCCGTGTGACCACGGCTCAGCCCCGCGCGGCGCGCCTCGTCGACCACGAGCTCGACGCGCGCTCCTTCGACGAGCCAGTCAGGGGCATCACCCTCGATGGGGTGTGCGACAAGCCACGTCCAGCCCTCCACGCCGCGCTTGACCGGGATATCGGTACCGAGGGCGAACACACCCTCGTCGGAGACCGCGGCCATCACCGCTTCGGTGACACGCACGGCTCGGCCGTCGAACCTGATCTCGCCGCTGTCGCCCGGCTGATCGGGCCACGTGTGGTCGACCGGGTGGAACGGCGTCTCGTCGACGATCACCACAGCGCCAGCGGAGGAGGCTTCGATGCGCAGAACCGTTCCGGCTCCCTCGACCGCACCGCCCGCGAATGAGACTCGCGTGGCGGGGACGGCCGCTGTCACGCGGTCACGACCTGCGCGGTGCCGAGCGGTGCCTCGGGACCCATCTCGGCGGCGATGCGGTTCGCCTCCTCGATGAGCGTCGCGACGATGTCGGCCTCCGGCACGGTCTTGATGACCTCGCCCTTGACGAAGATCTGTCCCTTGCCGTTGCCGGAGGCGACGCCGAGGTCGGCCTCTCGCGCCTCACCAGGCCCGTTGACGACGCAGCCCATCACGGCGACGCGCAGCGGCACGGTCATGTCCTTGAGTCCCTCGGTCACGTCTTCCGCGAGCGTGTAGACGTCGACCTGGGCACGGCCGCACGACGGGCACGACACGATCTCGAGCTTGCGCTCCCGCAGGTTCAGCGACTGCAGGATCTGGTGACCCACCTTGACCTCTTCCGCGGGCGGCGCGGACAGGGAGACGCGGATGGTGTCTCCGATACCCTCGCCCAGCAGGATGCCGAAGGCCGTGGCGCTCTTGATCGTGCCCTGGAACGCGGGCCCCGCCTCGGTGACACCGAGGTGGAGCGGCCAGTCGCCCCGTTCGGCGAGCTGGCGGTAGGCCTTCACCATGACGATCGGGTCGTTGTGCTTCACGGAGATCTTGAAGTCGTGGAAGTCGTGCTCCTCGAACAGCGATGCCTCCCAGACGGCGCTCTCGACGAGCGCTTCGGGGGTGGCCTTGCCGTACTTCTCGAGCAGACGTCGGTCGAGCGATCCGGCGTTGACGCCGATGCGCAGCGAGACACCGGCATCCTTCGCGGCCTTGGCGATCTCGCCGACCTGGTCGTCGAACTTCCGGATGTTGCCGGGGTTGACGCGCACGGCGGCGCATCCGGCGTCGATGGCCTGGAAGACGTACTTCGGCTGGAAGTGGATGTCGGCGATGACCGGGATCTGACTCTTCTTCGCGATGATGTGCAGCACATCGGCGTCGTCCTGCGACGGCACGGCCACACGCACGATCTCGCAACCGGATGCCGTGAGCTCGGCGATCTGCTGCAGAGTTCCGTTGATGTCCGTGGTCTTCGTGGTGGTCATCGACTGGACGCTCACCGGGGCGTCGCCGCCGACGAGCACCTTGCCCACCTTGATCTGGCGCGACTTGCGACGAGGGGCGAGGACTTCAGGGACCTTCGGCATCCCGAGATTGACTGCTGGCACGCTCCCAGCCTACGCCGCCTGGATGCACGGGGGCTGGATGCCGCACGGGCGTCATCCGCCCCGGCGCGGTCGCACCGGTGTGGTAGTTTCGCCCCTATGCTCGCGAACGTCACCTGGTGGCCCGCCTCCTAGGCGGTGTGTTCGCGTTCCCACGAATCCAGACCGCCTCCGGGGCGGTCTTTTCGTTGAGCCGAGCCGGAGCCACGCACAGGAGACCCCGATGACCCTCACCCGCCTCGCCGAGCTCACCGCCGACCCGGAGGCGTCGTTCGTGCTGATCGCGCGCGACGGTGCTGACACCGTCGAGCTGCTCACCGGCCAGGTCGTCGACGTCGACCTGCTGGCCGACATCCCGCTCACGATCGACGGCACCCCCCGCGAGATCTTCGCCCTCGTCCCCTACCGACAGGTGCGGGAGCGCGGCTTCGTGGCGCAGGACGACGGAGCCCCGCTGCGGTGCATCGTCGTCGACGAGCACGTGCACCTACCCACGGCCGAGGTGCTGTCGGCCCTGCCGAGTGCGGCCGTGCCGCTGCGCGACGGCGGCTTCGACATCAGCGACGAACGCTATGCCGAGATCGTGAAGACCGTGATCGCCGAGGAGATCGGCCGCGGCGAGGGCGCCAACTTCGTCATCCGCCGTGACTACACCGCCGAGATCGACGTCGACGATCGCACCGCTGCGCTCACATGGTTCCGCGCCCTCCTCGCCCACGAGCGCGGCGCGTACTGGACGTTCGCCGTCGTGACACCCGGCCGCATCGCGGTCGGCGCCAGCCCCGAGGCGCACGTGGTCGCGCGGGAGGGCGTGGTCACCATGAACCCGATCTCGGGCACGTTCCGCCACCCCGCCGGTGGCGCCACCCGTGAGACGCTCACCGACTTCCTCTCCTCGACGAAGGAGACGGAGGAGCTGTTCATGGTGGTGGACGAGGAGCTCAAGATGATGAGCGCCGTCTGCTCCGACGGCGGGCGTATCACCGGCCCGCACCTCAAGGAGATGTCGCGGCTCACGCACACCGAGTACATGCTGCGGGGGCGCAGCCGCCTCGACCCCCGCGACATCCTGCGCGAGACGATGTTCGCGCCGACGGTGACCGGTTCGCCGATGCAGAACGCCTGCGCCGTGATCCGTCGCCACGAGGCGAAACCGCGCGGATACTACTCGGGGGTCGCAGCTCTCTTCACCCCGAACGGCGACGGCGGTCACGACCTCGACGCCCCCATCCTCATCCGCACCGTGTACGTGCAGGACGGAGCGCTGAGCGTGCCGGTCGGCGCGACCCTCGTGCGGCACTCCGACCCGCACGGCGAGGTCTCGGAGACGCACGGGAAGGCCGCGGGCGTGCTCGGCGCGATCGGGGCGATCGATCGCGACGCGGCCGCCGAGGCGCGCGAGGATGCGGACGAGCCGGGCGAGAGACGCGCACTCGCCGACGATCCGACGATCGCCGCCCTGCTGTCGTCTCGCAACGCGCGGCTCGCGGACTTCTGGATGAACCCGCAGGGCGAGGACTTCACCGGTCCGTTCAGCGGACGCAGCGCCCTGGTCGTCGATGCCGAGGACCGCTTCACGACGATGCTCGCCCACCAGCTCCGGCACCTCGGGCTCGACGTATCGATCGCGCCGTGGAGCTCTGTCGACGATGCTGCCGTCGACGCCGCCGACCTCGTCGTCGCCGGCCCGGGACCGGGCGACCCCCGCGACGGCGACAGCCCGCGCATCGCCCGGATGCGCGAGGTGGTCGCACGCCGCCTCGACGCGCACCGTCCGCTGCTGGCGGTGTGCCTGAGCCACCAGATCCTCGCCGATCGCCTGGGCATCGACCTCGCTCCGCTGGCTGCACCGCACCAGGGGCTGCAGAAGTCCGTCCCGGTGTTCGGAGAGGATGCGTCGATCGGGTTCTACAACACCTTCACGGCGCGCGTGCAGCCCGCGACGACCTCCGTGGCGGGTGCCGAGGTCTCGGCCGATCCGCAGAGCGGCGACGTCTACGCGCTGCGCGGCGACGGCTTCGCGTCGGTGCAGGGGCACCTCGAGTCGATCCTGTCGCGTGACGGTATCCGCACGCTGCATCGCCTGGTCGAGCACGCCGTCGCCTGACGACGGCGCGTCTGCGCTCAGCCGCCGAGCAGCTTCACCGGGTTGAAGAGGTCGGCCACGAGCAGCAGCGCGCCCATGGCGATCAGGAGTGTCGCGACGACCACCGTGAGCGGCACGAGCCGTGTCGCGTCCACGGGGGCGGGCGGGGGTCGGCGGAAGAGGCGGGCCCAGGCCCGACGGATGCCGTCCCACAGCGCGACCACGATGTGACCGCCGTCGAGCGGGAGCAGCGGGATCAGATTGAAGACGAACAGGGCGACGTTCAGCGAGCCCAGCAGGCCGAGCAGCACCGAGAAGCGGTTCAGGATCGGTGCGTCCGTCGCAGCCACCTCCCCGGCCAGCCGACCGACTCCGACCACGCTCAGCGGGCCGTTGGGGTCGCGTTCGCCACCGGTCACGAGCGAGACGCCCACGTCCCACAGCCGCACCGGAAGGGTGAGGATCAGCGAACCGACGCGCGCGACCGTGTCGCCGGCCATCTCGGGACCGGCGATGAGCGGCTGCTGCACGAACCCCATCTGGGCGGCCATTCCGACGTAGCCGACCTCCTTGATCACGGGCTGTCCGTCGTCGTCGAGCAGGGGCTGACCGCTGGCGTCGGTCAGTGTGCGCTCCGCCTCGACGGGTGTGATGCTCAGCGTCTTGTCCGCACCGTCGCGGCGCACGACGAGCTCGAGGGTCTCCCCGGGAGCGCCCTGCACGATCGCGGTCGCCTCAGCGAACGTCGAGACGGCTCGGCCGTCGATCGAGACGAGCACATCGCCCGGCTTGATGCCCGCCTCGGCGGCCGGGGTCGCCGGGTCACCGGGCGCGCACTCGGTCGCGGTGGATCCCGCGGGCAGGACGCACTGGTTGACCGAGGCGATGGTCGTCGTGCCCTGCTGCACGCCGATGCCGGCGACGAGGACCGTGAAGATGACGACCGCGAGCAGGAGGTTCATGAGCGGACCGCCGAGCATGACGATCACGCGCTTCCACACCGGCAGCCGGTAGAAGACGCGGTCCTCGGCTCCCTCGGCGATGGTCTCGTCGTTGGCAGAGCGGGCGTCCTGCACCAGTGCGCGGAAGACTCCCTTGGCGGGGCCGGCGGTGCTGGATGCCGGATACATGCCGGACATCGAGATGAATCCGCCGAGCGGGAGCAGCTTGAAGCCGTACTCCGTCTCGCCGATCCGCTTGGACCACAGACGGGGGCCGAAGCCGATCATGTACTGGCCCACGCGCACGCCGAACAGCTTCGCCGGAACGAGGTGTCCGATCTCGTGCAGGCCGATCGACAGCCCGAGGCCGATCAGCATGAACACGATGCCGGCCAGATAGAGCAGTGCTTCCACTCCCCCACGCTACTGCCGCCCGCCTAGGAATCCGCCCACATACCTCCTGACCGTGCCGACGGCGCAGGCACGGTATCCGGTTAGGGTTGTTGCGTGACCACCCGGCAGCTCCGACTCCTGCGCGCTGCCTTCGCGACCTCGGTCGCCACGCTCCTGGCGGCCGTCTCGCACACGGTGGCCGGCGGTGCGGCACCGCATCCGCTGCTCATCCTCTCCGTCGCCGCGCTGCTCGTGTCCGCCGCGGCGCTGGTGGTCGGCATCCGTCCCTCGCTGACGCGACTCACCGCGACGGTCGTCGTGAGCCAGGTGGTGTTCCATTCCGTCTTCCAAGCGCTCGGTGCGCCGACCGCCGACGCGGCCGTGCTGGGCCATGCACACCATCTGGATCTCGCGTCGCTGGGTCCTGTCGCCGCGGTCGGTGCACCCGATGCACTGATGATCGCCGCGCACGTGGTCGCGGCGGCGCTCACCACCGCTTTGCTCTGGCGCGGTGAGGCCGTCGTGCGCCGTGTGGCGTCGTGGATGCTCGCGCGTCTTCGGCTCGCCGCGATGTCGACCCCGGCAGCCCACCGCTCGCCCGCGCGTCCGATCGTGACCGCGCGGTTCGTTCTCGCCGATGCCGTACTGCGGCCCCTCTCCCGCCGTGGCCCACCGCTGAACGCCTGATCTCCCCTCCCTTCGTCTCGCTCGCGCCGAGGCGTCTTCTTCCGCGGGTCGGCGCGCATCCGTCGCGCCCCGCATTCGAGCAATCAGGAGTACCACCATGCGTTCATCCCTCTTCACGTCGTCGTCGTCCGCCAGCCATTCATCCGCCGATCGTTCATCCGTGCCCCGTCGCCGGTTGCCACGGCGCACGCTCGCCGCCGGTGCCGTCACCGGGGCGCTTCTCGCGATCGCCGTGCCCGCCATGGCGAGCGCGCACGTCACCGTCAGTCCCGACGAGTTGGCCGCGGGAGACCACGGCGTGCTCACTTTCGCGTTCTCCCACGGCTGCGAGGAGTCGCCCACGACGTCACTGCGGATCACGATGCCCGACGGGCTCGCCTCGGTCGCTCCGACCGTCGACAGCGACTGGTCCATCGACGTCGAACGCGGAGACGACGGCCTCGTGAGCGCCGTCACGTACACGGCGGTCACGCCCGTGCCGAACGGTCTCCGCGGAGCCGTGAGCATGGGGATCGGCCTCGACGAGGACACCCCGGAGACGCTCGCCTTCCCTGTGGTGCAGACCTGCGAGACGGGCAGCACGGAGTGGACGCAGCTCGCGGAGGACGGCGAGGACCCGCACAGCCTGGACGCGCCTGCACCCGTCGTGCACGTGGCGGCCGCGAGCGGCGATCACGCCGAGCACGGCACGGCGACCGGCGCAGTGAACGCCGAGACGGATTCCGACGACGACGCCGCAGCCGACCCGACCCCCGTCGTGCTCGGATCTGCCGGTCTCGTGGCGGGGCTCGCCGCCCTCGTCGTGTCGGTGATGGCATACCGCCGCAAGGCCTGATCGTCCGATGCGATCCCTCCGGATGCGTCCGGAGGGGTCGCACCGCGACGTCGGCCACCGCGCCGCACCCGGGCTCGGCGTGCGAGCCGTGAGATCATGGACGCGACATGTCGATTGAACAACAACCGAGCCTGCCTCCCGTGCTCCGCCCCGCGAACCCGCCCCGGCGCGAGCTGTCCGAACTCGCCTCTCGTTTCGCCGAGGAGGTGCATGGCGACACCGACGGCGTGACCCTGACCGGGATCACCCTGGCCACCGCCGACCTCCGCGCCGGCGAAGCCTTCGTCGCGATCCGAGGTGTGAACCGTCATGGCGCCGAGTTCGCCGAGACCGCCGCCGAGAAGGGCGCTGTCGCGATCATCACCGACGCGGCCGGCGCCGAGATCTCGGCATCCGCCGGTCTGCCCGTGCTCGTGGTCTCGGACCCGCGCGGCATCCTCGGCGATCTCAGCGCCTGGGTCTACGGCACCGGCGCCGGCGACCCACTGCCCCTCCTCTTCGGCACCACGGGCACCAACGGCAAGACGAGCGTCTCCCACCTGCTCGAAGGCATCCTCGACCAGCTCGGTGTGGTCACGGGCCTGTCGTCGACCGCTGAGCGGCACATCGCCGGCGAGGTCATCGTGTCGCGCCTCACCACGCCCGAGGCATCCGAGATGCACGCTCTCCTGGCGCTCATGCGCGAACGCGACGTCGAGGCCGTCGCCGTCGAGGTCAGCGCCCAGGCGCTGTCGCGGCACCGCGTCGACGGCATCCGCTTCGACGTCGCCGGGTTCACCAATCTCAGCCACGACCACCTCGACGACTACGCCGACATGGAGGAGTACTTCGAGGCGAAGCTGCCGCTCTTCCGTCCCGACCGGGCTGTGCGCGGGGTCGTCTGCGTCGACTCCCCGTCGGGAGCCACGGTCGTCGAGCGTGCGGAGATCCCCGTCGTCACGGTCGGAACCCCGGCGATCGCCGCGGACCCCTCCTCGTCGGCCCGCGCCGACTGGGTCGTCTCCGTCGACGATGAGCGCGCCTCCGGCACGACGTTCACGATGACGGGCCCGGCGGGCACCCTCACGACGACGGTGCCGGTCATCGGTCCGCACATGGCGGCGAACGCCGCCCTGGCGATCGTGATGCTGCTCGAGGGCGGATACGCCTGGGATCGCATCATCGCCGCTCTCGATCGCGACGGAGGCATCCGGGCGCATCTTCCCGGACGCACCCAACTCGTCTCCGGCGAACGCGGTCCAGCCGTGTTCGTCGACTTCGGACACTCGCCTGACGCGTTCGAGAAGACACTCGCCGCCGTGCGACGTGTCACTCCGGGCACGGTGCTGATGCTGTTCGGCGCCGACGGCGACCGTGACGCGAGCAAGCGCTACGACATGGCCCGCACCGCCGTCGAAGGCAGCGACATCCTCGTCGTGACCGATCACCATCCGCGTTTCGAGGACCCCGACTCCATCCGGGCGACCCTCGTCGCGGGAGCGCGTGCGGCACGACCGGATGCCGAGATCCACGAGTACTCGCCGCCCGAGCGCGCGATCGAAGCCGCCGTGGCGATGGTCGGCGACGGCGACGCGATCCTCTGGGCAGGACCGGGGCACCAGGACTACCGCGACATCCGCGGGGTCCGAACCCCGTACTCCGCCCGTGAGCTCGCACGGCGCGCCCTCAAGGCCGCCGGCTGGCCCGTGCCGGATTCCGCGTGGCCGGTGCCGTACCCCGCTGAGGACTGACCTCGCGCTGAGGCCGGACGGTCAGGCGCGGGCGATCAGCGCGTCGGCGGTACGGCGCGCCCAGGACTCCGCCTCGGCCAGCGACTCGACGGTGAGCGACGACGGCGGCTCGTGAGCGTCGACGACGCGGGCGATCGTGTCGACGATGCCCAGGAACGTCGATCGTCCCTCGTGGAACGCCGTGACCGCCTGCTCGTTCGCCGCGTTGTAGACGGCGGGGAAGGTCGCGCCGGCGCGACCCACCGCCTTCGCCAGATCGACCGAGGGGAAGGCTGCGTCGTCGAGGGGCTCGAAGGTCCAGGACGCTGCCTTCGTCCAGTCGAGAGGTCGGCCGACGCCGCCGACCCGATTCGGCCAGTCGAGACCCAGCGAGATCGGCAGCCGCATGTCGGGCGGCGACGCCTGGGCGATCGTCGACCCGTCGACGAACTCCACCATCGAGTGCACGATCGACTGCGGGTGCACGACGACCTCGATGTCGTCGTACGCGATGTCGAAGAGGAGATGCGCCTCGATGACCTCGAGGCCCTTGTTCACGAGCGTGGCGGAGTTCGTCGTCACCATCCGGCCCATGTCCCACGTGGGGTGCGCCAGGGCCTCCTGCGGCGTGACCTCCGTCATCTCCGCGCGCGAGCGTCCGCGGAAGGGACCGCCGGATGCCGTGACGACGAGTCGCCGCACCTCGTCGTGCGTACCGCTGCGAAGGGCCTGCGCGATCGCGGAGTGCTCGGAGTCGACAGGGACGATCTGGTCGCGCTCGGCGGCGGCGAGCACGAGTTCCCCGCCCACGATCAGCGACTCCTTGTTCGCGAGAGCCAACGTGCGCCCGGCTTCGAGCGCCGCGAGGGTGGAGCCGAGTCCGATCGAGCCCGTGATCGCGTTGAGAACCACGTCTGCCTCGACGTCGCGTACGAGCTGCTCGGCCTCCACAGCTCCGAGAGCCGTGTCCTCGACCTGGAAACTCGCCGCCTGCTCGGCCATCAACTCGGCGTTCGACCCCGCGGCCAGACCGACCAGCTCGAAGCGTCGCGGATTGGCTCGGATGACGTCGAGCGCCTGCGTGCCGATGGAGCCGGTGGAGCCGAGGACGATGATGCGACGCATGGAGCCAGCCTATGGCACCTCCTCGGCCTGCCCCGTGGTTACGGAGCCTGCTCGAGCGGGGTCGTCGCGAGGATGTCGACGACGAAGACGAGAGTCTCGTTCTGCAGCGCGTTGCCCTCGGACGCGCCGTAGCCGTCCTTCGGAGGCATGGCCACGACGACCTGGGAACCGACCGTCTGGCCCTCCAGAGCCATCTTGAAGCCGGTCACGACGCCGGTCGTCGGGAACTGGGCGGGCTCCGCGTCACGGCTCCAGCTGGAGTCGAACTCGCTGCCGTCCGACCACTTCACGCCGCGGTACTGGACGGTGACGAGGTCGCCCTCGGCGACGACAGCACCGTCGCCCTTCTTCAGCACGGCGACCTCCGTCTCGGTCGGCGCATCGCCGTCGGGGATCGTGATGCTCGGTGCACCGGAATCGTCGAGCTCGACGGTCGGGAAGCCCTCGGTGGGCTCCTGGTCGGCGCCGGACGCCACGGTCGGGAGCTCGTCGATCGTCTCGACGTAGAGGACGCTCGGGTTTCCGCCCTGCTGAGTCGCGGGCAGGGTCAGCACCACGCTCGACCCGACAGGCAGGCACTCCGCTGCGACCGTGAAGACGGTCGACTGCGTGGGGTCGACCATCTGCTGCGGCTGCTGCACGGCCAGAAGAGCGCCGAGGACGCCGTCGGGGCCGCGCTCGGAGGTGCTGAGCACCTCGTTTGTCGTGGCGTCGACGAGCTGGTACCGCAGCGACACGAGGTCGCCGGGGTGCACCTCATCGCCGTCGCCCTCGGAGATGACCGTCCGCTCGGCTTTCGTGAAATCCGTGCCGGAGGGCACGGTGACCTTCGCGTCGGCGCCCGACCCTTCGACCGTGATCGCATCGGAGCCTGCGCCGGAGGCGAGGTCTGCGAGACACGAGCTGTCAGGTGCGGACGTCGGGTCCGCGGTGGAGTCGGGCTCCGCGTTGCCGGCGCAGCCTGCGAGGAGCAGGGTCGCCGCGGCGACGGTGGACAGGACGATGAGCGGACGCTTGCGCACAGTGAGACCTCGAGATCGCGGGCGGGACACCTCATCATGCCCCATGGCCCTTTGTCCGCGCTGGGAGGCGCGCGTCGCGGGCTTCATTCCCACCGGGGCATGGATCCGGAGGTAACCTGCTCTGATGACGTCAGAGCAGTCCGTCGAGCCCGATTCCTCGCCCGCGGAGTCGGAGCAACCCCGCCACGCGGGCTTCACCTACGCTCTCGGACGCAGCCTGATCAGTCCCCTCGCCCGCGTCGTCTACCGTCCTCGCATCGAGGGCCGCGAGAACGTGCCGCGCACGGGTGCCGTCATCTTCGCGAGCAACCATCTGTCGTTCATCGACTCGATCGCGATCCCCGTCGCCGCACCGCGCCCTGTGCACTTCCTCGCGAAGTCCAGCTACTTCGAGGGGACGGGGCTGAAGGGGTGGCTCAGCAAGACCTTCTTCGAGTCGATCGGCGCGATCCCGGTCCGACGCGGCGCCGGACAGGCCGCCCTCGACGCACTCGATCTGCAGCGCCAGCTGCTCGACGACGGCCTCGCCGTCGCGCTGTACCCCGAGGGCACCCGCTCGACGGACGGCCGCCTGTACAAGGGACGGACGGGCGTCGCGTTCCTCGCCCTCCAGACCGGCGCTCCCGTCGTCCCCGTCGGGTTGATCGGCACGGACAAGGTCATGCCCGTCGGCGCCAAGCTGCCCACTCTCAAGGAGCGGATCACTGTGCGCTTCGGCGCTCCGCTCGACCTCTCGCCGCACGGTCCCGCCTCCAGCGGCCGGGCTCGCCGCCTCGCGACCGACGAGATCATGGCCGCGATCCACGCGCTCTCCGGTCAGGAACTCGCCGGTGCCTACAACGAGGCTCCGGCCCAGAACACGATCGAGAAGATCAAGCAGGTGCTCCCCCACGAGCGTCGCTGACGTCGGCGCCCGCGGTCAGCGCACCATCGGTGCGTCTCAGGATGCTGCGGCGGTGACGACGGCCTCGTGCCGGACGGGGAAGTTCATCGAGTTCGCGATGAAGCACCACTCCCTGGCCTGAGCGTGCGCCCGCTCGGCTGCCTCGATCATCGACGCATCGGCCACGACCACCTCGGGGCGCAGCATCACCTCGACGAATGCACCGCCTCCCGCGCCGTTCTCCCGCATCAGGCCCGCTGCCGTATCGCGATACGACACGACGACGACTCCTGCGGTGACGCACGCGTGCAGGTAGGACAGCAGATGGCACTCGGACAGCGAGGCGAGCAGGAGATCCTCGGGATTCCATCGCGACGTGTCGCCCCGGAACGGCTTGTCCGAGGACGCGAGGATGTCCGGCTTGCCCGCGACCTCGAGCGTGACGTCGCGTCGGTAGTCGCGATAGCCGCTGGTCCCTGTCCCCGTGTTCCCGGTCCAGGTGGAGGTGAGTGCGTAGCGGTGCTCGCCGAGAGCCGCGGATCGTTCTGCCATGGCCTCAGTCTGCCAGCAGCCGCGGACACCGGGCTCCGTCGGGTGACGGGGCGGGCGATCGGGTGACGGGACCGGCGATGCGGCGACGATATCCTTGACTGGTGCCCGAGACTCTCACCGTTCAGGATTCCGTGGAACTAGCCGTCGTCGAGCGCAGTGGATTCGTCGAGTCCCGCCATGCGGGGGCGGCAGTCGTGCTCTCCCCCGACGGCGAGGTCGTCGCCCGGTACGGCGACGCGGACGCGCTGATCCTCCCCCGATCGAGCCTCAAGCCGCTGCAGGCCGTCGCATGCATCACGGCGGGCGCCGTCCTCGAGGGCGAGCAGCTCGCCCTGTCGACGGCGAGCCACGTCGGCACAGACCGTCATGCGGCAGTGGTGCGGGACATCCTCACCGAGGGCGGTCTCACCGAGGACGACCTGGAGTGCCCCGTCGCCTGGCCGACGGACACGGCCACGCGTGATGCGATGGTACGCGAGCACGACCAGCAGGCGCGCATCCGCATGAACTGTTCGGGCAAGCACGCGGCCATGCTGCGGGCCTGCGTCGCCACGGGGTGGCCCACGAAGGGGTACCTCGACCCGTCGCACCCGCTGCAGATGCACATCCGCGAGGTGGTCGAGCGTCTCACGGGCGAGAAGATCGCGCACACCTCGATCGACGGATGCGGTGCGCCGGTGCACGCGCTCACCCTCACGGGTCTGGCTCGCGCCATCCACCGCATCGGGAGCGCCTCGGATCGCTCCCCGTTCGCGCTGCACCGCGTCGCGGGATCGCTCGTGCGCGCGGTGCGCGAGCACCCCTGGACGATCGAGGGTCCGGGACGACCGGACACGATCGCGATCGAGACGCTCGGCGTCTTCACGAAGGGCGGCGCGGAGGGCGTCATGGTGATGGTCGCGCCGGACAACACCACGGTCGCTTTGAAGATGCTCGACGGGTCGGCGCGTGCATCGACTCTCGTGGCAGCCACGCTGCTGCAGCGAGCCGGCGCCCTGACGGACGAGGATCTGACCAAGCTCATCGCCGCACTGTCGTTGGGCGTCCTCGGTGGCGGCGTCGAGGTGGGCGCGATCCGCGTGGCCGCCGGGCTCTGACAGCAGAGCCAGCCCCAGCACTCCGGTCACGTCCACCCGCAGCGCTGTCACGAGACGAGACCATCGAG
Source organism: Microbacterium sp. LWO14-1.2 (assembly GCF_038397715.1). Taxonomy (NCBI): domain Bacteria; kingdom Bacillati; phylum Actinomycetota; class Actinomycetes; order Micrococcales; family Microbacteriaceae; genus Microbacterium; species Microbacterium sp. LWO14-1.2. Next base: position 386,646 of record NZ_CP151633.1, read on the forward strand.
AACGAACCGCCTCGGTCGCTCGGCCCCGATGACCGACCACACGCGCCCGGCATGGAGCCGAGCGTAGGGCGGCAGGTCACGCACACCGACGAGATGGCGCAGCTCGGGCGCGTTCTCCGCCCGCACGAGCACTTCTCCGTCCTCGCGCACCCGTTGCCAGAGCATCCGCTGACGCTGCCAGACGTCTGGTTCGTCGACCAGGATCCGCGGGACGGACTCGACCCCGGGTGTCGTGATGGAAGGACTGTCGTCGGCTCTCGTGACCGCCCAGGCGGGGTGCGCCCGCTGGAGGGCGTCGACGACCGATGCCGCGCCGCCGGTGACGATCGCGGTCAGCGACCGGGACGGCGCCCAGGCGCGCGCCCCGCGCCGCGCGTCGCGACGGCGCAGGGACGGCCTGTTCGGGGGTCCAGGCCAGCTGCACCTCTCGACCGTCGATACGAGCGCGCCCGGGGGGAGCATCGCGCACGAATGCCGACGGATCGCCGCCCGCCGCCGCGTGCTCGGCGCGACTCGGCAGCGGGAGCACCGCGCGGCGCGGCAGCAGTTCCAGGAGGCGGGTCGCCGGGCCTCCCCATCGTGAGGCGCTCATCACGACGGTCGCTGCGGCCTCACCGCGGAGCAGGCGCTCCCAGGCCTGGACGAACGCGACCGCGTACTCGGACGGCAGTGCACCGAGCAGCGCATCGATGTCGTCGCAGAGGATCAACGACGGACGCGGAGACGGATGTTCGACCAGGCCGATCACGGTGTCCCACGCCGACTCGGGATCGGCGGGTATCCGGAACGCGTCCTCGCGTTGCCGGGCGAGTGTGCGCAGCGCTGTCGTCCGCCCCGAGCCGCTCTGCCCGACGACGGCGATCCCCCGCTCCTCTCCGGGGCGCAGCAGGTCCAGGGGCTGACGCTGGTTCGCAGGGTCGTCCGCACGGCCCAGCACGATCGCACCCGCCTCTGCATCCGCGTCGAGATCGGCCAGCGGGAGCATCGCCGGAAGCTCAGGGAGCCACGGGCTGACGGGAGTCGGCGAGGTCCGCCACACGCCCGCCGCGTGCGCGATGTCCTCCCGCGACGTCAGCGCGATGCGCAGAGCGGCCGGGGAATCATCGCTCGGTCGCCGCACGAAGGCGAGCCCGCGCGATTCGGGCCCTCCCGTGATGCGGGCCGCGTCGTCGGTCCCGATCACGGCTCGGCTGTCGGCCGCGTCGCCGACGCGCAGGCTCACGCGCAGCGGGCAGTTCGCCGCCAGCGCGTCGCGGACGACCCCCGTGGCGCGCTGGGTGCCCAGGATGAGGTGCATCCCCAGAGCGCGGCCCCGAGCGGCGATATCGGTGAAGACGGCGCCGAGTTCGGGATGCTCCTGCAGCAGCGCGGCGAACTCGTCGATCACGATGACGAGCCGAGGCATCTCCGCTTCGCGGATGTCCCGTACGCCGGCGCGAGCCAGGACTTCCTCGCGTCGACGGAGCTCGGCAGTGAGGCTGGTGACGCCGCGCACCGCGCCCGCCCCGTCGAGATCGGTGATCACTGCGGCGACCTGACGCAGCGGCCGCAATGCGTCGAACGCCGTGCCTCCTTTGAAGTCGGCGAGCACGAAGACGACGTCGTCCGGTCCGTGGTGCGCGGCGATGGCCGTGACCCAGGTGGCAAGGAGCTCGCTCTTGCCCGCTCCGGTCGTTCCGGTGACGATCGCGTGCGGGCCGTGCTCGACGATGTCGACGACCACGTCGCCGCGTCCGTCGCGCCCCACCGTCGCCGGGAGCCCGCGAGACCCGCGCCCCTGCACGAGATCGGCGAACCGCGCCGACCGCGGCACCTCATCGTCCGGCGCATCGTCGACCGGGAGGGAGACGCCGATCGCCGCGGTCTGCTCCGCGGACAGGTACTCCGGATCCACCTCCACGACGCCCTCCGACGTGCGGACCGAGGCCCGCCCAGAGACGGCGAGGTCGATGACGGCTCCCACTCCCTCCGGCACCGGTGCGTCGGGAGCGAGCATCCAGACCGCGGCATCCGCGTCCGGGCGTCCGTGCTCCGGCGCACTGACCCCGAGGCGGAAGGCGCTGCGCCTCGCCACCGTCGCCTGCGGCAACGTCGCGAGACCCGCCGAGGCGGCGCCGTCGCCGACCACCGCGAGCTGCGCGGTGCCGAATCGCAGGCAGAGCTGCACCACGAGCGCACGGACCACGGCGGCACCGGCGACGCGATCGCCGCGTACCGCGACGCCTCCTCCGAGCGGCACGGAGACCGGTACACGATCGATCACGGCGCATCGGCGGCGGAACTCCCTGGCGCGCTCCCCGTCGTCGCCCGTGGCTCGGAGCGGGCTGGGGCGAGCGCCGGCGCCCACGACGATCGTGGTGCCCGCGTCGACCGTCGCCGAGGAACGGAGGGGCGGCGTGAGCAGTGCCGTGGCGACGTCCGGCTCCCGATGCCACCGCCCTGAGCGCTCCTCGGCCTGCCGTGCGGCGAGCTCTGTCTCCGCGCGCTCCCACGCGGCCTCCGATTCCGCCTCGGCCAGCGCGATCGCCTTGCGCCGCGACCGTCGACCGTCGATGAGCGAGGCGCCGATCATGAGCGGGCCCAGGGCGGCGAAGCACAGGGAGTAGACCGATCCGGTCACGAGCCACAGCACGACACCGGCCGCGACGGGGATCAGCGCGGCCAGGAAAGGGATCGGCTGCGGGGGCGGGGGCGTCGGCGACGCGGGAAGCGTGATGGGCAGTGAGTCCATCACCCCAGTGGACACCCCGCGGTGCGCGGATCCGGCGCTGTCCACAGGGGCCAGCGGGTTATTCGGCGATATCCGATTCCGTGGAGGAGGAGTCGTCGTCGACCTGGACGATGACGAGCGTCACGTTGTCCCGCCCGCCGTTCTCGAGTGCGGCGTTCAGCATCGCGTCGACCGCGGCGGCCGGGTCGGCGTTCTCCCGGAGGAAGTGCTGGATGCCGTAGTCGGTGAGCTCTTTGGTGAGGCCGTCGGAACAGATCACGAAGCGGTCGCCGGCCCGGACGTCGAGCGTGACATAGTCGGGCGGCGTGAGCTCGCTCGCGCCCACCGCGCGCGTGATGACATTGCTGTACGGGTGGCCCTCTGCTTCTTCGGGGCTGATCTTGCCGGAGGCGATCAGCTCTTGCACGACCGAGTGATCGGTCGTCACCTGGATCAGCCGGTCGTCGCGCAGCAGGTATACGCGAGAATCGCCGATGTTCAGCGCGACCCAGCGCGGCTCGTCGCCGTCGAGCTCGAGGAAGACGCCGGTCAGCGTCGTTCCCGTCCCCTCGTCCGTGGCCTCGGGGTGGTCGGCGATGTCGCCGACGGCCAGCTCCAACGCGCGCTCGATCTCGCCGCGCTGCACGGGACCTTCGGTCACCATCGCCTCGAGGCGCTTGACCGTGCTCTGGCTGGCGATCTCGCCGCCCGCGTGTCCGCCCATGCCGTCCGCGACGATGAACAGCGGATACTCCGCGAAGAAGGCGTCCTGGTTCGTCTCGCGGCGGCGCCCGACATCGGTGACGCCGGCCCACGACACCACCAGAGGGTGCCGCGAAACCGTGACGCTGTGCGTCCTCGTCGTCGTCTCAGCCACTCGTCGCCTCCGAAATGCCTCTGGGTCGGGCGGCCCCAGGGTACTCACACATCGTAGTGGACTCCGCCCCGCTCACACGCGCGCCCCGGGGTCCTCGGGAAGCGGGAAGAGCGCGTCGATCTCAGCCAGTTCGTCCTCGTCGGGACGCCAGGCATCCCCGGCCTGCGCATTCGCTTCGACCTGCTCCACCGACGTCGCGCCCGCGATCACGCTCGAGATGCGCTGATCGGCGAGGAGCCAGCCGAAGGCGGCCTGCACCATCGTGATGCCGCGGACATCGCAGAAGGAGCGGAGCGCATCGAGCGCGTCCCAAGGAGCCCGTTCCCACACGTGGCGTCGCGTCGACATGATCCGGCTCGACTCCGGACCCCCGTCACGGGAGAACTTGCCGGTGAGCAGGCCGTTGTGCAGCGGGAAGTAGGGGAAGAACCCGAGTCCGTAGCGTTCGACGGCGGGAAGGACCTCCCGCTCCGCCGCCCGGGCGAGGAGCGAGTAGTGGTTCTGCGCCGAGACGAATCGGCCGCCGTGGCGGTCGCGCGAGACGAACTCGGCCTCGGCGATCTGCCATCCGCTGAAATTCGAGTGCCCGTAGTACCGGATCTTGCCCTCGCGCACGAGCTCGTCGAGGGCGTCGAGCGTCTCGGCGATCGGGGTCTCCGGATCCGGCAGATGGAGCTGGTACAGGTCGATCCAGTCGGTCCGCAGCCGCCGGAGCGATTCCTCGACCGCACGTCGCACGTAGCGACGGGACCCCCGTCCCGCAGGGAAGTCATAGCCCATGTCGCGCTCGTGCCCGAACTTGGTGGCGAGGACGACGCGATCCCGGCGGCCGTCGAGCGCCTCCCCCATCAGCGATTCGCTGGAACCGGGCACCGCCCCGTACATGTCGGCGGTGTCGAGGAAGGTGATGCCGTTGTCGATGGCGGCATCGATGACGTAGCGGGTTCCGTCGAGCGTCTCGGTGGCGGTGCCTGCTCGGCCGAAGTTGTTGCATCCGAGGCCGGTCGACGACACGAGGAGTCCGGAAGCGCCGACACGGCGCTGCGACGTGAGCATGCCTCCACGCTATCGTCTCCCACCGGCCCGCATGCCACTCCTGGAACGCGGAAGAGCCTCCGACCGGGGTCGGAGGCTCTTCGTGCACTGCGGCGCCGGGTCAGGCCGGCGGCTGAGTGGGGTTGGTCGGCGGAGCCGGGGGCGCAGCCGGCGGAGCGGTCGGCGGAGCCGGCGGCACCTGCGGCGCAGCGGGCGGAGCGGACGGCGGTGCCGGCGGCACGTCGGGGTTCGACGGCGCTGCGGGAGGGGCGTAGCCGGGCTGCGCGGGCGGGGTGTAACCCGGCTGCTGCGGCGGAGCGTAGCCGGGCTGGGTCGGCGGGGCGTAACCCTGCTGCGGCTGACCGTAACCCTGCTGCGGCTGGCCGTAGCCCTGCTGCGGCTGGCCGTAGCCGGGACCTGCCACCGCGCTCGGCTGCGTGGGCACACCGTCCCACACCGTCTTGTCGGCGAAGAAGCCGTTGCCCGCCCACGGAGCCGGAGCGATGTTCGGGTTCCAGCGCGACTTGTCGAACGCGTTGATGCCGAGCCACACGATGCCGAGGAGCACCCAGAGAATCACCCAGACGGCGTCCTTCTGCAGCTTGAGGCCGATGCGCCAGGCCGCGAGTGCGAGGACCACGGCGAGTGCGATACCCGTGAGGAAGTTGAGGTACGGGATGAGCGAGAGGCCGATCGCGATGAGGACGACCCACGGCGACAGGTCTCCGAGCTTCGCGAAGACCATGTAGTTGTACACCGGCACCCAGGCGCGCCACTTGCCCTGCACGCCGGCCTTGTCGAAGATCTTCATCAGGAAGAAGGCGACGAGGACGTAGCCCACGATCGCGATGAGGAAGCCTACGAGCGCCACGATGCCGAAGACGGCAGCGGCACCTGGCCCGTAATAGTAATCGTCGTACATGATCCCCTCCGAAATGGGACTGATGGGGGCGCTGGCCGCGCCGCGTCACCCACCATATCGGTGCGCCGATATTGCGGGCAACGACACACGCGGGGAGAAATCCCCACGTGTCCGTACGCGTCATTCCGCGACGACGAGCTCCAGTGTCGCCCGCTCCGACGAGTCGCGCAGAACGACACCCCGCGACTCCGCCCAGGTGCGGAGCGCGCGCAGCGACGCGATGCGCGGACGATCCTCCGCGAGGGCGCGCACGAGCATCCCCTTCGACTTCTTGTTGAAGTGGTTCAGAGCCTTGCCGTGCTCCGTCACGACCCGCACGTAGGATGAGTCGACGTCCGCCGGGATCGGACCGAGGGCGACGTACGCCTCACTGCGCAGGTCGAGCACGAAGTCCGGCTCCTCGCTCGCGATCGCCGCGCTGGTCGCCTCCGCCCAGTGCCGCCGCAGCGGTGGGATGCCGGGCAGCGAGGTCCCGGCCGCGAGACGATAGGCCGGGATGCCGTCGAGGGCGCCGACAGGTCCGAGAGGCGCCGAGTGGATCCACACGTGGCCGGCGAGCCAGCGCCGCGACGCGGACGACAGCGAGGTCGCGTCGAGCGCGTCGTACAGCACTCCTGTGTAGCGGTCGACGGCCGGCATCGTCGGAGCGGTCAGCAGCTCGCGATTGTGAGCGATGTCTCCCGCCTGCTTGTCGCTGAGCTTGAGGACGCGCTGTGCGAGGGTCGGGTCGCCCGCGAGCCCGACGAGGGCGTCGGCCACCGCCCGACGCCGGTCGCGCAGTGCAGGAAGGGCGAGACGGTCGAGGTCGAGTGGCGCACCGGCACCACCCGGGCGCTTGGTCTCCGAGGGCGGGAGCAGGATCTTCATGGCGCCTCCGCGGGCACAGACGCGTCCGCCTCGGCACCGAAGACGGTGCCGAGGCGGATGCGATGATTGTTGCTGGTCAGGAGATCAGGGCGGCGTTGCCTGCCACAATCGTCAGGTCGTTGCCCTCCATCGAGAGGAATCCGTCCTGCGCGTTGGCGAGCACCTTCGACCCGTCGGTCTGGGTGATCCGGACCTGGCCTTCGGCGAGGATGGCCAGCACCGGCTCGTGGCCGGACATGAAGCCGATCTCGCCCTCGACGGTCTTCGCGACCACGAGGCTCGCTTCTCCCGTCCAGACCTCCGCGTCGGCGGAGACGAGGCTGACGTGCAGGGCCATGGTCAGCCGTTCTCCTTCTGGATCTTCGCCCACTGCTCTTCGACGTCGGAGATGCCGCCGACGTTGAAGAAGGCCTGCTCGGCCACGTGGTCGAAGTCACCGCGGGTGATCGCGTCGAACGACTCGATCGTGTCCTTCAGCGGCACGGTCGAGCCCTCTACACCCGTGAACTTCTTCGCCATGTAGGTGTTCTGCGAGAGGAACTGCTGGATGCGACGTGCACGCGACACGACGATCTTGTCTTCCTCGGAGAGCTCGTCGACACCGAGGATGGCGATGATCTCCTGCAGCTCCTTGTTCTTCTGGAGGATCTGCTTGACCGTGGTGGCGACGCGGTAGTGGTCCTCGCCCAAGTAGCGGGGGTCCATGATGCGCGACGTCGAGGTCAGCGGGTCGATGGCCGGGTACAGACCCTTCGACGCGATCTCACGGGAGAGCTCGGTCGTCGCGTCGAGGTGCGCGAAGGTCGTGGCCGGAGCCGGGTCGGTGTAGTCGTCGGCCGGCACGTAGATCGCCTGCAGCGAGGTGATCGAGTGACCGCGCGTCGAGGTGATGCGCTCCTGCAGGAGGCCCATCTCGTCGGCGAGGTTCGGCTGGTAGCCCACGGCGGAAGGCATGCGGCCCAGAAGGGTCGACACCTCGGAACCGGCCTGCGTGAAGCGGAAGATGTTGTCAATGAAGAGCAGCACGTCCTGCTTCTGCACGTCGCGGAAGTACTCCGCCATCGTCAGGGCCGACAGAGCGACGCGCAGACGCGTCCCCGGCGGCTCGTCCATCTGACCGAAGACGAGGGCCGTCTTGTCGAAGACACCCGCCTCCTCCATCTCGTGGATGAGGTCGTTGCCCTCACGGGTGCGCTCACCGACACCGGCGAACACCGACACACCACCGTGGTCCTGCGCGACGCGCTGGATCATCTCCTGGATGAGGACGGTCTTGCCGACACCGGCACCACCGAAGAGACCGATCTTTCCACCCTGCACATACGGGGTGAGGAGGTCGATCGACTTGATGCCGGTCTCGAACATGGTGGTCTTCGACTCGAGCTGGTCGAAGTTCGGCGCCTTGCGGTGGATCGGCCAGCGCTCCGTGACCTCGATGGTCTCACCGGGCTCGCCGTTGAGGACCTCGCCGATCACGTTGAAGACCTTGCCCTTGGTGATGTCACCGACGGGCACCGAGATGGCCTCGCCCGTGTCGCGGACCTCCTGGCCGCGGACGATGCCGTCCGTCGGCTTCAGGGCGATGGCGCGCACCAGGTCGTCGCCGAGGTGCTGGGCGACCTCGAGGGTGATCTCGGTCGACTCGTCGCCGATGGCGATCGTGGTCTTCAGAGCGTTGTAGATGTCGGGGATCGAGTCGTGCGGGAACTCGATGTCGACAACCGGACCGTTGACGCGTGCGACGCGCCCGACGACCGCGGTCGCCGGCTGGTCAGCCGTGGCGATGGAAGTCATTATCGTCTCTTTCCTGATGGTCTATTTGCTCGACGAGAGGGCGTCGGCGCCGCCGACGATCTCCGCGATCTGCTGCGTGATCTCCGCCTGGCGAGCGTTGTTGCGCAGGCGGGTGTAGTCGGTGATGAGCTTGTCGGCGTTGTCGCTGGCCGACTTCATCGCCTTCTGCGTCGCGGCCTGCTTGGCGGCGGACGACTGCAGAAGCGCGTTGAAGACGCGGCTCTGGATGTACACCGGCAGGATCGCGTCGAGAACGGTCTCGGCATCCGGCTCGAACTCGTACAGCGGGTAGACGGTGCTGCCCGCTTCCGAGTCGTCGGCTTCCGTGATCTCCAGCGGCAGCAGGCGCACGGACTCCGGCGACTGCGTCATCATGCTGACGAAGCGGTTGTAGACGAGGTGGATCTCGTCGACGCCGCCCTCGTCCGCACCGCGCGAGAACGCCTCGAGCAGCGTGGCCGAGATCTCCTCCGCGGTGTGGAACGACGGGGTGTCGGTGTCGCCCGTCCACTCCGCAGCCGACTCGATACGACGGAACTGGAAGTACCCGACGGCCTTGCGACCGATGAGGTAGAACACCGGCTCCTTGCCCTGCTCACGCAAGAGCGATGCCACCTCGAGACCCTCACGGAGGATCTGCGAGTTGAAGGCTCCGGCGAGACCGCGGTCCGACGAGAAGATCACGACCGCGGAGCGGCGGATGTTCTCGGGCTCACGGGTGAGCGGGTGATCGACGTTCGAGTGCGTCGCGACGGCCGACACGGCCCTCGTCACGGCCCGCGCGAAGGGGCTGGACGCCTTGACGCGTGCCATCGCCTTCTGGATGCGCGAAGCCGCGATGAGTTCCATCGCCTTCGTGATCTTCTTGGTCGTCTGAGCAGAAGAGATCTTCTGCTTGTAGACCCTGAGTTGAGCGCCCATGAATCAGTTCCTCACGCGATTACGCGCGACGACCCTTGACGATCTTCTCCTGGTTGACGTCCTCGGCCTCGGCCGCAGCGTGCTCCTCGTGGCCCGGGGCGCCGATGGCGTGACCCTTGCCGCCCTGGAACTCCAGGATGAAGGCATCCGTCTGCTTCTCGAGCTCTGCGACCGTGGCGTCGTCGAGGACGTTGGTCTCGCGCAGAGTGTCGAGCACCGAGGTGTTGCGACGCAGGTAGTCCAGGAGCTCTCGCTCGAACCGCAGCACGTCCTCGACCTCGATCGAGTCGAGCTTGCCGTTGGTACCGGCCCAGATCGACACGACCTGCTCCTCGACGGGGTACGGCGAGTACTGCGGCTGCTTGAGCAGCTCGGTCAGACGCGCACCACGCGAGAGCTGACGACGCGAGGCGGCGTCGAGGTCGGAGGCGAACATCGCGAAGGCCTCGAGCGAGCGGTACTGGGCCAGCTCGAGCTTGAGCGTTCCGGAGACCTTCTTGATCGACTTGACCTGCGCGTCACCGCCGACTCGCGACACCGAGATACCCACGTCGACCGCCGGACGCTGGTTGGCGTTGAACAGGTCGGACTGGAGGAAGATCTGGCCGTCGGTGATCGAGATCACGTTGGTCGGGATGTACGCCGAGACGTCGTTGGCCTTGGTCTCGATGATGGGCAGACCCGTCATCGATCCCGCACCGAGCTCGTCGGAGAGCTTCGCGCACCGCTCGAGCAGACGCGAGTGCAGGTAGAAGACGTCGCCGGGGTACGCCTCGCGGCCCGGCGGGCGACGCAGGAGGAGCGACACGGCGCGGTACGCCTCGGCCTGCTTCGACAGGTCGTCGAAGATGATCAGGACGTGCTTGCCGCCGTACATCCAGTGCTGACCGATGGCCGAACCGGTGTAGGGAGCGAGGTACTTGAAACCGGCGGGGTCGGATGCCGGAGCCGCCACGATCGTGGTGTACTCCAGTGCGCCGGCCTCTTCGAGCGCGCCCTTCACCGAAGCGATGGTCGAGCCCTTCTGGCCGATGGCGACGTAGATGCAGCGGACCTGCTTGCTGACGTCGCCCGACTCCCAGTTGGCCTTCTGGTTGATGATCGTGTCGATCGCGATGGCCGTCTTGCCGGTCTGGCGGTCGCCGATGATCAGCTGACGCTGGCCACGGCCGACGGGGATCATCGCGTCGATGGCCTTGATGCCGGTCTGCATGGGCTCGTGCACCGACTTGCGCTGCATCACGCCGGGCGCCTGGAGCTCGAGCTCGCGGACACCCTCGGTCGCGATCGCGCCGAGGCCGTCGATCGGGTTGCCGAGCGGGTCGACCACGCGGCCCAGGTAGCCGTCGCCGACGGGGACCGAGAGGACCTCGCCCGTGCGGGTGACTTCCTGACCCGCCTCGATGCCGGTGAAGTCGCCGAGGACGACGACGCCGATCTCGTGCTCGTCGAGGTTCAGCGCGAGACCCTTGGTGCCGTCGGCGAAGGTCACGAGCTCGTTCGCCATGACGCCGGGCAGTCCCTCGACGTGGGCGATGCCGTCGGCCGCGTCGATGACGGTGCCGACCTCGGTCGCCGCAGCCCCGGTGGGCTCGTATGCCGCGGCGAAGTCCTTCAGCGCGTCACGGATGACGTCGGGGCTGATCGATAGTTCTGCCATTGTCTTCCCTTTGTATCTGGGTGCGCGGTTCCCCGCGCGAAGTCGTGTTAGCCGGCGAGCTTCTGGCGAAGATCGGCGAGACGGGCGGAGATGCTTCCGTCGATGACGTCATCGGCGATCTGCACGCGCAGACCTCCGACCACGGCGGGGTCGATGACCTCGTTGAGCGCGACCGTCCCTTCGTAGCGACGCGAGAGCGCGTCGCTCAGACGGGTGCGCTGAGCCTCGGTGAGCGACTTCGCGGTGTAGACCGTGGCGACGACACGGTCGCCCTGGCTGGCCACGATGCGCATCGCGCGCGACAGCAGCTGGCGCACGCGGCGCTCGCGGGGCTGGCGCACCAGCGACGAGACGATCAGCGCGGTCGGGGCGCTGGTCGCTCCGCCTGCGAGCAGACGGTCGATCAGCGAGCCCTTGGCGTCTTCTCCCCCGAGCCGGCTGCCGAGCGCGAGCTCGAGTTCCGGGTTCGCGGCCACCACGCGAGTGAAGCCGAAGAGCTCTCCCTCGATGTCGGCCTTCGGGTCGGCGAGTGCCGCGGCGCGGATGGCGAGCTCCTCGATGCCGTCCGTCAGCTCGGAGGCCGACGACCAGCGCTCCGCGACAGCCGCCTTCAGAACGCTCTGCGTGTTCTGCGAGAACCCGCCGAACACCGCTGCGACGACGTTCTGTCGCGCCACGGCCGCGGCCGCGGGGTCGGCGAGCGCGCCGCTCAGCTGGGACGACTCGGCCACGGCGCGGGCGGCTGCGAACAGCTCCTGCGCCGTGTCGAGGGTGACGTCCGTCGCTGCGGCAAGCGCCTGAGTGGATGCCGCGAGTGCCTGAGTGGTCGCGCTGCCCATTACTGAGCCGCCTTCTCGGATGCTTCGAGGTCGGCGAGGAAGCGGTCGACGACGGCCGTCGCGCGCGCATCGTCGGAGAGGGTCTCTCCGACCACGCCGCCGGCGAGGTCGATCGCGAGCGTGCCCACCTCGCTGCGGAGCGAGACGAGAGCGGTCTGACGCTCGGCCTCGATCTGCGAGTGCGCTGCCGCGGTGAGGCGAGCGGCTTCGGCCGTCGCGGTCTCCTTGGCCTCGGCGACGATCTTCTTGCCGTCCTCACGGGCGGCCTCGCGGATCTCGCCGGCCTCGGTGCGAGCCTCGGCCAGCTGACGCGTGTACTCCTCGAGCGCGGCCTCGGCCTGCTTCTGAGCCTCGTCGGCCTTGGCGATGTTGCCCTCGATCGCGGCGGAGCGCTTGTCGAGCATCGCCGTGAACTTCGGAAGGGCGACCTTCCACACGACGAGGAGGATGATGAGGAACCACAGGCCCGACCAGATGATGTCGTACCACGCGGGGATCAGCGGGTTGTGCGCCGCCTCACCCTCAGCCGCGAGGTTCGTGACAAGAGCGTTCAGCATCCTGTCTCCTTCAGAAGTCGGTTCGGATTACGGGAAGGGGATGAATCCGACGGCGATGCCGACGAATGCAAGCGCCTCGGTGAAGGCGATACCGATCCACATGAGGACCTGGAGACGACCGGCCAGCTCGGGCTGACGGGCGACGCCCTCGATGGTCTTGCCGACGACGATGCCCACACCGATGGCCGGGCCGATGGCTGCGAGGCCGTAGCCGACCGCCGCGATGTGACCGTTGATTTCAGCGAGAACCGTAGTAGCGTCCACGGGTTTTTCCTTTCGTTGGGTGGGAAGGCAGTTTTGCCGACCCGCTCAGTGCTCTTCTGCGACCGCGAGCTGGATGTAGACCGCGGTGAGGACGGTGAAGACGTATGCCTGCAGGACGGCCACCAGGATCTCGAAGAGAGTGAAGGCGCCGCCGAAGGCGAGGGTTCCGATACCGAGGGCGGCCCAGCCGCCGCCAGCGGTGAAGAAGAAGAACTGGGTGGCCGCGAAGCACAGCACCAGCAGCATGTGACCGACGACCATGTTCATCAGGAGTCGGAGCATCAGCGTGACCGGACGGATGATGAACGTCGAGAGGAACTCGATGGGGGTCACGATGAAGTAGACCGGCCACGGCACACCCGAGGGGAACAGCGCGTTCTTGAAGAACCCGCCGGGGCTCTTCTTGATGCCGGCGTAGATGAAGGTCACGTAGCTCACCAGCGCGAGCGTGAGCGGCACGGCGGCGATGCTCGTACCGGCGATGTTCAGGAACGGGATGATGCCCGTGATGTTCATGAACAGCGTCATGAAGAAGATCGTCGTGAGGATCGGCAGGAACCGGTTGCCGTCCTTGCGGCCGAGCAGGTCGTGCGCGATGCCGCCGCGGACGAAGTCGAGGCCCATCTCGACGACGCTCTGGAAGCGGCCGGGGACCACCTTCATGCGGCGCGTGCCGAGGACGAGCAGCAGGACGACGACGATCACGGAGAGCAGCTGCACCAGGTGGATCCGGTGCACGGGGATCCCCGCGACGGTGAAGAGGATCTCCGGGAAGAACTCGTCGATCGAAGGTCCGTGGAACTCGCCGTCGGAGGCAAGTCGGGGCATCAGGGTCGCAGCAAGATTAAACAGCGCGGGCTCCAGCTTCGGGGCACCGGATCGGACCGGGGCGACGATGGTCGGTGTGCTTCTGCGCAAGCGCTCGCGGGCGAGCGGCGGGCACGACTCAACACTATCAGAATAAAGGGTGTCCTAAGACCGCGGGGAGTCCTCTGCAGGCCCGTCCTCGGTGCTCTCGTCCCGCACGAGGTGGTGGCGGCCGGGGGCACGGTCCTCGGGCACCACGGTCGGCAGCTCGACCCCGGGGGCTCGGTCGGCGGGGGCCTCGGTGGGGAGCGACGCGTCACTGACGTTCGGAAGCCGCATACGGGTCAGGACCACGACATCGATGCCCAGCGACACGATGACCCCGGCCACGATCGACAGGAAGAACACCATCGGGTGGATCCAGGGCTGGCCGCTCAGCACGATCATGATCACGACGAACAGCCCGAGCTTGAGCAGCCACCCGCCGAGCACGATCGCGAAGAAGAACTGCACGTAGAGCGGGTCGCCGAACCAGCGGTTCGCGATCAGGATGCTGAGAGCCGTGATGCCGAGGAACAGCATCGCGAGCACGACGCCGAGGAGTCCGCTGGCGAGCCCCTCTCCCCCGCCGACCAGGAGCCCGACGAGACCGGCGACGACCGCGAGCACCACCATCGCGACGGCGGACCAGATGAGGGTTCTGCGCAGGATCGGGTTGCTGGATACGGGGTTCGGGCTCATCAGGACTCCAGGGAGGTCGGGTCGGGCTCGGGGGCTGTCGCCGGCTTCTTGCGACGGGTGGGCATCAGGGTGATCACGAGGCAGGCGACGATGCCGACCACGCCGAAGGCGACGCCGGGGAGGTACTGCCCCGGCCAGTCCTCGCGGGCGCCCACGTACATGAGCAGCACGGCGAACGAGATGATGGCCGTCCACGCGTAGAAGATGAGCACGGCGTCGCGGTCGCGGTGGCCGAGGTCCAGCATCCGGTGGTGCAGGTGCTTGCGGTCGGGTGAGAACGGGCTCTTCCCCGCGTTCATGCGCCGCAGCACGGCGAGGCCGAAGTCGAGCAGCGGCAGCAGCACCACGAGCAGCGGCAGCAGGATCGGGATGAACGCACCGAGCAGCTGCGAGCGGCCGAGTCTTTCGAGATCGAGCGCCGAGGGCTCCAGCTGACCCGTCACGGCGACGGCCGACGTCGCCATGAGCAGACCGAGGACGAGCGCGCCCGAGTCGCCCATGAAGATCTTCGCGGGGCTCCAGTTGAACGGGAGGAAGCCGATGCACGCGCCGATCAGCACCGCGGCGAGGAACGATGCGAGGTTGAAGTAGCTCGACGCGCCCGTGTCGCGGGTGAGGATATAGGAATAGGCGAAGAAGACGCCGTTCGCGATCAGGCACACGCCGGCCACCAGACCGTCGAGTCCGTCGATGAAGTTGACGGCGTTCATGACGATCACGATCGCGAACATCGTGATCGTGATGCTCAGCCAGCTCGAGAACACGATCAGGTCGCCGAAGGGCAGGGACAGGATCTGCAGACCGCCGCCGACCGTGATGATGCCCGCAGCGAGGAACTGGGCGCCGAGCTTGATCATCCAGTCGAGGTCCCAGAGGTCGTCGACGACGCCGATGATCGCGATGAGGAGAGCAGCGGCGAGCACAGACCACATGGTCTGCGGCGGCGTCCAGATCGTCGCGAAGAACGGGTTGAACGCCGAGATGCCCATGGCGACGGCGATGCCGAGGAAGATGGCGACCCCGCCGAGTCGCGGCTTCGGCGTCGTGTGCACGTCGCGCTCGCGGATGGCCGGGTACAGCTTGAACCGCAGGCTCACCTTCAGGACCACCCACGTGAGCGCGAACGTGATCGCGGCGGTGATGAGGACCGTGAAGAGGTACTGCTTCACGAATCCCCGTCCGCTTCGTCGCTCGGCTCGGGCTCGAGCAGATCGCCGAGCACCTCTTCGAGCCGCTCCCGGCTGACCGCACCCTGGCGCAGGATGCGCGCGCGGCCGGTCGCCTGCTCCATGCCGCGGGGCACGAGCGAGGTGGCGTCGACGATCGTCGAGGCGATGCCCTCCCGGCTGATGCCGTCGGCGAGGTACACCGCGACGCTGTCGCCCAGCATCCGCTCGGCGTCATACGCCGAGATCGCCGCATCGCGTCCGGTGAGGTTCGCGCTCGACACGGCGAGCGGCCCCGTCTCGGCCAGCAGCTCGAGTGCGACGCGACCCTCCGGCATCCGCACGGCGACGGTGCCCTCGGTCTCGCCGAGATCCCAGACAAGAGAAGGCTGCGCGGGGAGGACGATCGTGAGACCGCCCGGCCAGAACTCGTCGACGAGGCGCTGGACCGGCTCCGGCACCGACTCGGCGAGGGCGACCAGGGTGTCCTTCGAGCCGATCAGCACGGGCGGCGGCTGGTTGCGGCCCCGCCCCTTGGCGTCGAGGAGCCGCTGCACGGCAGCGGGCGAGAAGGCGTCGGCGGCGACGCCGTAGACGGTGTCGGTGGGCATGACGATGAGCTCGCCCCTGGCGATGGCCTGGCGCGCGTGACGCATGCCGGCGAGGAGCTCGGACTCGTCGCCGCAGTCGAAGATGGTGGACATGACCTTCCGATTCTAGACGGCGGGTGCCTGTGCGACCGGTGACGACGCCGTCACGGCCGCAGGGCGGTGGTCGCCCTGTCGCGCAGCGTGAGATCGCGGTGGGTGGCCGCCGCGCGCCATCCGTCGCGCGTGAGGATGCTGCGGATCTCCTCGCCCTGCAGCTCGCCGTGCTCGATCACCAGCAGACCCCCGGGGCGCAGCAGCTCGAGTGCGCGGATGCTGAGCACGCGCACGATGTCGAGACCGTCCTCCCCGCCGTACAGCGCCATGGCCGGATCGAACAGGCGCACCTCGGGGTCGCGGGGCACCGCGGCGTCCGGCACGTACGGCGGATTCGAGATCACGACGGATGCCGTGCCGTCCAGGTCGCGGAACGCCTCGCCCAGGTCCTCGTTCACGAGCGTCAGATTCGCCGCCCCGCCCGTGTTGCGCTCGGCCCAGGGGAAGGCGTCCGGCGAGAGCTCGGTCGCGAAGATCCGCGAGTGCGGCACCTCCGTGGCCATGGCGAGGGCGATCGCGCCGGACCCGGTGCCGAGATCGATGCCGATGGGGTCCGGCTCCGGGGCCGCGAGCAACGCATCGATCGCGAACTGCACCACGGTCTCGGTCTCCGGACGCGGCACGAAGACCCCGGGACCGACGGCCAGCTCGAGATGACGGAAGGGCGCGGTGCCGGTGATGTGCTGCAGCGGCTCACGACCCTCGCGACGCGTCACGAGAGCATCGAGCGCCGCGGCGTCCGCGTCCGACACGGCGTCGCCCCGGACGGTCGCCGCCTGCACCTCCCCCCGACGGATGCCGAGGACGTGACCGGCCAGGAGCTCGGCGTCGACCAGCGGATCCGGGACGCCGGCGGCGGCGAGCCGCGCCGCGGCAGCGCGCACGAGTGCGGCAAGAGAGGTGTCGGGCATGCCCTCCAGCGTAGAGCGCCACACCCGTCACATTGCCTCCCCGCACCGGTCGCTCGCCTAGGCTGGAGCCCAGTCACCCCGCACAGGAAGGCGCTCTCATGCCCGGCATCCACTCCGACATCACCACGGCGTTCGGCAACACCCCGCTGGTCCGCCTCAACCGGGTGACCGAGGGCGTCGACGCCACGGTGCTCGCCAAGCTCGAGTTCTACAACCCGGCGTCGAGCGTCAAGGACCGCCTCGGCATCGCGATCGTCGACGCCGCCGAGGCATCGGGCGAGCTGAAGCCCGGCGGGACGATCGTCGAGGCCACGAGCGGCAACACCGGCATCGCCCTGGCGATGGTCGGCGCCGCACGCGGCTACAAGGTGATCCTCACGATGCCCGCCTCCATGTCGAAGGAGCGCCGCATGCTGCTGAAGGCGTTCGGCGCAGAGTTGGTGCTCACCGACCCCACCAAGGGCATGACCCACGCGGTCGCCGAGGCCGAGGCCATCGCGGCGAAGACCCCGGGCGCCGTGCTCGCCAAGCAGTTCGCGAATGAGGCGAACCCGGCCATCCACCGCAAGACCACCGCGGAGGAGATCCTGCGCGACACCGACGGGAACGTCGACTACTTCGTGGCGGGCATCGGCACCGGCGGCACCATCACCGGCGTCGGTCAGGTGCTCAAGGAGCGCATCCCCGGGGTCACGGTCGTCGCCGTCGAGCCCAAGGACTCCCCCATCCTCACCGAGGGCCACCCCGGACCCCACAAGATCCAGGGCATCGGCCCGAACTTCGTTCCGCCGATCCTCGACCGCGAGGTGCTCGACGAGGTCATCGACGTCACCTTCGACGACGCGATCCGCGTGGCCCGCGAGACCGCCGCCGGAGAGGGCATCCTCGTCGGCATGTCGAGCGGCGCCGCGATCTGGGCGGCTCTGGAGATCGCGAAGCGCCCGGAGGCCGCCGGCAAGACGATCGTCGTGATCATCCCCTCGTTCGGCGAGCGGTACCTGTCTACCGCTCTCTACGAGCACCTGCGCGAGGCCTGACCCGCCCGATGAACGTCATCGGTCGACTGCGCGAGGACATCGCCGCCGCGCGTCTCCGCGATCCCGCGGCCCGGAGTTCCGTCGAGGTCGCGCTGCTCTATCCAGGACTGCACGCGATCTGGGCGCACCGCGTCTGGCATGCGCTGTGGCGCCGTCGACTGCGGCTGCTCGCCCGCGCCGGCTCGCAGATCTCCCGGTGGCTCACGGGCATCGAGATCCACCCCGGTGCACGCATCGGACGACGGTTCTTCATCGACCACGGCATGGGTGTCGTGATCGGCGAGACGGCCGAGATCGGCGACGACGTCATGCTGTACCACGGCGTCACGCTCGGCGGACGGACGCGCGACTCGGGCAAGCGGCATCCGACGCTCGGCGACGGCGTCGCTGTCGGAGCGGGCGCGAAGATCCTCGGCCCGGTGACGATCGGGGCGCACTCGGTGGTGGGCGCGAACGCCGTCGTCACCCGCGACGCACCGGCCGACAGCATCCTCGTGGGCGTCCCGGCGAAGCCCCGAGGCCGCACTGTCGGAGAGGACACGAGAGCACTGCTCACCGCACCCGAGTACTCGATCTGAATCGGGCCGAGTCAGCGGCGGCGGCGGCGCTCCTCGTCGGGCTTCTTGAGGAACAGCCGCGGCAGCAGCACGCTGCCCAGGGCGGTGATGATCCACACGATCAGCGCGCCGAGCAGCCAGCCGGACGCGTCGACGATGCGGAGTCCGCCGACAGGCAGCAGCACGACCACCACGAGGGCGACGAGCGTCGAGATGATCCCGATACCGCCCATCAACACGGGCGCGTAGCGGTCGGCGAGTCGGCTCGCGATCGGAGCGAGGATGCTCTGCACGATCGCGAAGACCACGATGCAGACGACGAATCCCCACCACCGGTCCCACTGGATGCGGAACCCGTCGAGCAGGAGGTCGGCGACGATCAGCCCCAGGGCGGCGGACGCGAGGTACATCACTGCGCGGAACAGGAAGGTGATCACGGCCCGAGCCTAGCGCTCGGTCCGCGCGGGGTCAGCCCTCCGAGCCGACAGCGGCGAGCCGGGCCTCTTCGTCGGCCTGGATCGCGCTCTCGATGATGGGCTCGAGCGCGCCGTCCATGACCTGGTCGAGGTTGTAGGCCTTGAATCCGGTGCGGTGGTCGGCGATCCGGTTCTCGGGGAAGTTGTAGGTGCGGATGCGCTCCGAGCGGTCCATGCCCCGGATCTGCGACTTGCGTGCGTCGGATGCCGCGGCGTCCAGCTCCTCCTGCTGCTTCGCGAGGAGCCGCGCACGGAGCACGCGCATGGCGGCCTCGCGGTTCTGCAGCTGCGACTTCTCGTTCTGCATGGAGACGACGATCCCCGTCGGCACGTGGGTGATGCGCACCGCCGAGTCGGTCGTGTTCACCGACTGACCCCCGGGCCCCGACGAGCGGAACACGTCGATCTTGAGGTCGTTCTGGTTGATCTCGATCTCGTCGGGCTCGTCGACCTCGGGGAACACGAGCACGCCAGTGGTCGAGGTGTGGATGCGGCCCTGCGACTCGGTCGCCGGCACACGCTGCACGCGGTGCACTCCACCCTCGTACTTGAGGTGGGCCCACACGCCCTGCGCGGGGTCGGACGACGACCCCTTGATCGCGACCTGCACGTCTTTGTAGCCGCCGAGGTCGGACTCGTTGCGCTCCAGGAGCTCGGTCTTCCACCCCTTCGATGCGGCGTACTGCACGTACATGCGCAGCAGATCGGCGGCGAACAGTGCCGACTCGGCGCCGCCCTCCCCCGCCTTGATCTCCATGATCACGTCGCGCGCGTCGTCGGGATCGCGCGGGATCAGCAGACGACGCAGCTTCTCCTGGGCGGCCTGCAGCCCCTGCTCGAGCACCGGCACCTCGTCGGCGAACGCCTCGTCCTCCCGCGCGAGCTCGCGCGCGGCCTCCAGATCGTCGGATGCCGCGACCCACGCCTCATGCGCCGCGACGATGCGCGACAGCTCGGCGTAGCGCCGGTTCACGCGCTTGGCGCGTGCGGCGTCGGCGTGCACCGCCGGGTCGGAGAGTTCCTCCTGCACCCGGCGGTGCTCGTCGATCAGAGTCTGGACGGACTCGAACACGGCGGATCCGCTCAGCGGATGTTGTTGTCGTGCCCGTGGCCGCCTGCGGGCAGCGTCGGGATCGACTTCTGCATCTGCACGAGGAACTCCACGTTCGAGTGGGTCTCCTTCAGCTTGCCGAGCACGACCTCGAGGGCCTGCTGCTGGTCGAGGCCGGCGAGGGCGCGACGCAGCTTCCAGGTGATCTTGACCTCGTCGGCCGAGAGCAGCATCTCTTCGCGGCGGGTGCTCGACGCGTTGACGTCGACCGCCGGGAAGATCCGCTTGTCGGCCAGCTGGCGCGACAGACGCAGCTCGCTGTTGCCGGTGCCCTTGAACTCCTCGAAGATGACCTCGTCCATCTTGGATCCGGTCTCGACGAGGGCGGTGGCGAGGATCGTGAGCGATCCGCCGTTCTCGATGTTGCGCGCAGCGCCGAAGAAGCGCTTGGGCGGGTACAGCGCCGACGCGTCGACGCCACCCGTGAGCACGCGGCCCGATGCCGGAGCCGCGAGGTTGTAGGCGCGGCCGAGACGCGTGATCGAGTCGAGCAGCACGACGACGTCGCGGCCCAGCTCGACGAGGCGCTTGGCGCGCTCGATCGCGAGCTCCGCGACCGTCGTGTGGTCCTCTGCCGGGCGGTCGAAGGTCGAGGCGATGACCTCGCCCTTGACCGAGCGCTCCATGTCGGTGACCTCTTCGGGCCGCTCGTCGACGAGCACGACCATGAGGTGCACCTCGGGGTTGTTCTGCGCGATCGCGTTGGCGATCTGCTGCAGCACGATGGTCTTGCCTGCCTTGGGCGGTGCGACGATGAGGCCGCGCTGGCCCTTGCCGATCGGTGCGACGAGGTCGATGATCCGCTGCGTGAGCTTCTCGGGCGCGGTCTCGAGGCGCAGGCGCTCCTGCGGGTACAGCGGCGTGAGCTTGCCGAACTCGACGCGCGTGGCGGCGTCGTCGACCGACAGGCCGTTGATCGAGTCGACCTTCACGAGCGCGTTGTACTTCTGACGGCCCTGCTGCTCGCCCTCGCGCGGCTGCTTGATCGATCCGACGATCGCGTCGCCCTTGCGCAGGTTGTACTTCTTCACCTGGCCGAGCGAGACGTAGACGTCGCTCGGACCCGCGAGGTACCCCGTGGTGCGCACGAACGCATAGTTGTCGAGCACGTCGAGGATGCCGGCGATCGGGATCAGGACGTCGTCCTCGCCGATCTCGGTCTCGAACTCGTCGGTCGGAGCTCCGCCGCGACGCTTGTTGCGCTGGCGGTTGCGGCCGTTGCCGCCCTGCTCGTCGTCAGCCGGAGCGCTCTGCTGCTGCTCCTGCTGACCGTTGCCGTTCTGGCCGCGTCCGCGGTTGCGGCTGCGGTTGCGGTTACGGTTGCGGCCGCCCTGCTCCTCGCCGCCCTCGGCGTTGTCGGAGCCGGCGTCGCCGGACGGCTGAGCGTCGGCCGGAGCGGACTCCGCGGGCTTCTCGTCGGCCGGGACCGACTCGGCGTCGGCGGCGGGCTTCTTGGCGGTGCGACGACCGCGCCCCTTCTTCGGCTCGTCGGTCTGCTCCGGCGCGTCGGCGGCGGCAGCGGCAGCTGCGGCCTCGGCGAGCTTGTCGTCGGTCGCCGGCGCCGCGGGGGCCTCGGCGGACTCGGCCGCGGGCTCGGCGTCGGCCTTCTTCGCGCGGCTGCGGCGCGGGGCCTTCGCCTTGGGCGCCTCTGCGTCGGCAGCGGGCGCCGCATCGGCGGCAGCTGCCTCGGATGCCGGGGCCGCGTCCGCGGTCTCGGCGGCCTTCTCGGCCTTCGCCGCCGCGCTGGCGGTGGTCGCCCGTCGCGGGGCGCGCTTACGGGCCGGCGCCGCCGGGGCCTCGGTCGCGGTGTCGGATGCCGCGGCGGACGCCGGGGCTTCGGCAGCCGGAGCCGCCTGGTCGTTCTGGGTCTCGGAGAAGTTCTCCACGAGTGCTCCCTCTTTGGTCTCGAAGACATGAGCGGTACACGCGCAACGGGTGCTGCGCGCGATCGCACGGGCTGACGCTCGGCGCCGGCCGACCTCAGCACTGTGCTCCCGGGCCGACGACCTCTCGGAAGAGACGGCGTACTGGGAAGATCAGTGCATCAGGGGTTCACGTGCGGGTCTTGCAGAGTTGCAATGGGGCCAGATTCACGAAACTACGTGGAGCCCTCCGCTCGGTTCCCCACTGTACCACCACGGACGTCGACCGCGAGCAGCAGCGCCTCCCACGGGGTGTCGGTCGTCGAGGCGGCGAGTTCGGCGGCATCCTGGCGGCTTCCCGGGCCGTCCGCGAGGACGAGCACGCTCGGCCCCGCGCCCGACACGACGGCGGCGAAGCCCGCAGCCCGCAGCGCCTGCACGAGCCGCTGCGTCTCGGGCATCGCCTCGGCACGGTAGTCCTGGTGCAGGCGGTCGGCCGTGGCGTCGAGGAGCAGCTCGGGACTCTGCATGAGAGCCGCGATCAGCAGCGCCGAACGCGACACGTTGAACACGGCATCCGCCGTCGACACCTGCGGCGGCTGCAGCGACCGGGCCTTCGACGTCGACATCGTGTACGACGGGACGAGCACGAGCGGGGAGACGCCGCGGTGCACGAGCAGCTTCTTGTGCTGCGGTCCCCGTTCGCCCATCCAGGCGATCGTGAGGCCGCCGAACAGAGCGGGCGCGACGTTGTCGGGGTGCCCCTCGATCTCGGTGGCCAGGCGCAGCATGTCGGCGTCCTCGAGCTCGACGTCTCCCTCGAGCAGCCCCTTGGCGGCGAGGATGCCTGCGGTCACCGCGGCTCCGGACGAGCCGAGGCCGCGCCCGTGCGGCACGCCGTTCTCGGCGACGATGCGGAGGCCGGGCATGTCGCGCGCGACGTCGGCGTAGACGTGGGCGATCGTTCGCACGATGAGGTTGGACGCGTCGCGCGGGATCTCCTCCGCCCCGGATCCCGACACCTCGATCTCGAGCTCGCCCGCGGGCAGCTCGGTCACCAGCAGGGTGTCGTAGATGCTGAGAGCGAGACCGAGGGTGTCGAAACCCGGGCCGAGGTTCGCGCTCGTCGCGGGGACCGTCACCTCGACGGTGCGACCGAGGCCCACCGTCACTCGCCCTCGACGCGCAGCACCGACACCACGCGCTCGACCACGGCGCTCTCGGCGAGGGCGTCGACGGTCGCGCTGAGCGCCTGCTCGGTCGCGCGGTGGGTGCCGATGACGAGGCGGGCCGTGGGCTCTGCCTCCCCCTCGACCGTCTGCACGACCGTGGCCACGGAGACTCCGCCGTCGCTGAGGATCCCGGCGACCGTGGCGAGCACGCCCGGTGCGTCGGAGACCTCGAGCGTGATCTGGTAGCGGGTGGTGACGTGACCGATCGGGACGATCGGGAGGTTCGCGCGCGTCGACTCCCCCACGCCGACACCGCCGGCGATGTGGCGGCGGGCGGCGGACACCACGTCGCCCAGCACGGCCGAGGCCGTCTGCACTCCGCCGGCGCCCGCGCCGTAGAACATGAGCGACCCGGCTGCCTCCGCCTCGACGAACACGGCGTTGTTCGCGCCGTGCACCGAGGCGAGCGGGTGCGACTGCGGGACGAGGGCCGGATACACGCGGACGGAGATCGACTCGGAGCCCTCGGCCTCGAGGCGCTCGCACACCGCGAGGAGCTTGATGACGAAGCCGGCGGAGCGGGCCTCCTCGATCATCGACGCGGTGATGGAGGTGATGCCCTCGCGGTGCACCGCGTCGAGCGGGACGGCGGTGTGGAAGGCGAGGCTTGCGAGGATCGCCGCCTTCTGCGCGGCGTCGTATCCCTCGACGTCGGCCGTCGGGTCTGCCTCGGCGTATCCGAGGCGCTGCGCGTCGGCGAGGACGTCCGCGAAGTCGGCGCCCTCGGTCTCCATGCGGTCGAGGATGTAGTTGGTCGTGCCGTTGACGATGCCCATGATGCGCACCACGCGATCGCCGGCGAGCGAATCGCGCAGCGGGCGGATGATCGGGATGGCGCCGGCGGCGGCGGCCTCGTAGTAGACCGACGCGCCGACGCGGTCGGCCGCCTCGAACAGTTCGGGGCCGTGCGTGGCGAGCAGCGCCTTGTTCGCCGTGACGACGTCTGCTCCGGAGCCGATCGCCTGGAGGATGCTCGTGCGCGCCGGCTCGATGCCGCCGATCAGTTCGATCACGATGTCGGCGCCGACGACCAGCGACTCGGCGTCGGTCGTGAACAGCTCCCTGGGCAGCTCGACGTCGCGCGGGGCGTCGACGTCGCGCACCGCGATTCCCGCCAGTTCGAGCGCGGCGCCCGCGCGGTCGGCGAGCTCGTCGCCGTGCCGCAGCAGAAGGGCGGCGACCTGGGAGCCGACCGCGCCGGCGCCCAGCAGCGCCACCCGAAGTCGTCGGTACTCAGTCGTCATTGCTTCTCCTTCGGAGGGTGGATCGATGGTGCTCTGCGTGAAGTCCGGCGCGAGGGCCGGTCACGGACGCTCGGCGTCCGCCGAGGGGATCCCGGCGTCGCGGGACAGGATGTCGGCGATGGTCTCGCCGCGGACGATGACCGTCGACCGTCCGCCGCGCACGGCGACGATCGGCGGGCGGGGGACGTGGTTGTAGTTGCTCGCGAGCGACGCGCAGTACGCGCCCGTGGAGGGCACGGCGAGAAGGTCGCCCGGTGCGACGTCGTCCGGAAGGTATTCGTGCTCGACGACGATGTCGCCGGACTCGCAGTGCTTGCCGACCACGCGGCTGAGCTGCGGAGCCCCGATGCCCGCACGGGAGGCCAGTCGCGCGGAGAACTGGGCGCCGTAGAGCGCGGGGCGGGCGTTGTCGCTCATCCCGCCGTCGACGCTGAGGTAGCGCCGGACGACGCCCGCGCCGAGCTCGACGTCCTTCGTGGTGCCGACCTCGTAGAGCGTCACCCCCGCCGTGCCGACGATCGCGCGACCGGGCTCGAACGACAGGGCGGGCATCGGGATGCCGCGCGCGGCGCACCCCTCCGCCACGGCCGAGACGATCTCGGCGGCCAGGGTCTCGATGGGTGTCGGGTCGTCGACACGGGTGTAGGCGATCCCGAATCCGCCCCCGAGGTTGAGCAGGGGCACCGGACCGCCCTCGAGCAGCGACGCGTGCAGTTCGAGGACGCGCGAGGCGGATTCGCGGAAACCGGCGACGCCGAAGATCTGCGAGCCGATGTGGCAGTGCAGTCCGGCGAAGTCGAGACCCTCGATCTCGCGGATGCGCGCGACGGCCTCCTCGGCCTCGGCGAGGGGGAAGCCGAACTTCTGGTCCTCGTGCGCTGTCGCGAGGAACTCGTGCGTCTCGGCGTGCACGCCGCTGATGACGCGCACCAGCACGCGCTGCGTGGAACCGGTGCGGGCGACGATCGCTGCGAGACGCTCGATCTCGATCGCGCTGTCGACGATGATCGTGCCGATCCCGACCTCGACGGCGCGCTCGAGCTCCGCCACCGACTTGTTGTTGCCGTGGAACCCGAGGGATGCCGGGGCGACGCCCGCCGCGAGGGCGACCTCGAGCTCGCCGCCCGTGCAGACGTCGATGCGGAGTCCCTCGTCGACCACCCAGCGGGCCACCGAGGTGCAGAGGAAGGCCTTGCCGGCGTAGTAGACCTGCGCGGTCGTGCCGTTGTCGGCCGCCGCTCGATCGAACGCGGTGCGGAACGCGCGGGCGCGGTCGCGAACCTCGTCCTCATCGATCACGAGCAGCGGCGTGCCGTACGTCTGCGCGAGAGAGGTGGCCGGGATGCCGGCGAACGTCAGGACGCCGTCTCCGTCGCGCGCAGCGGACGCCGGCCAGACCGCCGTCGCGAGGTCGTTGACGTCGTCGGGGGCGACGAGCCATTCCGGGGCGGGCGAGTCGGCAGGGGAAAGCAAGGATCACCAATCGTGGGGCGGGTCTCGGGCCGGAGCGGGCACGGCGAGTTGACCCCGATTCTAGGGCACCGCCCATGCCGCATCCGTCATGGTGACCCTCCGCGTCAACCCCTTGGGAGGCCCGCGCCGTGCCTCGTAGGGTGAAGGCGTGATGAGTTCAGAGACCTCCGCCACCGACGACGCCCGACCCGGGTTCATCCAGCGCGTGAGCTCGGCCGCCATCCGGTGGGCGCTGCAGCGCCGCGCGGTGCGGTCGTTCCTCCTCTACTCCGAACGGCGGGGTCCGATGCTCGCCGACAGCGTGACCTACCGCGCCCTGTTCAGCGTCTTCGCCGCCGTACTGCTCGGATTCTCGATCGCAGCGCTGTGGCTGGCGGGGAACCCCGACGCCTGGCGCGCCATCATCGATGCGGTGCAGTCGGTCGTGCCCGGTCTCATCGGCGAGGGCGGTGTGATCGACCCCGCCGATCTCCGTGAGCCGATCTCGCTGTCCGTCGCCGGCATCATCTCCTCCGTCGCCCTGCTGGGGTCGGCGCTGGCCGCGGTCGGGTCGCTGCGCACGGCGATCCGCGTGGTCGCCGGCACGGCGCACGACGACGTCCTCTTCATCTGGGTGATGCTGCGCAACCTGCTGCTCGCGATCGGCATCGGCGGGCTCTTCGCCACGGCGGCCGCCGTCACGTTCGTGAGCCGGATCGGCATCTCGTGGATCAGCGGACTGCTCGGGATCGCGGAGGACTCCGCGGCGGCGACCTGGAGCATCCGCATCGCTTCGCTCGTGATCGTGTTCGCCCTCGACACGGTGCTCGTCGCCGGGGTGTTCCGCATCCTGTCCGGCGTCCGCGCATCGGCGAAGTCGCTCTGGGCCGGCGCGCTCATCGGCGGCTTC
The DNA here is from genome assembly GCF_038397715.1 of Microbacterium sp. LWO14-1.2. Classification (NCBI taxonomy): domain Bacteria; kingdom Bacillati; phylum Actinomycetota; class Actinomycetes; order Micrococcales; family Microbacteriaceae; genus Microbacterium; species Microbacterium sp. LWO14-1.2. The sequence goes on from NZ_CP151633.1 coordinate 413,302, forward strand.
GGCCTGGTGGTGCTGCAGGAGCTCTCGAGCCTGTTCGTGGGCGGCGCGACGAGCAACCCGCTGCTGGCCTCGTTCGCCTCGCTGCTCGCCCTGTTGATCTGGCTCAATCTCTCGACGCAGGTGATCCTCGTCGCGAGCGCGTTCATCGTCACCTCCGAGGAGGAGCGGCACGATCGGGTGCGCGCCCGCTTCGCCGCGACGACCTTCCCGCAGCGTCGCGTGCAGCGCGCCGAGGTCGACGTGGCGATCGCCACGGCCGAGCTGCGCCGGGCTCAGGAGGCGGAGCGCGAAGCGCGCTGAGCCCGCCGATCGTTCGGCGGGCGGCGTCAGCTCTGCGGGCAGACGCCCTTGTCGAGCAGGGCGGAGTCGGTGGCTATCGCCCCGTCGACGTCCACGTCGATCACCGCCTCGCTGCCCTCGATCTCGAGGCCGGTGATCGTGATCCCCGCGGGGAGCTGATCCGCGATGCACACACGCTGCGTCTTCGTGATCTCCTCGCCGAGCGACCCCAGCGACGAGCCGACCTGATCGGCGTCGACCTGGAGACCGCCGATCGTGAGTCCCACCGGAGTGAGCTCCAGGTCGCCCTCCGCGACGCCGGGCGTGACGGTGAGCGAGATCGGGATCGGGATGCCGAGGACCGTGACGGATCCGGAGACCGTCGCGTTCGGGGCGTCGAGGGCGACCGTCTCAATGGGCAGGTCGGTGCGCCCGATGAGCGTCGTGAACTGCGACTCGTCGATGCGGATCGTCCCCTCGGCACCGGCGAGGTCGCCGCCGCGCAGCGGGACGCCGGACGCCGTGACGTCGACTGCGCCGGTGATGCCCTCGAGCGTGACGGAGTCGGTCGACAGGTGCAGGGTGTCGAGGCGTCCGCCGATGAGCTGCGGGAGCAGGATGCCGTCTGCCTGCACGTCGAGCTGCTGGTCGGCGGGGAGGTCGAGCTGCTCGATCACGATGGATCGGACGACGCCGGGGAGCATCGACCGCACGACGAGTTCCGCCGCGACGGCGAGCAGAGCGAGCACCACGACGACGATCAGCAGCACCCACGGCCAACGGCGACGCCGACGGCGCGGTGCGGCCACTGCATCCGTCCCGTCCGTGCCGCCGGGGATGACGAGCGTCGGATGCTCGGCGTCGGCGTCCGGGTACGGCAGGGTGCGGTTGTCGTCGCTCATGCTGCCATCCTGCCGTATATCGGTCGGACGCCGAGCGGCGTCACATGCGCTCTGGCGCCGACACCCCGAGCAGGTGGAGACCGTTGCGGAGCACCTGTCCCGTGGCGTCATTGAGCCACAGACGCGTGCGGTGAACGCTTTCGATCGGCGCGTCTCCGAGCGGGATCACGCGGCAGTTGTCGTACCAGCGGTGGTAGAGGCCGGCGAGCTCCTCGAGATAGCGCGCGACGCGGTGCGGTTCGCGCACCTCGGCGGCGAACGCCACGATGCGGGGGAACTCCTGCAGCGCGCCGAGCAGGGCCGCCTCGGTCTCGTGCGTGAGGGTCTCGGGGGCGAACTCCGACCGGTCGACGCCCGAGTCGGCGGCATTGCGGCCGACGTTGTGGGTGCGCGCATGCGCGTACTGCACGTAGAACACCGGATTGTCGTTGCTGCGCTTCTGCAGCAGCTCGGGGTCGAGGGCGAGCGGCGAGTCGGCGGGTGAGCGCTCGAGCGAATAGCGCAGGGCATCCGTTCCGAGCCATTCGCGCAGGTCGTCCATCTCGATGATGTTTCCGGCACGCTTGCTGAGGCGGGCGCCGCCGATCGAGACGAGCTGGCCGATGAGCACCTCGACGTTCTTCTCGGGGTCCTCCCCCGCTGCGCCGGCGATCGCCTTGAGGCGGTGCACGTACCCGTGGTGGTCGGCGCCGAGGAGATACAGCTTGTACTCGAACCCGCGGTCGCCCTTGTCGAGGTAGTAGGCGGCGTCGGCGGCGAAGTAGGTGTACTCGCCGTTGGAGCGGCGGATCACGCGATCCTTGTCGTCGCCGAAGTCGGTGGTGCGCACCCAGACGGCGCCGTCCTGGTCGAAGACGTGCCCCTGCTCGCGCAGACGGTCGACGGCCCGGTCGACGAGGCTGACGCCGCTCGCATCCTTCGCGTGCAGGCGGCGCTCGGAGAACCAGACATCGAACTCGACGTTGAACTTCGCGAGCGACTCCTTCTGCTCCGCGAGCTGGAACTCGTACGCCAGCTCACGCGTCACGAGCACCTGCTCGTCGTCGGGCAGGTCGAGCAGGTCGGGGCGCGCCGCCAGCACACGCTCGGCGAGATCGCCGATGTAGCTGCCGGCGTATCCGCCCTCAGGGGCGGGCTCGCCCTTCGCGGCGGCGAGCACGGAGTGCGCGAACCGCTCCATCTGCACGCCGGCGTCGTTGATGTAGTACTCACGGGCGACCGTCGCGCCGGAGGCCTCCAGCACGCGCGCGATCGCGTCGCCGAGCGCCGCCCAGCGCGTGTGCCCGATGTGGAGGGGGCCGGTGGGGTTCGCACTGACGAACTCGATGTTGATGCTCTGCCCCGCCTGCGAGTCGTTCGAACCGTAGGCGTCACCCGCCTCGACGATGACCTTCGCGAGAGCGCCGGCCGCAGCGGCTCCGAGGCGGATGTTGATGAACCCGGGTCCGGCGACCTCGGCGCTGTCGACGCCCTCGACGCCGCCGAGCCCGTCGGCGACCTGCTGAGCGAGCTCGCGCGGGTTCGTCCCCAGCTGCTTCGCGAGGCGCATCGCGATGTTGGAGGCCCAGTCGCCGTGCTCTCGGTTGCGCGGGCGCTCGAACACGATGTCGGCGGCGGAGACCGGGAGCGGCTCGCCCGGACGTCGTTCCTCGGCGATCGGTGCGAGGACGGCGAGGAGGGCTTGGGCGAGCATTTCAGGAGTCATAGACCTCCCAGTTTACGGCGCGTCGCAGCGTCGAATTTGCGCTGGCGGGAACGTGATCTACAGTCATGCCATGCAACCCGCCTCCGCCCGTCGCCGCCTGCCCGTCGCAGGGGTCGTCATCGCCGTGATCCTGGCGGTCGCGGCGGTCGCTCTCGGCGTGTGGCGGCCGTGGACAGGGACCCCCTCGACGGAGCCCGTCGGCGCCGCCGCAGCGGGCGACGACGTCGTCGCGATCGCCCCCGCTCCGCTCGCGCTGCCCGAGCACCCGACCGTGCTCGTGTTCGGGGACTCCTGGACGTACGGATCCGCCGCGAACGTCCCCACCGAGGGCTACGCGTACGTGCTCGCCGAGCTTCTCGACGGCGAGACCATCGTCGACGGCGTGCGCGGGAGCGGCTACCTCAAGCCCGGGATCGACGGACCCGCCTTCGGCGAGCGCATCGCCGCCCTCGATCCCGCGCTCGACCCCGACCTCGTCATCCTGCAGGGGTCGATCAACGACCGCGAGCAGGGCGCCGCCGGATACCGGGATGCCGTGAACGCGGCCTGGGACGCGATGGCGGCGAAGTACCCGGCGGCGACCATCGTGATCCTCGGCCCCGCTCCGCACGAGCTGCCCGTCGGCGCCGGGACCGCACGCATCGACGCCGACCTGTCGGAGCTCGCCGCTGCACGCGGCTGGTGGTACATCTCCCCCGTCGCCCAGAACTGGATCACCGACCAGAACTACCTCTCGGTCATCGACGTCGAGGTCGGGCGCAAGCATCCGTCCACCGACGGGCACCGCTACCTCGCCGAGAAGGTGGCTGCGGCGCTGGCCGAACTCGGCGACGCGCCCGTGACGGAGGCCGGGTCGGAGCCCACCGCCGACCAGTGATATCGTCGTTCGGTACGCCTCCGTAGCTCAGTGGATAGAGCGCCGGTTTCCGGTACCGTAGGTCGCAGGTTCGACTCCTGTCGGGGGCACACACATCGGGTTGTACGCGGATGGTATGTGGATAGGTACGCGTAACCCCCAAGTACGAGAAAAGCCGCCTGGTTTCAGGCGGCTTTTCTCGTTGCTGCTCAGTGGGGATCTCTGTTGCTGCGCTCTAAATGTGCCGCGGGAACAGAAAAGGCCCGAAGACGGACGCCGGTACCCGAGATTGGGCATGCTGCCGCCGACCTTCGAGCCGGTGATCTGAATGGGTGTAGCGAACCCGCCTGCTACGTGCGGACGGGATTTCGTTTCGCTCGACCACGCTGGTGCGTGACGCGCTGCTGCGGAGTGCTGCGACGAGGCTTGCGCTGCTTGGCACGCGGTGCGGCGATGCCAGCCTCGTGGTCAAGACCGTCTTCAACCTTCTGAGCCGCGAAGTCGATGATTTTGTCGAGGTTCGCAGCCACGACAGTCATCGTGGCCAAGAAGTACTGCGCTGCGGAGCCGCGCAGGGCTTCACGTCATCGCTCGCGATGCGATCTGAACACCCGTCGAACGACTGCTCGTCACATCTCGGAACAGCCTTCGGTGATCCCTCAATAGCGTCGGAGTATCAGGGCGCGCGACAGACGCGTGCTCGATTTTCCGGCGTCCGCGCCGAGGACGGATCGCCTTCATGTCTACCCCTAAGCCTGCTCTCCGGCACCGGCCGCACCCGCACCCTCTCGGGAAGCCGCCGGCAGCGCCCTTGCGGCTCGCAGCTGCAGCGGAAGCGGCAGGCACCTTCGTACTCGTCTTCGGTGTCATCGGAGCAGCAACGTTCTCGGCGTCGTTCGCGAAGTCGGACATCGCGGTGAACGTCGGGTTTCTCGGTGTGGCGTTCGCGTTGGGGCTCAGCGTTCTTGTCGGCGCCATAGCGTGGGGGCCTGTGTCGGGCGGTCACTTCAACCCGGCGGTCACGGTGGGGCTTGCTGCCGCGGGATTCTTCTCGTGGCGCCGCGTGCCTGTGTACATTGCGGCGCAGATCGTCGGCGGACTAGCCGCGTCGACGGCGTTGGTTCTCGTCGCCGCCGGTACCGGCCCGGGATTTCTTGCTGACGCGCGGAAGGGCGGCTTCGCGTCGACAGGTTGGGGACCGCTCTCACCCAGCGGCGCCTCGTGGGAAGCCTCGTTCCTCATCGAGATGGTGACGACGGCCGTTCTCATGGCGGTCGTCCTCGCCGTCTCCACTCGACGCACGGATGCGACACTCGCGCCGCTGGCGATTGGATTCACCCTGACAGTCGTGGCGCTCGTCGCGATCCCGATCTCGAACGGCTCGTTCAACCCCGCGCGTTCGATAGCCACGGCCATCTACGGAGGCCCTGTTGCGCTCGAACAGCTGTGGCTTTCGCTCGCGGCGCCGACACTCGGCGCAGTACTCGTCGGCCTCGCAGTAACGGCAGTTCGCCGTCTCGCTCCGCGCGCGAGAAGAAGCTCCTACGTGTGACCAGGACGCTACCTTCCGCGCGAGGACGCGGTGATGCTCAGGCCGCGTCGACGGCCTTCTTCTCGCGGTGGGTTCGCACGACGGTGAGCACGACCGGTGTGGCGTACTGGACGACCTTCAGCGCACCGTTCGCGATCTGGAGGCGGCGCTGCGCAGCAGCGTCGCTGGCCATCTTCAGACCGATCTGAATGCCGCGTTCGACTCCGGCGGCAACGCCGCGATTGAATGCGAGGCCGTAGACAGGACTGCCCATGTGTGTGCTCCCCAGGTTGAGTGGTGCTGACGAGCATAGTGAGGTGCGGGTGCCACATGGCCGTGAAAGTACTGGGACTTCAGATCGGCGGCGGTTGACCGCAGGCGCATCGTCGTTCACCGGTGGCACCGGCCGCCGAGCGGCGCGCACCCCGACCTTGTACGCATGCATCTCTCGTCGCGCGAGCCGAACGCTAACGAACCATTCGCGGATTGTTCGCCCTAGCCTGCGGCGTCGAACGTCGTCGACAAGCATCAGCCACCCCACTCGAGCTGCCCGAACTCGCTGAACGGTCTTGCTGTCAGAGGGGTCCGACACGAGCAACCATCGCTGCACCTGCACATGCGGGCTGGAGCGTGGCTCCGCGAGCTCGCCGACATTGTTGTGCAACACCTCGGAGAGGACCGAGCGCCGTTGTTCCGGGTATGCCCATTCCCGCGTGAGCCGCTGCGCACGAGCGAGCGTCAGCTCGTACTCCGTGTGCGCCGCGGGTTCCATACGCCCGGCCGACGACATAGGAAGGAGTCGCTCCGCGGTGTGACCCAGCTTTCGGAGAAAGCCCTCAAGCTCGCCTCGCTGACGTTGCGCGCGGGGCGACGTGACGCGGCTGCTCCACAGTCGGACAGCTTCGCCGTAGCGACGGGCAAAGTCTGAGCGGTCTGGTCGATCTTGACCTCCGGCGACCGATAGCGCTGAGACGGCGAGGGCGAACTCGTCTCCGACAGACCGGTCGAGCTGGAAGTCACGATTGGAGCGAGCCTCGCGGCTGGCGTCGCGTGCGATGACCAATCCGACCAGAGCAAGGATCACCGACAGCAGAGACGCGATGACCTGGATCCAGGTCGCGAAGGCGTTGTCCACAGACGAACAGTATCGTCAGGACGTCGCATTCTTCCTTCAAGAATGCAGAAGAGGTGCACCCGGATCCCGGGTGCACCTCTTCTACTGCGACGCTTCTTACTTCTGGATGAAGGCGAGGAGGTCAGGGTTGATGACGTCGGCGTGCGTGGTCAGCATGCCGTGCGGGTAGCCGGCGTAGAGCTTCAGCTCCGAGTTCTGGAGGAGCTCGTGCTGCAGAAGCGCGGCGGCCTTGTAGGGAACGACCTGGTCGTCGTCGCCCTGCATGACGAGAACGGGGACCGTGATGGCCTTGAGGTCTTCGGTCTGGTCGGTCTCGGAGAAGGCCTTGATGCCCTCGTAGTGAGCCAGTGCGCTGCCGGTCATGCCCTGACGCCACCAGTTGGCGACGACCGGCTCGGACACCTCGACGCCGTCGCGGTTGAAGCCGTAGAACGGGCCCGACGCCACGGCCTGGAAGAACTCGGCACGGTTCGCGGCGAGAGCGGAACGGAAACCGTCGAGGACCTCGATGGGCGTGCCCTCGGGGTTGATGTCGGACTTCAGCATGATGGGCGGCACGGAGGAGACGAGCACGGCCTTGGCGACACGCCCCTGGGGCTGGCCGTACTTCGCGACGTAACGGGCGACCTGGCCGCCGCCGGTGGAGTGGCCGATGTGGATCGCGTTCTTCAGGTCGAGGTGCTCGACGACGGCGTTCACGTCGCTGGCGTAGTGGTCCATGTCGTGGCCGGTGCTGATCTGCGAGGAACGGCCGTGGCCGCGGCGGTCGCTGGCGACGACGCGGTAGCCCTTCGAGAGGAAGTAGAGCATCTGCGCGTCCCAGTCATCGGACGACAGCGGCCAGCCGTGATGGAACACGATGGGCTGGGCGTTCTTGTCGCCCCAGTCCTTGAAGTAGATCTCTGCGCCGTCTTCGGTGGTGATGTATCCCATGATGAATCCTTTGTCATGTCGTCGAACGAGCAAGCCCGCGCGACTGGTGGGTAGTTTGCGCCTCGACGATGTGGCGACTGCATTCACGGTAACTTTCGGGCGTCCGCGACGCCTCCGACAATTGCCGACTCCCGTTGCTACGTCTATCCGAACCCGAGAGGTGGCACGCCGAGCACGACATTTCTTGAGGGGATACGGAGCGTCCGGACAGGTGATGTGGGCATGCCCTCGTCTTTCGTACGGTGAAGCGTCCGTACTCCTCGCACCACGACGTGCAGGGAGGGAAATTGGTTGCATTCAGGGAGATCGGTGAGCGGTAACAAGAGTGTTCTGGGGAACTTTCTGCGTGCGCGGCGCGCGCACGTCCGGCCGGTGGACGTCGGCCTTCATCCGGCTGACGGCAGACGAGTCTCCGGACTGAAGCGGGAAGAAGTGGCGATGCTCGCCGACATCAGCCTGGAGTACTACATCCGGCTCGAGCAGGGACGGGGAGCAGATCCCTCCACCAAGGTCGTTCGCGCTCTCGCCCGCGCGCTGAATCTGGACGATGTGTGCGTCGAGTATGTCAATCGCCTCACCGGGAGGGTCGATGAGCAGCGGCAGATGATCCCGCCCGAGAAGACCTACATCATGCGTGAACTTCTCGACACGTGGGCACATATCCCGGCGTACATCACGGACGGGAACCTCGACATCGTCGCTGTCAATGAACTCATGCACTCCTTGAGTGCCGGGGCCATCAGCCCCGGAGCCAACGCTGTTGTCGTCCACTTCGCTCCCGAGAACAAGCGCCAGATCGTGAACTGGGAGGAACTGGCGGCGCGGGGTGTCGCGACCCTCCGCTTCCTCGGAGACCGCTCCTCCGCGCGGTACGACGAGATCGTTCGTGAGCTGTCAGCGGATCAGGACTTCATGAAGCTGTGGGAGCTGCACCAGGTTGCTCGCCCGTCGGACTTCGACTCTCACCTGCGCTTGGATGGAATCGGTGAGATCCAGATGCGGGTCCATAACTTCGAAGTGCCCTCTTTGCCGTTCCATACGATGACCACCCAGTCCCCGAAACCAGGCTTCGAGGTGCTCACCACTACCTCAGGTGCCCGCGAGACAGCCTTCGCCTGAGCCCCGCACGGAAGGCCACTCATGCCGAACATCCTCATCAAGCACGCATATGACGCAGCTTCCACAGGCGACGGCTACCGGGTTCTCGTGGACCGCCTGTGGCCGCGGGGCGTGTCGAAGGAACGTGCCGCTCTCGACGAGTGGCTGAAAGACATCGCGCCGTCCCCCGATCTGCGGACGTGGTGGAACCATGACCCTGAACGCATGGCAGAGTTCGCCGCTCGGTACGACGCGGAGCTGGAGGAGAACACCACGACTGTCCAGCACCTGCTCGACGTCGTGCACGCGCACGACACAGTCACCTTGATCTACGCAGCCCACGATCCTGCGGTCAACCATGCCGTCGTCCTCCAGCGCTTCATCCAAGAGCGCATGACTGCCGCCGAGTCATAGGGGCAGCTGTTCGCCAAGACTCATCCCGTACCGCGCGATGTCCCTGGCCACCGGCAGCCGCTGCTCGCTGTACGAGACGAGTGCAGCGCCGATGGGCGATGAGTGAAGCGCACGGGTGAGAGCAAGCGCATCACCGGCGGCTTTCGACGCGCCCATCGCGGTGTGCGGACGCACCACCGCTGCCGCGTCCCCGAGAAGCACTGCGCGATCTCTGACGAGACGAGGAGCGACGTAGTCGAGCACGCCCTGGAGGAAGGGTCGAGGCTCCATCGCGATTACTTCAGCGAACTGCGGTGGCAGGCGATGGCGGGCAGCTTCACTCAGTTGTGTCGTGACGTCCGCCGGCGTCTGCCCCGGGGCGAGAGACGTAGATGTGGATGAGCGGCCGGAGGCAGCCATCAGCGTCGATAGATCCTCTGAGCTCATCGAGCGGTACCAGACCCAGTTGTACCGACGGCTCCCCGGCTGAGTCTGCCCCTCGGGTCCGGCGACGAGATATCCGAGCGCGTGCTCTCCCGGTCCCGTGTAGAACGTCATCCGCCGAAACAGGGTGTCGGCGGCACCGGCGGGGACGAGGTCTTCAGGGATGAGACCGCGCCAGATGGCATACCCGACGTACGCAGGTTCACCGCCTCCTGGCGCAATGAAACGGCGCACGTGCGAGTGCGCTCCATCTGCTCCGACCAGCAGGTCAGTCTCATATCGTTCGTTACCCGCGGTGAAGGAAATGACGTCGACGCCCGCCCGGACGCCCGTTACCGGGCTGTCCAGAACATACCGAGAGTCGGGGATCACCCCGCGAAGACCGTCGTAAAGCCGGTCCCACGATAGCTGCGTCTGCTCGGCGCGTTCTCGGTAACGAATCGCTCCTCGCAGGTCGAGGGTGATCCGTTCGACGGACGTTACGCCAGGCACCGTAGCCGGTGGTACGCCCGCGGCGTCGAGTGCCGTGAAGATCTCGTCCTGTGCAACGAGCCCGGCGCCTCGCGTGCGGAGACCATGCACTGACTCCTCGTACACCGTGACGTCGTGCCCGAGCCGGTGCAGCATGGCAGCTGCGAATAGTCCCCCGATGGAGCCGCCGGCCACGGCGATGCGATGCGCGGATGCGGAGAAGTCGCTCATGTGGCCACGGTATGTGTCGCGATGCACCAACTCATGCGACAACTGACGGACGGTCCTTCGACCATGAGTCAAGAGCGCGCGCGAACTGCCAGGGACACCGACGCTAGGACGGTTGGTCGGCGACCGGGAGGAAAGCCTGCACCACGGTCAGGAGAAGGACGACCGCGCCAGCGCCGACGAGAACCGCGTCCGTACCGACGACAACAGCTACGGCGCCGCTCGCCGCCGACCCCACCGCGGTACCCCCGTAGAGGACCAGTTGGTAGATCGACAGACCACGCGTGCGAACGTGTTCTGGCAACGACGCCTGTACGACCGCGTTCACAGTAGCGATGACGCCGATCCACCCTGCACCGCCAGCAACGAGCGCGAGGAAGATGACCCACAGGTCTCCCGTGAAAAGCAGGGCGCACAACCCCAGGCTGAAGAGCGTCATCGATGCGAGCAGTACGCCGTTCACTCCCCATCGGTCACGGGCTAGCGCCACGAGAGACGCTCCGACGATGGTGCCCAGGCCCAGGACCCCAAGAAGTAGCCCGTAGCCGTCTGCTCCGAGACCGAGGGTTCGCTGAGCGAACACGGGGAGCAAAGCCCAGAGAGCATTGGCCGGCACGAGGAAGATCGCCAAGCGGATGCAGAGGGAGCGCACCAGCGACGAGCGGAAGACGAAGCGAAGCCCCTCGCGTAACGCGTGCAGAAACGGCTCGCGACGAATCTGCGGAGCTCGGTAGTTGCGCCAGGCGAGGAGGGAGCCCAAGTAGATGACGAACGAGGCGGCGTTCACGATGAACACCGCGGTGATCCCGAACTGCGCGATGGCGAGCCCGGCGACTGCCGGACCTGCCGCGCGCGCGACGTTCACGCTGATGGACGACAGTGATGCCGCGTCCGCGACCTGCGCGCGCGGCACGATGTCCGAGATGACTGACTGTGCTGCTGGCATCTGCACGGCGGACGCAGCACCGAGCACGCACGTGAGGGTAAGGAGTGTGCTCGCTGGGAGATCGTCCCCAGCTGACATCGCTACCAATGCCAGTGACGCCCCCAATTGCACGACCTGCGTGACGAGCATCACCGTGCGACGATTCAGGAACTCGCCAAGCACTCCCGATGGCAGCGCCAGTAGCAACACGGGCGCTGCTGAGGCCGTTTGCACGAGGGCGACGACAACAGGTGAGCTGTCGTCGGCAACGAGTTGCCATTGGGCGCCGACAGTCTGCATCCAGATGCCGATATTGCTGACGAATCCGGCGACCCACAGCATTCGGAATGCCGGAACCCTCAGCGGCGCCAATGGCCCATCGCGCCCCGAACGCGAGGACACACGCGTCCGGGGCGCGGCGACGGTCACGTCAGCACCGAAGCCAAAGTCAGGGAACCGCGTTGGCCGCGTCGATGATGAAGGGTGCGACGTCACCAGGATGGGTGTGCATGATGAGGTGCGGACCTGGTAGCTCGATTACCTCGAGTGCTGAGGCTCGTTCGAGGCCGAAACGCACAACGTCCGGGTTGACGATGTGGTCGGCGGTAGCAACGATGCCCCACGTCGGACGTGAGCGCCAGGCTGCGTGCGTGGCCCTCTCGTCGAGCACCGCGGCGTCCAGCGGCCGTTGGGTGACGGCGAAGACGGCAGCTTCATCGGCCGGGATGCCGAGGGCAGCGAGGAAGGGGAACTCGTCGATGGCGACGGACACCTCGCGCCGGGTCGCGCCGTCTGCAGTGGCGTAGGGCCGGTAGTCGAAGAAGTTTGCGGCGTCCGATGCCGGGAAGCGCTGACGCAGGTCGGCTGCGCTCTCATCCACATCGAGGATGAAACCGGCCACGAAGACCAGCCCGCGAACGTTCTCGGCAGTCCCCGCGACGGAGGCGACGGTCGCGCCGTAGGAGTGGCCGACCAGCAGGACAGGACCATCGATGTTCTCTACAAACGACCGCACATACGCCGCATCCGCCGCGAGACTCCGGTTCGAGATGGCGGGAACACGCACCTCGATGCCCGCCCCCATTATCCGCATCGCCACCGGCGACCAGCTCGCTCCATCAGAGAACGCACCGTGCACCATCACGACGGTCGGCTTCTCGCGCATATTTCACTCCCTCAGTCCCCGAGATCTCCGGGTTCCATCCCACGCTAGGAGCGGGGACCGTGCCCCCGCTCCTACGCGTTGTCGTTACTTGACTGGACGGGTGTCGGAAACCCCGTTCGCGTCAAGGAAGACGCGGACGACATCGTTGAACGCCTCCGGGTTTTCCAGGAATGGGAAGTGGGAGCTTGCTACATCCCGCGGGAAGATGTGCACGAGCGCTCCAGGTATACGCGATGCGACGTAACGCTGCGATTCCGGGGAGACATGGCTGCCATCGCAACCCAGCACGAGGGTGGGCTTGGCGATGGTCGGAAGCATTTCCCGCCAGTCCTGCGCGCCGTGGTCGAACAGGAGTGGCGCGGCAACTCGACGAGGCGTCTGAGCGACCTCCGATGACACGAACGCCCAGAGGTCGTCGTTGACGGGCCCGGTGAACATGCTCCGCACGAAAGCACGCACCGCCGCTTCGCCACCAGCATCATCAGCGATGGCATTGGCGAGCGCGCCGAGCCCGTCCGGCGGCAGGATGCAGCCCGCGGACTGCTGCTCTTGCGGGCTCATCCACAGTTGCGCGACGACCGCGGCTGGTTGGTCCACCATCACGATGCTGCGTACTCTGCTGTCTCCGAAGAGTTCGAGGTAGGACCAGATGACGGAGACGCCCATCGACCAGCCGAGGAGGTCGACGGTCTGAATGTCGAGTTCGTCGAGGATGTCTCGGAGGTCGGCCGCGAGACGGGCGATGCGGTGCCCACGCCAGGGCTTCTCTGACCTTCCATGTCCGCGCGCGTCATAGGTAATGACGCGGCGCTCGGTGAGTCCTTCACGCTGGTGCCGGAACATCTCCTGCGATTGTGACCACCCGTGGAGCATCAGGAGCGGGACGCCGTTCCCACCTGTGTCGTACAGCTCCAGGGTCACACCGTCGCTGGTCTGAACTTGCCGGCTCCGTGCCCTCATTGGATGTGACCTGCGTTCTCCCAGTACGACGCAAGTTTCAAGCCCAGGTGCAGTGCGCTGCGTTTCATTCCGTCATCCATTGCGTCTTTCACCACTTGTGGCATGTTTTCCAATCGGTAGTAGAGCGTCGTGCGGTGGATGTGCAGTTCCTCGCACACGACTTTGATCTGATGGGCGTGGTCGAGGAGAGTCTCGATGGTCTGCCGGCGCAGCGGGTCCGCGTCATGGATCAGGGTGTACGCGGCTGGCGAGTACCACTGCAGCCGGTTCGGATCTGAGACGACATCAGCAATGAGCAGCCAGGGACCGACGTCCTCGGCGCGCAGGCTCTTGCCCAGATCAGGCAGGAGCTCAGCGACCGCCGCCGTCGCGACCGCCCGCTCAGCGACGGGCCGCACGTCGATGTCCGTCTCGGTCAGGTGAGCGGACCCGATTGCTCGCAAGAGCACGCCGGCGCGCGCGGCCTCGGCCGCGATGAGGTCGTCTGTTCGCGCATTATCGTTCGCACGCTCCAGGAACAGCAGGGCAGCTCCGATCTCGCCCATGAACATGAGTGTGGTCTTGGCCACGCTCTCCAGGGCCCGTCCGAGCGACGCGCGCTGCACGACGGATGTGTCATGCCCGACGGACACGGCACGAACGACGGTTGCCGAGCTGCGCGATACCCCGTGAGTGCGGACAGCGGTGCTCAGCGCGTCCCGTCTGGCGACCGGATCCTGAGCGAGAAGTCCACGGATGACCATTTCGCGTGTGGATCGCGCGGGTGTCGCGTCCTGCTCGGCGGCGAGATAGTCGCGCGCGATGTCCACTGCCGCGTCCACGGCGCGGAACTGTGCGGATGTCAGCGGCGGGAGCCCGCCCGTGATGAGCCACATGACTCCGAGCAGCGCGTCATCGGAGCGAATCGGCACGGCCAGACGTTCGCGTGCACCGAATTGGTCGAGATTCACGGTCTGCGGCCGCTTGGCGGAGGACAGATGAATGCTCTCCAGATACGCGCGCTCGCGCGGAGGCGTTGCACGTCCGAGAAGTCCGCGAGCACGGAGCTCATCGATCTCCTCCCCTTGCGCGCTGGAGACCATAGGGCGGTATTGCGCGTCGTTGATGACCACGGATCGACCGAGGTCTTCCGCAAGGTCATCCACGAGTGTTTGCAGGTTCATGCACGTCTCCCTACGACGTCGCCCCACCGATGCATCGTGATCCTTTCTCGGGCCAGCACTCGCGCCCTCGGCCTCAGCGTAGGAACGACATATCGATGTCGAGGAGGCCCAACTTGTACCACCCAGATGGCGGCAGCGACCTCAACGGTAGGTATGGGTGGGAGCGTTCACATCCCCTCTTCGACATATGCACATCACCTCGAAACGAACGCGCAACGTCGCTTCGGGATAATGGGGGGATGCACGACCGACACTCCGGCTACGCCGTTGCGTCAGACCGCGCCTTCTTGGCCGGTTCCCCCACCGCGGCCAGCACCCCCCTGCGCGGACGCGACGACATCACTTCGGCCCTCATCGCGTCCATCAACCGGTCTCTCACGGGCGCGCCCACTCCTGCGCTCATCCGTGGGCGCGCCGGAATGGGAAAGACTCGACTCCTCGCGGAGATTCTCGCGTTCGCCGATGAAAAGGGGTGGTCCACCCTCACCGTCACCCCGGATGTCGACTCCGGCGCAGTCCCCCTGGGTGCGCTCACCGAGGCGATGTTGCGTGGCACTCCACCCCTGGTGACGGAGGAGGAACTGCGACCGGTCCTCGGCACGGGGGAAGCGCAATACTGGATTACGCGCCTCCTGACCGACAGAGTGGAGTCGGCGGCGACTACCGCGGGAGGCACGGTCGTCGTCATTGACGACCTGCAGTGGTTGGACGCCGCGTCGGTCGGGATCCTGTTGCGGTCAGCGGCCGCGCTGGCGGATCAGCCAGTCGCGTGGGTGCTTGCCAGCCGGTCCGGGCAATTCCGGGCAGCGCACGCGCGAGTCGCCGAGTATGTCGAGCGCACCGGCACGGTCGTTGATCTCGAGCCCGTCGCGGCCGATGCTGCCCTCGAGATTGCTGCAGACCTCGCTGGCGCGGCCCTCGGACCCAAGCTCGAAGCCGCTCTCGAACGGACCTCGCACATCCCGCTCCTCGTCGTCGAACTCGTGCGCGGCCTCCAAGAGGAGGCACTCCTCGAGGCTCATGACGGTGTCGTGGATGCTGTCGGCACCAACGTTCCCGCGAGGTTCGGGGCGGCGTCACGACAGCGCGTCGCTCATCTCTCTGACGACGCTTTGACATTCGCGCAGGTTGCGAGCTTGTTCGGCAGAAGGTTCCGCCTGTCCGACGTCTTGACCGCGACCGGCGCCACCGCTGTGACCTCGATGCCCGTGGTGCGGGAACTGCTGGGCGCTGACTTCTTGACAGATGACGGGACGACGCTCGCCTTCGTCCACGACACGATCCGAGAAGCCGTCGAGGCGACGATCCCCGCATCCGTCCGCAAAGTCATGCTGCGGGAAGTGGCCCACCTGCGTCTCGCTTCCGGCGAACCGGCCTCCGCTGTCGCCGCGGCGCTCGTGGAGGCGGCGGAACCCGGCGACCAGCAGTCGTTCGCTCTGATCCGTGATGCCGCACAGCAGTTGGCAGCGTCCGACACTTCGCAGGCCGCCGACCTTGCGGCGGCGGCACTTCGCCTCGCCAACAACATCCCCGCGTTGGCGGAGGCCAGCACCGAGCTTCTGCCGTACCTCTGGGCCGACGGACGCGATACCGAGGCGGACAACGCGACGCAGGCTCTCACGCCCTATCTCTCACCAGAGTCCCGCGCGCGCGTCCTTCTCGGTGCCGCCCGTCGCCAGACCGAGTCCTCGTTCGACCAAGCCATCGCGACCTGTGATGAGGCGCTCGCGCTGGGAAACATCGAGCGCTCGACACGAGCCGATCTCCTCGCTGTGCGCGCGCTGAACTGCGCGAACAAGGCCGACTTCGTCGAGCTGACTCGCAGTCTGACGCTCGCGCGCGAGGTCGCCGACCCCGACGTCGACCACGAGGCGCTGGCCACGGTCGACGCGACAGAATCCGTGTACGCCTTCAACAGCAATCGGTTCGATGACGCGGTCGCCCTCATGCAGGCGGCGTCGAAGCGCGCTGCTCTCGCCGGGCTCGATCCGGCGCGATGGGTGCCGGAAGGGCTGTGGGACGCGTTCCTCCACAGCTCGAAGGGCGACGTCACCCACGCCCTCGAACTGGTGGACGAGGGGCTGCGCTCCGCGCTCGCGTCCAAAGCCGCAGTCGCCGAGGCCTACTGGATGATGGTTCGCGCCCGCGTCCTGCATGATCTCGGCCGACTGGACGAGGCGAAGCTGCAAGCCGAGTCGGTGCTCTCTCTTGCTGGCGAACTCGGACTCGGTGACTTCGCGAATGCGACCGCTGGCATCGTGTTGTTTCGGATTGCGCTCCGCACCGGCGACACCGCTCTGCGTCAGCAGTCAGAGCCCATCGTCGTGGCTCTGGCGTCCGGCGGTGGTGTCGTGCGGGCGGGCCAGTGGATGCTCGTCCTGCGAGCTCTGAACGACGGCAATGTGGACGACGCGGTGGCGCACAGTGCGCTGGCGCGGGAGTCGCTTCATGACCCCATCCCTGCGATGACCACCCCCTCCGACTTCGCGGACGACCTTCTCCTTATGGAAGTGGCGATCCGGTCCGATGATGATGGACTCGCTCAGGAGGTCATCACGCGAGCCCGGTCCCGGTACGACCGCAATCCCGACAGCGCATACTGCCGGGCCATCCTTCAGGCCGCCGAAGGCTGCCACGCTCGTGACGCGGACCTCCTGTCTGAGGCCGCGACAACCTTTCGGCAGTTGGACAGACCGCTCATCCTCGCTCTGGTCCTCGAATTCGTCGGGGCCGTGCAAACCAATGCGGAACCGGCCATATCGGCGCTTGACGAAGCGCTCGCGATCTACGAGAACGCCGGAGCGCATCGCGACGTCAACCGGGTACTGCAGTCTCTCCGGCATCTCGGAGTGCGCCGGCGTGCGCACTCACAAGCCGATCCGCAGATGCTCTCACCGCGCGAGCAGCAAGTGCTCGAGCGCGTAGCCGCCGGTGCGACAACGCAGCAGATCGCGGACGCGCTGTTCATGTCGCCCCATACGGTCGTCTCGCACATCCGCCATATCTACGCGAAGTCAGGCGTCAACTCGAGGAAGGCTCTGCGCGAGTGGCATGGAAAGCGCCTAACGCGCTCTCAGGCACAGCTCACGCGTGAATCTGGTTCCATGCGCTGATCTGCGCGCCCGCCAGGCGGAAGCTCGCGAACCCCATCACCTCAACTGTCGACGTACCGGGGAGCCGCAGCCGCAGTCGCTGTTCGGTCAGCACCGTGTCGCCGCAGACCGCGACGGACTGGAGGTCGGTGGTCCATTGGTCGAAGTTCTCGTGCAGATCGGCAATCATCCGCGTGACGGCGGGGCGTCCCCACACGCTCTTGCTCGCAGACGGCCGATAGACGACGTCCTCCGCGAGGAACGGGTGCAGCTCGGTGTGTGCCCGGTCGTTGAGGAGCGCGACGAAGTCACGCACGATGAGTTCGCGTTCGAGTTGCTGGATTCCGGTGAGTGCCTCGCGGCCGATGGCGTCCATGATGTCTCCGTTCAGGTCGTGTGGCACTCACGGTAGAACCGGTGGAGACCGTGTCCTTGCGACGTCCGTTCAGTCCCCTATGGACAGTTCGTGCAGGGTTACCGCGCACGCCGGAGCGGGCTTCGAGCGTCGCATCCACTCTCGTCACGTGTCGGAGGAGGATCGCCCCATGCGCCGTCAGGATGGAGCAGATGACCACTGTGAGAGGAAGCAGGCGGGCGATGAACAGTGCCGAAACGGGTCCGACGCAGGCGCCGGGTGCCCCACTCACCGCGAACGCGGTCTTCCTGGTCGTGACCATCGCGCCAAACGGCATAGACACCGTGCGCGACGTCCTAGCCGACCTCGCGGATTCAATGAAGGCCATCACCTTCCGGTTCCCTGATGCCGCACTGACAGGCACTGTCGGCGTCGGCAGCAGCGTCTGGGAATCGCTGATGGGGAGCTCCCTGCCAGCCCAGCTGCGTGCGTTCACCCCGGTCGTCGGTGCGGTACACACGGCCCCCGCCACCGAAGGCGACCTCCTCTTCCACATCAGAGCAGAGCGTGCCGATGTTTGCTTCTTCTTCGAGAAGCGACTGCTGAGCGACCTCGGGGCTGCAGTACAGGTCATCGATGAGACCGTGGGCTTCCGCTCCTTCGACCGCCGTGACCTACTGGGATTCGTCGATGGAACGGCGAACCCTGTCGGACCGGAAGTCGACGAGGCAGTGCTCGTAGGCGACGAGGACCCCGCCCACGCCGGCGGTACCTACGTCGTCACCCAGAAGTACGTTCACGCGATGGCCGCGTGGGATTCGCTGCCCGTCGACACGCAGGAGCGGATCCTCGGGCGCACAAAGGTGGACGGCATCGAGCTGGATGACGCCCCCGCGGGCCAACAGTCGCACAAGTCCTTGGCGACCATCGAAGACGAACAGGGAGTCGAGCACGACATCATCCGCGACAACATGCCTTTCGGCAGCCCGGGTGCGGGCGAGTTCGGCACCTACTTCCTCGGATACAGCCGCAACCTCTGGGTCATCCAGCAGATGCTCGAGCGGATGTTCATCGGAGAGCCGGCGGGGATGCACGACCGGCTGCTGGACTTCTCGACTGCCCTGACCGGTTCGGTGTTCTTCGCGCCCTCCGCCGCAGAGCTCGGCGCGCTCGGCGCTGAGTGAACGCAGCCATCTGGCGGCAACTGTTCGCCCTCCGCCCAGCGACCCATCAGTGGCCGGGTGCGCTGCAAGCGGCGACCGCCATCACCGTTCCACCTCTCCTCGGATTGCTCGTCGGCGAACCGCGTTGGGGATCGGTCGCCTCCATCGGCGCGCTCATCGTGCTGCATCTCCCGGACCGGTCGCGCAGAGAACGCGCGGTCGCGCTGCCTCTCATCGCCGCCGCTCTCCTGGTCGCTGCGAGCATCGGCGCCCTTCTGGGCACCGCGCTGATCCCCGGCCTCATCGCCATGTCCGTCATCGCCATCGGTGGGTCGTTCCTCGCGCAGGCTCTCTCGGCCGGTCCGCCGGGTGCGTTGTTCCTCGTTCTCATTACGGGCTCCGCCGGTCAACTCGTCGCACCCATAGCCAAGGGCGGAGCCGGGATGAGCTATCTCGAGGTCATCGCCTCCCTCGCCGGCGGTGCGCTTGTCGGCTACCTCGTCGTGGTGCTGCCCCTCGTGGTGCCGTCCATCCGGGCCAGCGACCACGAGATCTTCGAGCGACGCACCCACTGGCGTTTCGCGGTCTCCGCATCGGTGCGCGTGGTCGTCGCTCGCATCGCCGTGGCCGCGGTGCTCGCCGTACCAGTCAGCGCGTTCCTCGGCCTGCACCATGCGGCGTGGGTGATGCTGGCGTGCCTCGGAATCCTGCAGAAAGACGCCGACGTCCACTCCGCGGCCCTGCGCGGCGTACAACGGCTCATCGGCACGGGCGTCGCCATCATCCTCGTCGTCGTCCTCGCGGTCATCGAGCCCCAGGGGTTCGCGCGCATCGCATGGGCCGCCGGGCTGATATTCGCCTTCGAGCTCCTCATACGCCGGAACCTGACCTGGGCTCTCGCCGCGGTCACTCCGATGGCGGTGCTCCTCGCGTCCGCCGCGGGGCAGTCCATCGGCGAGGTCGCGGACGAACGCGTGGTGGATACGCTCGCCGGTGCGGCGATTGCGGCGCTCGTCCTCATCGGGGCCGTCGTGGTCGAACGCCGGCGGAGTACCGCCGGTTCGACACATGTCGGATGACCTTCGAACGCTCGGCCTACGAAAGTCCGATCCCTCGCGAGCACAGTGAGAGTACGCACAGAAAGGGCCGACCATGCCAGAGATCCTGCAACCAGGAGAACGCGCACCACAGTTCACTCTCCGGGTGACCGCCGACCAGTCGCTGAGCTCGGATGAGCTCCTCGGCAGCCCGGTGGTCCTCGCGTTCTACCCTGCCGACTGGAGCCCCGTCTGCGGTGACCAGCTGTCCGTCATCAACGAGGCTCTGCCGCTGATCCGCGCCCGGGGCGCTCAGGTCGTCGCCGTGTCCGTCGACAACGTGTGGTCGCACGAGGCATTCGCCTCGGCCCACTCACTGCACTTTCCGCTGCTCAGCGACTTCGAGCCGAAGGGGGCGGTCGCCCGACTCTTCGGTGCATACGACGACACCGTCGGCGAAGCCCGAAGGGCCCTCTTCATCATCGACTCCGCGGGCATCATCGCCTGGAGCTACCTCGCCCCCGTCGCCGTCAATCCTGGCGTCGACGGGGTTCTCGACGCCCTCGACACACTCACCCACCACTGAAAGGAGAGGACGATGTCCTCACTTCGCGTTCCTGTCTCCCCGCACGACCACACTTCAGGCCCCGCCGACGCGGCGGTGGTCCTCGTCGAGTACGGCGACTACCAGTGCCCCTACTGCGGTGCCGCGTATCCCGTGGTCAAGGAGCTGCTCGCCGCCTACGAGGGGAAGGTACGCTTCGTCTTCCGGAACTTCCCTC
Source organism: Microbacterium sp. LWO14-1.2 (assembly GCF_038397715.1). Classification (NCBI taxonomy): domain Bacteria; kingdom Bacillati; phylum Actinomycetota; class Actinomycetes; order Micrococcales; family Microbacteriaceae; genus Microbacterium; species Microbacterium sp. LWO14-1.2. The sequence continues at coordinate 433,919 of NZ_CP151633.1, forward strand.
TCGCTGAGGTTCACCCGGAGGCGGTCGACGCCGCCTTCGTCGCCGAGTTCGCCGCCGAGCACGGGAAGTTCTGGGAGGCACACGACCTGCTGTTCGAACACCAGCAGCAGCTGGGCCCCGACCTCTACGCGACGATCTGTGAGCGCCTCAGCCTGCCGCTGGACGAACTCCGTACGGCCGTGACCGAGGGCCGATACCTCTCTCGGATCCGCGCCGACGAGGAAGGCGGCATCCGCAGCGGTGTGAACGGGACGCCGACGTTCTTCCTCAACGGCCACCGCCTCGACAGCGGAACTGAGGGCCTCGCCGAGGCTCTGGCAGGAGTGATCCGTCGCGCCGTTTGAGCCGTGTCAGCATCGAAAGGGCCGCCGGGATCCACCCGGCGGCCCTTCACTGTTCAGCGGGCGATGCGGCGCATCCTCAACGCGGCGGCCACCGTCACGATTCCCACAAGGACGACGAACACCAGAAGCACGGTGATCTGCGGCAGCACCGTCAGGGCGCCGCCGATGGCGAGGACCGGGATGGCCAGGCCGCAATAGGCGACGAGGAACATAGCGGCGAGCGTCTCGCCCCGGCGACCCGGTTCCGCGATCTCGGATGCCGTGGCCAGCGCACACTTAAACAGGGCGCCGACGCCCGCACCGCCGATGATCCCGCCGAGGAGGAACAGGGCGAGCGACGGTGCGAGAGCTCCACCGGCGATGGCGAGCAGCCCGATACCGCAGGCGACGGCGGCGAACAGCAGCTGCGTACGGCGAGCCACCCGGGCGAGAAGAACCTGAGCAGCCGCGGCGGACCCGAAGACCAGGAAGACCGTGATGCCGGCCATCAGGTGCCCGTCTTCCTCGAAGATGCCGACGAGAATCGAGGGTGCGAGAGACGTGAACAGTCCGAAGAGCGCGAACCCGGCGAAGGCAGCGAAGGCGGCGGCGATGAATTGCCCACGGGATGCAGCGGGGACCGCGACCTTCTGCGGACGATACGCGCGCAGAGTTGGGGTAACGGTCTCAGGGACGAGCGCGACCGCGATGGCCAGGAGGATGAGGACCATCGCGAACACGGTGTGCGAAAGGTGCAGCGGGTGCGGCAGGAAGTCCGCGAACAGCCCACCGATGAGGGGGCCGAGGGCGAGGCCTCCGAGGTTTGCGCCGCCGGCGACGGATGCCGCGACGATGGCGTTCTCATCCGGCCGAGCGCGAGCCCTCAGCTCACCGAGGTGCGCGGTCGCCGTCGCGGTGAGCACGCCGATGCTGACGCCGTTGACGACGCGGGCCACCAGCAGACCCGGCACGTCGGTGAACACCATGAACACCACCGCAGAGAGCGCGGAGATGAGGATGGCGATGACGAGCATTCGGCGCCTGCCCATCCAGTCGCTGACGTGACCGAGCAGGAAGAGGCTCGCGACGACGCCGACCGCGTAGGCCGCGAACACCACGGTGACGACCGAGACGGGGAACCCGTCGAGCTGCTGGTACAGCGGATACAGCGGTGTGGGGACAGTGGAATACGCCATCACCAGGAGGAACGCGACCGCCACCGCCCAGAACGGTGTCGTGCGGTGAGCGGTGTCGGAGTGTGTGAAGGCCATCGCCTGCAGCTTTCTCTATGGGTGCGTGGTGAGGCAAGAACGGCGCCGGAGGGGTGCCCCTCCGGCGCCGTCTACCGCCTCGAGCCCGATCCCGAGGCGACGTCTCTGCTTACCGCAGAGGAGTGATGCCCTGCGAGCCGCGCGGGAAGGTCGCGAGGACGGCGGGGTCGATGTTGAGGTGCGCCGAGACGAGCTGCGGCGGCACGTGGGACAGCCAGTTGGCGAGGGAGATCTCCTCGTACTTGTCGGTGCGGAACACCTCGAGGAACTGCAGCACATCGTCGCCGGTGTTCTCGATGTAGTGGCCGAAGTTCTTGCGGACCACGCCCACATCACCCGGACGGAAGTCGGTGGTGTTCGCGTGCGGGCCGGTGTTGAACACGGTCATCCGGGCGGAACCGCGGAGGTAGTACTGCCACTCGTCGGCATTCGGGTGCCAGTGCAGCTCTCGCATGGAGCCCGGCTCCACGGTGACGAGGGCCGCAGCGACCGTAGACGAGTACTTGTAGTTGGTGGAGTCAGCGATCTGAATCGACCCGCCCGTGTTCTCGTACAGCGGCTTCGAGCGCGACAGGCGGAAGATGACCGGCTCCATGCCCCACTCGACGCCGGCAGCAGCCTGGTCGACCTCGAGGGCCGGCGGTTCGTCACCGGGGAAGATCCACAGATTGTGGAGCGGGATGTCCGAGAACACCTCCTGTGCGACACCGAAGTTCTTCGCCAGCACCTCGGGAGGGGTGTGCGCGAACCAGTCGGTCAGCAGCAGGGTGTTCGATTCGGACTGCTCGCCGTCGTCGAAGGCGAGCACGAACTCGGCGCCATCCGGGCCGAGCCCCTGCAGGGAGTGCGGCGTACCGGCCGGGAAGAACCACAGGTCGCCCTCCTCCACGTCTTCCACGGCGGGGAGGCCGGAACGGCTGAGCGTTGTCACGCGGGCCTTTCCCCGAGTCATCACGGCCCACTCGGCGGTCTGGTGCCAGTGCAGCTCGCGAATGCCGCCGGGCTCCAGGTACATGTTCACTCCGGCGATCTCGTCGGAGATGTGGAAGTCCTGCTTCGTCAGCTCACGCGCCCAGCCACCACGCTGCACGCGACGGGGCGAGATGTTGAACGACGACCAGAAGAACGGCTGCGTGCTGATGTCGGTCGCCGGCGCATGCATCTGGTCCGGGAACTGCGACTCGATGGCCTCGTTCTGCGGACCCGTCATCGTGTTGCTCTGTGGGCGGTCAGCGATGTTGATCTCGCCTTCCTGCGGCAGGTCGGGGTTACCCAGAGTGGGGACCTCATGCCCGACGGGGACGTTCTCGGACGAATCCATAGCTTGCTCCTTCGTGACGAATCCGGACGGTACTCAGGAGTCTGGCAACGCCCAGCGGTGCGCAACAGGGATAGCTGACGAACGTGCACTCGACACTCGTCGGACGCCGTCAACCGCGTCGTTCGCTTGGGTGGAAAGGTCCCGAGGAGGTTTCATGTCGCTCGCCCACGCCCCGTCACTTCGTCGCTACCCGCTGCTGGAAACGGTATGGGCGTCAACGTCACTCGCCTTCGTCTCCGGACTGCTCGACGCGTGGACGTTCGGTCAGGTCGGCACGTTCGCGACAGTGCAGTCCGGCAATCTCATCTCTCTCGGGTATCTCACCGCAGGGGGAAACGTCGGGCGCGCGCTCCTCGCCGCGAGCTCGGTTCTCGTCTTCGCTCTCGGCGCCTTCGTCTGCAGCATCCTGATCCTCTGGCTCTCCCGACGCGGTCGGTCGTACTCCGCGCCGATCCTGTTCGGGGAGGCGGTGTTCGTCGTGGTCCTTGCCGCGCTCAGCATCAGCCGTGTCGTCGAACCGATGTGGATCGCGTGGGCCATCAGTTTCCTCGCCGGAGTACAGGGCAACGCCTTCCACCGCGAAGCAGGAATGCTCTACGGCAACATCGCCGTCACCTCCGTCATCCAGATGGCGGCGAGTCTGCTGGGACGGGCGGTCGGCAAGCGCATCGCGGACGATGGCGAACGGCATATGCGGCCGGCGGGCGCGTACCTCGCCGTTCTTTTCGCCTTCGCCGTCGGAGGAGGTGGCGGCGGGTTCCTCCTGAATCTCGGGTGGGAGGGCTGGTCCCTCGCAGGTGCCGCGGTTGTGCTCGCTGCGTTGTGGACGTGCGCGGTGCGTGGTCGTGGCGCCATCGACCCCGCACAGAACGCCCCCACGCCGTAGCCGGTTACGAGGGGCGCTGGTTGTCGATGCAGAACTCGACAACCGTCTGAGCCGAACGCGGACGCGGACACCTACCTTGGTGTCACCGAGACCACAGAAAGTAGGCCCGCATGTCCTCGCACCTGGGTGAGAACCACCGCAAGACACTCCGTCAGATCACCGCGCACCCGACGAGCAGCAACGTCGAATGGCACGACGTCCTGTCCCTGCTCCGGGCTGTTGGAGATGTCACCGTCGAGCACAACAGCAAGGTCAAGGTCACGGTGGGCACCGAGACCATCGTGGTGTCACCTCCTCGGCAGAAGACCGTCGACGAGGACCTTCTCCTCGAGCTACGCCACCTTCTCCGCGCTGCCGACTACGCACCCGCCAACAACTGACGTCAAGGATCGAGCACATCATGAAGTCCTCTGCATCGCCCGCCGCCAACCTCACCGGCTCCGTCGACCAGCGGCTGTGGCAGCTGTCAGTCACTCCGAAGGCTGAGCAGACAGCCGGCTGGCTGCGGCAGCAGCTCGACTCCGCACTAGAGGAGTGGGCGAAAGACCGTACCGCTCTCGACATCGACCGCGAAGGTCGCGTCGACTTCTGACGGCCGTCGGTACGACTTGCTTTCTCACTGTGTGGTTGTCGCAAGTGGCCGCGAGTTCACGACTTTCGCGGCCACCGGTGGTGGAGGATCCGGCGAGGGGTCGTACTCGACGGCGTGCTCGACATAAGCGAGCCGCCCCACCATCTAACAGCCCGCCTCGGAGCGAGCAAGGTCTGCGACCGGGCGCGTCAGCATGCGGTCTGTGGGTTTCAGTGCGGGGGTCCCACCGGCGTTACCGGGGCCGACCGCCGCCGGCGACACCGTCGTCGTGTTCGGCGCCGGACCCGTCGGTCTCGCGGCCGCTCGATCGGCATGGTTCCTCGGCGCGGGGCGCGTGATCGTGATCGACCACATCGACTACCGGCTGGAGAAGGCGCGCGCCTTCGCCTTCGCCGAGACGATCCATCTGTCGGAGGTCGCCGACATCGTGCTCGCGCTCAAGAAGACGACCGGGTACCTGGGGGCGGACGTGGTCATCGACGCGGTCGGCGCCGAGTCCGACGGCAACGTGCTGCAGCACGTGACGAGCGCCAAGCTCAAGCTCCAGGGCGGCTCGCCGGTGGCCGTGAACTGGGCCATCGACTCGGTGCGCAAGGGCGGGACGGTCTCGGTGATCGGCGCCTACGGTCCGCTGGTCTCGGCCGTGCGGCTCGGCGACATCATGAACAAGGGACTCACGGTCCGGGCGAACCAGGCCCCCGTCAAGCGCCAATGGCCGCGGCTGCTCGAGCACATCCAACAGGGCCTCGTCTCGCCGAGCGACCTGCTCACGCACCGGTTCCCCCTCGAGCACATCGCCGAGGCGTATCACGTGTTCTCGTCGAAGCTCGACGACTGCATCAAACCGCTCGTCGTCGTCGGAGAGGAATGATCATGCCCTACGAAGCATCCCGCCCGGCACTCGCCCCGTCCGAGGAGGAGGTCCGCGCCCGCATCCCGGGATGGGGTGCCGACCTCGCTCCCGAGCACCGCCGCACCTGGCAGGAGCTCGACGATGTCGGCGAGACCGGCGCGCACTGGATCTTCCCCGAACGGCAGGGCGACGACCCTCGCCGAGAGCGCTCGATCGAGCACGGCATGCTGCCACCGGTCTACGGCACGGCTCAACCGCTGAACGGACTCGCCGGTGCCATCCGCCGCTTCGCGTACGACCGCTTCAGCGAGACGAAGAACACCCGGTGGATGCTGCTGGTGCTCGGCGACCGGGTGGATGCCGTCACGGCGCACCTCCGGTCGTTCGCCTCGCGGCATCCCGACGATCCGGTGACGCAGACGGGGGTGGCCGCGGAGCTCGGCCATCACCCCGTGCGCTCCCGGTTCGGCCGCGGACGCCTCGACCTGCGGCACACCTGGATGGATCCGATCCTCGTCGTCGTCGGCCCGTGGATCGCGGCGGCAGCGCTGACGTTCTCCGTCCTCCGACGCCTGATCCGACGCTGACCGAGCGCTCGTCCGTCGAGCTCAGCCGCGCGGGCGGTGGGCGCGGCGGGCGAGGGCGTCGGCCGCCCGCACGAGCGCGAGGTGCGAGAACGCCTGCGGAGTGTTGCCGAGCTGGCGCCCGGCGGCCACGTCGTACTCCTCCGACAGCATCCCGACATCGTTCGCGAGCCCGCACAGGCGCTGCATGAGCGCCTCCGCCTCGTCGACGCGCCCTGTGCACGCGTACTGCTCGACGAGCCAGAACGAGCACGCGAGGAACGCCCCTTCGGTGCCGGAGAGCCCGTCGACCCCCGTCGTGGTGCGGTAGCGATGGACGAGGCCGTCGTGCATCAGCGTCTGCTCGATGCGTGCGACGGTCGCCCGCATGCGGGCGTCGTCCGGCGCGCAGAAGCCCACCTGCGGGAGCAGCAGCAGCGAGGCGTCGACCTCGTCGGTCTCGTAGTGCTGCACGAAGTGTCCGTCGACGACGCCGCGGGTGTCGATCTCGTCGCGCATGCGGTCGCGCAGTTCGCGCCAGCGCTCGACGGGGCCGTCGAGCCCGTCCTCCTCGACCGCGCGGACGGCCCGGTCGAACGCGGCCCAGATCATGACCCGCGAGTGGGTGAAGAAACGCGCCTCCCCCCTGATCTCCCACAGCCCCTGGTCGCGACGCTCGATCTGCTCCGAGGCGAAGCGCAGCAGCTGCCGTTCGAGCGCCCACGAGAACGGGGACTCCGGAACGCCGGCCGCACGCGCCGCCGACAGCGTCACGATCACCTCGCCCACGACATCCGCCTGGTACTGGGTGGATGCGCCGTTGCCGAGACGCACGGGGCGCGACCCCTCGAACCCCGGAAGGTGATCGAGCTCGCGCTCGGCGATGTCCCGCTCGCCCGCCGGTCCGTACATGATCTGCAGATCACCGGGGTCCCCGGCGACGGCGCGCAGCAGCCAGGTGCGCCAGGCATCGGCCAGGTGCAGGAAACCGTGCCCGACGAGGGCCTCCAGCGTGAGAGCGGCATCGCGCAGCCACACGTAGCGGTAGTCCCAGTTGCGCTCGCCGCCGATCTCCTCAGGGAGTCCCATGGTCGCCGCAGCCGCGATGCCGCCGGTCTCGTGATTCGACAGCGCGCGGAGGATCAGCAGCGACCGCACCACCTCGTCGCGATGCGGACCGTCGTGGGCGATCCGCCCCGCCCACTCCCGCCACCACGCGGCGGTCTCCGCGTGCGCCCGCTCGACGTCGAGCGGCTCGGGCACCTCGCGGTACGAGGGGAACCAGGTGAGGTGCAGGTCGCGCGTCTCGCCCCCGCGCACGGCGACCTCGCCGCGGTGCTCATGGTCGACCGATGCGAGCGCGGCTCCGCGCACCGCGACCGCGTCGGGACCGGCCATCGCGACGAGACACGGCGCCTCCGGGGTGCCTGTCTGGCGCAGCCACGGCATCGCCCTGGCGTAGTCGAACCTCAGCGTCAGATGCTGCGTGAACGACATCTCTCCGCTGATGCCCACGACACGGCGCACGAGATCGGTGCGCAGGATCTCGGCCTCCGGATCGGGGCCGACGGGCATGAAGTCATGCACTTCCGCGACGGCGTCTCCGCTCTGCCAGCGCGTCACGAGCACGAACGTGTCGCCGTCGTAGCGGCGGGTGCTGACGGCATCCCTGTCCGTCGGCCGCAGCTCCCAGCGCCCGTGCGTCTCGTCGCCGAGCAGCGCGGCGAAGACTGAGGCCGAGTCGAGTCGCGGCAGGCAGAGCCAGTCGATGCTCCCCCCGCTCGAGACGAGGGCCGTCGTCCGACAGTTGCTGAGAAGGGCGTAGTCCTCGATCCGTTCCGGCACGGACCGTAGTGTGTCACGATTCCCCGCCCCGGGGCCACGGGGTGGCGCAGGGACACAGCGGATGCATACTCTCGTCGGCATGACCGGTTCGCCATGCACCCTCCTCATCCTCGGCGCGTCGGGTGATCTCACCTCGCGCCTGCTCCTCCCCTCCCTCGGATCCCTCCTCACACGGGAGCCGGGTCGCACCGTGACCGTGCGCGGGGCCGGCGTCGAGGACTGGGATGCGTCGCGCTGGCAGGAGACGGTGCGGGATGCCGTGGGCGCGCCGGTCGACGAGGGCACCGTGACCGTGGGCGACTACACCGCTCTGGACGTGACCGACCCGACGGAGATCGGCGCTCTCGTGAAGACCCTCTCCCCGCGCACCGTGCTGTACTTCGCCCTGCCCCCGGCTGTGACGCGCAAAGCCATCGATGCGCTGCACGGCGCAGAGCTGCCCGACGACGTGGTGCTCGCGATGGAGAAGCCGTTCGGCGACGGTGCCGCGAGCGCCAGGTCGCTCAACGAAGCCCTCGTCGCGCTCGTGCCCGAGAACCGCATCTTCCGCGTCGACCACTTCCTCGGGCGCTCGATGCTGCTGAACCTGCTCGGCCTGCGCCTCGCCAACCGCATGTGGGATCCGGTGTGGTCGGCCGAGCACATCGACTCGGTGCTCGTCCGCTTCGACGAGAGTCTCGCGCTCGAGAACCGGGCGCGCTACTACGACCACGCGGGCGCCATGATCGACATGATCCAGAGCCACCTGCTGCAGGTGCTCGGGCTCATGGCCATGGAGCCTCCCGCGACACTCGGCGAGCGCGACCTGCGTGATGCGAAGGCCGCCGCGCTGCGCGCCACGCACGTGTGGCGCAACGACCCGGCGAGCGCATCGTTCCGAGCGAGGTACACCGCCGGACGGGTGGGCGACCGCGACATCCCCTCGTACGCCGACGAGGAGGGCGTGGATCCCTCGCTCGGCACCGAGACGCTCGCCGAGGTGGTGTTCGAGGTGGCGAACGAGCGCTGGGCCGGCGTGCCGTTCGTGCTGCGCTCCGGCAAGGCCCTCCCGACGAAGCGCTCGGAGGTCGTGGTGACGTTCCGTCCGGTGCGGCATCTGCCGGAGGGGCTGCGCAACGCACCTCGCGACGGCGGTCGGCTCACGTTCGCGCTCGGGCCCGACCGCATGACCCTGGGCGTGCACGTGACGAGCGGCGACGAGCCGTTCGATCTGCGACAGGAGGACCTGGTGGCCGAGCTCGGACAGGGTCAGCAGCGGTCCTACGAGGAGGTCCTCGACGAGCTGCTCGACGGCGACGTCACGCTGTCGGTGCGCGACGACGAGGCCGAGGAGTGCTGGCGCATCCTCCAGCCGATCCGTGACGCCTGGGCGGCGGGCGAGGTGCCTCTGCAGGAGTACGCGGCGGGGACCGACGGACCGGAGGGCTGGCCGAGCTCCGCGGGGTTCGCGCCGCGTGACACGACGGCCGCCGCCGATGCGCAGACGGCGACCGAGACGACGCGCGGAGGCGACACGCCCGCCTGACGCGACGCGCCAGCGCCGACGCGGGCTCCCGGGCAGCAGCGGCGAGAATGGAGACCATGTCCTCGAACCCGCGCCGACGGCTGCTCGCCTCGATGCGCCGGATCCTGCACACCGATCCGTCGGCCGTGGCCTACACCGAGGCCCTGCCGGTGATCGACGAGCGCACGGTCCCCCGCGTCCTCGACCTTGCGACGCGTATCGGCGAATCGATGTTCGCCGTCGGGGCGTCGGCGCACGAGGTCACGCTCGCGATCATCCGCGTGTGCGAGGCGTACGGGCTGCGAGGCGTTCAGGTCGACGTGACCTACAACTCGATCACCGTGTCCTTCCACCTGAGCGGCGAGGTCTGGCCGGAGACGCTCGTGCGCGTGGTGCGGGTGGCGGCGCCCGACCATTCCAAGCTGCAGCGCGTGCAGGCGCTCGTCGCCGACATCGACGACGGTCTCGACCTCGAATCGGCGCGGTCGACGTTCCGCGCCATCCGGCGACTGCCGTTCCGCTACCAGCAGGCCGTCGTCATCGTGGCGCGTGCGCTCCTCGCCGTCGGCGTCAGCATCCTCCTCGGCGCCTCGCCGATCATCGTCGGTCTGACGTTCGTCGCGGCGCTGTGCGCGGCGATCACGCAGGCGGCGCTCGCGCGCATCCGGGTGCCGCTGTTCTTCAGTCAGATCGCCGGTGGCTTCGTCACGACGGTCGTGGCGGTGGTTGTGTCGGCTCTGGGGGCAACGGGGATCGAGCCGTTCGTCGGCATCCGCCCCTCGATCATCGTCGCCTCGGGCATCGTGCTGATGCTCGCCGGGCTCACCGTGGTGGGGGCGGCGCAGGATGCGATCGACGGCTTCGCGCTGACCGCCGGCGGACGCATCCTGGATCTGACGATGCAGACGCTGGGCGTCGTGATCGGCATCCTCGTCGGGCTCGAGCTGGGCGGTCTGCTCGGCTTCACGATGGACCTGCCTGACGACCCCGCGCCCTTCGGCCCCTTGCCCGCGGTGTTCGCGGGGGCGATCATCATCGCCGTGGCCGTCGCCGTGTTCAACGGCGCGGGCCTGCGGATCATCCTGGTGAGCGCCCTCCTCAGCGCGATCACGATCGCCGGCTACACGCTCGCGACCGCGGTGAACGTGCATCCGGCGGCGGCCAGTGCGGTGGGTGCGCTGCTGGCGAGCTTCGTCGGGGTGCTCATCGCGCACAACCTGCACGTGCCGTCGGTCGCGGTGACGACGGCGGCGATCGTTCCGCTCGTGCCCGGGGTCGCGGTGTTCCAGGGCCTGTTGGAGATGGTGCATGCCGGCGGGACGACCTCGGGGGTCATGGGGGCTGGGGGATCGCTCATCGACGCGGCGGTGATCGGCATCGGCCTCGCCTCCGGCGCCTCGCTCGGGCTCTATCTGGGGACGCCGGTGCGTGCCACTCTGAGCAGCGTCACGAAGACGCGCGCAAGGGTGCGCCGCTGACGATCCTCTGAATCAGGTGGGAGGCGGCCTTCGGGATAGGTTGTGCACAATTGAATTGTGTACGGTAGATGTATGGCCGTGACCGATGAGATGGTGTGCTTCTCGCTGTACTCCGCCGCCCGCGCGACCACGCAGGCGTACCGCTCGCTGCTCGCACCCTGGGGCCTCACCTACCCGCAGTACCTCGTGCTCGCGATCCTCTGGAACGAGGGCGAGCAGAGCGTCGGCGCGCTGGGAGAGGCGATGCAGCTCGACTCCGGCACGCTGTCTCCCCTCGTCCGTCGACTGGAGCAGGCGGGCTACGTCACGCGCGCCCGCGGCGCCGACGACGAGCGCGTGGTGCTCGTGCGTCTCACCGACGCCGGACTCGCCCTGCGGGCCGAGGTCGCGCCGGCCCGAGCCACCGTCGCCGAGCTCGCCGGGATGGCCGACCCCGAGCACCGCCAGCGCCTCATCGCGGAGCTGCGCGAGCTCACGGCCCTGCTCCAAGGCGTGACCGATCACGAGCACGCGCGCGCGGCGGCACGCGACTGACTCCGCGCTCTGCGCCGCACCCGCCGGACCACGGGACCGCACACCAGGACCGCACAACAGGAAGGAGTCCACACGATGGACGCTCTCTACACCGCCGAGGCACTCGCCACCGGAGCAGGACGCGACGGTCGCGTCGTGACCCAGGAGGGCGCGCTCGCCCTCGACCTCGCCATCCCGAAGGCGATGGGAGGCAGCGGCGCGGGCGCCAACCCCGAGCAGCTGTTCGCCGCCGGCTACGCCGCCTGCTTCCACTCCGCACTGCAGTCCGTGGCCCGCAGCCAGAAGGTCGCGATCACCGACTCCTCGGTCGGCGCGCGCGTGCACATCGGATCGAACGGCCAGGGCGGGTTCGGCCTCGCCGTCGAACTGGAGGTCGTCATCCCCGGACTCCCCCACGAGCAGGCGCAGGCTCTCGCCGACGCCGCCCACCAGGTCTGCCCCTATTCGAACGCGACCCGCGGCAACATCGACGTCGCGATCACCGTGTCGGACGACTGACCCCGTCGATCACCCGACACCCGCCCATCCCACGAGGAGGAAACCCATGCGCGCACTCATCCACCAGACCTTCGGCGAACCAGCCGACGTCCTCGCTGTCGAGGAGCGACCGATCCCCGACCCCGGCCCAGGGCAGGTGCGGCTGCGCATCGTGCTCTCGCCCATCCACAACCACGACCTGTGGACCGTGCGAGGCACGTACGGGTTCGTGCCCGACCTTCCCGCAGCATCCGGCACCGAGGCGCTGGGCGTCGTCGACGCGCTGGGCAAGGGCGTGGAGCACCTCACGGTCGGGCAGCGCGTCGCGACCGGCGGCACGTTCGGCGCCTGGGCGGAGTACGTGGTCGCGAACGCCGCCGGGCTCATCCCCGTGCCGGAGGCCCTGAGCGACGAGAGCGCGTCGCAGCTGGTGTCGATGCCCTTCAGCACCATCAGCCTGCTGCAGTTCCTCGGCGCGCAGGGGGGCGACTGGATCGTGCAGAACGCCGCGAACGGCGCGGTGGGACGCATGCTGGCCCAGCTGGGCGCCGCGCGCGGCGTGAACGTGATCGGCCTCGTCCGGCGCGCGGCCGGCGTCGAGGAGCTGCGCGAGCAGGGGATCGAGCGGATCGTGGCCACCGACGCCGAGGACTGGCGCGACGAGGTCGAGCGCATCACGGGCGGAGCGCGCATCGCGTTCGGCATCGACTCGGTGGGCGGCTCAGCCGCCGGCGACGTGCTCTCGCTTGTCGGCGAGGGCGGCACGCTCGTCGCCTTCGGCGCGATGCAGTCGCCGGTCATGGAGATCGCCTCCTCCGACGTGATCTTCAAGCAGGCGACCGTGAAGGGGTTCTGGGGCAGCAAGGTCATCCAGACGATGGATGCCGCGACCCGCACCGCTCTGTTCGGCGAGCTCATCCAGCGCGTGACCGACGGCACGCTGACCCTCCCGGTCGCCGGTGTCTTCGACGCCGCCGACATCGCCGACGCCGTGCGTGCGAGCACCTCGGCCGGACGCGTGGGCAAGGTGCTGCTGCGCTTCTGAATCCTGATCCCGGTGAGGCGCGCACAATTACTTGACACCGGTAATTAATGCGCTACGCTGACGGTGCTGCCCGATTCGATCGACCACACCGGAGTGCGATGAGCGACACCCTGCGCCTCACCTGGGATTCCCCGGCCTCCCGCTGGGACGAGGCCACTCCCCTCGGCAACGGGCGCATCGGCGCCATGGCCTACGGCGGATCGGGGCTCTACCGCCTCAACGACTCCACGGTCTGGTCGGGCACTCCGGACGGTCCGGCCCGCGCCCTCGACGAGGTCATCGCACGCGGAGCCGGGCCCGAGCGCCTGGCCGAAGTGCGCGCCGCTCTCGACGCGGGCGACGTGCGACGGGCGGAGGACCTCCTCATGGCCTTCGAGGGGCCGTACTCGCAGGAGTTCCTGCCGCTCGCCGACCTCCGCGTCGACATCCTCGGCGCGGACCCCGTCACTCCCGCACGCACCCTCGACATCGACGAGGCCTGCCTGCTCGAGGCGCTCTCCACCCCGCGCGGACGCGTGCGCCGACGGTCATGGGTGTCCGCACCCGCCCAGGCTCTGCTCGTCGAACTGACCTCGGAAGCCCCCTTCGACGTCGACCTGGAGGTGTCCACTCCGCTGCAGGGCGACGCCGTCGAGCTGCACGGCGCTCTCGCGCTCGATGTGCGGATCCCCGTCGACGGCGCACCGCTGCACGAGGCCTCGGTCGAACCGGGTCATCGCTACGCGGACGACGACGCCGACACCGAGGCCTACGACGCCTACGCTGCGGTCGTCGCGGCCATCGACTCCGACGGCGAGATCGACGGCGCCCCCGGGCGCCTCGCCGTGCGCAGAGCCCGTCGACTGCTGATCGCCCTGTCCACATCGTCGCGCGCCGAGTCGTGGTGGGCCGACGCCGACGGGGACTGGCGGACCGCCTCACGCGAGGCGATCCGGGATCGCGCCACGGAGCGAGCGGATGCCGCGGTTCGCCGAGCCGCCGCAGAACTGCTCGCCGAGCACGTCGCCGACCGGCGGCGCGCGACCAGGGCGCGATTCGCGATCGGCAGTCGGCGTGAGGGGGCCTGGAGCGTCGACCGCGATGTGCTGCGCGGCGACGACCCTCGGCTGCGCGCGACCGTCGCCGCCGAGTACGGCATGTACCTGCTCGCCTCGAGTTCGCGCGCCGGGAGCCCGGCTGCCAACCTGCAGGGCATCTGGAACGCCGAACTCCGCCCGGCCTGGTCGTCGAACTACACGATCAACATCAACACCGAGATGAACTACTGGGCGGCCCCCGCGCTGCACGCCCCCGACGTCTTCGAACCGCTCCTCGCGCTCGTCGAGCACCTGGCGGACACGGGCGGGGAGGTGGCCCGGCGCCTGTACGGCGCCCGCGGGTGGGTCGCCCACCACAACAGCGACGTCTGGGGCTGGACCCTCCCGGTCGGCAACGGCCGCGGAGCGGCCAGCTGGGCCATCTGGATGATGGGCGGCGTCTGGCTCACCCACAATCTCTGGGACGCATACGAGTTCGGCGGCGACCGCGACCTGCTGCGGACGCGGATCTGGCCGGTCCTGCGCGGGGCGACGGAGTTCTGCCTCGACTGGCTCGTCGAGGGCCCAGACGGACTCCTCCGCACCTCTCCCTCCACCTCCCCCGAGAACTCCTACGTCGCCGCGGACGGCCGCCCCACCCCTCTCGGCCTCGCCGCCGCCTCCGACCTCGCCCTCATCGGCGCGCTCTTCACCAGGACGCTCCGCGCGATGTCCGACCTCGCGCTCGACGATGCGCTCGAGGCCGAGGTGCGCAGCGCACTCACCCGGCTCGCACCCGTGCGGATCGGAGCCGACGGGAGACTGCTGGAATGGGGCGCCGACGTTCCGGAGCACGAGCCGCTGCACCGCCACCTCTCCCCCGTCGTCGGCCTGTATCCGCTCGACAGCATCACGCCGGAGGCGACGCCGCAGCTCCTCCACGCCGCCGCACGGTTCCTCGACGCGCGCGGCCCCGGGGCGATGGGATGGTCATGGGCCTGGAAGGTCGCGCTGCGGGCGCGCGCCGGACAGGGCGACGTCGCGGCATCCCTCCTGGAGGAGGCGCTGACGCCGTTCGACGGCGATTCCTCGCGGCACGGCCCCGTGGACGGCTCCGAATGGGGCGGGCTTCTGCCGAACCTGTTCAGCACGCACCCGCCGTTCCAGATCGACGGCAACCTCGGATTCCCCGCGGCCATCACCGAGATGCTCGTGCAGAGTCACGCCGGCGAGATCCGGCTGCTGCCGGCGCTCCCGGAGGCCTGGCCCGAGGGCGACGTCCAGGGCATCGCCGTCCGCTCGGGGCTGGTCCTCGACCTGGCCTGGTCGGAAGGCCGCGTCACCGCGGCCACCGTGCGCAACCCCGGCGCCGAGGACCGGTCGATCCGCGTGCGCATCGGCGGGCAGACGATGCCGGTCGACGTGCCGGCGGGCGCAGCGCTCGCCCTCCCGCTCGCCCCCGCGCCCGATGCCGAGCACACGGAGGATGCGCATGCACGGTGAGATCACGACGGTCGACGTCGCGACCACGCAGACCGAACCCGACGACTTCGACGCCTTCTGGGCCGACACGATCGCGGAGACCCGCAGCCTGCCGCTCGATGTGACCGTGACGCCGCAGCCGACGCGGCTGACCCAGATCGACGTGCACGAGGTGAGCTTCCGGGGATTCGGCGGCACGCCGATCCGGGCGTGGCTCCGCGTCCCGCACGGCGCGACCGCGCCGCTGGCCGGCATGGTGCAGTTCTTCGGGTACGGCAACGGCCGAGGGCACGCTCTGCGCGACCTGCGATGGGCGGCTGCCGGGTACGCGCACCTCGTCGTCGACGCGCGAGGGCAGGGTCACGGCGACACCGACGACGATCACGCCGACGGCGGACCGTCGGCCGGCGGCTTCCTCACCCGGGGCCTCCGGTCGCCCCGGGAGTACTACTACCGCCGCGTGTACGCGGATGCGGTACGGGCCGTGGATGCGCTGCGCTCCCTCGACCTCGTCGACCCTGCGCGCGTCGGCGTCGCCGGGGCGAGTCAGGGCGGGGGCATCGCGCTCGCGATCGCCGGCCTGGTCCCGGACCTCGCCGCCGCCGTGATCCAGGCCCCCTTCCTCTGCGAGCTCGACCGCGCTGCGACGCTGAGTCGGGAGCATCCGTACTCCCTGCTGACGCAGTACCTCGCTGACCGGCGCGGCGACGCCGCGACCGCGCTCGACACCCTGCGGTACTTCGACGGCGTGAACCACGCCAAGCGTGCGACGGCTCCGGCTCTGCTGAGCACGGGGATGCTCGACGGCATCGCCCCGCCCGAGACGGTGCTGCCGGCCTTCAGCGCGTACGGCGGGACGAAGACCGTGGTGCTGTGGCCGTACAACGGCCACGAGGCGGGTGGAGACCTCGACGAGGAGAACGGCCTCGACTTCGCGGCTCGGCACCTCGCCGTCGACGCTCCCCTGTCCGCCGCCGCGGATTCGCTACGATAGCCGACACGAACCGAAGGATCTGATGGATCACGACACAGCCGCGCGCACCACTCTCATCCGCTCGGCGTCCGACGCCGGTTCGCGGGTGTTCGAGACGATCCTCACGCGCAGCCCCATCAGCCGCATCGACATCGCCCGCCAGACGGGCCTCTCCCAGGCCGCCGTGACCAAGGCGGTCGCCCCGCTCGTCGCCGCGGGACTCGTCGACGCCCCGCCCGCCTCGCACCGCGACGGCACCCCCGGCCGACCGGTCAGCCCCGTGTCGATCGTGCTCGAGTCGATGGTCATGATCGGCGTCAAGGTCAACGTCGACGAGGTGATCGCGGTGGCCACCGACCTCGCCACGACGATCCTCGCGAGTGAGCGCCGCGCGCTCCCCGCCGACGACCCGCACACCGTGCTCGACGCCATCGTCGAGGTCGTCGCCGCTCTCGAGGGCGAGCTGGGCGACAGCGTCTCGGCGATCGCCGGTATCGGCGTCTCGGTGTCCGGCGACGTCGATACAGCGACCGGCATGGTGCGGGAGTCGAACATCATGGGCTGGGCCGACGTGCCCTTCGCCGACCTCCTCGCCCAGCGCGTCCCGTGGCCCGTCACCCTCGAGAACGACGTCCACGCCCTCACGATCGGCGAGCACTGGTTCGGGGTCGGCCTCGGCACGGCATCCTTCGCGATGGTCACGATCGGCCGCGGCATCGGCAGCGGCCTGCACCTGAACGGCGAGGTGGTCAGCGGCGCGTTCGGCGTCGCCGGCGAGATCGGGCATCTGCCCCTCGCCGACCCTGCGCTGGTGTGCCCGTGCGGCCGCCGGGGCTGCGTCGAGGCCGCCGCATCGACGCCCGCGATCGAGTCGGCCGTCTCCGCCGCCCTCGGCCGCCCCGTCGCGATCGCCGAGGCCGTCGAGCTCGCGCACGCGGGCCAGCCGGAGGCGGATGCCGCGTTCCGCGAAGCCGCCCGCCTGATCGGCACCGCGATCGCCACCCTCGTGAATCTCACCGGACCCGAGGTCGTCATCATCGGCGGCGAGGGGGTGTCGAACTTCGATCTCTTCGAGAAGACCCTGCGCGACGCCTTCGAGGCGCACGCGTTCGGCGCGGCCGTGCGCTGCCGCATCGTCACCCGGCCGCACACCTTCGAGGACTGGGCCCGCGGCGCCGCCGCCGCCGCCATCCAGTCTCTCGTGCGCTGACCCCGTCGCCCGTCGACGGTCGGGCTCGCCGCGCATCGGCCGAACGAACGCGCACAGCAGGATGCGCGGGACGGATGATCCGTCCCGCGCATCCGCTCAGGGGTTCAGAGCGCGTCGTACAGCTTCTGCTGCAGCTCCAGGTAGCGATCGACGCCGAGTCCCGCCAGGTCGTCGAGGTACGACTGCCATGCCCCGTCGTCGTCGATGTCGCGCTGACCGGTCACGAACTCCGCCTGCGCCTGCGTGATGTAGGTGGCGATGTTCGTCTGCAGCTCGGCGATCTCCGCTGAGGTGTCGGGGTCGGGCCAGAGCTTGTTGTCGGGGAACAGCAGGTCCTCATCGGGCGCGTACGGCTCGTACAGCTGCGAGGCCTCGAGAAGACGGCGCTCGTAGCCGTCGGGAGAGTAGATGTCCTCCGGCACGACCTGCGAGTTGCGGTATTCGAGCGAGTCCCAGTACTGCCCCATCGAGCGCCAGGCCGCGTTCGACGTCTCGTCGTAGGTCAGCGGCTTGAACGTGGGCTCGAGCTCCGGGTCCAGAGCGACGTCGCCCTCTTCCGCCGGGACCCAGGCCTCGCCCTCGGGTCCCATCGCGCCGAGGCGGTCCCCCTCGTCGGTCACCAGGTAGTCGATGACCTTGATCGCCTTGATGCGCTCCTCCTCTGTCGACTTGTTCGTGAGGGCGAACATGCCGAGCGGGCTGACCTGTGACCGGTAGGTGGCGAACTGCGTGCCGTCCGGACCCTTCACCGGCGCGACGGCGTCGTAGTGCGTGTCGCGGCCGTCGGGCGAGTCCGCCGTGACGATCTCGTACGGGTGCAGCACGGCGGCGGCGCCGAGGATCTCGGCATCCGCGTTGTCGCCGAGAGCGCGCAGCGCCTCGCCGTTCTGCGTGAAGGATGCCGTGTCGACCAAGCCCTCGTCAGCGAGCGAGGCGATGTACTGCAGTCCGGCACGCCAGCCGTCAGAGGTCGCCGAGAGCTCGACCTTGCCGTCGTCCATCACCATCGGCGGCGGGCTCGACGGGCTGCCGTACGGCGCGTACGCGAACGCGTTCATGAAGTAGTTGATGACGGGCTCACCGGACGAGGCGCTGAGCGGGATCTCGTCGGCCTTGCCGTTGCCGTTCGGGTCGTCGTTCTTGAATGCCCGCAGCACCTCGCGGAGCTCTTCCGTGGTCGTCGGCTGCTCGAGTCCGAGCTTGTCGAGCCAGGTCGTGTTCATCCACAGCTTCGAGGGGTAGCTGCAGTGGAAGCACTCGGTGAACTGGGTGATCGCGTAGATGTGACCGTCGGGCGCGGTGACCGACTGCTCCCAGTCGGGCTTCTCCTCGAAGCGCTTCTTGAGGTTCGGCGCGTACTCGTCGATGAGGTCCCCGAGCGGCACGAGCACGCCCTGCTGGCCGTACTTGAGCACCTCACTGCGCGAGAACGCATCGACCCACGGCACGAGGAAGTACGCGTCGGGGTAGTCGCCGCTCGCGAGCGAGACCTGGCGCTTCTCGCCCGCGACGCTGCCGTCGTAGGTCGTCGTCTGCCAGTCGAAGTCGATGTCGAATTTCTTCTCGAGCAGCTGGGTGAACTCGTTGTCCTCGAGCGAGCCGTTGTCGCCCTGCGGGCCGAACGCGACGAGCTGGCCGTTGTCGTCGCTCGGCGACGTGCAGGCGGCGAGCGCCAGCCCCGTCGCGACGACGGTGACGGCGGCGATCGCACGCCGTGTGTTGCGGTGTGTCATTTCCGGAATCTCCTTTGACCGGTTCCAGGTGCGGGTGTGTGTGGTGGGTTCGAGGGGGCCGTGTCAGCCCTTGACGGCGCCGATCATGATGCCCTTGCTGAAGTACTTGGCGACGAAGGGGTAGGCGACGAGCATCGGGATGGTCGCGATGACGACGGTCGAGTACCGCAGCAGGTCGGCCAGCTCGCGCCGCCGCAGCTGCTCGGCGACGTCACCGCCGCCGCCGGCGTCGTTGAGGATGAGGAGGCCCCGCAGCACGAGCTGGAGCGGCTGCAGGTCGGCGTCGCGCAGGTACAGCAGGGCGTCGAAGTACGAGTTCCACTGCATGATCGCGTACATGAGGGCGATCACGGCGAGCAGGGGTTTGGCGAGCGGCACCACGATCGTCCACAGGATGCGGAGTTCCGATGCCCCGTCGAGCTGCGCGGCCTCGTACACCTCGTCGGGGACGGAGGAGCGGAAGTAGACGATCGCGATGATGACCTGCCAGACGCCGATGGCGTTGGGGAGCAGCATCGACCAGCGGGTGTCGAGCAGGCCGAGGGACTGCACCACGAGGTACATCGGGATCACGCCGCCGGTGAAGAGCATCGTGAAGACCACTCCGCCGGTGATCACCTTCCGGCCGAAGAGCTGCGCCCGTGAGAGCGGGTACGCGATGGCGACCGTGCCCACCACGCTGATGAGCGTGCCGACGACCGTGTAGAAGACGGAGTTGCCGAAGCCGCGCAGGATCGCCGGGTTGCCCAAGGCCTCCGCATAGCCGCGGACGGTGAAGTCGACCGGCCAGAACAGCACCCGACCCGACGACACGGCCTGAGGGCTCGACAGCGAGCTGGCGACGATGTTCAGCAGCGGGAGCAGGACCACGAGCAGGAAGACGGACAAAAGGATGTACGCGGCGACCACGAAGACGCGGTCCGCTCTCGTCTCCTTGACCTTGACGCCTCGAGCGAGCGGGTCGCGCCTCGGCCGGCGTTTCCTGTTCTCGGCGACGACGATCTCCTCGGTGAGGAGCGCCTCGGTGTTGATCGCGGTCACCACAGTCCGTTCCCCGTCACTCGCTTGGACACCGTGTTCACCACGAGCAGCAGCACGAGGCTGATGACGGCGTTGAAGAGTCCGATCGTCGCCCCGAGACTGAAGTTCGCATTGAGGATGCCCGTCTTGTACACGTACGTCGGGATGATCTCGGAGGTCGAGAGGTTGAGCGCGTTCTGCAGGAGGAACGCCTTCTCGAACCCGATCGCCATGATGTTGCCCACTCCGAGGATCAGGATGATGGATGCCGTGGGCAGCAGCGCCGGGATGTCGACGTTCCAGATCTTCTGCAGCCGGGAGGCGCCGTCGATCTTCGCCGCCTCGTAGAGCGAGGTGTCGACCGAGGCGAGGGCGGCGAGATAGATGACGGCGGAGTATCCGGTCGTCGTCCAGATGTCGGTCGCGACGTAGATGTGGCGGAAGAAGTCCGCGTCGGCGAGGAGATCGACCTGACCGGCGCCGAAGAAGCTGAAGGTCCGCCCCAGCAGCCCGACCCGGGGCGAGAGCAGCAGGATCGTCATCGACACCACGACCACCGTGGAGATGAAGTACGGCGCGTAGGTGACCAGCTGAACCGTCCGGCTGAAGAACTTCAGCCGGACCTCGTTCAGTGCGAGGGCGAGGATGATCGGCAGCGGGAAGCTCGCGATGAGCGTGTAGCCGGCGAGGAGGAACGTGTTGCCGACGAGCCGGGGGAAGACCGGGTTGCGGAACAGGTTCGCGAAGTTGTCGAAGCCCACCCAGGGGCTCCCCCACACGCCGTCGATCGGGTTGTAGTTCTTGAACGCGATGACCGCGTTGGCCATCGGCACATAGCGGAAGACGATGAACCAGACGATGGGCACGAGGAGCAGCAGGTAGAGCTGCCAGTAGCGGCGCAGGCTGCGGCGGAATCGTGCGCGTATCGAGGTTCGTCGGCCGGTCGGGGCGACCGCCGTCGGTGGTGCGTGCTCAGCACTGAGCTTCATGTTCGCCCTCCCGGGGCAGGATTACTTTACGTCGTAATAAAATCACGACCTCCCGCAAATCGCAACGACGATTTTCGCATCGCCGATTTCGCCGGCGTGCTTGCGCCTGCTTCGCGGACGTGGTTTATTGACGATGTCAAGTAACTATCGGAGGGTCTCATCCCATGACTTCCCGTGTCGACGCCGTCGTCGCACTCCGCGCCGCAGGCGCCTCCCTCGTCATCCAGCTCGCCGCGCCGATCCCGCGCATCCTCCACTGGGGCGCCGACCTCGGCGCGATCGATCAGGCGACGGCATCCGCCCTCGAACTGACCTCCGGGCCGGCTCAGCTCAACAACTCCCCCGACGTCCCGCGCACCTTCTCCGCCCTCCCGACCGAGTTCGAGGGCTGGTCGGGCACACCCGCCATCGCCGGCAACGCGCAGGGTAGGGCGACCACTCCCCGTCCGCGCCTCGTCGCCCACGAGATCGAGACGAGCGACCCGATGCGCGGAGGTCGAATCGCCCTCGAGTTCGAGGACTCGGTGACCGGCCTGCGCACGACTCTCCGCTACCACCTCGACGAGTACGGCGTCCTCGCTGTGGACACCACGATCGTGCGGGATGCCGGGCTCAGTCCGCGCATCTCGAACGCGCCGTACACGCTCGACGGCGTCGTCGCGCTGCTGCCGCTCCCCGAGCGGGCGGCCGAGATCCTCGACTTCACGGGCAAGTGGTGCCGTGAGCGCTCCCCGCAGCGGATGCCGTTCGCCTTCGGCACACACCTCCGTTCCGCTCACCGCGGCAAGCCGGGCCACGACTCCCCGTTCCTGCTCGCCGCCGGCACGCCGGGCTTCGGTTTCGGGCACGGCGAGACGTGGGCCGTGCATCTCGCGTGGTCGGGCGAGCAGCGCTACCTCGCCGAGCGACTGACCGAAGGCGCCGGCGCGTTCTCCTCGGTCATCGGCGCGGGTGAGGAGCTGCACTCCGGCGAGGTGATCCTCGAAGACGGCGACCGCTACGACGCGCCGACGGTCCTGTTCCTCTGGTCCGGCGCGGGACTCGACGGGCTGGCCGACCGGCTGCACCGTCGTCTCCGCTCGCGCGCCGCGCACCCCCGTTCCTCCCGGCCACTCGTGCTCAACACCTGGGAGGCCGTCTACTTCGACCACGACCTCGATCGTCTCACCGCCCTCGTCGAACGAGCGTCCGAGGTCGGCGTGGAGCGGATCGTGCTCGACGACGGCTGGTTCCGGGGGCGGCGCGAGGCAGACGCCGGACTCGGGGACTGGTACGTCGACGAGCGGGTCTGGCCGCACGGGCTCGGTCCCCTGGTCGACCTCGTGCGATCGCACGGCATGCAGTTCGGGCTCTGGTTCGAACCCGAGATGATCAACCTCGACTCCGACCTCGCGCGGGCGCATCCCGACTGGGTGCTCGGTCCTGCCGAGGGTCTGGGTCCGGCATCCCGCTCGCAGTACGTGCTCGACATCGCCCGCCCCGAGGCGTTCGAGTACCTGCTCGATCGCATCGACACCCTCGTCCGCGAGCACGCGATCGACTACCTGAAGTGGGACCACAACCGCGATCTGCTCGAAGCGGTGAGTCGTGCCGACGACGGCGACCGCCCGAGCGTCCACCGCCAGACCGTCGCCCTCTACCGGTTGCTGGACGAGCTGCGCCGACGGCATCCGACCCTCGAGATCGAGACGTGCTCCGGCGGCGGCGGACGCATCGACCTCGGCATCCTCGACCGCACCGACCGTGTCTGGGCCTCCGACTGCAACGATCCCGTCGAGCGGGGGCGCATCGAGCGCTGGACCCGCCTTGTCGTGCCGCCGGAGCTGATCGGCTCGCACGTGGGCGCCGCGCGGTCCCACACCACGGCACGCACGACCGACCTCGCGTTCCGGCTGACCACGGCGCTGACCGCGCACGCGGGCATCGAGCAGGATCTCACCGCTGTCGACGACGACGAGCTCGCCGTCATCACCCGCTGGGCCGCGATGTACCGGGAGTTCCGCCCGCTGCTGCACAGCGGCCTCGTCGTGAACGCCGACCTCGTCGACGACGCGACGGCACTCACGGGTTTCGTCGCGCAGGACGGCTCGTCGGCGCTCTACACCTGGAGCCGCTTCACCACGTCGTCCTCCGGCCAGTCGGGGCGCGTGCGTCTGCCCGGCCTCGACCGCGACGCGCAGTACGACGTGCGGATCCGCGAGGATCTCGGCGCTGCCAGCCGCCACCAGGGCGACGATCCGGCCTGGGTCGCCGAGGCCGTCACCCGCGCCGTGCGCCTGCCCGGCAGCGTGCTCGCGGAGGCGGGCGTGCCCCTGCCGACCCTGAACCCGCAGCAGTCGATGCTGATCGACCTCCGGCGCATCGACGACTGATCACCCCTTCCCATCCCCGACAGAGCAGTCGAACGAGAGGAACACCATGAAGACCCATCGACAGCGCCGGCGAGCAGCCGCGGTCACGGCGGCGCTCGCCGCGACCGCGCTGGCCGTCGGCCTCGCACCCGGCGCCTCCTGGGCGGAGACGACCGCCCCGTCACCCGAGCCCACCGAGGCCTCCGCGCCGCCGACCACGGCAGACCCGACGCCCCCGCCCGCGGAGGAGACGGCAGCCCCCGCGCCGTCCGCGACTCCGGCTCCGAGCGAGACCGCGCCGAGCCAGCCGGCCCCCGACGACGAGTCGGCGCGCCGGAGCGCAGGACAGGCGGCGCCACGCCAGGGCGTCGGAGTCTCGCCGCTCTCGGCATCCGGCCCCTATATGGGCTGGAGCAGCTACAGCATGCAGGTGTACGAGGGCGGGCAGTGGATCACCGCCGATCAGATCATCGCGCAGTCCGACGCCATGCACGACAAGCTGCAGAAGTTCGGCTACGAGTACATCAACATCGACGCCGGATGGAACGGCGGGCAGGACGAGTACGGCCGCCCCATCCCCAGCGCGACGCTCTACCCCGACGGCCTCGACGCGGTGATCGACCACATCCACGGCAACGGCCAGAAGGTCGGACTGTACCTGATCCCCGGCATGAGCCTCGAGACGGCGCAGAAGGCCCTCCCGATCTACAACGCCCCCGGCTGCACGACCGAGAACCTGCTCAAGCAGCCTCTCCAGCAGGGCGACTACTGGGGCTTCGGCTACCGACTCGACTTCGACAACCCCTGCACGACGAAGTACATCGACTCGATCGCCGACCTGCTCGGCGACTGGGGCGTCGACTTCATCAAGTTCGACAGCGTGACCCCGGGATCGGGCGTGAGCGATCTGTCGATGGACGCCCGCGAAGAGGTCGCGGCGTGGTCGCAGGCGCTCGCGCGCAACGACATCTGGTTCGAGCTGTCCTGGGCCGTCGACATCGACTACGCCGACTACTGGAAGGAGTACGCCGACGGCTGGCGCGTCGACTGGGACGTCGAGTGCTACTGCGGCGACGAGGCGCTGACCACGTGGGAGAACGTCGCACGCCTGTTCCCGCGTCTCTCAGACTGGTGGCGTCACGGCGGCCCCGCCGGGTGGAACGACCTCGACTCCCTCAACGTCGGCAACGGCAAGATGGACGGGCTCACCAAGGACGAGCGCCGCACGGCCGCCACCCTGTGGGCCACGGCCGCCGCCCCGTTCTACCTCGGCAACGACCTCACGAACCTCGATCAGTACGGACTCGAGCTCGTGACCAACCCCGAGGTCATCGCCGTCAACCAGGCGGGCGTCCCCGCCCGCCCCGTCTCGACGGCGACCAAGCACCAGGTCTGGTACTCGCTCGCCCCCGACGGGACCTACACGGTCGCGCTCTACAACCTCGGACGAGCGGATGCCGACATCACGGTCGACTTCGCCGACATCGGCCTCGACGGATCGGCGAAGGTCCGCGACCTGTGGTCGCGGAAGAACCTGGGCACCGCCGACGGCAGCTTCACGGCCGAGAGCGTGCCGATCCACGGCGTGCGCCTGCTCAAGGTCACGCCGGCCAAGCAGTCGGTGCTGACGGTCAACGACGACGCCCTGCGCGTCACGTACGCCGGCGAGTGGACGCGCAACGGCGGCGCGGAGCTGCCGGCGACGTCGCAGCCGTTCACGGTCGCCGTCACCGACACCCCGGGAGGCGGTACCCCGAACCCGCCGGCCACCGGCGTCACGGTCACGCTGAACGACGACGACTCGCGGATCGCCTACAGCGGGTCGTGGGGCTACAGCAGCAACCGCGGGCTCGGCGATCACGGAGACGACGTGCACTACGCCGAGGCGAACGGCGCGGCGTTCCAGTACACGTTCCAGGGCACGGGCATCCAGTACGTCACCGAGAAGCACGAGTCGCAGGGCGACGTCGAGGTGTACCTCGACGGGCAGCTCGTCGACACCGTGAGCACGTACCTCGATCCGTCCGACGGTCGACTGTCGCAGCAGGTCGTGTACAGCGTGTCCGACCTGCCGAGCGGCAGCCACACGCTGCGCGTCGTGAAGAAGTCCGGTTCGTTCATGCTCCTCGACAAGCTCGTCGTCACGCTCGACAGCCAGCTGAGCACGACGTCCGGCGCCTTCAACAAGGCGGCACCGGCCGACGTGTCGGTCGATCTGCTGCGCGACCCGAGCGCCCTGAGCTCGATCAGCGTCGGCGGAGGGGCGCTCGAGCGCGATGTCGACTACACGGTCGACGGGAGCACGGTGACGCTCGCTTCGGCGTACCTCGCCACCCTCCCGGTCGGAGACGCCGTGCTCGACTTC
Organism: Microbacterium sp. LWO14-1.2; assembly: GCF_038397715.1. NCBI lineage: Bacteria > Bacillati > Actinomycetota > Actinomycetes > Micrococcales > Microbacteriaceae > Microbacterium > Microbacterium sp. LWO14-1.2. Next base: position 459,750 of record NZ_CP151633.1, read on the forward strand.
GCCTTCGCAGGCGACCACCTCGACGACGTGCACTCCACGACGACCGATGGCGACAGGGTGTCCTTCACGTTCCGTGGCACGGCGGTGTCGTGGATCGCGCCGAAGGGTCCCGATCAGGGCACGGTCGACGTGTACGTCGACGGCACGAAGGTCGAGACCGTCGACACCCATCACGCGACGCGGCTCACCTCGCAAAAGCTGTTCGCGGTCTCCGGACTGAAGGACAAGGAGCACACGATCGAGATCGTCAAGACCTCGGGCGACGTCCTCCGCACCGACGTCTTCGCCTACACGGTGAGGAAGGTCGGCTGATCGGACGGGGGCGGATCCGCCATGGGTGGATCCGCCCCCGCATCCGGTCACCGTGATGTCCGACCCCCGGGGCACACTCGGGTCATGGAGATCACACTCACGCAACCGGCGGGGCTCGTCGTCAGCCCCGCCTTCAGTCATGTCGCGGTCGTGCCTGCGGGCGCGACCACGATCTACGTCGGCGGTCAGAACGGCGTCGACGAGACCGGCGCCGTCGTATCCCACGACGCCGGAGAACAGGCGCTCCGCGCCGTCGAGAATGCCCGAACGGCTCTCGCCTCACAGGGCGCCTCGCTCGACGACGTGATCAGCTGGACGATCTATCTCCATCAGGATGCCGATCTGCGCGCCGCTTACGGCGCCGTCGCCGCGACGCTCGCACGCGAGGGGGCGCCGCCTCTCGTCAGCGCGGCTCTCGTCGCGGGGCTCGCCGTCCCCGGCGCGGTCATCGAGGTGAGTGCGATCGCCGCCGTGATGCGCGAGTGACCCCGAGTCCGTCGCCGGGGCGGCGATGTCCTCAGATGCGACCGCGCACGGGCGTGCGCTCGACGCCGTCCCCGCCCTGGGGCATCGCCATCTCCGCACGGACGCCCAGCAGACGCACCTCGCGGTCGGCATCCAGCGTGGCGCCCAGCGCGAGGGCGGCGGCGACGACGTCCTGCCGCTGCATCGTGGGCGCGGTCAGCTTGCGACCGAAGGTCTTCGTCTCGAACGGCGCGTAGCGCACCTTCAGATTCACGCGAATCACAGGGCGTCCCTCCGCGGCGCAGTCATCGAACGCCTGCCCGGCGAGATCGGCGAGCGCGGCCTCGACCTCGCCCGGCGTCGTGAGATTCTGCTGGAAGGTGCTCTCCCTGCTGTGGCTGCGCGCGACCCAGGGCGTGTCGTCGACCACGGCCGGTCCGATCCCCGAGCCGAGCCCGTGGTACCAGACGCCCATGCGCGGCCCGAACTCGGCGACGAGCTCCGACTCGTCCGCGTCGGCGAGGTCCCGCACCGTGTCGATGCCGTGCGCGGCCAGCCGCTTCTGCACCTTGGGCCCGACGCCCCACAGCTCGCGCGTCGCGCGCTCTCCCATCACCTCGAACCAGTTCATCTCGGTGAGGCGGAACACCCCGCGGGGCTTGCCGAACTCCGTCGCGATCTTGGCGCGCACCTTGTTGTCGCCGATGCCGACCGAGCAGTGCAGGCCGGTGGCCTCGAGCACCGCCGCCTGCGCCTCGCGCGCGACCTGCTCCGGGTCGTCGGTCGAAACGCCGAGGAAGCACTCGTCCCAGCCGATGACCTCCAGGACGACGCCGGGGAGCCCGCGCAGCGTCTCCATCACCTGCGCCGACGCCGACTCGTAGGCCTCGTGGTCGACGGGCAGGAACACCGCATCGTCCGGAGCCTTGCGCGCGGCGATCTTCAACGGCATCCCCGACCCGATGCCGAAGGCGCGCGCCTCGTACGAGGCCGTCGAGACCACGGCTCTCTCGGTCGGGTCGCCGCGTCCGCCGACGATCACGGGCACACCGGCAAGCTCGGGGCGCCGCAGCACCTCGACGGCGGCGATGAACTGGTCCATGTCCACGTGCAGCACCCAGTCGGCCATGCAACGAGTGTGGCCGCATGCCGCGGGGATGTCATCCCCCTTGCCGTGATCCGCGAGCGGCGTCAGCCGATCGCGACGGCGATGGCCGTCGCGATCACCGCGAGCAGCGGAAGGGTGCCCTGCATGGCCGCCGCGCGGGCCTTGGTGCGGTCGGAGAGCACGAGCACGAGGGCGGCCGCGACCATCATCCCGGTGCCGGCGAAGACGAGCGTCAGCCCGACGGTCGGCGCACCCACGATCACGAGACCGATGCCGATCAGCGTCGTCAGGGCGAGGAAGAGGTTGTAGAACCCCTGATTGAAGGCGAGTCCCTTCATCGTGATGGCATCGGCCTCGCTGGGCACGCCGAAGATCTTGCGGGTCTCGGGCTCCGTCCACTTGAGCGACTCGAGCGCGAAGATGAAGACGTGGAAGGCAGCGGCAGCGGCTGCCAGGACGAGACCGACGATGAGCATGAGTCGATCGTATCGAGCGACCGCCGGCTAGACGAGGAAGATCGGCAGCAGACCGGGGTTGTGCGCGTGCACCAGCACTCCGAAGACCACCGCGTCGAACAGCAGATGCACGGTGACGACGTAGGCGAGCGAGTGCGTGCGCAGGAAGATGAATCCCTGCAGCAGTGCGAACGGGATCGTGAGCACCGGCCCCCATGCGCGGTAGCCGAGCTCCCAGAGGAACGACACGAACACGATCGTCTGCAGCACGTTCGCGAGGGCGTCGGGGAAGTGTCGGCGCAGCAGCGCGAACACCGTGCAGATGAAGAACAGCTCGTCCCAGATGCCGACCGCGCCGACGCCGACGAACAGCCGCGCGATGAGGTCGGGAGTGTCGACCACGGGCCAGTTCTGGTACACCCCGCTCGTGATGAAGTAGAACGGCAGGATCAGCCAGCCGAGCACGAGCACGGCGACGAGCCAGCCCCACTGCAGTCGGCCCCAGCGCGTGCCCGAGCGCCACGGGAAGCTGATCGCGCGGTCGCGGAACACGAAGCGCGACACGAGGTACGGCACGGCGACAGCTCCGCCCAGAGCCAGCGTGAAGCGCAGCATCGCGAGGTTGTCGAGCTCGGCGGCGAGCGGGATGACGCTGACGATCAGCATCCCGAGCGCGATGAGTGAGAGATCGCGGGTGAGCGACGGTTCGCGGCGCACGCCGATCACGCGTGCGGATTCCCGGCGCGACCCCACGCTGACGACCTGGTCGGGCACCCGGGGACGAGTCCTCTCCACGAGCCACGCCGACAGGATGCCGACGGCCAGGAGGGCCCAGCCGAGCCACGGCGTCTGCAGCACGAAGAAGGCCGGGGCGGCGAGGCACACGAGCACAGCGGGGGCGATGCCCGGCCACACCGCCGCGTCGCTCCTCATCGCGGTCACGCGCCGCGCGGCGTGCGTCGGTAAACGAGGTCGCGGATGTCGCGCCCCTTCGCGATGCCCTTCCGCTCGAAGGCGGTCATGACACGCCCCTCGAAGCGCTCGGCCCACTCCCCCTCGAACGCGCGCTCGAAGTCGGGCTCGGCGTCGAGCACCTCGCGCATCTGCAGCGCGTAGTCCTCCCAGTCCGTAGCGAGCCGCAGCAGGCCTCCGTCGCGCAGGGCACGCGCCGCCGTCGTCCCGAAACCCGGCCGGATGAGACGGCGCTTGGTGTGCTTCTTCTTGTGCCAGGGATCGGAGAAGAACACCCAGACCTCGGCGGCGGCACCCTCGGGGAGATACGACGCGAGCACCTCGGGGGCGTTCGCCTCGACGACGCGCAGGTTCCTCGCGCCCTCACGATCGGCGTCGAGCATCGTGCGCGCGAGACCGGCGCGGAACACCTCGACCGCGAGGAAGTCGTCCTCGGGTCGGGAGGCGGCGGCAGCGACGATCGCGTGCCCCTGGCCCGAGCCGATCTCGACGTACAGGTCGGCATCGCGGCCGTACTCGACCGCGGGGTCGAGGCGCGCCTCGGGGTGCACCGAGGTCCATGCGACGTCGCGGGGGACGTCGAGCAGGTAGTGCGGGCCGAGCTCCTCGAAAGCGCGCTCCTGGGCGTCGGACATCCGGCCGCTGCGGCGCACGAACGACACCGGTTCGTCACGGAAGGTGCGGGGTTCGGGCATGACTCCAGGGTAGTCGGCGACCGACCGCGCTCAGGATGCCGGGGCGGTCACGAAGTCGATGAGCTCCTCGACGCGACCGAGCAGCGCCGGCTCCAGATCCCGGTAGGTGCGCACCTTCGAGAGGATGTGCTGCCACGCGCGCGCGGTGTCGGCCTGGGTCTCGTGCGGCCAGCCGAAGGCGCGGCAGATGCCGGTCTTCCAGTCGATCCCCCGCGGGATCTCCGGCCAGGCCCTGATGCCGAGGGCACGGGGCGTGACGCACTGCCAGACGTCCACGAACGGGTGGCCGACGATCTTCACGTGCCGGCCGTGCGGTCCCCGGGCGACGGCGTCCGCGATCCGCGACTCCTTGGATCCGGGCACCAGGTGGTCGACGAGCACGCCGTAGCGGCGGGTGGCGCTCGGAGGCTCCTCCGCCAGGAGCTCATCGAGCAGATCGACGCCCTGAAGGTACTCCACGACGACGCCCTCGACGCGCAGGTCGGCGCCCCACACCTTCTCGACGAGCTCGGCGTCATGACGGCCCTCGACGAGGATGCGGCTGGGGAGCGCTATCCGTGCCCGCTGATCGGCGACCGCGAAGGACCCGGATGCCGTGCGCTTCGCGCCCTGCTGCCTCGCCGCCGGGGGCGTGAGCCGCACCGCGGCACCGTCGATGAGGAACCCGCCGCCGAGCGGGAACAGGCGCTTCCGCCCGAGGCGGTCCTCGAGTTCGACGTTCCCGCCCTGCACACGCGTGACCGCACCGCAGAAGCCGTCGGACGCGACCTCGACCACGAGGTCGATCTCCGCCGCGACGTCGGGAACCGGCTTCTTGCCCCGGTCTCTCCACCCCGTCGCGAGCACGTCGGATCCGTACCTGTCGTCCATGCCTTCCAGCGTATGTGTCTCCGCTGAGGGCGAACGCTCATCCGCGCTCGGATGCTGTCGCGTGTCGGACTCAGTGCATAGACTCGTGCCATGGGGCTCGGCTGCCGGTCGGAGGGAAGACGATGAAGACACGGTTTCTCGCGCTGGCTGCCGCCGCACTGACGGCGGCCATCGTGAGCCTGTCCGCTCCGATCGCCTCCGCCACCGAGCCCGTGACCCTCGACTCCGGTTTCGTCACCGATCAGGCCGGCGTGCTGAGCGCGAGCGACGAGCAGGCGATCGAGGATCGCCTCGAGCAGCTCAGCGAGGCCTCATCGGTCGAGCTCTTCGTCGTGTTCGTCGACGACTTCACCGCTCCGTCCGACAGCGTCCGGTGGGCCGACACGGTGGCGGACGCCAACGGGCTCGGGTCAGATCAGTACCTGCTCGCGGTGGCCGTCGAGGGCCGGAACTACTACATCTCCGCCGCTTCCGACGGCCCGCTGAGCGGAGGGAAGCTCGACGGCATCGAAGACAAGATCCTCCCGCAGATGCGGGATGAGGACTGGAGCGGCGCCATCATGACCGCCGCCGACGAGATCCAGGGCGACGGCGGCGCCGGGGCACTGCGCGCGACCCTCATCGTCGTGGGAATCGTCGTGCTCGCGCTCCTCGTCTGGCTCGTCATCGCCCTCGTGCGGCGAGCACGACGCAACGCGGCGATCCGTGCCCGAGGCGCGATGCCCGAGAAGCCCGATCCCGCCGATCCCTTCTCCACCCTCACCGACGAGCAGGTGCAGACGCAGGCCGGCGCCGCACTCGTGCAGGCCGACGACGCGATCACCTCCAGTCGCGAGGAGCTCGGCTTCGCCGTGGCGCAGTTCGGCGAGGCCGCGACCGCCGAGTTCAGCGGAGCCGTCGAGACGGCCAAGGCGAAGATGTCGGAGGCGTTCGATCTCAAGCAGAAGCTCGACGACGAGATCGAGGACACCGTCTACGACCGTCGCGCCTGGCACATCCGCATCATCCAGCTCTGCGACGAGATCGACGACGTGCTCGATGACAACACCGAGGCGTTCGATGCGCTCCGAGAACTGGAGCAGAACGCGCCGCAGGAGCTCGAGCGCGTGCGTGGCGAGCGGGCGGCCCTCGACCCGGTCCTGGCGGGCGCGGAGGCCGCACTGGCGGGCCTCGCCGCGACCTACGACCAGCAGGCGCTCGGCACCGTGATCGACAACCCCGCGCAGGCGGCCGAACGGGCAGCCCTTGCCGACCGCTCGATCGCCGCGGCCGCGCAGGCGATCACCGACGGCCGCACCGGAGAGGCGGCGTTCGCGATCCGCACCGCCGAGCAGTCGGTCGCGCAGGCCGCGCAGCTCGTCAAGGCCATCACCGACCTCGGCGCCGACCTCGGACGCATCGAGTCGCAGGCGCAGGCCCTGATGGCCGAACTGCAGGCCGACATCGCCGCCGCCCAGCAGCTGCCCGACTCCACCGGGACGATCGCGGGCATCGCCGCCGCGACGGCTCAGCAGCTGCAGCAGGCGCAGGCCGGCAGCACCGGCGCCGGGCGCAACCCGCAGCGGATGCTCGACGCGCTCACCGCGGCCAATTCGCAGATCGACGCCGCCATCGCGCAGGGCACGCAGGCCGTGGAGCGCGCCAGACGCGTGCAGCAGATGATGGAGCAGACCCTGGCGCAGGCCGAGTCCGAGATCCGCGCCGCGCGCGAGTACATCGAGACGCGCCGAGGCACGGTGGGGTCGACCGCACGAACCCGACTCTCGCAGGCCGAGTCGACGCTCACCCAGGCGCTGAACCTCCGCCCGTCGAATCCCGAGGCCGCGCTCACCGAGGCGGGTCGCGCTCTCGACCTCGCGCGCCAGGCGACGGCATCCGCTCAGGCGGACGTCGCCGCGATGAACCCCTCCCGCTATGAGAACGACGGCTGGGGCGGTGGCGGCGTCTTCGGCGGGGGCGGCGGCAGCAGAGGCGGCGGATCCGGCCTCGGCGGCGACATCCTCGGCGGCATCATCGGCGGGCTGCTCTCCGGAGGCGGCGGCGGAGGCGGCTCCTCACGCCGCAGCAGCTGGCGTTCCAGCGGCAGCGGCGGGTTCCGCAGCTCCGGCTTCGGGGGCGGCGGGCGGTCAAGTGGCCGCAGCGGCCGTTCGGGAGGTCGACGCTTCTGAACCGCATACCCCCTGACACCCAGACCTCGACTACGACCCTCTGAAAGGAACACGCATGACCAAGCAGTCCATCTTCGGACGTATCTCGACCCTCGTCCGGGCGAACATCAATTCGCTCCTCGACTCCGCCGAGGACCCGCAGAAGATGATCGACCAGCTCGTCCGCGACTACACCAACAGCATCGCGGACGCGGAGTCGGCCATCGCCGAGACCATCGGCAACCTCCGCCTCCTCGAGCGCGACCACGAGGAAGACGTCCAGGCGGCCACCGAGTGGGGCAACAAGGCTCTCGCCGCCAGCCGCAAGGCCGACGAGATGCGCTCGAACGGCAACGCGGCCGACGCCGACAAGTTCGACAGCCTCGCGAAGATCGCGCTGCAGCGTCAGATCAGCGCGGAGCGCGAGGCGACCGGTGCCGAGCCGCAGATCGCCGCGCAGACCGAGATCGTCGACAAGCTCAAGTCCGGCCTCAACGGCATGAAGGAGAAGCTCGTCGACCTGAAGAACAAGCGCAGCGAGCTCCTCGCCCGCGCCAAGGTCGCCGAGGCGCAGACCAAGGTGCAGGATGCGGTGTCGTCGATCAACGTCCTCGACCCGACCAGCGAACTGGGCCGCTTCGAAGACAAGGTGCGCCGCCAGGAGGCACTCGCGCAGGGCAAGGCCGAGCTCGCCGCGTCGAGCCTCGACGCCCAGTTCGAGAGCCTCGAAGACCTCGGCGAGCTCACCGAGGTCGAGGCTCGGCTCGCCGAGCTGAAGGCCGGCGGCTCGACCGCGTCGCGCCAGGCCATCGAAGGCTCCTGATACACCCCGCTGATGCCCCGGACGACCTCGTCCGGGGCATCAGCACTTCCCCGGGAGGGAGACATGGTGCGTTTCCTCGTCGTGCCGCAGTGGCAGGGTTCACCGGCGGCTCGTGCGATGCTGCTCGTGGACGGCGCGTCCGCGATCGCGGGCGATCTGCCGCGCGCCGCGACGACCGTGCTCGACGTGCCGGTCGAGGCCGGCGAATCGCTCGGCACCGGGGTCCGACGGCTCAGCGCGCTGCGCCGCACGCGTGAGCTGGTCGCCGAGAGCATGACCGCCGACACGGTCGTGATCGGCGGCGACTGCAGCGTCACGGTGGCCGCCCTCGACGCGCTGCCCGGCGGGACCGACGACATCGCCGTCGTGTGGTGCGATGCGCACGGCGACCTGCACTCGCCCGAGTCCTCCCCGTCCGGGGCGTTCTCGGGGATGGCGCTCCGCGCCGTCCTCGGCGAGGGCGAGACGCAGCTCGCGCTCTCCCCCGGCATCCCGCGCGACCGGGTCGTCGCGGTCGGGATGCGCACCCTCGACGACGAGGAGGTTCCCGTGCTCGACGGTCTCCGCCGCCTCTCCGTGACCGACCTCGATCGACCGGACGCTCTCGCGGAGGCCGTGGCTGCGACCGGCGCGACGCGCGTCTGGGTGCACATCGACGTCGACGTGCTCGACCCCTCGGAGATGACCGGAGTGTCCGACGCTGCGCCGTTCGGTGTCACGCCGGCCGCGTTGAGCGCATCGATCCGCGCGCTGCGCGAGCGCGTCCCCCTGGCGGGCGCCACGATCGCGGGCTTCGCACCGCGCTCCCCTGCCGACGCCGTCGACGACCTCGGCGCCCTGCTGCGTCTCGTCGGAGCGATCGCATGACCGCCGACTGGCGGCCCGTCGCTGAGCGGGCGCTGGAGCGCGGTCGACGCCTCGACCGACGCATCCCCTCGTTCCTGCTGCGCTCTCCGATCAGCCGACTCGGCTACTGGTGGGGTACCGGCGTCGGGTGGGTCTGGGGGTCGCTGTGGAGCACGGGACCGGTCGAGCGCCGTGCCGGCCTCTGGGTGTTCCGCGGGATGCCCCGGTGGACGTACAACCGCGGCGGCGTGTGCGTGGGCGGGTGCTTCCTCACCGGCGACGCGCGACCGAGCGAGGCGATGCTGCGGCACGAGGCCGTGCACAAGGCGCAGTGGCTCCGCTACGGATTCCTCATGCCGGTGCTGTACCTGTTCGCGGGCCGCGATCCGCTGCGCAATCGTTTCGAGATCGAGGCCGGCCTCGAGGACGGGAACTACGTCCGTCGGACGCGCTGACTCGCAGCCGCGCACACGAGGACACACGCGGTCAGCTCACCGAAGCCGGCGACCTCGAATCAGCGACCGCTTCGCCCCTCGGAGAAGATCAGTGGTCGGAGGGCAGCAGGCCGAAGCGCTCGGGCGCGTGGATGCGGTGCGCGTCGACGTCGAGCGCTCCCGTGAGGTGCTCGACGATGTCGGCGGTGCCGAGGTAGCCGCCCAGGAGCGTGATGTGCGTCTCGTCCTCGTCATCGCACAGCATCTCGTCGGCCCAGGCGCAGGTCGCGCGCGTGAGGGCCTGCCCCGGTGCGCAGGAGCGACCGGTGCCGGGAGCGCCCGAGCGGCGGTCGCGAGCGAGCCAGGTGACGGTCATACGCCCGGGGGCGTCGATCACCCCGATGTCCGATGCCTGGGCGACCTCGATGAAGATGCGGCCGGAGGCGCACAGCGGCAGAGTCGCGAGGAAGGCCTCCAGCTCGGCGAGGGAGTTCTCGTCGGCGGTCACGAGGTGGTGCGCGCGACGGCGAGCGGCGCGGCGTTCGGCGCGCGAGCTGCGGGTGTCGAGGGAAGCACTCATGATGCTTCGATCGTACACCAAGTGAAGGCTTGCCTAACCTTCTTGGCCGACCGCTTCGACGAGAGTCGATCGAAGGGCCGCGAGCTCGGCATCCGTCATCCCGTTCGCCCGGAGGTAGCCGGCCGCCGACCCCCAGCGCTCGTCGACCACCGCGAGCAGGGTGCGCATGACCTCGGCGGGCGACTGGGTGGCGAGGGCGACAGCGTGCACGGCCTCCGGGTGCTGGCTGCGCAGGTAGGCGGCGATGCGCCGGGACCGCTCGGCTGGCAGCTGCGATTCGGTCAGAGCGTAGTCGTCGATCACCGCATCCCGGTCTGCACCGACGGCGGAGAGCGCCAGAGCGACCGTGACTCCCGTGCGGTCCTTGCCGACCGTGCAGTGCACGAGCGTCGGCTCCCCCTCCGCGATGACGCGGATGGCGGCGACCAGGCGATCACCGCTCTCCTCGAGCAGGTGCAGGTACAGGTCGTCGAGGCTCGTGTCGCTCTCGAAGAACGACCGCACCGAGCCGAGGAACAGGGGCAGATGCGTCGTCTCCGGCCCTTCAATCTCGCTGGGCTCGGCAGCGACCTCCTCCCCGTCGCGGAGATCGACGATGCGGTTGACACGGTGCCGCAAAGCGTCGGCGCCGGAGGTCGTGGCACCGGACAGCTGACCGGATCGCAACAGGATGCCGGAGCGGATGCGTCCGCCCTCGGCCGGCATTCCTCCGACGTCGCGGACGTTGGTGACGCCGTCGATGTCGAGGATCGTCATGCCTGTGCCTGGGGCGTGCGTGGCGGCACCGGGTAGCGGCCCGCGATCACGACCCTGTTGAAGGCGTTGATCGAGATGCACGCCCAGCTGAGGGCCGCGTACTCCTTCTCGGTGAAGATCGCGCCGACACGGTTGTAGACGTCGTCGGAGATGCCGTCCTCGGAGATGAAGGTGAACGCCTCTGCGAGCTCCAGCGCCGCCTGCTCCCGCTCGGTGAAGACGTCGCTCTCGCGCCAGGTCGCGATCTGCATCATGGTGTCGGTGTCGATGCCGGCCGCCGTGGCGCGGTCGACGTGCACGCGCGTGCAGTACGCGCAGCCGTTGAGCTGCGAGCAGTGGATCATGACGATCTCCTTGAGGCGGTCGTCGATCCCGTTCGCCGCGCAGATCTGACCCACGGTCTTCGAGAAGGCGTCCAGAGCCTGGTAGGCCGTCGGCTCGGTCTTGGAGAGGTGCACCCGCGTCTCGGTCATGCATCCATGATATTCCGCGGCGGTGTGGGGACGACGGGAGACCAGCGGGCCGTGAAAATGCAAAGACACCACAGAAAGCCACAAGTTCTCAGCAATGCGCCAAGACTATACCGAAAAGGAGTGTGCAGAATGATCTCGCATTTCCGCCGCGCGCGTCCGACGGAGCAGAATGAACACGTGGCGACCGACATCAGCGAGTTCAGCTATCTTCCCGCGCAGGCCGAGTCCCTGGGCGTTCCCGTCCCCGGCGTCGAGCGTCTCGTCCTCCCTCTCCCCGACGGACGTCAGGTGAGCGGGCTCCGGTACGGCACAGAGCCGCCGCGCGTCACCTTCCTGCACGGCGCCGGACTCAACGCCCACACGTGGGACACCACGGTTCTCGCCCTCGGACAGCCCGCGCTCGTGATCGACCTCGCCGGCCACGGCGACTCCGCCTGGCGGGACGACCTCGACTACACGCCGCGCACTCTCGCCATCGACGTCGCAGCCGCTCTCGACGCCTGGGCCGACCGGCCGCAGCTCGTCGTCGGGCAGTCGCTCGGCGGGCTCACCGGAGCCGCACTCGCTGCCGCACGCCCCGACCTCGTCGCCGCCCTGGTGGTCGTCGACATCACCCCGGGCATCGACACCTCGGCCGGCCCTGCGGCTCTGCGGGAGTTCTACGCCGGCCCCACGGACTTCGCGACCCGCGACGAACTCGTCGACAGGGCCATCGCCTTCGGCTTCGGCGGCACCCGTCCCGACACCGAGCGCGGCGTGTTCCTCAACACGCGCATGCGAGACGACGGCCGCATCGAGTGGAAGCACCACTTCGCCCACCTCGCCGCTCAGGCCCTCGCCGCCCACGACCCCGGCGAGGCGTCGGCGCCGTCCGTGCTCAGCGCCGCTGGATGGGACGACCTCGCGCGCACCGACGGCGCCGTCACCCTCGTGCGGGCGGAGCGCGGGTTCGTCACCGCGGAGGATGCGGATGACTTCGCCCGCCGCCTCCCCCACGCGACCGTGATCGCGCTCGACGCCACGCACAACGTCCAGGAGACCGCGCCCCGCGAGCTCGCAGCGCTGATCGCCGAGCGTCTCCCGCACGAATTGTGACGTTCCGTTCCCGAACCGACCCCCACCCCTCCGACTCGTCCCTAGGCTCGATCCATCGGCACACAGCAACTGCCGCACCGAGAGGAATCCCACCCATGTTCCGACGTACCAGGCGACTCGCGCTGATCTCCGCGATCGCGGCGAGCGCCGTCATCCTGAGCGCCTGCACCGGCACCGCCGAGCCCGAGAGCACCGCTCCGGTCGGCGACCCCGATCCCGACGCGACGCTGCAGGTCGGCCTCGTCCTCGAGCCGACCAACCTCGACATCCGCCACACCAGCGGAGCAGCGATCGAGCAGATCCTCATCGACAACATCTACGAGGGTCTGGTGAGCCGCGACGAGGAGAACCAGATCGTCCCTCGCCTCGCCTCCGACTACGAGGTGTCGGACGACGGCCTGACCTACACGTTCACGCTGAACGAGGGCATCACCTTCCACAACGGCACGGCTCTCACGTCGGCCGACGTCGTCTCCTCGTACGAGGCCGTGCGCACCGACGCGACGCTGCAGGGCAACGCCGAGTTCGCCTCCGTCGCGTCGATCACGGCCCCCGATCCGACGACCGTGCAGATCGTCCTCGCCGAGCCCAACCAGAACTTCCTGTTCTCGCTGACCGGTCCCGCCGGTCTCGTGTTCCAGACGGGCGACGCGACGGATCTCAAGACCGCCGAGAACGGCACGGGCCCGTTCACGCTCTCGCGGTGGAACAAGGGCAGCACGATCACGTTCGCGCGCTACGACGCGTACTGGGGCGAGCCGGCCGGCGTCGCCGAGGTCGAGTTCCAGTACATCCCGGACTTCACGGCGGGCGTGAACACCGCGCTCGACGGCGGCGTGCAGGTCCTCACGGCCGTCGACCCGAACCTCGCTCCTCAGCTCGAGGATTCAGGTGACTTCACCCTCACCACCGGCCGCACGACCGACAAGGCGACGCTGGCGTTCAACAACGCCAAGGCGCCGCTCGACGACGTGCGCGTGCGCGAGGCGCTCCGGTTGGCGATCGACCACGAGGGTCTCGTCGAGGCGGTCGGCGCCGGCTCCACGCTGTACGGTCCCATCCCGGAGCTCGACCCGGGCTACGAGGACCTCTCCGACGTGATCTCCTACGACCCCGAGAAGGCGAAGGAGCTGCTGAAGGAGGCCGGTCAGGAAGACCTGGAGCTGACGCTCACGATCCCCAGCTTCTACGGCACGACCGTGCCCAAGGTCCTGATCTCCGACTTCCAGAAGGTCGGCGTCACGCTGAAGGTCGACTCCGTCGAGTTCCCGACCTGGCTGGAGGACGTGTACACGAACCACGACTACGACCTCAGCTTCGTGCTGCACGTCGAGCCGCGCGACTTCGGCAACTTCGCCGACCCCGAGTACTACTTCGGCTACGACAACTCCGAGGTGCAGGGCCTGTACTCGAAGGCCCTCGCCGAGGTGGACCCCGACGAATCGTCGAAGCTGCTCGCGCAGGCGGCGCGCATCGTGTCGGAGGACCACGCGGCGGACTGGCTCTACAACGGGGCGACGATCACCGCCGTGAGCCCGGTGGTGAAGGGCTTCCCGCAGGACTCCATCAACTCGCGCATCAACCTCGCCGGCGTCACCGTCGCCGCCGAGAAGTGACGGCGACGCGCACTCCGTGATCCGCTACGCGCTCGTCCGAGGAGCCCTGCTCGTCGCAGGGCTCCTCGTGTCGAGCGTCATCATCTTCCTCACCCTCCGCGTGTTCCCCGGCGACGTCGCTCAGCTGATCGCGGGGACCCAGGCGTCACCCGCCGAGGTCGAGGCCCTGCGCGAGTCGCTCGGACTCAACCGTCCGCTGCCCGCGCAGTACGCGGAGTGGATCGGCGGCCTGTTCCGCGGCGACCTCGGGACCTCCCTGCTCTCGGGCGCATCGGTCGGAGAAGAGCTCGCGCAGAAGGCGCAGGTGACGGTACCGCTCGGCATCCTGTCGCTGCTCATCGCCGTGCTGATCGCTGTGCCCTTCGGCATCCTCGCGGCTCTGCAGCGCGGTCGGCGCGCCGGGACCGCCCTCAGCGTGGGCGCCCAGGCCCTGGCCGCCGTACCCGTCGTGTGGGCGGGCATGATGCTGATCGTCGTCTTCTCGGTGTGGCTGGGCTGGCTCCCGCCGCAGGGCTTCCCGCGCACCGGCTGGAGCACCCCGGGCAAGGCGCTCGAGTCGCTGCTGCTCCCGGCGCTGACGATCGGCATCGTGGAGGGCGCGATGCTCATGCGGTTCGTCCGCAGCGCCACCCTCCAGGCCGCCGGCCAGGACTTCGTGCGCACGGCGGCCGCGAAGGGCCTGACCCGGACGCGAGCGCTCGTCTCGCACGGCATCCCGGCCGTCGGACTGTCGATCGTGACGGTACTCGGCCTGCAGGTGGCCGGGATCATCGTGGGCTCGGTCGTCATCGAGCAGCTGTTCACCCTCCCGGGCATCGGCCGCATGCTCGTCACCGACGTCGGCACACGCGACCTCGTCAAGGTGCAGAGCGAGCTGCTGGTCCTCACCGGGTTCGTGCTCGTCGTCGGATTCGTGGTCGACCTCGTCCACCGCGCCATCGACCCGCGGCAGAGGGAGGCCTGATGTCCGACTGGTTCGCCCGGCTCTGGCGCAGCGGCACGGGACGCTTCGGGGTGATCGTGGTCGCCGTCATCGCCACGACCGCCCTCCTCTCGCTCTTCTGGACGCCGTTCGATCCCCAGGACTCCGACCTGCGGTCTCGCTGGGCGACGCCGAGCTGGCCGCATCTGCTCGGCACCGACGACACCGGTCGCGACATCCTCAGCCTGCTCATGGCCGGAGCCCGCACCACGGTCTTCGTGAGCGTCGGCGCCGGGCTGGTGGCCACCGTGGTGGGCATCGCCCTCGCGGCGCTCGGCGCCCTCACCTCGCGCTGGCTGAGAGAGACCGTCGCCGTGCTCGTCGACATCCTCATCGCCTTCCCCGTGCTGCTCATCGCCATGATGATCTCCTCGGTCTGGGGCGGCTCTCTGTGGGTCGTCATCTGGTCGGTGGGCATCGGCTTCGGCGTCAACATCGCCCGTGTCACGCGGCCCGAGCTGCGGCGCGTGCAGCAGAGCGACTTCATCCTCGCGGCGCGGGCCGCCGGCCTCACCGCCGGCCAGAGCCTCGTGCGCCATCTGCTGCCGAACGTGGCCCCGGTGTTCATCGTCCAGCTGTCGTGGTCGATGGCCGTCGCGGTGCTGGCCGAAGCCGGCCTGTCGTACCTGGGCTTCGGAGCCTCGGTCGTCGAACCCAGCTGGGGTCTGCTGCTCTCCGATCTGCAGCGCTACATCGGCGTGCATCCGCTGTCCGTCATCTGGCCGGGGCTCGCGATCACGATCACGGTTCTCGCCCTCAACCTGCTCGGTGACGGACTGCGCGAGGCCACCGACCCGACCCTGCGGCATCGAGCCGCCGAGACCCACACTCCGGCGGTGGTCGCATGAGCCTCGAGGTCGACGGTCTCGTCGTCGAGATCGACGGGCGCCGGGTGGTCGACGGCGTCTCGTTCGCGGTCCCTGACGGTGCGAGGCTCGGTCTGATCGGCGAGTCCGGATCGGGCAAGTCCCTCACCGCCCTCGCCGTGCTCGGGCTGCTCCCCGACGGCGCGACCGCGAGCGGCAGCGTCCGGTGGAACGGCACGGAGCTGATCGGGATGCCGGATCGCGAGCTCGCTCGACTGCGCGGCGATGAGATCGGCATCGTGTTCCAGGAGCCTCGCACCGCGCTGAACCCGATTCGCACCGTGGGGAGGCAGATCGTCGAGTCGATCCGCATCCACGAGGGCATCGGTCGCAGGCAGGCGCGGGAGCGCGCGGTGCAGGAGGCGGCACGGGTGCGTCTGCCCGACCCCTCATCGATCATTGACCGCTACCCGCACCAGCTGTCCGGCGGCCAGCGGCAGCGCGTCGCCATCGCGATGGCGCTCGCCTGCCGGCCGCGTCTGCTCATCGCCGACGAGCCGACGACGGCGCTCGACGTGACCATCCAAGCCGAGATCCTGTCGCTGCTGCTGTCGCTCGTCGCGGACCAGGGCATGTCGCTCGTGTTCATCACCCACGATCTCGCCGTGCTCGCTCACGTGGCCACGCACGGCGTCGTGCTGGAGCACGGACGCGTCGTCGAGCAGGCGCCCGTCGCCACGCTGCTCAGCGCACCGACCTCGCCGATCACGCAGGGGCTGCTGCGAGATGCGACCGCGACCCTGTGGCGCCCGGAGGGAGGGACCCCATGAGCCTGATCGAGGCCCGCGGTCTGAGCCGCGACTTCGTGGTCCCCCGCCGTGCCGCGTTCGAGCGCGCACGACGGCAGACGGCGCTGGCCCCCACCGACCTCGATGTCGCCGAGGGGTCCTCGGTCGGCATCATCGGCGAGTCAGGCTCGGGCAAGTCGACGCTCGTGCGGCTGCTGCTCGGCCTGGACACGCCGACGACCGGCACGGTCGACGTCGGAGGCAGGCGCGTCGACGCCACGGCATCCGCTCGTTCCCTGCACTGGCTCCGCCGTGAGACGGGTCTCGTGTTCCAGGATCCGTACGCCTCGCTCGATCCCCGTATGACGGCGGGGCAGATCATCCGGGAGCCGCTGTGGGCCCTCGGCATCGAGGGCGACCATCCGGCGCGGGTGCGGGAGGTCCTCGGGCAGGTCGGTCTGGACCCGGAGATGGCAGAGCGGTACCCGCACGAGTTCTCCGGCGGTCAGCGCCAGCGCATCGCGCTCGCCCGCGCGATCGTGCACCGCCCGCGGATCCTCGTCGGCGACGAGCCGCTCTCGGCGCTGGACGTCACGGTGCGGGCGCAGATCCTGGACCTGCTGATCGAGCTGCGGCGCACGACCGACCTCACGCTGCTGCTCGTCTCCCACGACATCGGGGTGGTGCAGAATCTCTGCGACACCGTCGTGGTCATGAAGGACGGACACGTCGTCGAGAAGGGTCCGACGGCCGATGTGCTGCTGCGGCCCACCCAGGACTACACCCGCGCTCTGCTGGCGGCGATCCCCGTCATCCCCCACCCCGAGCCCTGAACGGGCACGACGCGGTGTCAGCGGGTTGCTGGTCCCCCGAAGAGTCGCCGACGCTTCGTCGGCTTCAGCGCCCGCCGCATGTAGACCGTGCCGAGGTCTCGGCCGAACTTGTGCCCGACGCGACCCATGCGCCCGGCCTCGACGAACCCGAGCCGCTCGTGCAGTCTGATCGACGCCTCCGCCTTGCTGTCGCTGATCACGGCGACCATCTCCCGGATGCCGAGCTGCTCGCAGGCGTCGATGAGCGCCTGCAGGAGCGCCTTCCCCAGTCCTTTTCCGCCGGCACCTGGGCCGAGGTAGATCGAGTCCTCGACCGTGTACCTGTACGCGTTCTTCCCCGCCCACGGCTGGGCGAGTGCGTATCCGAGCACGACGCCCGAGGGCGACACCGCGACGAGGAACGGCAGGCCAAGCCTGCTGAGGAACGCGAACTTCTCCCGCCAGTACGGGATGCTGCTGCGCCGTTCGTCGAGCGTCACGACCGAGTTGCTCACGAAGTGGTTGTAGATCTCCCGGACGTGCCCCAGGTCGGCCGAGCGCGCGGGTCGGATGCTGTACGAGAAGACGTCCGGCGCCTGCTGCGGGCGCAGATGGCGCGGCAGGACGCGACGACGGTCCCCCGGCTCGAACTGCATGCGATCAGCTTAGGGGCCGCTCCCCCTCGACGCGCCAGTCGACCGGTTCGGCACCGAGCTCTGCGAGCAGCGCATTCGCGCGGGAGAACGGCCGGGAGCCGAAGAAGCCGCGGCTCGCCGACAGCGGCGACGGGTGCGCCGAGGCGATGACGGGGGTGTCTCCGAGGAGCGGCTGCAGATTCGCGGCATCCTTCCCCCAGAGGATCGCGACGAGCGGCCGGTCGCGCGCGACGAGGGCGCGGATCGCGAGCTCGGTGACCTTCTCCCAGCCCCAGCCGCGGTGCGAAGCGGCCTCGCCGGGACGCACGGTGAGCACCCTGTTGAGCAGCAGGACCCCCTGATCGCTCCACGCGGTGAGATCGCCGTGCGGCGCGGGCGGGAGGCCGAGGTCGCTCTCGCGCTCCCGGTAGATGTTGCCGAGACTCCGCGGGAGCGGGCGCACGTGCCGCTCCACCGCGAACGAGAGCCCGATCGGATGCCCGGGGGTCGGGTACGGGTCCTGGCCGGTGATCAGCACCTTCACGTCGCTGAGCGGGCGCTGGAACGCCCGCAGCACGTCACCGCCCGCGGGGAGGTACCCGCGCCCCTCGGCCTGCTCGGAGCGCAGCCGTTGCCCCAGCGCGGTGATCGTGTCCTGCTCGGGGGCGAGGGCGTCGGCCCATCCCTGGTCGATGGCGCCGTCGGCGGCGAGTTGGGCGAGGGTCCGCGCCGTCATCGCTCGTCGACCATGCGCACGCGGAGCGGTCCCCGCGCCAGCAGGTGGTTCGCCGACTGGGCGACCGGACGCATCGTGACGAGGTCGAGGTTCACGTGTCCGGGCGCGTCGAGCGCGTACGCGATCACGTCGGCGACGTCCTCGGCGAGCAGCGGCTGCTCGACACCCGAGTACACGGCCTCCGCAGCCGCCTTGTCGCCGCCGAGGCGATTGAGGGTGAACTCCTCGGTGTGCACGAGGCCCGGTGCCACCTCGGAGACGCGGATGGGCTCGCCGTTGAGCTCGAGGCGCAGAGCGTGCACGAGCATCGACTCAGCGGCCTTCGCGGCGTTGTAGCCCGCGCCGCCCGGGTAGGCCACCTGCGCGGCGGTCGAGGTCACGAAGAGCGTGTCGGCGTGCCCGTCGACGGCCGCCGCCCGACGAAGCAGTGGAAGCAGCCCTGCGACCAGACGCTGACTCGACAGCACGTTCGCGTCGAACATCCACTGCCAGTCGGCGATCGACCCGTCCTCGACGCGGTCCGTGCCGCGCGCACCGCCGGCGACCTGCACCAGGGCGTGCACCGGACCCGTGGCGTCGAGCTCCTCGACGAGGGCGGCGACGGCATCCGCGTCCGTGAGGTCGCAGGCGATCGCGGACGCGCCGGTCTCCGCCACGAGGGTGGCGAGCCGGTCCTCACGGCGGGCGACGCCGACGACGTCCCACCCTCGGGCGCGCAGTGCGCGCACCGTCGCCTCCCCGATCCCCGAGCTCGCCCCTGTCACCACTGCACGCCTCTTCGCCATGCCCTCCACCGTACGATGTTCCGCAGGAAAACGCGGGCGCACACTGTTACGTCACATTTCCCGGTCGTTGTTGACACGCAACGATCTTCCGTACTGTCGCTGCAAGGCATCAGCCGCACCGACCTTCCGACCGTTCCAGGGGGAACACATGTCCGCACCCGAGACCTGGCGTTTCGAGACCAAGCAGATCCACTCCGGCGCAGCGCCCGACCCGGTCACCAAGGCCCGTGCGACGCCGATCTACCAGACGACCTCGTACGTGTTCGACAGCGCGGACCACGCGGCGAACCTCTTCGCCCTCGCCGAGTTCGGCAACATCTACACCCGCATCCAGAACCCGACCCAGGACGTCCTGGAGCAGCGCCTCGCGGCCCTCGAAGGGGGCACCGGCGCCCTCGTGCTCTCCAGCGGCCAGGCGGCGTCGACGTTCGCGGTGCTGAACATCGCCCAGGCCGGCGACCACATCGTGTCCTCCAGCTCGATCTACGGCGGCACGTACAACCTCTTCAAGTACACGCTCGCGAAGCTCGGCATCGAGGTCACCTTCGTCGAGAACCAGGACGACCCCGAGGAGTGGCGTCGCGCGGTCCGACCGAACACGAAGCTGTTCTTCGCCGAGACGATCGGCAACCCGCAGATCAACATCCTCGACATCCGCACGGTCGCCGACGTGGCCCATGAGGCGGGCGTGCCGCTGATCGTCGACAACACGATCGCCACCCCGTACCTGATCCGTCCCTTCGAGCACGGCGCCGACATCGTCGTGCACTCGGTCACGAAGTTCCTCGGCGGACACGGCACCACCATCGGCGGCGTCGTCATCGACGGCGGCACGTTCGAGTGGTCGAAGAACGTCGACAGGTTCCCCGGTCTGACCGAGCCCGACCCCTCGTACCACGGTGCGAGCTACACCACCGCCGTCGGCGATCCGCTGGCCTACATCATCAAGGCCCGCGTGCAGCTGCTGCGCGACCTCGGCTCTTCGATCGCTCCGCAGAGCGCCTGGAACCTCATCCAGGGCATCGAGACGCTGTCGCTGCGCATCGAGCGCCACGTGCAGAACGCGCAGGAGATCGCCGAGTGGCTCGACGGGCGCGACGACGTCGCGAGCGTCAACTACTCCGGTCTGCCCTCGTCCCCCTGGTACGCGGCAGCCAACCGCTACGCACCGAAGGGTGTGGGTGCGGTGCTGTCGTTCGAGCTCAAGGGCGGCGTCGAGGCCGGTCGCGAGTTCGTGAACAGCCTGTCGCTGTTCAGCCACCTCGCCAACATCGGCGACGTGCGCTCGCTCGTAATCCACCCGGCGTCGACCACGCACGCCCAGCTGACGCCCGAGCAGCAGCTCACCGCCGGTGTCACGCCGGGCCTGGTGCGCCTGTCGGTGGGCATCGAGAACATCGACGACCTCAAGGCCGACCTCGACCAGGCTCTGGCGGCGGCCCGCCGCGTGTCGGAGGCTGCTCGCGCCTGACCCGCGTCCTCCGCAGAAGTGCCCCGGGCCTCTCCCGGGGCACTTCTGCGTTCGGGGGGCGTACAGCCGCGACCATCGAGAATGGAGATCCCCGCCCGGAGGAGCACCATGACCGACGTCGCAGCGCCGACCGCCGCCCGCTCTCGTCAGCGGACCGCCGCCCGGGCGATCGCCGTGAGCGCGGCGGGGATACTGCTCGCGACCCTCGCGGTGTGGGTTCCCGGCATCGTCGGCACCGCGGCATCCGTCGTCCTCCCCTGGCTGGGGCTCCTGCTGGGGCTCCTCGTCGTCGTCGCGCTCGTGCGCGCCCGCCGTCTGCTGCTGCTCCTGCTCGTCCCCGTTCTCGTCTGGCTGCTGGCGCTCCTCCCCACCGCCCCTGGGTTCGCGACGACGACCGACGCGCCCACGCTGCAGGTCGTGAGCCAGAACGTGCGCGCGCACTCCGGCAGTGCCGCGTCATCGGCCGAGGAGATCGCCGCGTCCTCCCCCGACGTCATCGCCCTCACCGAGCTCGACGGCGACAGTCTCGCAGCGGCCCGCTCCGCACTCGACGAGCGATACCCGCACTCGTACGCCGTCGGAACGGTCGGGGTGTGGAGCCGCTATCCGCTGACGAGCACCGATGCACTCACTCTCGGCCTCGATTGGAAGCGCGCGCTGCGCGTGACCGTGCAGACGCCGGATGCCGAGGTCGCCGTGTACGTGCTGCACGCCGCCTCCGTGCGCCCCGGCCAGCAGCAGGGCCGCGACACCATGCTCGCGAACCTCGCCGACCGGGTCGCCTCCGATGAGGCCGCCGCCGTCGTCGCCGTCGGCGACTTCAACGCCGCGTCGGCGGATCCCGCCCTGGGCGCCCTGCGAGGACGGCTCGACTGGGTCAGACCGACCGACGGCACCCTCGGGTTCACCTGGCCGGCCGCGCTGCCGCTCACCCGCATCGACCAGGTGTTCGCGCGCGGCCTCGACGTCGTGTCGTCCGGCACGATGCGGGCCGGTGAGAGCGACCATCTCGCCACCGTGACGACGTTCGGCCTCTGACCGCGGCCGGTGCGACGACGCTCCCGGGCGGCGTAACGTTCCGTCGCCGCCGCATCCGTCACGGGAGAATGGAGACATGGACTGGCAGACGACCTCTGAAGACACGGTGCCCTCGGCACCCGTGACGGAGGCCGACGTCCGGCTGCTCCGCGCGCGACCGCCCGCGACCGGCGCGTGGCGCGACGGCGACCCCCTCGGCGGTCGTCGCTTCGCCTCCTTCGGCGCATTCCGCACCGAGAGCGGGGCCGAGCTGCCCGGCATCCGTCTGGCTTTCGAGTCGTGGGGAGAGCTCAACGCCGCCCGCGACAACGCGATCCTCGTGCTGCACGCGCTGACGGGCGACAGTCACGTGCGCGGCGAAGCCGGCGCCGGCCACCCGACCGCGGGGTGGTGGGAGGACATCGTCGGCCCCGGAGCAGCGCTCGACACCGATCGCTGGTTCGTGATCGCACCGAACATGCTGGGCGGATGCCAGGGATCCACCGGCCCCGCGAGCATCGCGCCGCGCGGCACGGAGTGGGCGTCACGCTTCCCGTACCTGACGATCCGCGATCAGGTCGCTGCGCAGGTGCGCCTCGCCGACGCTCTCGGCATCGACACGTGGGCCGCCGTGATCGGTGGTTCCATGGGCGGCATGCACGCGCTGGAGTGGGCGGCCACCCACCCCGAGCGCGTCGAGAGGCTCGCCGTGCTGTCATCGCCCCCGGTCACCACGGCCGACCAGATCGCGCTGAACACCGTGCAGCTCGAGACGATCCGCATGGATCCGCGCTACCTGAGCGGCGAGTACTACGACCTCTCCGACGGTGACGGGCCCCATCGGGGACTCGCCCTCGCGCGACGGATGGCTCTGCTGAACTACCGGAGCCCGATCGAGCTGAATCAGCGGTTCCAGCGGTCGTGGCAGTCCGATGTGTCGCCGCTGGGGCACGGCGGCCGGTTCGCGGTCGAGTCGTACCTCGACTTCCACGGCAACAAGTTCACGCGGCGGTTCGACGCGAACAGCTACATCACCCTGGTCGAGGCCATGAACTCGCACGACGTCGGTCGCGATCGCGGCGGCGTCGAGGCGGCGTTGGCGGCCGTGACAGCGCGCACGCTGGTGCTCGGCATCGACAGCGACCGGCTCTTCCCCGTCGACGGCCAGCACCGGATCGCTCGCGGCATTCCCCACACGATCGACGGAGACGAGGCCGTGGTGCTCGTGAGCGACTTCGGCCACGACGGCTTCCTCATCGAGACGCAGGCCGTGGGGGCGCATCTGCGCCGACTGCTCGCGGCGTGACGCCCGACGCGCCGCTCAGCCCTCGCTGAGCGTCCAGGGCAGGGACCGGGTGTCGAGACGCAGGTCCTCCCAGGCGAAGACCGCGCCGTCCCCTTCCGGGAGGACGCGCGTCGAGAAGTACCTCGCCGCGCTCGCCCCGGCGAGCGCCTGATCGACGGACTCTGTCGCGCGGAGCTGGTTCAGCGTCATCCAGGTCGGCGGGAACAGCGTCCACTCCCCCGTCGCGTGATGCGCGAGCGCCTGTGCAGGGCTCACCCAGCGCGCGTCGACGACCTCGTCGGCCGAGAGACGCAGGTCTCCCGCCGGGGCCGCGGCGAGGAAGAACCAGGTCCTGATCCGCACGGGCGCCTCGACCGGCGGCTGCCACCGCGACAGGACGACGACATCTTCCACCGTGAGACCGACCTCCTCCTCGGTCTCGCGGATGCCCGCGCGCCGCGCCCGGTCGACCTCGTCGTCGCCCGCCCTGCGGTCCGACTCCTCGACCTTGCCGCCGGGGAAGACCCAGGCATCGGCGAACGAGCCGCGACCGGGCCGACGCAGGAGGAGCACCTCGATCCCGTCAGCGCGATCGTCGGCGGGCGCTCCGGGTCGCAGCAATACGACGGTGCCCGCGACGGGAAGGTCATCGAGATCGGTCATCCCGTCACTCTACGGGCGCGGTCTCGGACCGGGGAGGAACGCCGACTCAGGGGTCGGACACCTGATCAGGAGACGAGTGCCGGACGCCGCGCCTCGGCGCGGTAGGCGATCAGGGCGATCAGCAGACCCGCGAGCGCCAAGGCCGCGCCCGTCCACGACGGAGCGGTGAAGCCCCACCCGACGGCGATCACGACGCCGCCGAGGAAGGCGCCGAGGCTGTTGCCGATGTTCAGGGCCGAGTGGTTGATGGCCGCGGCGATCGACTGGTTGTCGCCGGCGACGTCCATGAGCCGTGTCTGGATGGTCGGGCTCAGCGCTGCCGAGACGAAGCCGACCACGAGCACGAGCAGCGCGAGCGTCACGATCCACGCCGAGGCCAGCGCGAGCAGCACGAACACCGCCGCCATGGCCGCGAGGCCGAACAGCAGCGTGCGGCGCAGGTCGATGTCGGCGAGGTTACCGCCGACGAGGTTGCCCACCGTCATGCCGATCCCCATGAGGACGAGCACGATCGGCACGACCCTCTCCGGCGATCCGGCGACCTCGGTGACGAGCGGGGCGATGTAGCTGTATACGGCGAAGAATCCGCCGAAGCCGATCGACCCGATGCCGAGCGTGAACCAGACCTGAGGGATGCGGAACACCCCGAGCTCCTGCCTCATGGTGCGTCCCGGCGTCCCCGGGTGCTCCGGGACGAAGAGGAGGATGCAGATCGTGGCGATCGCGAAGACGAGAGCGACGACGCCGAACGCCGCTCGCCACCCCCACTGCTGGCCGAGGAACGTGCCGAGGGGCACGCCCACGACGTTCGCGACCGTGAGGCCGGTGAGGATGAACGCCACGCCCTTGGCGCGGTTGCCCGGACCCATGACCTCGGCGGCGACGAGAGCGCCGATGCCGAAGTAGGCGCCGTGCGGGAGACCGGCGAGGAAACGCGAGACGCCGACGAGCTCGAACGTGGGCAGCACGACGGTCAGGGCGTTGAAGACGGTGAGGGCGAGCGCGAGGCCGATCATCACGCGGTGCCGCGGGAACCGTGCGACGAAGCCCGCGATCGTGGGAGCCCCCACCACGACACCGAGCGCGTACAGCGAGATCAGCCAGCCGGCCTGGCTCAGAGCGTCCTCCCGGCTGCGCGCCCAGAGCCCGGGCAGCAGCTCGCCGGCGATGTTGGGCAGCAGGCCCATGATGACGAACTCGGTCATGCCGATGCCGAAGCTGCCGATGGCGAGGGAGAGGAGCGCCCACTTCGCCGCACCCCTCGATTCAGTCGAGGGATTCACCGGATCAGCTTAGCGGCTGACGCCGACGCCGGATCGCCGGTCAGTCGTGCGCGTCGTCGATCGCGGCCTCGAGCCGCTCGATCTTCGCGTCGAGCTCGCCCGAGTACCCGGGCCGGATGTCGGCCTTGAGCACGAGCGACACCCGGGACCCGAACGGCATGACGGCCTCGGTCGCGCGCTTCACGACATCCATGACCGTGTCCCAGTCGGGTCCCTCGATCTCGGTGAACATGCTCGTGGTGCGGTGCGGCAGCCCGGAGGCGCGCACGACGCGCACGGCGGCGGCGACCGCGTCGTGAACGGACGCGTCCGCGCGGTCCGAGCCGTCGGAGGGAGTGCCGCTCGGGGCGACGGAGAAGGCGATCAGCATGGTTTCACTCCCTGATGGTGGACGACCGGTGGGCGGGCACCTGCACGAGCGCGCGGATGCCGACGACGAGGAGCACGACGAGCAGAGCGTTGCGCAGGGTGAGGACGAGGACGGGCACGAGCTCCGCCCGCAGCAGAGCGTCGTAGTTCAGCGGGTACACGAGGCACGTCAGTGCGCACAGCGCCAGAACGATGACGGCGGGCGTCGTCGCCCTCGACCGGTCGAGCACCAGCCAGAGCACCACCGGGGCGATCAGCCAGGTCTGGAACTGCGGCGATCCGACCTTGTTGAGCACGATCAGCGCCACGACGAGGGAAAGCACCAGGGGAGGCAGGAGCCGGGAGACGGATGCTCCGCGCATCGCCGCGCGCGCACCGATCGCCGCGAGCGCGACGACGAGCACGAGCATGAGGGGCGTCAGCACCGCACCGACGGCCTCCGCACCCGGGGCGTCGATCTGGAAGGTCAGGATGTCGAAGCTGTACTCGATGCGCGCCGCACCGGCGACGGCGAGCCACAGGAACGGCGTCGCCGCCACCGCCTCGATCTGCAGTCCGCGCCCGGTCTGCTCCGTGAGGAAGCCGAAGATCTCGGAGTCCGCGCCGAGGACGAGCAGCCCGCCGACGATCGCTGCGGAAACCGCTGCCGCCGTCAGCAGCATCCGCATGCGGGTGCTCGCGGCCACGATCGCCGCGGCGAGCAGCGCTCCGGGCCAGATCTTGATCCACGCGCCGATCGTGAGCAGCGCCGCGGCGACCGCGGGCCGGCGTGTCAGCCAAAGGCCGCCGATGACGGCGATCGGCACCGTGATCGCGTCGATCCGGTACAGCGCGATCGGGCCGAGCAGCAGGAGCGCCGCGACCCAGAACCACGCTCCGAGACGGCGTGGCCGCGAGGGCGATCGTCCGACCAGCGCGGCGAAGGCGAGCGCGTCGAGAGCGGCGACGAGTGCCGCCCATGCCACCAGGTAGGCGCTGGACACCCCCAGGGCTCCGACGAGCGGCGCCGCGAGCAGCTTCGCCGCGAGCATCGGCACGAGCGCGAGCTGCGGGTACACCCAGGTCTCGGTGACGCCGACGATCGGCCCGCCTGACAGCGCCGCGGCCGACCAGGGCTCGTACACGAGGACGACATCGCCCATCGGCTGGCTGGGGTACACCCAGCCAGCCACGGCGGTGACGACGTGCACGGCGAGGAACGCCGTCCACAGCAGCACGACGTGCGCCGACCCCCCTCGGCTCATGCCAGGAGTTCCGCGATGACGACGGGTAGGGCCTCGGCGACGTCGAGAGCGACGATCGGGCGGCCCGGTCCGTCCGCATCCTCCGGGATGCCCGCAGCACGTCGACCGGCGTGCCCGTGCAGCCACGCTCCCGCCGCGGCGACCTCGGCGACGTCGGCATTCGGATTCGCAGCGAGCAGCGCGCCGAGCACTCCCCCGAGCACGTCCCCGGTTCCCGCCGTCGACAGCCACCCGGTCCCCGCCTCGACCGCGATGACGCGGCCGTCGGGCGCGGCGACGAGCGTGCGCGCGCCCTTGAGCAGCACGACCGAGCCGACGGCCGCAGCCGCAGCGGCCGCGGCGCGCGATCGGTCGGAATCCTCAGCCAGGCCGAGGCGACGCTGGAGACGCGCGAACTCGCGCCCGTGCGGAGTGAGCAGCGTCGGGGCCCGATCGCCGGCGGGTTCCAGAGCGACGTCGGCAGCGAGGTCGAGCGCCCCGGCATCGACCACGACGGGGTCGGCGCCGCGGAGGAGCTGTCGCAGCTCCCGCTCCTCCTCCACGGTGCGGGATGCGGCATCGGTCCCCGACCCGATCACCCAGGCGCCGACCCGGGCGCCCACCGCGTGCGAGCCGACCACGGTCTCGGGCCTGCGCGCCAGCACGGCGTCGGCCGCGCGGCCCTCGCCGATGTAGCGGACGAACCCGGCTCCCGTGCGCCACGCGGCCTCGACGCCCAGCACCGCGGCGCCGGGGTAGGCGGGCGACCCCGTGCGCAGACCGACGACGCCGCGCGAGTACTTGTCGTCATCGGCGCCCGGCACCCGCAGGAATCGGGCGGTGTCGCCGCGGGACCACTCACGCGCATCGGACATGCCTCCACGTTAGTGCGATGGGCCCGGGGCGAGCACCAGCGTCGTAGCGTGGTGGGGTGAGCATCCTCTTCTCCCCCGTGACCTTCCGTTCCGTCACCCTCCGCAACCGCCTCTGGGTGTCGCCGATGTGCATGTACAGCGCCGTCGACGGCGTCGTGCAGGAATGGCACCACACGCACCTCGCCCAGTTCGCCTCCGGCGGGGCGGGTCTCATCGTCGCCGAGGCGACCGCCGTGGTCCCCGAGGGGCGGATCTCCCCGCGGGATGCCGGTCTGTGGAACGACGAGCAGCGCGACGCCTGGACGCCGATCGTCGACGCGATCCATGCTCGCGGCGCTGCAGCGGGTGTGCAGCTCGCCCACGCTGGTCGAAAGGCCTCCACGTGGTGGCCGTGGGCCGGAGCGCGCGGCTCGGTGCCGGCGGACGACGGCGGCTGGATCACGACCGCGCCGTCAGCCATCGCGTTCGAGGGCTACGCCACGCCGACCGAGCTCGACGAGGCCGGAATCGACGCCGTCGTCGACGGATTCGTCACGGCATCCCGCCGAGCGATCGACGCGGGCTTCGACGTGCTCGAGCTGCACGGTGCGCACGGGTATCTGCTGCACCAGTTCCTCTCCCCGCTCTCGAACCGACGCACCGACGCGTACGGCGGATCTCTCGAGAACCGGGCGCGCCTGCTGCTGCGCATCGTCGACGCCGTGCGCCGCGAGGTCGGAGCAGACGTGCCGCTGTTCGTGCGCATCTCGGCGACCGACCACGCCGAGGGAGGATTCACGCCGGATGAGGCCGCCACCGTCGCGGCGTGGGCGACCGAGCACGGTGCCGACCTCATCGACGTGTCGAGCGGCGGACTCGTCGCCCACCAGCAGATCGCCGTGCACCCGGGGTACCAGGTGCCGCTGGCCGAGACCGTGCGGCAGGGCGGTCGCATCCCCGTGTCGGCGGTCGGTCTCATCACCGCAGCGGAGCAGGCGGAGCAGGTGCTCGCCGAGGGCTCGGCCGACGCGATCTTCGCCGGGCGCGAGTGGCTGCGCGATCCGCACTTCGGCCTGCGGGCGGCGCACGAGCTGGGCGCCGACATCGCCTGGCCGCCGCAGTACGAGCGCGCGCACTGGCGCTGAGGCACCGCCCGACACGACGGCGGCCCTCCGGATCATCCGATCCGGAGGGCCGCCGTCGCTGCAGGTCAGTGCCCGCGGACGCGCCTCGTGGCGTCCTGCACCTCGCCGACGAGTTCCTCGAGAATGTCCTCGAGGAACAGCACGGCGGTCGTGCGGCCCTCGCGGTCGCGCACCTTCGCGAGGTGGCGGCCGGCGCGGCGCATGACGGCCAGCGCATCCTCCAGGTCGGTGTCCTCCTGCACGGGCACCATGTGGTGGATCCGCTTAGCGGGCAGCGGCTCGAAGAGCTTCGCCTCGGCCTCCGGACCGTCCGACGCGCGCAGGATGTCCTTGAGGTGCACGTACCCGACGGGCGCGTCCTCCTCGTCGACGATCACATAGCGCGAGAACCCGTAGCGGGCGACCGCCTTCTCGATGTCGTCCGGCGTGGTCGTCTGCGGCAGCGTCACGAGATCGCCGAGGGGCACCGCGACGTCCCTGGCCTTCTTGTCGGTGAACTCGACGGCTGCGGCGACCGCCCCCGCGGCGTCCATGAGCACGCCCTCGCGGCGGGACTGGTCGACGATCGTCGCGACCTCGTCCAGCGTGAAGGTCGATGCCGCCTCGTTCTTCGGTTCGACACGGAACAGCCGCAGCACGCCGTTCGCGGCGGCGTTGAGCACCCAGATCACCGGCATGAACGCCTTCGACACCCACACCAGCGGCGGCGCGAGCAGCAGCACCGCGCGGTCGGGCACCGAGAACGCGAGGTTCTTCGGCACCATCTCGCCGAACACGACGTGCAGGAACGACACGATCAGCAGGGCGATCGCGAACGACACGGTGTCGACCACGGCATCCGACCAGCCGATCGCGTGCAGAGGAGCGGCGAGCAGGTGGTGGATCGCCGGCTCCGACACGTTCAGGATCAGCAGCGAGCAGATCGTGATGCCGAGCTGCGAGGTCGCCAGCATGAGCGTGGCGTGCTCCATGGCGTACAGCGCGGTCTTCGCGGAGCGGGAGCCCTGCTCGGCGCGCGGCTCGATCTGCGAGCGCCGGGCGGAGATCACGGCGAACTCCGCGCCGACGAAGAAGGCGTTGGCGACGAGGAGGACCACGAGCCAGGCGATACCAGCCCAATCGCTCATCGGGTCACCTCACCCTCGACGTCGGTCGTGCCGGGGACGTAGCGGATGCGGTCGACGCGGCGTCCGTCCATCCTCACGACGTGCAATGTGCCCGTGTCGAGCGGCACCTCGTCTCCGACGACCGGCACCCTCTCGAGGACGCTCATCACGTAGCCGCCGACCGTGTCGTACACATCACCCTCCGGGACGTCGACGCCGGCGCGGCGTCGCAGCTCGTCCGGACGCAGCTCACCGGGGAAGGTGATGCCGTCGCGCCCGGTGATGACCCCGGCTCGCGTGCGGTCGTGCTCGTCGGACACCTCGCCGACGATCTCCTCGACGAGGTCCTCCAGGGTCACCAGGCCGGCGGTGCCGCCGTACTCGTCGACCACGACCGCCAGCTGGTAGCCGCGGGCCCGCAGCTCGGCGACGAGTCCGTCGACGTGCGCCGTCTCGGGCACCCGCAGCGGTTCGGTGGCCAGCGCCCCGGCCGGCACCTCGGACCGGCGATCGCGCGGCACCGAGATGGCCGCCTTCAGGTGCACGACCCCGGTGATGTCGTCGAGGTCCTCGCCGTAGACGGGGAACCGGCTGTGGCCGGTGCGCCGCGCCATCCGCAGCACCTCGTCCGCCGAGTCGGCCGCATCGATCGCGTGCATGCTCGGCCGTGCTGTCATCACGTCGGCCGCGGTGAGCCGCGAGAACGTGAGCGTCCGGTCGAGCAGGGTGGCCGTGTCGGCCTCCAGCACGCCGGCGCTCGCGGAACGACGGACGAGCGAGGACAGCTCCTCCGCGGTGCGCGCCCCGGACAGCTCCTCCTTCGGCTCGATGCCCATGCCGCGCAGCACACCGTTCGCCGATCCGTTGAGCACGACCACCGCCGGCTTGAAGACCGTGGTGAAGGCGACTTGGAACGGGACGACGAGCTTGGCGGTGTGCCGCGGCAGCGCGAGGGCGAAGTTCTTGGGCACGAGCTCGCCGAGGATCATCGACAGAGCCGTGGCGATCAGCATCGCGACGACCGTGGCGATCGGCGCCACCGTCGCCTCGGGGAAGTTCCAGGCGACGAGCGTCGGGCGCAGCATGTTCGAGATCGCCGGCTCCATCGTGTAGCCGGTCAGCAGCGTCGTGAGCGTGATGCCGAGCTGCGCGGCCGACAGGTGCGTGGAGGTGTGCCGCAGAGCGCCGATCGTCATGGCCAGGCGGGTCTCCCCGCGGGCCTGACGGGCCTCGAGCTCCGCACGGTCGAGATTGACCAGTGCGAACTCGCTCGCGACGAACAGTCCGGTGCCGATCGTGAGCAGGAGCCCCACGCCCAGCAGGATGTAATCCATCACAGGTTCCCCTCACGGATGAGAGGCGGGCGGTGGGGCGAGGTACTGCAACTGGGAGGGTCGTCCATAGTGAGCAGAATAATACGGGATCCGACCCTCCTCCGGGCCGTCACCAGCTGACGGGGAGCGCCTTGCCCTCCTCGTACCCGGCCGCGGACTGCAGACCGACGAGCGCCCGCTCGTGGAACTCGGGGACCGACGACGCGCCGGCGTACGTGAAGGACGATCGGACGCCCGACGTGATCATGTCGAGCAGGTCCTCGACGCCCGGGCGCAGCGGGTCGAGGTAGATCTTCGATGACGAGATGCCCTCGGCGAACAGCTCCTTGCGGGCGCGCTCGTACGCGTCGAGACGGCCGAACCGCGCCTGCACGGCCTTGGTCGACGCCATCCCCCACGATTCCTTGAACACGCGGCCCTCGGCATCCGACTGCAGCTCCCCCGGCGCTTCGATCGTGCCGGCGAACCACGAGCCGATCATGACGGATGCCGCGCCGGCGGCGAGCGCGAGGGCGACGTCACGCGGATAGCGCACTCCCCCGTCCGCCCACACGTGGGCGCCGAGCGCGCGAGCGGCCTCGGCGGTCTCGAGCACCGCGGAGAACTGCGGGCGGCCGACGGCCGTCATCATGCGCGTCGTGCACATGGCCCCCGGCCCGACGCCCACCTTGAGGATGGACGCCCCGGCATCGACGAGGTCGGCCACGCCGTCGGCGGTGACGATGTTGCCCGCGACGATCGGGATGCCGAGGTCGAGGTCGGCCACGGCGCGCAGTGCGTGCAGCATCCCCTCCTGGTGACCGTGCGCGGTGTCGACGACCAGCACGTCGACGCCCGCCCCGGCGAGCGCGCGCGCTTTGGCGGCGACGTCGCCGTTGATGCCGACGGCGGCGGCGACGGCGAGCCGGCCGTCCGCGTCGACGGCAGGTCCGTACAGGGTCGAGCGCAGCGCGCTGCGGGCGCTCAGCGTGCCGACGAGGTGTCCGTGCCTCGTCACCGTGACCATCTCGACGCCCGCCTCGGTGATCACGTCGAAGGCGTGTCTTCCGGATCCGATGTCGTCGGCGTCCAGCGACGGCGAGCCCGCGTGCACGAGATCTCCGAGCTGCGCGTCGGGCAGCGCGGTCGCGAGCCTGGTCGCCGGGAGGATGCCGAGGATCCGCTCCGCATCGTACGGCGCGTCGCCCCTGGCGACGACGACGCCGTGCCCGGGGGCGGCGGGGAACAGACGCAGTGCGTCCGAGACCGAGGCCTCGGGCGGCAGCACGACGGGGGTGTCCCACAGCACCGGCTGGGCCTTCACGTCGCGGATCGCCGCGTCGAGGTCCTGCAACGGGAGATCCTGCGGGAGTACGCCGAGACCGCCGCGCCTGGCGAGCACGGCCGCGAGGCGCGGACCGGTGACCGAGTTCATGTTCGACGCGACGAGCGGCAGCGTCGCTGGCGTTCCGTCCAGCGGGGCGAGATCGACCTGCAGCCGGCTCGTCACCGCCGAGCGACGCGGCACGAGGAAGACGTCAGAGTAGGTCAGATCGACTGAGGGGGCTGCGCCGGAGAACTCCATGACTCCACGGTACCGAGATCGACCGGACGCGGGGGCGTCGCCTGGACGATCCGCCGCGGAAACACGTTAGGCTTGATGGTCGAGAGTGTGCGGGCCCGGACGCATCCTGACGTCCTGATGCGCACACGTGGAATTCAGCGATGAAAGAGGGCGATCGAGCGTGTCGAACCAGGTGACCGGCGTCAGCGGCGACGGGGGGTTCGGAGCCAATTCCTGGCTCGTGGAAGAGCTCTACGAGCAGTTCAAGGTCAACCGCGACTCCGTCGACAAGGAGTGGTGGCCGATCCTCGAGAAGTACCACTCCGATGCCGCGTCCGGCACAGCGCCGGCGGCACCCGAGGCCGCACCCACGACCCACCCGGTGACCGCACCCATCCCCGTCATCGGCGCCCAGCCCGTCGCACGGACCACCGCGAAGCCCGCCGCAGCGGCTCCGATCCCCGCCCAGGCCCCCAAGCCCGCGGCCAAGGAGCCCGAGGAAGCCGCCGAGGAGGACAAGGTCACGCCGCTCCGCGGACTGCCCAAGACCCTCGCCGCGAACATGGACGAGTCGCTGACCGTCCCGACCGCGACCAGTGTCCGCACGATCCCCGCCAAGCTGATGATCGACAACCGCATCGTCATCAACAACCACATGGCACGCACGCGCGGCGGCAAGATCAGCTTCACGCACCTCATCGGCTGGGCGCTCATCCGCACCCTCGACGAGTTCCGCAGCCAGAACGTCTTCTACGCCGAGATCGACGGCAAGCCCTCGGTCGTCGCACCCGCGCACGTGAACCTCGGCATCGCGATCGACCTGCCGAAGCCGGACGGCACCCGTGCCCTCATGGTCCCGAGCATCAAGCGCGCCGACACCATGACCTTCTCCGAGTACCTCACCGCCTACGAGGACCTCGTCACCCGTGCCCGCAACAACAAGCTCACCGCGGCCGACTTCCAGGGCACGACGGTCTCGCTCACCAACCCGGGCGGCATCGGAACGGTGCACTCGGTGCCGCGTCTCATGAAGGGCCAGGGCTGCATCATCGGCGCCGGTGCCCTCGAGTACCCGGCGGAGTTCCAGGGCGCGAGCCCGAAGACGCTCAACGAGCTCGCGATCGGCAAGACGATCACACTCACCAGCACCTACGACCACCGCGTCATCCAGGGTGCCGGCTCGGGCGAGTTCCTCAAGAAGGTGCACGAGCTGCTCATCGGCCAGCGCGGCTTCTACGACGACATCTTCGCCGCTCTGCGCATCCCGTACTCCCCCATCCGCTGGAACCCCGACATCGCCGTCGACCTCGCCGAGCGCGTCGACAAGCAGTCCCGGGTGCAGGAGCTCATCAACTCCTACCGCGTGCGCGGCCACCTGATGGCCGACATCGACCCGCTCGAGTACGTGCAGCGCTCGCACCCCGACCTCGAGATCGAGAGCCACGGTCTCACGTTCTGGGACCTCGACCGCGAGTTCGTCACCGGAGGCTTCGGCGGGCGGCGCGTGGCCAAGCTGCGCGACATCCTCGGCGTGCTCCGCGACTCGTACTGCCGCACCCTCGGCATCGAGTACATGCACATCCAGGACCCCGAGCAGCGCCGGTGGTTCCAGGAGAAGGTCGAGGTCAAGTACCAGAAGCCCGGCCACGACGAGCAGCTGCGCGTGCTGCGCAAGCTGAACGAGGCCGAGGCCTTCGAGACGTTCCTGCAGACGAAGTTCGTCGGACAGAAGCGCTTCTCGCTGGAGGGCGGCGAGTCGCTCGTCCCGCTGCTTGACGAGATCCTCCAGGGTGCGGCGACGGCCGGCCTCGAGGGTGCCGCGATCGGCATGGCGCACCGCGGCCGCCTCAACGTGCTGACGAACATCGCCGGCAAGACCTACGGCCAGGTCTTCCAGGAGTTCGAGGGCACCCAGACCCCGGGCAACCAGCGCGGATCGGGTGACGTCAAGTACCACCTCGGCACGCAGGGCACCTTCGTCGCCGACGACGGGTCCGAGCTCCCCGTGTACCTGGCCGCGAACCCCTCGCACCTCGAGACCGTCGACGGCGTGCTCGAGGGCATCGTGCGGGCCAAGCAGGACCGCAAGCCGATCGGCACCTTCACCTGGCTGCCGATCCTCGTGCACGGCGACGCGGCGTTCGCCGGACAGGGCGTCGTGGTCGAAACTCTGCAGATGTCGCAGCTCCGCGGCTACCGCACCGGCGGCACGGTCCACGTGGTTGTGAACAACCAGGTCGGGTTCACCACCCTCCCGAACGACTCCCGCACCTCGGTGTACGCCACCGACGTCGCGAAGACGATCCAGGCTCCGGTGCTGCATGTGAACGGCGACGACCCCGAAGCCGTCATCCACGTCGCGCAGCTCGCCTTCGAGTACCGCGAGCGCTTCCACCGCGACGTCGTGATCGACCTGGTCTGCTACCGCCGCCGTGGCCACAACGAGGGCGACGACCCCTCGATGACGCAGCCGCTCATGACCGACCTGATCCAGGCCAAGCGCTCGGTGCGCAAGCTGTACACCGAATCGCTCGTCGGCCGCGGCGACATCACCGAGGAGGAGTACGACCAGGCGAAGGCGGACTTCCAGAACCGGCTCGAGATCGCGTTCGCCGAGACCCACGCCGCCGAGACCGGCGCGACCCCGGTCGTGTCCGAGCAGGCGCCGGTCGATGAGCAGGTAGGAGCCCCCGAGGTGACCGGCGTCTCGAACGAGGTCATCCAGCTGATCGGCGACGCCTTCGTCAACAAGCCCGAGGGCTTCACGGTGCACCCGAAGCTGCAGCAGCAGCTCGAGAAGCGCCTCGACATGAGCCGCAACGGCAACATCGACTGGGGCTTCGGCGAGCTGCTGGCCTTCGGCTCCCTTCTCGTCGAGGGCACGCCCGTGCGCCTCGCCGGTCAGGACTCGCGACGCGGCACCTTCGTGCAGCGGCACGCGACCCTGCACGACCGCGCGAACGGCCAGGAGTGGCTGCCGCTGTCGAACCTCTCCGACTCGCAGGGGCGGTTCTTCGTCTACGACTCGCTGCTCAGCGAGTACGCGGCGCTCGGCTTCGAGTACGGATACTCCGTCGAGGCTCCCGAGGCTCTCGTGCTCTGGGAGGCTCAGTTCGGCGACTTCGTCAACGGCGCCCAGTCGGTGATCGACGAGTACATCTCCGCGGCCGAACAGAAGTGGGGGCAGCAGTCCAGCGTCACGCTGCTCCTCCCCCACGGCTACGAGGGCCAGGGACCCGACCACTCCTCGTCGCGGATCGAGCGCTTCCTCCAGATGTGCGCGCAGGACAACATGATCGTCGCGCGTCCCTCGACCCCCGCGTCGTACTTCCACCTGCTGCGCCGTCAGGCCTACGCGCGTCCGCGCAAGCCGCTCATCGTCTTCACCCCGAAGGCGATGCTGCGTCTGCGCGGCGCGACCAGCCCGGTCGAGGCGTTCACGCAGGGCCGTTTCGAGCCCGTGATCGACGACACCCGCGAGCTGGACCGCACCGCCGTCAAGCGCGTGCTCGTGCACTCGGGCAAGGTGCACTGGGACCTGCGTTCGGAGCTCGAGAAGAACCCGAACCCCGAGATCGCACTCGTCCGGCTCGAGCAGCTCTACCCGACGCCGATCGACGCTCTCAAGGCCATCACCGACTCGTACCCGAACGCGGAGCTGGTGTGGGTGCAGGAGGAGCCGGAGAACCAGGGCGCCTGGCCGTTCCTCGCGCTCGCTTTCGCCGACGTCCCGGGAGACCGGACCTTCCGTCCGATCTCGCGTCCGGCCTCGGCGTCTCCCGCCACGGGTTCCTCGAAGGTGCATGCCGCCGAGCAGGCGAAGCTGCTGCGCGACGCGCTGACGATCGCCTGATCGGACCAGAGCCCGGAGCTGACGCACGAAGGGCGCCGCGACCTCGGTCGCGGCGCCCTTCGTCGTGACGCGGTGTCAGTACCAGATGTCGAGGCCCGGCGCCGGAGTGCTGGTGAACGCGCGGTCGAGCGCGGCGACGGCATCCGCCTCTGCGTCGATGCGACCAGCGGCGTGCAGGGCGGAGGCGCGCACACCGCCGACGTAGAGCGAAGAAAGAGCCGCGACGTCGAGCGCGACATCGGCAGCACCCGGGTCAGCCGGTACGACCTGGGCCACTCCGTCGGCACCGATGACGAGCCGCCAGTCTCCCGCTGCGAAGCCGAGGGGGTCGTGCACGCGGAGCACGGTGTCGAGCGGGGCCGCGTAGCGGCGCGCGGTCAGACTCGCGGCGAGGTCGAGGATCCGCAGCCAGCCGTGATCGTGCAGCGTCTGCGTGACACCGCGCTGGTCGTGCACGAGCCACGGCAGCGGGTCGTCCACCGGGCGCAGCTCGGCCTCGACGCCGTCGACGAGATCGTGCTGCAGCGCAAACCTCCACAGCGCCGCCGTCGCCTCGGAGGTCTCCGCCACGAGCAGGCGCACCGAGAGCGTGTGCCGCCAGGCCGTGCCCGATCCCTCCTCGGCGAGGGTGTAGGCCATGGCGCCGCGGACCTCGCCGGCGCCGTCGCGGTACCGGACGCCCCGCACCTTGTCGCGATCCGTGTCGCTCGGAGACAGCCCCGCCATTCCGCCCCAGCGAGCGGACCAGCCGGGGATCTGACCGGGCCGTGCGGTTCGGGCGCGTTCGTGCACGGCGCCCAGCTCGGCTGCCAGCGCGTCGCGGTCGACGTACTCGAGACGCCCTGACGCGGCCGGCGCCGCCCACCCCGCGCGACGCGCATCCACCCGGAAGCGCACGACCGGGACGGCGGAACCGAAGCCGTACCGACCGTAGATCGTCGCCTCCGACACCGTCAGGCCCGCGAGCGGGACGCCCGCTGTCGCGGCAGCGCGGAGTTCGCCCTCGAGGAGCGCACGGGCGATGCCGCGGCGGCGATGGGTCGCCGAGACGGTGACCCCGCTGATCGCCCACATCGGCAGCTGCGCGCCGCCCGGGAGTGTCAGCGGAGTGACCCAGGAGTCGATCGTGGCCACGGGTCGGCCGTCGGGCACGGCGGCGTCGTAGACGCCGGCGTTCCGGCGGGACTCGACAGTGGATCGTCCGAACTCGAGCGCCTCGGCCGTCGGCTCCGCGCCGAGGAATCCGCGCGACACGGCGCGCTGGAACGACTCCGCCGCGACACGATCGGTCACGTCGAGCACCCGGTACTCGAGTCCGTCCGCAGACAGACGGTCGGCGGATACGGGGTCGGCGGGGATGTCGCGGGCGTCGATGATCGTCATGGCCCCAGCCTATGGGCGGTGACCGACGTCGATCGACGGGTCGACCCCACGCGGCGATCAGTGCTGCGCGGCCTGCACCTCACGCAGACGGGCGAACACCTGGTCGCGCAGCTCTTCGGGCGCCGTCTCCCTGCACGCCCTGGCGACGACCTCGGTGAGGGTCTTCGCCACGAGGGCCTCGTCACGGCAGGACGGGCAGTTCTCGAGATGCTCGCGGATCTCCGAGTGCTCGGTCTTGCAGACCTCGTTGCGGAGGTACTCCTCCAGATCCTGACGCGCCTTGTCGCAGCCGCAGTCGCTCATTTCCTGCTCCTCGTGTCGGCCGCGGAGATTCCCCGCTCCGCGGCATAGTCGGCCAGCAGCTCGCGAAGCATCCGCCTGCCCCGATGCAGGCGGCTCATCACGGTGCCGATGGGCGTCTTCATGATGTCGGCGATCTCCTGGTAGGCGAAGCCCTCGACGTCGGCGAGATACACCGCCAGGCGGAAGTCCTCGGGGACCTCCTGCAGGGCATCCTTCACGACGGATGCCGGCATGTGGTCGATCGCCTCGGCCTCCGCCGACCGGCTGTGCGAAGCGGTCGTCGACTCCGCGCCGCCCAGCTGCCAGTCCTCGAGCTCGTCGATGGTCCCCTGGAACGGCTCCCGCTGCTTCTTGCGGTAGATGTTGATGTACGTGTTCGTGAGGATCCGGTACAGCCAGGCCTTGAGATTCGTGCCCTGTGCGAACGTCGACCAGGACCCGTACGCCTTCACGAACGTCTCCTGCACGAGGTCCGCCGCATCCGCGGGATTGCGCGTCATGCGCATGGCCGCCGCATAGAGCTGGTCCATGAAGGGCAGCGCCTGCTCCTCGAACTCGCGTCGAGGGTCGCCGACCGTGTCTACCGTCTCGGTGTCATCCATCACCGGCCAGTCTAGGCCGCCGAGGCGCACCGAACCGCGTTCGAGCGTGGCGAGCATTCTCTCTCCTCCTGGGCGAGTCCGCGCCGATCGGTGAGGCGGGGACTCGTTGTTACTAAGGTGGGAACCGATGAGCGCCAACAGGTATTCCCCCTCCCCGGCCCAGGGCTCCTACGCCGCACCGACGACCGCCGATGCCGTGCGCGCCACGCTCACGATCCCCGGCTCGAAGTCACTGACGAACCGCGAGCTCATCATCGCCGCGATCGCCGACGGACCCGGTCGCCTCGTGGCGCCCCTGCACTCCGACGACTCCCGCCGGATGGTCGACGCGCTCCGCGCCCTGGGCGTCGGCATCGAAGAGGTCGACGGCGACGGCGAGTTCGGGCCCGATCTGGTGGTGACGCCGGCGAAGCTCCGCGGCGGCACGACGATCGATTGCGGCCAGGCGGGCACCGTCATGCGGTTCATCTCGCCTCTTGCAGGGCTGGCCGAGCAGGACGTGCATCTCACCGCCCACGAGACCGCGCTGCACCGTCCGATGGGCGGCCTCATCAGCGCCCTGCGCGACCTCGGCGTCGACATCGACGACGAGGGCACGTGGGCTCTCCCCTTCACGATCCGCGGCCACGGTCGCATCCGCGGTGGGCGGGTCGAGATCGACGCCTCCGCCTCGAGCCAGTTCGTCTCCGGTCTCCTCCTCGCGGCGCCGCGGTTCGACGTGGGGCTGCACCTCGTGCACACCGGCGAGCACCTGCCGAGCCTGCCGCACATCGACATGACGATCGAGGCGCTGAGCCGTCGCGGCATCCGCATCGAGCGGCCGGCCACCGGAGAGTGGCTCGTCGAGGCCGGCGTGCCCCGCGCGAAGGAGATCGCGATCGAGCCCGATCTCTCCAACGCCGCCCCCTTCCTCTCGGCAGCGCTCGTCACCGGCGGAGCCGTCTCGATCACGGGGTGGCCCGTGCACTCGACGCAGCCGGGCGCCCTGCTGCCCGAGATCCTCCAGGCCATGGGCGCGCACGTGAGCCGCCACGGCGGCGCACTGACGGTCAAGGCGGGGTCGGAGATCCGCGGCCTCGACCTCGACCTGTCCGCCGCGAGCGAGCTCACGCCGACCCTCGTCGGCCTCGCGGCGTTCGCTTCGGGCCCGACCACGATCCGCGGCATCGGACACATCCGCCTGCACGAGACCGACCGCATCGCAGCGCTCATCCGCAACCTGCGCGAACTCGGCGGCGAGGCGGAGGAGCTCCCCGACGGCCTGCGGATCATCCCCCGCGAGCTGCACGGCGGCGTGTGGATGGCGCACCACGACCACCGCATGGCGACGACCGGAGCGCTGGTCGGGCTGCGCGTCGCGGGGGTCGAGGTCGACGACATCGGCACGACCGCCAAGACCCTGCCGGAGTTCACCCTCCTCTGGGACAGGATGCTGCGAGGCGCGTCCGCGTGAGCTGGCTCGACGACTCCGACGACCTCGACGACGACTACGAGGAGTACGACGAGAGCGACATCCGCACGCGTCCGAACCCGAAGGCGAACCGCCCCCGCACCAAGCGCCGCCCCGCGCACGAGGACGCCCAGATCGGACGCGTTCTCGGCGTCGACCGCGGCCGATACACCGTCATGATCGGCGAGGACACCCCCGAGGAGCGGACCATCACAGCCGCCAGGGCGCGGGAGCTCCGGCGCACGCCCATCGTGACCGGCGATCGTGCGCGCGTCGTCGGCGACACCTCCGGGGACGAAGGCACGCTCGGTCGGATCGTGGGCATCGTCGATCGCACGTCGCTGCTGCGGCGGAGCGCCGACGACACCGACCAGGTCGAGCGAGTCATCGTCGCGAACGCCGACCAGATGCTCGTCGTGGTCGCGGCGGCCGACCCGGAGCCGCGAGAGCGACTGGTCGACCGCTACCTCGTCGCCGCGCTGGATGCCGGCATCCGCCCGCTCCTGGTCGTCACCAAGACCGACCTCGCCGACCCCTCCGCGTTCCTGTCGCACTTCGACGGCCTGGACCTGCGCGTCTTCACGAGTGCGCGCGACGAGATGCCCGTCGACGAGATCGGCGAGGCCCTCGTCGGCCACTCGACCGTGTTCGTCGGTCATTCCGGCGTGGGCAAGTCGACGCTCGTGAACGCGCTCGTGCCGGGCGCGCTGCGCGCGACAGGCCACGTGAACCAGGTCACGGGACGCGGACGCCACACCTCCTCGTCGACGGTCTCCCTGCGCTACGAGAGCCCCGGTGGCCGGGGCTGGGTCATCGACACCCCCGGAGTGCGCTCGTTCGGGCTGGGACACGTCGATCCCGCGAACATCCTCGCGGCGTTCACCGAGCTGGCGGCGATCGCCGAGCAGTGCCCCCGCGGCTGCACCCACCTGCCCGACGCTCCCGACTGCGCACTCATCGAAGCAGCCGAGCGCGGCGAGCTGAGCGAGACCGGCAGGGCGCGTCTCGATTCGCTGCAGAGGCTGCTGCAGACGTTCGCGGACAAAGCGGAGCAGACACCCGGCCGCTAGGCTGGGAAGCGTGACTGAGCGCCTCGACACCGGATCCGCAGCCCCCGATTTCACCCTCCGCGACCAGGACGGGAACGAGGTCTCCC
This sequence comes from Microbacterium sp. LWO14-1.2, assembly GCF_038397715.1. NCBI lineage: Bacteria > Bacillati > Actinomycetota > Actinomycetes > Micrococcales > Microbacteriaceae > Microbacterium > Microbacterium sp. LWO14-1.2. The sequence goes on from NZ_CP151633.1 coordinate 500,981, forward strand.
TCGCCGACCTCCGCGGGCGGAAGACGGTCCTCTACTTCTACCCGGCGGCCATGACACCCGGCTGCACGACGCAGGCCTGCGACTTCCGCGACAGCATCTCCTCGCTCGAGGGCGCCGGCTACCGCGTCATCGGCATCTCGAGGGACGAACCGTCCAAGCTCGCGGCCTTCCGGGAGCGCGACGGTCTCACCTTCACGCTGCTCAGCGACCCCGACCATGCCGTGCACGCCGCCTACGGCGCCTGGGGCGAGAAGATGAACTACGGCAAGGTCGTCGAGGGCGTCCTCCGCTCGACCTTCGTGGTCGACGAGGACGGCACGATCACGCTCGCCCAGTACAACGTGAAGGCCACCGGGCACGTCGCGCGGCTGCGCAAGCAGCTCGGCATCGACGCCTGAGCCTCACTCCGTCGGGCGCGGGTTCTCCGCTCGGGCGCTGGCGACGAGCAGTGCGAAACCGAGGGCGCCCGGCACCCCGACCGCGAGGGTGAAGAGCCACTGCACCGGCTGGATCGTGAGCGACGCGAGCGCGAGGGCGACGGCGAGGACCTGGAACACGATCCCTCCCGAACGCGCCCACGAGCGCCCGGCGTTGGCCCCGATCGCGAACGCGATGAGAGCGGCCGCGCCGATCAGTGTCAGGACGATGAGCGCCAGCGCGGTCGGCAGCGACGCGGCATCCCCCGCGCCGAGGCCGACCAGCTCGATCAGAGCGAAGACGACGAGCGCAAGGCCCTCCAGAACGAGGACGGCGGCGGCGGCGCGAGCCAGGGCTGGTGAGCGCACGATGTCTCCTGAGAATCGAATGAGAAGCGAAGAAACCCTTGATTTCGCCGGTTTCATGTAACAGAATAGACAGCGTCATGTGCTCCCACAGCGGCGTGGGGCGGGCTTCGTGCCCGCATCACAGAATGCGGGCATCCGTCCGTATCTCAACAGGGTAGCTGAACCCGAACTGCGACCCGAAATCCGAGTCGTCGCGCTGCGACGTCTCACAAGTCCCACACCGAGGAGCCCCCATGGATTGGCGCGACAAAGCCGCCTGCCTGACTGTCGACCCCGAGCTTTTCTTCCCGGTCGGCAACACCGGCCCGGCCGTCGACCAGATCGAGAAGGCGAAGACCGTGTGCGCCACCTGCACGGTCACCGAGATCTGCCTGCAGTACGCCCTCGAGACGAGCCAGGACTCCGGCGTCTGGGGCGGCCTCTCCGAGGACGAGCGTCGCGCCCTCAAGCGCCGCGCGGCTCGCGCCCGCCGCGCCTCCTGAACCGCGTCGCGCACGAGCGCGATGAGAAACGGCCCGAGACATCGTCTCGGGCCGTTCTCGTGAACAGGATCAGGCGGTGAGCCACCGCAGGGGGATGTCGATCACGACCTCCGTGCCCTCCCCCTCGCTCCCCCGCCACTCGATCGATCCTCCGAGCTCGCCCTGGATCAGGGTGCGGATGATCTGCGTGCCGAGGCCCTGGCCGATGCGTCCCTCGGGGAGGCCGTGACCGGTGTCGCGCACCGTCACCCGCAGGTTCTCCTCCGTGCGGGCCGCGTCGATCTCGACGATGCCCTCCTGCCCCGCGAGGCCGTGCTCGACGGCGTTCGTGACCACCTCCGTGAGTGCGAGCGCGAGCGGCGTGGCGTACTCGCTCGGGAGAACGCCGAACCGACCGGTCGACTGCGTGCGCGCTCGCGTGTTGGGCGCTGATGCGACCTCAGCGACGAGCTTGAGCACGCGGTGGAAGACCTCGTCGAAGTCGACCTTCTGCGTGAGGCCCTGCGCGAGCGTGTCGTGGACGACGGCGATCGCGTCGACGCGGCGCATGGCCTGCGTGAGAGCATCCCGCGCCTCGTCCGAGTGCGTGCGCCGCGCCTGGATGCGCAGCAGCGACGCCACCGTCTGCAGGTTGTTCTTCACGCGGTGGTGGATCTCGCGGATCGTCGCGTCCTTGGTGATGAGCTCCTGCTCCTGGTGGCGGAGCTCCGACACATCCCGGCAGAGCACGATGGCGCCGATGCGGGTGCCGTGATCCTTGAGCGGGATGGCCCGCAATGAGACCGTCACCCCGCGCGCCTCGATGTCGGTGCGCCACGGAGCGCGCCCGGTCACGACGACCGGCAGCGACTCGTCGACCTGACGGGACGGCGGCACGAGGCGGGTCGTGACCTCCGCCAGCGACTCCCCCTCCAGCTCGTCGTCGAAGCCCATGCGGTTGAACGCCGAGAGCGCGTTGGGGCTCGCGAACGTCGTAATGCCGTCGACATCGATGCGGATGAGGCCGTCCGACGCCCGCGGCGCACCGCGACGGGGCGATGTGGGCGCTGCGAGGTCGGGGAAGCTGCCGTCGGCGATCATGCGAAAGAGGTCGTTCGCGCACTCGTCGAACGTGATCTGCTGGCGAGAGGGCGTCCGCGCCTCTCCGAGGTTCGTGTGGCGGGTGACGACGCCGATGACGGATGCCGCGCGCTCGGCGTCCTTGCGCTCGATCACGATCGGCACGGCCCGCACGCGTGTGGGCGTCTCCTCGAACCAGTCGGGCGACGAGGAGTCGACGATCTCCGCCGAGTCGAACGCGCCCTGCACCTGCGTCCGCCACTGCGGACGCACGCGCTCACCGACGATGTCGCGGTAGAACAGCGTCGCCGCGCCGCTCGGGCGCGCGTGCGCGACGGCGATGAAGGAGCCGTCGTCGGTCTGCACCCACACGACGATGTCGGCGGAGGCGAGGTCCGCGAGCAGCTGTCCGTCACCGGCGAGGCGATGCAGCCACTCCACGTCGTTGTCGGTCAGAAGCCCCTGGGCATGGGCGAGATCACTGAGGGTTGACACCCTTCCAGCCTAGAGCGCGCCGGCTCAGGGGATGGCCAGAGAGGTCGTGCGCCAGCGGCGATCGAGCCCCTCGAGGCGCGCGGCGACCGCGCGTGTGCGGCCGGGCCCTGCCACGACGATGACCGCCTCGACGATGCCGTCGACGGGCTCCGAGGTGCGGATCGAGAGGATCTCGAACGTGGGCCGCGCCGGGGGGACGCCGCGCGCGCTGCGAGCACGCGCGGAGAGGTTCGCCCTGGTCACGAGGCTGCGGTAGGCCTCCTCGCTGAACCAGCGTGCGAGCTGGTCCACCTCCCGCACCCCGGCGAGCACCTCCAGCACTCCGCGGGTGATGCTGCGCAGCAGCGGGTGGGGATCGGGCAGCTCGGTACGGGGCGTCGGCTGCGGGCCGAAGTACTCGTGAAGCGACATCTGACAGCACTCTCCATCCGGGAAACTGCCGTCAGTAGAGCACGCGCGCGAGCGCCGATCCGGGGCTTCTCGCGAACAATGTGGATAACTCGTACATGCCCGCAAGGCGTCGCCTACGGTAGTGCGAGTGCACTGGGATCGCCTGTTCGAAGACCTCGAGGGTCAGCTCGCCTCGGAGTGGGAGAGCGAGCGGGCGGCCCTCGATGCCGAGTCGGAGCGACTCCGCATCTCGCGCCTCGATCTCCGCGACCGATTGCGGATGCTGTGCGGCGCCGGAGCGTCGACCGTGATCGACGTCGCCTCAGGGGCCCGCGTGCGTGTGCGCCTCCGTGCCCTCGGCGCCGACTGGGTCGCGGCCGCCACGGTCGAAGCCGAAGGCGCGCGGCGGGCGCCGTCGACGAGGATCATCCCGCTGTCCGCGATCCGCTCGCTCGGCGTCGATCACGGACTGCTCCTCGCGAGCCTCGACGGCCCGGATGCCGAGGCTGTGGCGCTGCGCGAGCGGATGTCGCTCGGGTTCGTGCTGCGCGACCTGGCCCGCCGGCGCATCGCGGTGCGGGTCTTCCGCTCGGACGGGTCCGAACTGCAGGGGACGATCGATCGCGCGGGTGCGGATCACCTGGACCTCGCGCTGCATGACGCGGGCACCGCCCGGACGATCGCCGCTGTACGGGACTTCCGCGTCGTACCCTTCGCGGCCCTGGACTCCGTGCAGATCGCCGGAGATCACATGCCGTGAGCGCGAGAGGTACCCCACACCTCGGGGAAGCTCGCCTCGTTCGCCTGGCGCCAGAGCGCCATACGTCGTGCCTCCTCCGACTGCTCCGCGAGGTACTCGGTGAGACTCGTCTCCTCGACGCGCCAGCGAGCCGGGGACCCGAGACGCGATCCGCGCAGTCGCCCCTGATAGACGAGCTCGATCACCTCGTCGATCTCGATGGAGAGCAGCTCGGCGACCTGCGCCGGCGCGAGGAAGCGCACAGCGGGCGGAGTCGAGTCGGGCATGCCCCCATTCTCCTCCCGGCGCACGGACCCGCCACGAACACCGTCACGCTGTGGATAACTCCGGGTCGACACCGCGCGGATCTGTGAGCATGGCCCGCATGAACTCACACCCTCGGCCTCGTCGCGCGTTCTGGGGCGACGTCCGCTTCCTCGTCGGTCTCGGCATGATCGCGGCGTCGCTCGCCGGCGTCTGGCTGGTGGTCTCCTCGGCGGGCGCGACCACGCCGGTGCTGCAGGCCACGCGCACGATCGTCGAAGGAGAAGCCGTCGGGTCCGACGACTTCCAGGTCGTCGAGGTGAACCTGAGCTCGCTCACCGACCGCTATCTCGCGCCCCAGGACCTGGACGGCGGGTCCGTGGCATCCCGCACCCTCGCCGCCGACGAACTCGTCCCGGACTCCGCTGTCGCGGACGCCGAGAGCCGGCGCACGACCACGATCGTGATCGAGACGGGCACCGCGGTACCGGGCGGCGTGGCCGTGGGCAGCCCGGTCGAGCTCTGGCAGTCTCGGATGCCGGAGGACGGCGCAGCCCCGGAGCCTCCGAGCATCCTCGTCGACGCCGCGACCGTCGCATCGGTCGTCGAGGACGAGGGCGTGCTCGCGTCCTCGGACGCGGGCGTCGAACTGGTGATCGAACGATCGGATGTCGCCGCCGTGCTCGCGGCGATCACCGGCGGCGCGAACCTGTCGATCGTCCCGATCGGCACCGCGCGATGACGTCCGTCGTCGTCGCGATCCCCGAGCCCCGCGCGTCCGCGCTCGTCGCGGAGCTGGAGCTCGAGGGCGTCGCTGCGTCCGTCGCGCCGGCCGGCGCTTCCCTGCCTCTGCCCGCGGGATGCCGCGCTGTACTCGTCCCTGCGCTCCGCGAGGTGCTCACGCCGGACTTCGTCGCGAACTGCGACCGTGCCGGCGTGCGCATCCTGCCACTCGGCGGTCGCGACAGCCGCGTGCTGGGCCGCTACGGACTGGCGGCCGCGCTGTCGAGCACCGCGAGCGGCTGGGAGGTCGTCGCCGCTCTGGAGACCGACGCGCCCCCGATCGAGGCGGCTTCCGGGCCGGCGGCCGCCCCTCACCGCGTCACCGTCGTGTGGGGGCCGCAGGGCTCACCTGGTCGATCGACGATCGCCGTCCAGCTCGCCGTCGAGCTCGCGCGCCGTGGACGCAGGACGGCACTCATCGACGCAGATACCGTCGCCCCGGCCACCGCCCTCCTCCTGGGCCTCGGAGACGAGTCCCCGGGGATCGCCGCAGCGTGCCGCCGAGCCGAGATGGGCGCGCTCGACGACGCGGAGCTCACGCGTCTGGCGATATCGCTGCCGACGAGCGGCGGCACCGTCGACGTCCTCACCGGGATCAGTCGCCCCGGCCGGTGGGCGGAGCTCTCCTCGACGCGTGTGCGTTCGACCCTCGCCGTGAGTCGCGCCTGGGCCGAGGAGTGCGTCGTGGACGTGTCAGGCGCCCTCGACGCCGATGACGAGGCGACCTTCGACGTGACGGGTCCGCGCCGTCACGCCGCCACCGTGGCCGCACTCGACGAGGCGGACGTCGTCGTCGCGGTCGCTGCGGCCGACCCGCTCGGCATCAGTCGTTTCGTGCGCGATCACGCCGAACTCCGGCGACTCGCCCCGAGAGCGAGGATCCACGTCGTCGTCAACAAGGTGCGCCCCGGCCCCCTGGGCATCGACGCCCGCGGACAGATCCGCAGCACGCTCGATCGCTTCGCCGGGATCACGGACGTCTCTTTCCTGCCGTTCGACCAGCGGGCGACGGATGCCGCGCTCCTGCACGCTCGACCGATCGCCGATGTCGCCCCGCGATCGACTCTCGTCTCCGCCATCAGACGCCTCGCCGCAGAGCTCGTCCCCGAGCCCGGCGCCGCTACTGGCGATAGCTCGCGAGGAAGTTCCCGAGGCGCTCGACGGCTTCTGCGAGGACGCGCGGCTCCGGGAGCGTGACGATGCGCAGGTGGTCGGGAGTGGCCCAGTTGAAACCGGTCCCCTGTACGAGCAGGATGTGCTCCGCCACGAGGAGGTCGTAGACGAGCTTCGCGTCGTCGCGGATCTCGTGGACGTTCGGATCCAGACGGGGGAACGCGTACAGCGCGCCCTGCGGCTTGACGCACGAGACTCCGGGAATCGACTCGAGTCCCTGCCACGAGATATCGCGCTGCTCATGCAGCCGGCCGGTGGGCGCGATCAGCGCGTCGATGGACTGCACCCCGCTGAGCGCGGCCTGCAGCGCGTGCTGGGCGGGCACGTTGGGGCACAGCCGCGTGGAGGCGAGGAGGTTGATCCCCTCGAGGAAGCCCTTGGCGTGCGCCTGCGGCCCGGTGATGACGAGCCACCCCGAGCGGTAGCCCGCGACCCGATAGGTCTTGGAGAGGCCGTTGAACGTCAGGCAGAGCAGGTCGGGCGCGACCGTCGCCGTGGGGATGTGCACGGCGTCGTCGAAGAGGATGCGGTCGTAGATCTCGTCGGAGAGAAGCAGGAGCTCGTGCTCGCGTGCGATCTTCACCATGCCCTCGAGGATCTCGCGCGAGTACACGACGCCCGTCGGGTTGTTCGGATTGATGATCACCATCGCCTTGGTGCGCGGCGTGATCTTCGACCGGATGTCCTCGAGATCGGGCTGCCACCCGTCGTTCTCGTCGCACAGGTAGTGCACCGGCGTTCCGCCGGCGAGGCTCGTCATCGCCGTCCACAGCGGATAGTCCGGCGCCGGGATCAGCACTTCATCGCCCTCATCCAGAAGCGCCTGCATGGTCATCGTGATGAGCTCGGACACGCCGTTGCCGAGGAACACGTCCTCCGGGTCGAACCGCGGGAAGCCCTCGATCTGCTCGTACCGGCTCACGACCGCGCGGCGCGCGGAGACGATGCCCTTGCTGTCGCTGTAACCGTGGGCCGTCGGAAGCGCCGCGAGCATGTCGTGGACGATCTGGTGCGGTGCCTCGAACCCGAAGATCGCGGGATTGCCCGTGTTGAGCTTGAGGATCCGGTGACCCTCCGCCTCGAGCCGCGCCGCCTCGACGAGCGTGTTCCCACGGATCTCGTACAGGACGTTCTTGAGCTTCGACGACTGGTCGAAGTGGCGCGATGGTGTCATCGGCCAAGCCTACAGCGACGAGAGGAGGGCCAATCCTCACGGACTGGCCCTCCTCTCGCGGTGGTCTCGACCGCGCGCTACTTCTTCTTCTTGGCCTGCGCCCGACGCTCTTCGCGGTTGCCGGCGGGCTGCGCCGGCGCGGCATCCGTCCGCTGCCCGAAGGCGCCACGCGGCGCCTCCTGAGCGGGTGCCTCCTGCTGCGGGGCCTGCGCCCGGGCCGCGGCCTGGCGGAGACGATCCGTGGCGGCCTGCTGCACCTGTCCGCGATCGTTGCGCACCTCGACCTCGCCGGCGTCGTTCGCCGCGGAGTACTCGAGACGCTGCTCGGCCGCTCCGTCCGCGAGCCCCTTGGCCTCGACCTCGGCGGTGTCGGAGTCGCCAGCCCGACGCACCTCGACCTCGAGGTTGTAGAGGTACCCGACCGACTCCTCCTTGATCTGCCCCATCATCGACTGGAACATGGCGTAGCCCTCGCGCTGGTACTCGATCAGCGGGTCGCGCTGCGCCATGGCGCGCAGGCCGATGCCGTCCTTGAGGTAGTCCATCTCGTACAGGTGGTCGCGCCAGCGGCGGTCCAGCACCTGCAGCACCACGCGACGCTCGAGCTCGCGCGTCGCGGCCTCGCCGAGAGACTCCTCGCGCGCCTCGTAAGCGATCTTCGCGTCCGACAGCAGCTCCCGGGTGAGTCCGTCCGCCGTGATGCCGCCCTTGCGTCCGGCTGCCTCCGACACGACCTCGTCGATGGTCACGCTGACCGGGTAGAGCGTCTTGAGCTCGGTCCAGAGAGCGTCGAAGTCCCAGCTCTCGTTGTGGCCCTCGCCGGTGTGGTCGCGGACGACGCCGCTGATCGCATCCTCGATGAAGTGCTGGACGCGGTCGGCGATGTCGTCGCCCTGGAGGATGTGACGGCGGTCGGCGTAGATGGCCTCGCGCTGGCGGTTGAGGACGTCGTCGTACTTGAGGACGTTCTTGCGCATCTCGGCGTTGCGCGCCTCGACCTGCGACTGCGCGCTGCGGATGGCCCGCGACACGAGTCCCGACTCGATCGGCACGTCGTCGGGGAAGTTCGTGCGCGAGAGGATGGCCTCGGCTGCCCCCGACTGGAAGAGACGCATGAGGTCGTCCGTGAGGCTGAGGTAGAAGCGGCTCTCACCGGGGTCTCCCTGACGACCGGAGCGGCCTCGGAGCTGGTTGTCGATACGCCGCGACTCGTGCCGCTCGGTGCCGAGCACGTAGAGTCCGCCGGCTTCGATGACCTTCTCGGCCTCCTCCGCGACGACGGCCTTCATCGACTCGTAGGTCTCGTCCCACGCGACCTCGTACTCCTCGGGCGTCTCGACCGGGTCGAGACCCTTGCTCTTCAGCTCCTGCACGGCGAGGAACTCGGCGTTGCCGCCGAGCATGATGTCGGTTCCGCGACCCGCCATGTTCGTGGCGACCGTGACGGCTCCGAGCCGACCGGCGCGCGCGACGATCTCGGCCTCGCGAGCGTGGTTCTTCGCGTTCAGCACCTCGTGCTTGACGCCCTTCTTTGCCAGCAGCCGCGAGAGGTACTCGCTCTTCTCGACGCTCACGGTTCCCACGAGCACCGGCTGTCCCTGCGCATGGCGCTCGGCGATGTCCTCGACGACCTGCGCGAACTTGGCGGTCTCGTTCTTGTACACGAGGTCCGACTGGTCCTTGCGGATCATGGGCTTGTTCGTCGGGATCGGGATGACGCCGAGCTTGTTCGTCGACATGAACTCGGCGGCCTCGGTCTCGGCGGTACCCGTCATACCGGCGAGCTTGTCGTACAGGCGGAAGTAGTTCTGCAGCGTGACCGTCGCGAGGGTCTGGTTCTCGGCCTTGACCGGCACGCCCTCCTTGGCCTCGATGGCCTGGTGGATGCCCTCGTTGTAGCGACGGCCGACGAGGATTCGCCCCGTGTGCTCGTCGACGATCATGACCTCGTCGTTCATGACGACGTAGTCGGTGTCCTTCTTGAACAGCGCGAGCGCCTTGATCGAGTTGTTGAGGAACGAGATCAGCGGGGTGTTCGCCGACTCGTACAGGTTGTCGATGCCGAGGTAGTCCTCGACCTTCTCGATACCGGGCTCGAGCACGCCGACGGTGCGCTTCTTCTCGTCGACCTCGTAGTCCTCCCCCGCCTCCAGGGTGCGCGCGATCTTCGCGAACTCGGCGAACCAGCGGTTCGCCTCGCCGGACGACGGACCGGAGATGATGAGCGGCGTCCTCGCCTCGTCGATGAGGATCGAGTCGACCTCGTCGACGATCGCGAAGAAGTGCTCACGCTGGACGAGGTCCTCCTTGCGCCACGCCATGTTGTCGCGCAGATAGTCGAACCCGAACTCGTTGTTCGTGCCGTAGGTGATGTCGCACGCGTACTGCTCGCGCCGCACGGCCGGGGTCTGACCGGAGACGATGATGCCGGTACTCATTCCGAGCGCGCGGTAGACACGGCCCATGAGCTCGGCCTGGTAGCTGGCGAGGAAGTCGTTCACGGTGATCACGTGCACGCCCTGACCGGCGATCGCGTTCAGGTAGGCGGGGAACGTCGCCACGAGGGTCTTGCCCTCACCGGTCTTCATCTCGGCGATGTTGCCCAGGTGCAGGGCTGCGCCGCCCATGATCTGCACGTCGTAGGCGCGCATGCCGAGGGTGCGACGGGCGGCCTCCCGCACGGCGGCGAAGGCCTCCGGCATGAGCTGGTCGAGCGTCTCGCCCTTCTCGTACCGGGCACGGAGCTCGGCGGTCTCGTTGCGCAGCTCGTCGTCGGTGAGCTTGGAGATGTCCTCTTCCAGCGCGTTCACGGCCTTCACGACCTGGTTCAGACGACGGATGACCCGCCCTTCACCGGCGCGCAGCAGCTTCTCAAGAGGATTGGCCACAGATGTCATCTCCCTGTCGATGGGTCCCGCGCCGCCGCCCATCGGGCGGGGCACAAGGCATACCTTGTCATGTTACCGGGCCGTGACCTGCACGTCGCCTGCATGGCGCGCGGCATGCCCGTTTCCCGGTATGTATATTGGTCGCGAGTCCAGGAGGTCCCATGTCCGTGCGTCAGAGCCTGCTCGCGATCCTCGCGCAGGGACCGTGTTACGGCTATCAGCTGCGCCACGAGTTCGCCCGGCGCACCGGGGCCGTGTGGCCGCTCAACGTCGGACAGATCTACAACACCCTGGAGCGTCTCGAGCGCGACGGTCTCGTCAGCCGTGACGACGCCGACGCGCAGGGACACGTCTACTGGGAGATCACGCCCGCGGGTGCCGCGGAGGTCGCACTGTGGCTGTCGGGCCCCGCCGAGCGACCTGTCGCCCCGCGCGACGAGCTCGCGATCAAGGTCGCACTCGCGGCGACCCTGCCCGGCGCCGACGCCTCCTCCCTGATCGATGCCGAGCGCGCCGCTGTCGAGAGTCGTCTGTCCGGGCTGCGTCTGCTCCGCTCCTCACACGAGGATGGCGGCCCCGAGGATCTCGCGCACTCCCTGGTGCTGGACTCGATGATCTTCGCGGCCGAGGCGGAATCACGATGGCTCGAGCATGCCGGCGCCCGTCTCGCCGAGCATCCTCAGCACTCGCTCTCCCTCGCACTCGACGTCGATCGCCCCAAACGCGGTCGCCCGGTGCGTGTGGAGCGTGACGCCCTCGTCTGATCCCCGTTCGCCTGAAGCGGATGCACAGCCACCCGCGATGCCCGGGAAACTAGGATCTGTGTCATGGCTGGAATATGGGGCAGACGCAAGCGCGAACAGGAAGAACTCGCCGCACAGGATGCCGATCTGGCACGTCGTGCCGAGCAGGCCCTCGTCGCGGCCGACGAGCGCATCCGCACGACCTCGGACGAGCTGGTGTTCGCTGAGGCAGAGCTCGGCGATTCGCTCACGAGCGACCTCCGCACGGCACTCGCCGCCGTGCGCACACACCTTCGCGAGGCGTTCCAGCTGCACCAGCTGAACCACGACGAGATCCCCGACACCCCTGAGGAGCTTCGCACGCGCAACGCACGCATCGTGCAGCTGTGCGACTGGGCGCAGGACCTCCTCGACGAGAAGACGGCCGATCTCGCGGAATCGGTCGCGAAGGTCCGGCGCGCTCCCGAGATCATCGCGCAGGTGCGAGCGGATGCCGCGGCGCTGAGCGAGCGCATCCCGCAGACGAATGCGACCGTCGCCCGTCTCTCGAGCCGGTACTCCGATTCGGCCATGCATCAGATCACGGCGAGCGCCGCGGAGGCGGAGCAGCTCATCGCGTTCGCCACGCATGGCGCCGACGTCTCGGAGCGCCGCCGCGAGGCGAAGCAGAACGAGGAGGCCAACCTCGCCCTGGAGACCGCGACCGAGGCGACCCGCCGAGCGTCCGCCCTCCTCGACGCAGTGGAGGATTTCGAGATCGAGGCGCTCCGCGCGGAGTCGACTCTCGCCGAGGTCGTGGCCGACTCGCGATCCGACCTGATCGCAGCACGGACCGCCCCGCAGGTCCCGGCCGTCGCGGCCGCCGTGACCGACCTGCAGAACGCACTCAGTGCTCTCTCCCCCGCGGGCTCGCCCGGCGACCCGTTCGCGGAGCTCTCGCAGCTGCGGGCTGCGAACACGGCCCTCGACGATGCGATCGCCACCGCCCGCCATCGCGCCGAGCACCCGCTCCCCAGCATCCAGCAGGTGCAGCACGCGATCGATGACGCAGACCGCCAGCTGGGCGTGGCCCGCGGCCTCATCGCGGGTCATCGCGGCTGGATCGGCGCCGACGCCCGCACCCGCCTCGCCGAGGCCGAGCGCCTGCGCGTCGACCTCTCGGACCTGCTACCCGCAGAGGAGACGAGGGAACAGGCCCTCGCCGGCGCGCGCCGTGTGGCGCACCTCGCCTCCGAGGCGCTGCAGCTCGCGCAGCGCGACATCGACTCGTCCCGCCCGCAGGATCAGTGGGGCGGCGACGGCTGGGGCGGCGGTGGCGGCTGGGGCGGCGGCCGTCGCGGCGGAGGCGGCGGGGACATCGCCTCCGGCATCCTCGGCGGGCTCGTGATCGGCAGCCTGCTCGACGGGATGTTCGACTGACCGCTCGCGCCGCAGACGCACAAGACGGCCCGCTCCTCTCGGAGCGGGCCGTCTTCGTGCGTCGGGGCTACGAGGCGAGCGCCTCGGCGGGCGGCGCCGACGTCTCGAGCGCGATCACACCGTAGTCCCAACCCTTGCGCCGGTAGACGACGCTCGGGTGATCGGTGCGCGCATCGACGAAGAGGAAGAAGTCATGGCCGACGAGCTCCATGCGGTCGACGGCCTCCTCGACGGTCATCCACTCCGGATCGAAGCTCTTCGTGCGGATCACGACCGGCGAGTAGACCTCGTCCTCATCGCTCTGCACGGGGATGCTGCCCGTCGCGACGGCGCGGAGCACGTCAGCCGAGGCGGGCTGCACGTCGATCCCCTCCAGAGCGCCGCTCTCCTTCTCGAAGTGAGCGCCGCGCGGGTGCTGGCGGCCGTCGACGCGCTTCTCCTTCGCGCGACGCAGCTGCTCCGCCATCTTGTCGACCGCGAGGTCGAAAGCGACGAACTTGTCGCCGTCGGTGGCCTCGGCGCGGACCACGGGCCCCTTGCCGATCAACGTCAGCTCGACGGTCTCGTCGGGAACACGACCGTTGCGATACACGCGGTGCGTGACCTTCACGTCCAGGCGTTGCGCTCGCGCTGCGAACGTCTGGATCTTGGCGATCTTCTCCTCGACAACGGTTCGGAAGCGATCGGTGATACCCACTCCGACGCCGACGATGCTCGTTTCCATTGCTGCCTCCTTGTCCCGGTCCACCCGGCCAAGGGCGGACCGTGGTCGCCTTGTGACCCCCCACCGTAGTCCGGTCGAGAGCGGATGTCACGGGTCACTTCCGCCGTGTCGGCGATGTATCGGATGTGAATCCGCTGTGCTTCCCGTGAAGAGGCGTGGCCGCCAGAGCGACCGCCGCCACCACCTCGAAGCCCGCCCGTTCGAGCACGGACGCTGCCTCATCGATGGTCGCGCCCGTGGTGACGACATCGTCGACCAGGACGACACGGGCTCCCACCCCGGGAAGGCGCGCTCGCACGCTCCCCTCGGCGTTGCGCGCACGCGCTGCGACGTCGAGCCCGCGCTGGTCGCGCCTCGCGCGCGAAGCGGACAGTGCCCGCAGCGGGCGCACACCCGCGCGGCGGATCAGCAGTTCGGGAACGCGGTAGCCACGACGCCGGAAGGCGGCTCTGGAGGTCGGCACCGGCACCACCGAGACACCCGATCCGGCGACGGACACCAGGACGGCGGCGAGCGCGATGCCCAGAGGACGCGCGAGGAGGGTCTCGCCGTCGTCCTTCATCCGTCGGATGCAGCGCGCCGCGACCCCCTCGTAGGTGAGCGCGGCACGCACCACACGTCCCTGCGGCGTGCGCACGTCGACCGGGGAAGCCTCAAGCCGCCCCCGGCACGGGTCGCACAGGAGCGTGCCGGGCTCCGCGCAGCCGGGGCACGTCCCCGACAGGAGGAGGGCGAGCGCTTCCCTCCCCAGGCTTCGAATGCCGGTCGCGACGACGGAGGGATCAGCCATTCGCCGATCATGACCCGACCTGCGGCCCGGCGTGGAGCTGGATCGCCCAGCCCGTCGATGCCTGTGGAGCACTCCGCCTCAAGCCGCCTCTGTGCAGAGGCGGCGTGAAGGTCATCCGTGGCGCTCAGTGCCCTGCGCGGGTGGCGAGCAGCTGCACGCCGCTCGTCGCCTGACTCCAGGCAGAACCGCTGCGTGCGAAGACCGCACCCTCGGCGCTCAGGATCCGCACCCCCGAGGCCGATCGCGACCCCGCGATCGTGAGCGCTCCCGCGGGTGCCGACTCCACGGTTCCGGTTCCCCCGACGATCTGCGTCAGCACGATCCGGTCGTCCGTGTCGCCGAGCACAGCGAGTCGGTCAGGACCGAGCCACACGAGGCCGGATGCGGTGCCCTGCAACTGGGTGATCTCCTCGGTCGGCCCGAGTGCCGTCGGCACGCCGTTCTCATCCCTGATGATCGCCGAGACGACGACCCAGCGCTCGCCGCCGACGACGATCACCGCCGCGATGCGGGCTCCGTCCGCCGAGACGCGGATCGCCGAGACCTCCGATGCGCCGGGCCACGCGTCGGCGACCGGCGTCTGTGCGACGTCGACGCTGGTGGCCTGCAGCGCGGACGGCGCGTTCACAGGGACGGACCACGTGTAGTCGAAGGGATCCATCGATGGACGGATGAGCGACGAGCGCTGGTCGAGCTCGTCGACGTTCCCGTTGCCTGCAATGTAGACGTGCCCGTCGCCCAGCTGCACAGCGGCGTGCGACCCATCGAGCGCGACGTCGACCGCGGTGATCGGTTGCGTGAGCGCGAGGATCTCGTCCGAGACCCCGGGCAGCGGCGTGATCTCCCCGCCGACCAGGTTGCCGAACATGCCGTCCTTGAGGACGAGGCTGCCCCCGTCCGCAGGATCTTCGACGAGCTTGACGACACCCGCGTCGAGTGTGCGCCCGTCGATGCTGAACCGCACCTGGCTCACCTGCACACCTGCCGCGAGGAACGTCTCCTGCAGCTGCGTGCGCATGCGGGCGAGCGTGACCTGATCCAGGCCGGAGGCCGCTCCGTTCAGCGCCACGTCGGCGACCTGATCCGCATCGATCGGCACGGCGTCGCGCGCGAGCTGCACGCCAGCGGGGAATGCGTTCTGCACCGCGGGATCGAGCCAGGGGCTCGGCGCGCCGCCGATCAGAGCCTGCGCGATGGTCGTCGCGATGGTGGCGCGCCGTGGGAACCAGCGCACATCGGGAACGAGGCGCTCCCAGGTCTGGTCGTAGAACTGCAGGGCGTAGTCGTCGTAGACGCGCGAGAAACGGGATTCGTCGAGGACGACGCCGTCCGGCGCCTCGGAGATGCGCCACTGCCCGTCGGTCCGCACGACGACGAACGACGAGGTGGATGCCCCGAAAGCCTCCGAGTACGCTCCGGTGCCGTCGACGCTCGCCAACTGATCGAAGGTCACCCGGACGTCGGCGGTGTCGCCGTCATCCACTTCGGCGTCGTCCTCGACGGTCGAGGCGAACGACCGCGACGCAGCGCTCACATCGATCGACACCCCGGTAGTCGGTCGCCACTGCGCCGCCATCTCGGGCGTCATGAATCGACGGGCGGTATCCCAGTTGTCCGCCGGGGTGATGGCCGCCTCCACGAAGCCTTCGACGATCTCAGCGGGGCCGGCCCCGTCGACGGGTCCTGACGCCAGGGGCAGGAAGTCGGGGTCTTCGGGCGAAGCTCCGAGCGCGAGGCCCGGCTGCACATCGCCGGTGGTGGGGAGACCGGTGCACGCCGACAGTGCGAGCATCGCTCCGGCGAGCGCGATGGCGGCGAGACTCCGCCGTGGCGACGCTCTCATTCGAGGCTCCCTCGGTCGAACAGCTCGGCGGGCAGGTCGGCGAGCTGGATCGGCTGCGTCGCATCGCCCATTCCGGCGAGCGGCTCCTGCGGCTCGACGGGGATCGGAGACGGCCCGTCGAGGACCGCGCCGCGCGGGATGGTCAGAACGAAGTTCGTGCCGACTCCGAGTTCTGACCAGACGGCCAGGGTCCCGCCGTGCAGCGTCGCGTCGCCGAGCGCGATGGAGAGTCCGAGTCCGGTGCCGCCGATCGTTCGCTGGCGCGACGGGTCCGCCCGCCAGAAGCGGTCGAAGACCCGCTCCGCATCGGCCGGGTCCATCCCGAGCCCGAAATCGCGCACCCCGGCCGCGACGGCGTGCTGGTTGCTGTCCACGGTCACCACGATCGGGCGTCCCTCCCCATGCTCGATCGCGTTGCCGATCAGGTTGCGCAGCACTCGGCGCACGCGGCGCGGATCCATGTCGACGGGCGAGTATCCGCCGGGCGCGACGAGCCGCAGCTCGCTGCCGCGTCCGTCGGCGAGCGGCTGCATCTGCTCGATGATGTCCTCGGCCAGGTGGGCCAGGCTCGTGGCCTCGAGCTCGAGCTGCACGGAGCCCGCGTCGTACCGACTGATCTCGAGGAGGTCCGACAGGAGAGTCTCGAAGCGTTGCACCTGGGTGTGGAGCAGCTCCGTGGTGCGCGCCGTGGTCGGATCGAACTCCTCGCGCTGATCGTTGAGCATGTCGGCGGCGAGGCGGATCGTCGTCAGAGGCGTGCGCAGCTCATGCGACACGTCGGACACGAAGCGCTGCTGCACGAGCGACAGCTCACCGAGCTCCTTGATCTGCGCCTCGATGCTGTCGGCCATGGCGTTGAAGGATCGACCGAGCGTCGCGATCTCGTCTTCCCCGTGCACGTCGATCCGCACTCCGAGGTCTCCCGAAGCGAGGCGCGCGCTGGTCTCCGCCGCCTCCACGATCGGCGTGGAGACGAGGCGGAGGACGATCGAGGAGATCACCGCGACGATCGCCACGAGTCCGATGCCGGCGATCCACAGCGTGCGCTGCACAAAGGTGAGAGTGCTGTCCGCATCGGCGAAGTCATACGCGAAGTAGATGGCGAACGGGCCGGCTTCAGGCACCTGCAGCTGCTGCCCCACGATCACGCCCGGCACCGTGCGACCGCCGAGGTCGATCCCCGCGGACTGCCAGGACTGCCAGTCGTCGAACTCGATCACCCGATTGCGGAGGGCGGGGCTGATGAAGTTGGCGCTGAGACCCGCGGTGAAGCCGTTGAGCGGGCCGGCGACCTCATCGTTCACGCGGAAGCCGGCGAGACCCTCGGCGGTCGAGTTGCGGCCGAGATCCTCCTGGACGCTGTCCCACAGTTCCTGTAGAGCAGCCGGATTGTCTCCGAGCGCAGCCGAGTCCAGTGTGGTCTGGGCCTGGTCGATCGAGCGCCGGGCGTCTTCGAGAGCCTGATTCTTCCGCGATTCGAAGAGGTCGTTCTGGATGACGAGGGCCATCGTCACGCAGGTGATGAGGATCGCCGTCGAGGTGAGGAGGAGCGTGATCGCCAGCGTGCGGAACCGCAGCGACCGTCGCCACAGGGCACCGAGCACGTCGGGCCACCCTCGCCAGTCGCGGAGGACGGCGACCGCGGTGGTGGTCGCTGTCGTCGCGGCCATGGGTCCTAGCCCGCACTCCCGGCGCGGTAACCGACACCGCGCACCGTCATGACGATCTTCGGGTTGTCCGGGTCGAGCTCGACCTTGGCTCGCAGGCGCTGCACGTGCACGTTCACGAGGCGCGTGTCGGCCTTGTAGTGGTACCCCCAGACCTGCTCGAGGAGCATCTCGCGGGAGAACACCTGCTGCGGCTTGGAGGCGAGCGCGACGAGCAGCTGGAACTCGAGCGGCGTCAGCGCGATCGGGACGGTGCCGCGGCGCACCTCGTGTGCGTCGACGTCGACCGTGAGATCGCCCACACGCAGCTGCTCGCCGACTGTGGACGGAGCCGGGCGCAGCCGGGTGCGGATGCGGGCCACGAGCTCCTTCGGGTTGAACGGCTTGACGATGTAGTCGTCGGCGCCCACCTCGAGCCCTCGCACCACGTCGGCCGTGTCGCTGCGCGCGGTGAGCATGATGATGGGCACGCCGGACTCCGCGCGGATGCGGGTGCAGATCTCGATGCCGTCCATGCCGGGCAGCATGAGGTCGAGCAGCACCAGATCCGGGCGCTGCGAGCGCCATTCCTCGACAGCCTTGGCGCCGTCGGCGCAGAACACCGGCTCGAAGCCCTCGGTGCGCAGCACGATGCCGATCATCTCGGCGAGCGCGGTGTCGTCGTCGACCACAAGGATGCGTGAGGTCATAACTGTTACCTTATGGCACTCAGTCCCACGACTCGGCGTCTGCGCGCGCGACGTGTGTTATGACACGATGGGAGCGCACGACGGAGGGAGTGCCGGTGACCGGCCAGACGTGGACCCCAGCCCCCAAACGGGGCATCATCCCCCTGCATCCGCTCACTTTCGGGATGCTGCTCGGCCGATCCTTCTCGGCGCTGCGCCACAACCCGAAGGTGCTCTTCGGTTTCGGCGTCGTCATCCAGTTGGTCGTCGTCGTGTCGAGTGCGGCGGTGATGGGCTTCGTGTTCGCGACCACCTTCGCGCGACTCGAGTCGCTCTCCCCGTCGTCGCCGGACTTCGAGGCGGTGCTCGCCGGCACGATCGGCATGAATCTCGTCGCCGGCATCGCGGTCGGATTGGCCTCGATCGCCTTCACCGCCCTCATGCAGGGCGTGGTGGCCGCCGAGATCGGCAATGCCGCCGTGGGCGTCAAGGCCTCCCTCGGCGCCCTGTGGAAGAAGATGCTCCCGGCGTTCTGGCGCCTGGCGGCGTTCGCGTCGCTCTCGGTCGCGTTCGTCTTCGGCATCATCGTGATCGTCTTCCTCATCATCGCCGGATTCATCGCCGGCGGCCTCGGCGGCTCCATGGAGGCGATCGGCGGACTCGTCGTGCTGCTGATCCTGCTCGTGCTCGCCACCATCCCGCTCGTGGTCTGGCTCACGACCAAGCTGCTGCTCGTGCCGTCGATCCTGGTACTCGAGCGCGCGAAGTTCCGGGATGCACTCGTGCGCTCCTGGCGTCTGACGCGCGGACGGTTCTGGGTCGCCTGGGGAGTCACCTTCCTCATCGGCGCGATCATGGGCCTGGCGATGCAGGTGGTCAACATCCCCGTGGCGCTGCTCAGCTCGATGCTCGGGACGGTCATCGCCCCCACGGGTTCGACCGACCCCTCCGCGATCCTCGGGTTCGTGTTCGCGCTCCTCGCCCCGCAGATCCTCCTCCTCGTGCTCCAGGCGATCACCCTGGTGGTGCAGAGTACGGCAGGCACGCTCGTCTATCTCGACTGCCGAATGCGTTACGAGGGCCTCGACCAGGCGCTCATCAGCCACGTCGAGCGCCGCGATCTCGGCTGGTCCGAGGAGCAGCTCGGCGATCCGTTCGTCATGGACCCCGAGCGTGCGGTGACCAGCGCCCCGCCGCCCAAGCAGGTGCCCGAATGGGCGATGAACGCGCCCTACCAGGCGGCCGGATATCCCGCGCAGCCCTATCCCGCCCCGCAGTACCCTGCTCAGTCCTACCCCGCCCAGCCCTACCCCGCGCAGCCGTACCCCGCGCAGCCCTACCCCGCGGCGGCACCGCCGCAGGGGTATCCCGCGCAGCCTCAAGCCCCGTCGCCGTACCAGGGACAGACCTCTCCGGCGCCTCCCGCGTATCCGGCCCCGCCGGCCGCCCCCGCCCCGCCCGCGCCCGCCGCTGCCCCCGCGCCCCCGGCGCCTCAGACCGACGACTCCGATCGCACGTGGGCGGCGCCGGGATCCGGCCCGCACGGACCCGCATGATCGCTCTCCTCGACGTGTTCGCCCCGGACGGCGACGAAGCCAGGCGCTGGGCGGAGGAAGAGCTCGCCGACCCACGGTATGCCGACGCCAAGCCGACGTGGTTCGACATGGTCTCGCGCGACATCGGACGCTTCCTCGCCGATCTCTTCAGCTCCGACAACGGGCAGAACGTCGGGCCGACCGCGCTGATCGTCGTCTGCGTCATCGTCTTCGCCGCTCTGGTGGCCGCGCTCATCATCTGGGGCAGGCCGCGGCGCGGACGCGTCGTGCGCCGTCCGATCACCGGGCTGCTCGGCGCGGACGACGATCGCTCGGCATCCCAACTGCGAGCGGATGCCGAACGCGCCGCCCGTTCCGGCGACTGGGACGAGGCGACCGTCCTGCGATTCCGTGCGCTGGCCCGCGGCCTCCTCGAGCGCGACCTCATCGACCCCTCACCCGGCGCGACCGCACAGGCGATCGCCCGCGAGGTCTCACGGGCGTTCCCCGCCGAGGCCGGCGCCGTGCGACGCGCGGCGACGTCGTTCGACGACGTCCGCTACCTGCGGCATCCGGCGACTGCGGAGAGCTACGCCGAGCTCGCGGCCACGGACGACCGACTGCTCGCGCTCCGACCGCAACTGGCGACAGTGTGACGACGGCGACCGAGCACCAGCTGACGTCGACCGCGGATCGGCCCGATCCGCGACGGCGTCTGAAGGCGTTGATCGGATGGGCGGTCGTCGCGGCGCTCGTCCTTCTCGGGGTCTTCGTCGCGACGCAGGTGGCCACGCAGATGCCCGGCGGCCGGGGTGGACTCGACCCGGAGGGGGTCGGCGATTCCGGGACACGAGCGCTCGCAGAGCTGCTGCGCGATCAGGGCGTGGAGATCGAGGTGGTGCGCTCGCGCTCCGAGGTGCGTGCCGCGCTCGATGCGGATGCGACTCTCGCGATGGCGAATCCGTACACGCTCACCGACGAGGGCGTCGCCGACCTCATCGAACCAGCGGACCGCGTCGTCTTCCTCTCCGCCAGCACCCACCTCGTCGCCTTCCTCGGTCTGGGCGACAACGCGACCGCCGACTCGACCGAGGTCGAGGCCGACTGCGACATCCGCGAGTTCGCCCGGGTCGGCAGCATCCGCCCCGACCGCGTCTTCGCCCCGGATCCCGGGGTGCAGGGCTGCTTCGGCACCGAGGACGCCGCCGCGGTGCTCGTCGGAGAGGTCGACGGCCAGAAGCGGACCGTGGTCGAGGGAGCGCGGCTGTTCAGCAACGCGTACCTCGCCGAGAACGGCAACGCGGCTCTCGCACTCGCTCTGCTGGGGCAGACCGACAAGGTCGTCTGGTACGTCCCGAGCTTCACCGACACCGACATCGAGGCGGCGGAGCCGGACACCCTCGGCTCGCTCACTCCGGGTTGGGTGACTCCCGCGATCCTCATGCTCATGCTCGCCGCCCTCGCCGCAGGCCTGTGGCGAGGGCAGCGCTTCGGCCCGCTCGTCGCCGAGACGCTGCCCGTCACGGTGCGAGCCTCGGAGACGATGCTCGGTCGCGCACGCCTCACAGCGAAAGCCGGAGACGCCGCCCACGCCGCCGAGGCGATCCGCGACGGGAGTCGACGGCGACTCGCCCGCCGGCTGGGGCTGGCCGTGCAGGCGAGCGCCGACGAGGTGGCCGACGCCGCATCCGACCGGCTCCGCATCCCCCGCGGTTCGCTGCAGACGCTGCTCGCCGGCCCCCTTCCGACGGATGACGCCGGGCTCGTCGAACTGGCCCGTCGCCTGAGCGAGCTCGAGGACGCCGTCGACGACACCCTCCGCGAGATGCGGAGACCCGAGTGAACGACTTCTCCCCGCCCCCGACCACACCGAATCCGACCGGAAGCCGAGGCCCCAGCGTGACCCCTGAGAACCCCACCGACGCGGACCTGCGTCAGGCGATGCACCGCGTCAGGACCGAGGTCGACAAGGCCGTCGTCGGCCAGGCCGGAACCGTGACCGGCCTCCTGGTCGCCCTCCTCGCTCGCGGACACGTGCTCCTGGAGGGTGTGCCGGGCGTCGCGAAGACCCTGGTCGTGCGTTCTTTCGCACGCTCACTCGGCCTGGACACCAAGCGGGTGCAGTTCACTCCCGATCTCATGCCGGGCGACGTCACGGGCTCGCTCGTGTACGACGCCCGCACCGGGGAGTTCGACTTCCGCGCGGGGCCCGTCTTCACGAACATCCTGCTCGCCGACGAGATCAACCGCACGCCGCCGAAGACGCAGGCGGCGCTTCTCGAGGCGATGGAGGAGCGCCAGGTCTCGGCGGACGGCACGAGCAGGCCGCTGCCCGATCCGTTCCTCGTCGCGGCGACCCAGAACCCGATCGAGCACGAGGGCACGTACTCGCTGCCCGAGGCGCAGCTCGACCGGTTCCTCATGAAGCTGGTCGTCGGGATGCCGGAGCGCGACGCCGAGGTCTCGGTGCTGCGCAAGCACGCGTCGGGCTTCTCGCCGCGGGAGCTGACCGGTGTGGAGGCCGTCGTGGATGCCGCGGTGATCCGCGCGGCGCAGGATGCCGCTGCTCGCGTCGAAGTGACCAATGACGTGCTCGGGTATGTCGTCGACCTCGCGAGGGCCACGCGGCAGTCGCCCTCGGTCGAGTTGGGAGCGAGCCCCCGTGCGTCCACGGGTCTGCTGGCCGCAGCGAAGGCCTGGGCCTGGCTCAACGCATCGTCCGCCGTGACGCCCGACCACATCCAGACGATGCTCGTCCCGGTGTGGCGCCACCGCCTGCAGCTACGACCCGATGCGCAGATGGAGGGCGTGTCCGCCGACGCCGTCCTCACCTCCGTGGTGCAGCAGACCAGGGTGCCGATCTAGGTGTTCGTCACCGGTCGTCTCGCACTCGCGGTGGGCGTCGGGATCGTTCCCGTCGTCCTCACGGGTCTCGTGGGGTATCCCGCCTATGCCGCGCTCGGCATCTGGAGCGCGGCATGCGTGCTGCTCACGGCGCTCGACGTCATGCTGGCTCCCAGCCCGCGTGCGGTCACCGCGACCCGCCGAGTGCCGAACCGCACGCGCATCGGCGAACTCGTGCCGGTCAGCGTGGCGCTGCAGAACACGGGCTCTCGCACCCTGCACGCGCTGATCCGCGACGCCTGGCAGCCCACGGCCGGCGCGGACGGCACCAGGCAGCGCCTCGAGGTCCCGCCCGGCGAGCGACGCCGCGTCGAGATCCCGCTCCTCCCCCGCCGAAGAGGCGAGCTCGTGAGCGAGTTCGTCATGGTGCGCTCGCGCGGACCGCTCGGCCTCGCGGGTCGCCAGGCTCGCCACCGCGTACGCGGGGCGATCCGCGTGCTGCCGGCGTTCTCCTCCCGCAAGCATCTGCCGTCGCGGCTGGCGCGTCTGCGCGAGCTCGACGGCAACACCAGCATCCAGGTCCGCGGTCAGGGCACCGAGTTCGACTCCCTCCGCGAGTACGTCCGCGGCGATGACGTGCGTTCGATCGACTGGCGCGCCACCGCGCGCGCGGGCACCACCATGCTGCGCACCTGGCGTCCCGAGCGCGACCGCCACGTGGTCATCATCATCGACACCGGACGGACCGCTGCGGCGCGCGTCGGAGACGGCACACGCGTCGACGCCTCGCTGGAGGCCGCGCTGCTGCTCGCCGCCCTCGCGGCGCGAGCAGGCGACCACGTGCACCTGCTCATGTACGACCGTGTGGTGCGGGCCAGGGTCACCGGCGTGGAGGGCGCAGCCCTGCTCCCCGCTCTGACCGATGCGATGGCCCCGGTCCACGCTCGACTCGTCGACACCGACTGGCCGAGCGCGTTCGCCGCGGTGCGCACGCTCACGACGCGCCCCTCGCTCATCGTCGTGCTCACGGCGCAGGATGCCGCGGAATCCGCCAGAGGCTTCCTCGGCGCCTTCCCCGACGCGACCCGCGCCACCTCGATCCTCGTCGGCTCGGTGACGGACGACGGGATCGCCGACCTCGCCAGACAGCGTGGGAGCCGCGAGGAGGTCTACGTCGCGGCCGCCGCCGAGAAGACGATGCGCGAGGCCGAGAACGTCGCGGACGCGATCCGCAGGGCGGGTGGGGAGGCGATCGCCGCCGACCCGGAGTCCTTGCCGCCGCGTATCGCCGATCGCTACCTCGAACTCAAGGCCGCGGGTCGGCTCTGACGCGAGACCGAGCGAGGGCGCGAGCCGACGTCAGCCGGCGACGAGCCGCGGGGTGCCCGCCTCGTACTCGACGAGGTCGCCGGTCTCGCCGCGCAGGTACGCGCGACGGCCGATCACGAGCATGTAGATCAGGAACACCGCGAGCGCTGCGACCCCGATGCCGATTTTCACCGGCCACGGCAGCGCCCAGCCCGTGACGAACCCCTCGACGAGACCCGCGAGGAACAGGGCGAACACGAGTCCGATCGCGACGGTGGCGAGCGATCGGCCCTCCGCGGCGAGCGACTCGCCGCGCGACCGGTTGCCCGGCGCGACCCATGACCAGAACAGGTGCAGACCGCCGGCTGCGGCGACGAAGATGCAGGTCATCTCGAGCAGACCGTGCGGAAGGATGTACAGCGCCATCACATCGGCGCGGCCGTGCGCGGCCATGACCGCGCCGGAGATGCCGAGCCCGATGGCGTTCTGCACCAGGGCGTTCACTGGCCAGATTCCGGTGACCCCGAACAGCACGCACTGCAGCGCGATCCACGCGTTGTTCGTCCACACCATCCCCATGAAGACCGCGGCGGGGTTCTCGGTGTAGTAGCCGGTGAAGCTCTCGTCGGCGTACTGGGCGAGCAGGTCGGGCGGGCCGAGCGTCGCGATCAGTGCGGGATCGGAGGAGATCCAGACGGCGGCCCCGACCACGACGGCGATGAACGCCACGGCGATCACGAGCGTGGTCCACCGCAGGCGGTAGAGGGCGGCGGGCAGCTGCAGCGAGAAGAAGCGAGCGATCTGGGTGAGGATGCTGTCGGAGGCACCCGTCAGGCGCAGCCGGGCCCGCACGAGGATGGTCGAGAGGTACGACCCCTGCGGCGACTCCCCCACCGACGTCTTCAACTCGGCGAGATCGGCGGATGCCGCTCGGTAGCGCACGATGAGCTCGTCGACGCCGGCTCCGTCCAGGCGCTCGCGGCTCAGCCGGTCGAGCCGCTCCCACTCGGCGCGGCGTGCATCGGTCAGCGCATCGGCATCCACCTGATTTACTGTACTCATGTCCGCGCCGCTCGATACGTCCGACGAGGTGCTCTCCGGGGAGGCCGTCGCGATCGACGTGCAGCCGATCGGCTTCGTGCTGCGTGCCGCCGGCGCCATCATCGACATGCTCGTCAGCCTCGGCGTCTTCCTGCTGTGGATCTTCCTGCGCATCTGGCTGGTCAACGCCGGGATCCTCGACGAGGCCACGGACCGTATCGCGACCGTGAGCGCACTCGTCGTGAGCTTCGTCGTCCTGCCGATCACGATGGAGATGGCGCTCAAGGGACGCAGTCTGGGAAAGCTCGCGGTCGGCGGGCGCATCGTGCGCATCGACGGCGGCGCCCCGGGCTTCCGGCACGCGTTCATCCGCGCCCTGCTGGGCGTCCTCGAGATCTACATGACCCTCGGCAGCGTCGCTGTGCTCGCCGGTGCGTTCAGCGCGCGATCGCAGCGCCTGGGCGACATGGTCGCCGGGACATACAGCCAGCGCGTGCGCACGCCCAAGCTGGTCCCGTCCGTTCCCGTGCTGCCGCCGTCTCTCGCGGGGTGGGCGCAGATCGCCGACGTCGCTCGACTGCCGGACCGCCTCGCCCGCCGCATCTCGCAGTTCCTGCAGAGCGCGCCCCGCATGGTCCCCGCTGCGCGGCTCCGCGTGGCGCACGACCTGCTCGCCGAGGCGTCGCCGTTCATCTCCCCGCTCCCGCCGGTCTCACCCGAAGAGGTGCTCATCGGCGTCACCGTGCTCCGCCGCGAGCGGGAGCGGCGGGCGCTGGAGAACGCCGACCGCAGGGCCGAGCGTCTGACGGGACGGCGCGTCGGGGTCTAGGCGCGCAGAGCCTCGTGCCGCACCACGAGCCATCCGGCAGGGACCGAGAGACGGTCGGCGTGCGGGGCGCAGAGGTCGTGGGCGTGCGGGTGGTTCGCGATGCCGAGCGGACCGAGCGCGGCCATCTGGTCGCCGTAGTCGTAGGTGAGCGTCGCCACGGCTTCACGCGCGCAGCCGACCTTCGAGCAGAGTCTTCCGTCCATCACCGTCAGGTTACGTCTGGGAGTCGCCGGGGGCTCGACGCCGCGCCGCACTCGGTTCGCCCTAGACTTTCGCTATGCCCCGCAGGTCCCGCATGTCCGCCTCTCCTCGGCGCGGCGCACGTCACGGTCGACACGGTCGCCTCGGTCGCAGCGAGGTCGTCCGCCCGCCGCTTGCTCCCCTCGACGGCCGCATCGACCGGTTCGACCTGACCGTCGGCACTGCCGTGGAATTCCTCCGCGGCACCTGGCCCGAGCTGCAGGACGTACGCTTCGAGATCGGCGCGATGCCGGCGTTCGACGGCGGCGAGGAAGTGCCCCGGTGGTACCTCGACCGCGAGAACCGCCGGATCGTGCTGTTCCGTCTCCCCATCGAGCGGCTGCTGCCCCCTGGCCACGATGACAACGCGCACCGGCGCATGGCGATCGAGAGCGCGGTGTTCCGTGCCGCGGCCGAGTACGTCGGGCGCGAACCCTGGGACCTCGGCGGCCACGACCACTGACGCGACCACGGATGCGGGGCTGCGGAGCCCCGCGGCGTCACGGGTAGACGGTGATCGTCTGCTGCGCCCCGGCCTCGGGCCATACGGGCCAGCCGGCGAGCGCACCGGCCGCGGTCATCCGCACGGAGGCGTGGACGGGACCGGAGGTGCTCAGCGAATACGACGTGCGGGGGTCGACCTCGAACGAGGCGGATGATCCGGCGGGCACGGTGACCGTCGACGGCTCGCCGCCCGGAACGGCGATCTCGACCACGGCATCTTCGTCCTCGTCGTTCGCGAGCACGAGGCGTGGTGCGGGGCCCTCGGGGATCGAGACGATGACCTCGTCGTCGAACTCCGGAGCGGGGAGCAGCCATGCGAAGTCCGTCTGCGGCCCGGAGCCGTCCTGCTCGCGGATACCCGCGAGCACGGGCGCCTCCGCCTCGATGTCGACGACGTACTCTCCGACCGGGACAGAGGCCAGAGAGATCTCCGTCGGCTGATCGGCCGCGAGCGTGACGGGGAGCTCCGTGGCCGCCGAGGACTCGCCGACCCTCCGCATCGTGACAACGACGTCCGTGTCGACGTCGGGCGACATCAGGCGCAGCACCGCCATCTCGCTGCCGTCGGCAGGCGCCTGGAGCACCTGGACGCCCGGGATCACGGGATGCCGCTGCGGCGCCGACACCGCGTCCTGCAGGTCGACTCCCGCCGGATCGAGGGTGCGGGTGAGCGAGGACTGCAGCACAGCGCGCACCGGCGATCCCGTGGCGGTCACCTTGACGATCGGGATCTCCGAGCCGCTCGCGATCGACGACAGCGGCAGCGCCGCCTGGGTGCCCGCGGGCACGATGACGGAGGTGGAGGCTCGGACCGTGCCGAAGACCGACAGGGAGACGGTGCTGGGGACGGCGCCGGGGTTGGTGAGGACGACGACGTCCTTCGCGCCGGTCTCGACGGTGCCGCCGACCAGCCAGGACTCGCTGCTCGCAGGGCGGCAGGGAGCGGCGGCGAACCCGAAGAGGTCGTCCTCCGCCAGCGTGAAGGATTCGGCTCCGGCGATGAGCGGAGGCGTGCGGTCCTGCACTTCGCCGACGAGGCGACGCACCTCGCCCGCGCCGACGAGGTCGTCGGCGGTGATCGACGTGGACTCCGGGGTGCCCGCCGTTCCGCCGCTCGTGAAGCGCGGTGATCCCGCCGACACCATCTCCAGCGAGTTCAGAGGGTCACGGCCGAGCGCGCGGAAGTCCCCGTTGCACACCAGCACAGCGTCGCCGGGCAACGGGGTGACGTCGGCCTGCGCCGGCTCATGGGTGATCGTGGGCAGGGTGGCCGAGACCGCGAGCACGGTGCAGGCGACGCAGGCCGCCGCGACGAGAGCGCCGGTGATCACGCGAGCGCTGGTCGCCGCCACGCGGAAGGCTCGGTTGCCGGTCATCGCCTGCCCTCCTCGGGGTCGGTGTCGCTCTCGGGACGCGGAGCGCGCTCGCTCGGACGCTCGAGGTCCTGGTCCGTGGTGGAGTCGTCGCGCGGACCGTCGTCGACGGTCGGATCGGCAGGATCGAGCGGATCGGCAGGATCGGCCGGATCGGCCGGATCGGCCGGATCGGCGGCCGCGTGAGCGTCGGCATCCGCCTCTCCTTCCGATTCGACTGATTCTTCCGCTGCCGAAGTCCTCTCGTCAGCCAGGTCGCCGGCGACCTGCTCGGCGTGCTCGGAGAGCTCGTCGTGCTCGGAAGCCTCCCTGTCCTCCGCGTGACGAGGCAGCACCAGTCGCTCCTCGGGCGCGAGCCCGACGATGCGAGGGGTCGCGCGCGCGGCGCGGCGGGAGGCCCGGGTGGGGATCGAGAGGAGCAGGGCGGCGAACAGGAGCACGAGCTGCACCGTGACGACGAGACGGGCCGTCGCCTCCTGCCCCGTGGAGAGCGTCGCGCGCGGGGCGGCATCCGCTTCGAGCCGGTAGAGGACGCCGCGATCGGTCGTTCCCGCCTGCACGAAACCGGCGCGCTGATCGAGTGCGGTGATCGCCGCAGTCCCGAGCGTCCTGGCGCGGTCGGACTGGTCGTCCGCCACCGAGGCGAGGAGCACGTACGAGATCCCGAGGTCGCCGAGTTGTGCCGCGGCGTCGAAGTCGCGCGCGGAGAGCAGATCGACAGACAGCGTGGTGATGTCGCGCCCGAGGGGCTCGGTCGCGGTGGAGAGCATCGTGGTCTGCGCACCCAGGGTCTCACTGGCGCCCCAGGCCACCTCGGCGGCCAGCCCGCCCTCGTCGCGCGGGGTGAGCACGAGTGTTCCGACCGGGCTGTCCTCACCGGCCTGAGCCGCGACGTAGGCGGGCAGGGTCGATGCGGGTCCGTCGGTGAGCGCCGTGCGGCCCGTGTGGAAGGCGGCGAGAGCCGGCACCGCGCACACGGCGACGGCGAGACCGGCGACAGCCGCGCCGATGACGCGGAGTCGGGGCAGCGAGACCGCGCTGTCGAGCGTCACGAGCGCCGCGCCGAGCACACCGAGCCAGGCGAGGCTCAGACCGTTGCCGGGCCAGATCGCGACGGGAGTGCCCTGGGCGAACGAGACGGCGATGCCGACCGCGAGGAAGGCCGTCGCGAGTCCACTCGCGGCCACGACCAGGAGGGTGATCCCGACGCGCCACCGCGGAGAGACCGCCGCGATCAGCGCGAGGAGCGCGAGCGGTGCGAACAGCATCCCGATCCAGGGGGCCAGGCCAGGCCCGAGGATGTCCGCCCAGCCACCGAGGTCCGCGGAGGGGAATCCCGAAGCGAGAGCGAGGCGACCTGCCTGATCGGCGGCGACCTGAGGTCCGGCCCAGATCAGGCCGGGGTCGCCGAGCAGGGCGATGACGCTCCCGTGACGGAGCTGCCAGACGACCAGGGGTGCGAAGAGCGCTGCGCTGGGCACGAGCACCCACAGCAGGCGGATCGCGCCGCGCACGCGGGCGCCCGCCAGGCTGATGCCGACGGCGATGACCCACAGCAGCAGCAGCGCGGGGACGAGCGAGGGCGCGCAGGCGGTGACTCCCGCGAAGAGGAGGGAGGCGGCTCCCGCGGCTCCCCACGACCGGTGCGAAACCACCGCCGCGTGGAAGAGCCAGGGCAGCAGCAGGTGCACGAGCACGCCGGTGGGCCGGCCGTCGACGAGAGCGGCGAGGAAGGTGGGGGCGAGCGCCCACACGATGCCGGCGAGGATGCGGAGGCCCGCGCGATCCGTGACGCGAGTCGCCGCGAACCACGCGCCGAGCACGGCGAGAGGGAGTGCGAGCACCCACAGGAGCACGAGGGCGAAGGATGGGCCGGCCGGCCACAGCGAACCGAGCACCGCGATCACCCCGGCGAAGGGATCGGCAGGCCCCACGACGTCGACGCCGAGACCGCGGATGCCCCAGGCCGCGTCGGCCCAGAGAGCCGCGACCGTCGTGCGCAGGGGCAGCAGCGCGCCTCCACCGAGGACCGGCCACGCGAGCAGGGAGGTGAACGTGGCGACGCTGACCACCAGGGCCGCAAGAACCGCCCACGCTCCCCCGCCGGAGAAGAAACGCAGTTCGTTGGCGACGCCGCGTTCGCTGCCGTGCCCGTCGTCCAGACGGCGGCGGAGGTCCGCCCGGCTGACACGGAGCGGCGCGATGCTGGACCAGGTGGAGGTGCGGAACTCGCGGATGCGCTGGCGCGAACGCGCCACGGCGCCCAGCCTCGCCATCGCGGTCGCCGCCGCTCCCCACTCCGGGGCCACGGCTTCGGGGCGCTTGCCGATGAGATGCGTGATGGAGCGCCACAGCGCGAGAGGCAGCAGCGTCAGCCAGTGCAGCGGGACAACGGCCGCCGGCGCGTAGGCGAGGCGACGGTGCAGCTGCGCGAGCCTCTGCGCGAAGGCTCGCCGGCCTCGGCCCGTCGGGAGCGCGGCAGGGCCGTCGGGTGACACCGAGAGGCGGGCCGAGGGCGCCAGCACCACCCGGCCGCCGCCGAGGCGAGCGCGGACTCCGAGATCGAGTCCCTCGTCGGCGCCCCCGAGTGCGCGATCCGGACGCAGGGCGTCCCGCACCTGGGAGCGGATGAGCATCCCGCGGATGTCGGCGCCGAGGACGTCGTCCCGGCCGTCGTGCTGTCCCTGATCGAGCTCGCCCGCGGCGAGCTCGACGGAGCGTCCGAGGCTCGTCATGCTCACGCCGAGTGAGACGATCTCGCGGTCGTTGTCGGTCTCCACCAGTTTCGGCGCGGCGATGGCGGCCGACGGCGACCGCTCGAGCGTGCCGACGAGTCGCTCCAGAGCCCGCGGGTGCGGGGCGGTGTCGTGCGCGAGGAGCCAGACCGCGCTGCCCTCCGGGATCCGCGGCCTCGCCAGGTCGACCGCATCCGCGAAGGACGTGCTCGTGCGGGCCTCGATGACCCCCTCGACCAGCTCACCGACGGTCGCGCTCTCCCGTGCAGTCGTCGCGTCGCCGCACATCACCAGCGTGATCGCCGCCGGCGCGACGGTCTGTGAACGCAGAGCGTCCAGCGTGTGCAGCAGCTGCGCGCGGGCGGACGAACCGGGGCGCGCGACGATGATGGCATGAACTCGGGCTGGCATGACGTCGTCAGCCTATGCGGGCTCGCCACTCGCCGGATGCAGTGCGCGCGGCGTGGCCCGAAGCCCGGCCGTCAGCTCGCGCGACGCTTGAGCTTGCGGCGCTCGCGCTCGGACAGTCCACCCCAGATGCCGAAGCGCTCATCGTTGTTGAGCGCGTATTCGAGGCATTCGCCGCGCACGTCGCACGAGGTGCAGATGCGCTTCGCGTCGCGGGTCGATCCGCCCTTCTCGGGGAAGAAGGCCTCCGGATCGGTCTGCGAGCACAGAGCATCGGTCTGCCACGCGAGCGCGTTGTCGTCGTCGGCCTCGACCTTGCGCACCCCGGGAACGCCGAGGTTGACCGGGTCGACGAACCAGTTGTCCGGCACGTCCGAACGGTATCCCGTCATCTCGATCTCCAACCCTGTATTCCGCCCCCTCGGCGGGCCGTGCACCACTAATTACACCCGTGTGATTCGCATCGGTCAAGTCGCGGATCGTAAACCCTCAATGATGTCTTGAAGGTTCATCCGGGCCCTTCGGCGTGTCGCTCCGGCGTGTCGCGAGGTCAGCGCGCGTCCGCTGCGGTGCCGGGCGTCGCGATGAACGCCTCTCCGGATCCGGTCAGGGTCACGCACCCTTCCTCGGCATCGGCGTAGACGACCGTGCCGACCGGCACCGCGCGCCGTCCGCCGTCGGCGCCCGTCACGGCGACATCGCCGGCCGTCGCGAGCACCATCGTCGGGCCGTTCACCGGCACCTCGACGGCATCGCCCGACAGTGCGGCGCGCTGGAGCGCGAAGTCCTCGACCGGCACCTCGTAGGTCGTGAGGGCGCCGCTCGCCGACGGTCGCAGCACCGGGACCTCCCCGGCCGTCGTGTCGAGGATCGACAGCAGCTCCTGGACGTCGATGCGCTTGGGCGTCAGCCCCCCGCGCAGCACGTTGTCGCTCGCCGCCATGATCTCGACGCCGAGGCCGGAGATGTAGGCGTGCAGAAGTCCCGCCCGCAGGAAGACGCCCTCGCCCCGGCGCAGCACGACGTGGTTCATGAGGAGCGCCACGACCACGCCCGGGTCACCGGGGTAGGTCGACGAGATGGCCGACACAGCCCGCAACGTGTCCGCCCACTCCCCCGTCGCCGACCCGGCCGCCGTGCGCACCGCCGCGATGACGTCGTCGACCTCGCTCTGCGCGTCGCCGGAGAGCAGCCAGCCGATCGTCTCGCGGAGGACGTCGCCCTCGCCGGAGAGATGGTCGACGAGCGAGCCCACACCCGCGCCGCCGTTCAGCTCGGCGAGCAGCCGCAGGGTGTCGGGTACCTCACGCAGCCCGCTCAGCGACTCGAAGCGATCGCTCAGCGCGACGATGAGCTCCGGCTTGTGGTTGTCGTCGCGGTAGTTGCGCCGCGGGTCGTCCAGTGCGAGCTCGGACTCGCGGTTCCATCCGGCGCGCGCCTGGGCGATGGTCGGATGCACCTGGATCGACAGCGGCGACGCGGCCGCGAGCAGCTTGAGCAGGTAAGGCAGGGAACCACCCGTGACGGAGTCGAGCGTTCCGCCCTCCTCGACGTCGGCGGGGTCGCCGGGGTGGTCCCCGAACCAGACCTCGGCCTCCGGCTGAGCCGCGGGCTCGCGACCCTCGAGGTCGGCGAGAAGAGTGGTGGATCCCCAGGCGTAGTCGCGGGGCACGTTCGTCAGGCTGAGCAGCATGTGACCAGGGTAGGGCGAGCGGCGTTCGGGGAGCGACTCGATGACACGGCACGGGAGCGCGCGGTGCATCCGGTCGGCGTTCGGGTGCGCGCGGTAGCCTGATCCCGATGGCGCAGTACACGAAGCATCCGGTCTCCGCTCCGCCCCGCGCACCGGAACGCGAGTCGACGGGGCATCTGCTGCTGCGCGGTTACATCATCCTCGTGCTGTTCGCCACGTTCGCGCATTCGGCGGTCTACAACCTCCTCGGCGAACTGGGCGCAGGCGTCGTCCTCGCCGCATTCGTCGTCGTCACGCTCGCGATCGGCATCCCGATGGTGTCCCGCCGCCGCCCGCAGTCCTTCGCGTGGCGCCGTCTGCCGTGGGCCGCGACGGCCTACACGGTGCTCGCTCTCGTGTCCGTGGCGTGGTCGCAGTGGCGCGGTGCCACCCTCCTCACGTGGGCTCTGCTCGCCGGAGTCACCGTGAACGCCCTCTTCATCGTGCACGTGCTGAGCTGGAGCGAGATCGTGCGCGCCCTCGCATCCGCGTTCAAGTGGATCCTCGGACTGTCTCTCGCGATCGAGCTGTGGGTCGCTCTCGTCGTGCACGGGCCGATCCTGCCGAACTTCTTCGTCCGGCCGGACGGCGAGGTGAACGCGCACTGGTACTGGGTCCGCGGCAACCTGTTCGACGGCGAACGCATCCAGGGCATCGTCGGCAACTCGAATCTGCTGGCGATCATCAGCCTGTTCGCCCTCATCACCTTCGGGATCCGGTTCGCGGCGCGAGCCAGGTGGCGCACGACGCTCGCCCTCTGGTCGCTGCTGGCGGCGTACTTCCTCGTCAGAGCAGGATCGGCGACCGCGTACGCGTGCGCCGCGGCGGCCCTCGTCGTCCTCGTGGTCGCGCTGCTCATGCGTCGCACCACGACCCCCGGAGCACGCACCCGCCTCTACGTCATCTTCATCGGCGGCGCCGTCGTGCTCGCGGGCGCCGTCTGGCTGCTCCGCGGTCCGCTGCTCTCGGTGCTCGGTCGGAGCGCCGATCTCACCGGCCGCTCCGACAAGATCTGGGAGAAGGTGCTCGAGCGGATCTCTCAGCATCCGCTCTTCGGCAACGGCTTCTCCAGCCCGTGGGTGCCGTTCGACCCGGCGTTCGACGAGTGGATCGTCGACCACGGGATCACGGTCTTCCACGCGCACAACATGTGGCTCGACGTCCTCATGCAGCTCGGCGTTCTCGG
The DNA here is from genome assembly GCF_038397715.1 of Microbacterium sp. LWO14-1.2. Classification (NCBI taxonomy): domain Bacteria; kingdom Bacillati; phylum Actinomycetota; class Actinomycetes; order Micrococcales; family Microbacteriaceae; genus Microbacterium; species Microbacterium sp. LWO14-1.2. Next base: position 534,802 of record NZ_CP151633.1, read on the forward strand.
TCTCGTTCTGATGGCCCTCGCCTATCTGAGCCTGCTCTGGCGCTCCTGGTTCTTCGCGGTCGACCGTCCGCGCTGGGACCTCACGGCCGACCGCGAGTACTCGCCGCTCACCCTGCTCCCCAGCCTCTTCACCGTCGTGCTGCTCGTGCAGGGCCTCACCGAGTCCACGCCGATCATGCTCTGGGGCTGGATGCTGCTGGTCATGCTCAGCTTCAAGATCAAATCCGTCCCGCTCGTCGGCGTCGGCGAACGCGACCGCGTGATCGAGCGCGGCGAGAGAGCACGGCGGGTTCCGTGACGCCCGAACGGCGTCTCGCCGACCTGCTCGGATCCGCGGAGTTCGCCAGGGCTTTCACGATCGCGGTTCTCGCCGCGGTGTTCGGCTCTTTCACGATCGAGCGCCTCACATCGACGGTCACGCTGGCGACCGTCATCGCCGTCCTCTGCGGTGTGGGAGCGAGCGTGCTCTGGGTCCGGCGCGCAGAGCTCTCCCCTCTGCGCCTGGCCCCCTCGTCGCTCGTCGCCTTCCTCGCGTGGGCGCTGGTGAGTCTGGTCTGGACCGCTGACAAGTCCGACACCGCCTTCGGCTGGATGGCCCTCTTCGGCTTCGCCTTCCTCGCGATCGCGGTCGGGCACGTGCGCGACACCCTCCAGACGGTCCGAGCCCTCGGCGACACGCTGCGCATCCTGCTGGTGCTGTCGCTCGCGATGGAGATCCTCTCCGGAATCCTGCTCGACATGCCGTTCGGATTCCTCGGCATCCAGGGGAACCTCGCCCTCGGCGGTCCTGTGCAGGGGCTCTTCGGCAGCCGCAACATGCTGGGTTTCGTCGCGGTCATCGCGCTCATCACCTTCGTGATCGAGTGGCGCTCCCAGTCCGTCACCGCGCCGCTCGCGATCCCGTCGATCGCGCTCGCGGCACTGCTCGCGTTCCTGTCGTCCTCCCCCACCGTGATCGTCCTCGCCGTGGCCGTCGGGGTGAGCACGGTCGCGCTCGTGATCGTGCGGCACACGCCGCGCGAGCGCCGCGGCGTCGTGCAGTGGGTGCTCAGTGTGCTCGTCGTCATCGCCCTCGTCGCGGCCTTCATCCTGCGGCACGCGATCATCCGCCTGCTCGACGCCGGCTCGGACTTCTCGATCCGCGCGACCCTGTGGAACACGATCCTCGACTTCGTCTCGCTCAAGCCGATCCAGGGGTGGGGCTGGTTCGGGCCGTGGGCACGGGGCGAGTTCCCCTTCACGTACATCAACTTCCTCCTCGACGACCGGCATCAGAGCGCACTGAACGCCTACTTCGACGTGATGCTCCAGCTCGGCTGGGCGGGCCTCGTGCTCTTCCTGCTGCTCGGCGGCGTCGCGATGGTCCGCTCCTGGCTGGTCGCGAGCGCGCGCCGCTCGGTCGTCTACGCGTGGACGCCGCTCATGCTGGTGACCCTTGCCGTCGACTCGATGTTCGAGAGCTTCACCCTCGAAGGCGCCGGGTGGTTCCTGCTCGTGCTCTGCGCGCTGCGCGCCGGCCAGTCACGGTCGTGGCGCGAGAACATCGACGCGGCGCACACGGGCGCGATCCCCACACTGCATCCCGAGCGGTGACGTCAGCGCCCGGTGTTCATGCGCTCAGCCCAGGCGATCGCGTCGCGGACTCCGTCCTCGACGGTGCGCTCTGCCCGCCAATTCAAGATCTCAGCCGCGAGGCCCACGATCGCGTACGCACCCGCCTGGTCTCCCGGCCGCCGGGGAGCGTCGATGGCGGTGACGGACTCCCCCGTCACCTTCTCCACAGCGGCGACGAGCTCTCTGACCGTCACGCCGTCGCCGCGTCCGATATTGATGACGCGGTAAGGGCGACTCTGGCTCGTGACCTGGTCGAAGCGCTCGACGGCTGCGACGTGCGCGAGTGCGAGGTCCCAGACATGGATGTAATCCCGCAGACCCGACCCGTCACGAGTCGCCCAATCGGTTCCGGTGATGGCGAACTCCCGGCCCTCTCGGCGCGCGGTGAGGATCTTGCCGAGCACGTGCGAAGGAGTCGGGTTCTGTAGCCCTGTACGCAGCAGCGGGTCGGCCCCGATCGGGTTGAAGTAGCGAAGGGCGATGGCTCGGAGATCGCCCGCTTCGGCGGCGTCCTCCAGAATCTGCTCCACCATCGCCTTGGTCCTGGCATACGGGCTGGCGGGCGCCAGACGTCCGCTCTCATCGACTCCTCCGCCGCCCTCGCCCTCGTACACCGAAGCCGACGAGCTGAAGACGACCCGATCGATCCCCGCGTCGCGCAGTATCTGCAGCATCCGGACCGTCTTCCCGACATTCGCGTCGTAGTACGCGAGCGGGTCCGCGACGGACTCGGGAACCACCGTGCGGGCTGCGCAGTGGATCACCGCGTCGATGTCCGGATGCCTCTCGATGAGGGTTCCGAGAATGTCTGCATCGGCGATGTCGCCTACGAACAACTCACGCCCCTCGCCGAAGCGGCGAAGGCCGACCGAGAGGTCGTCCAGAAGCACGACGTCGTAGCCGGCTTCGATGCATGCGGTGGCGACGGTCGATCCGATGTACCCGGCGCCGCCGGTGATCAAGAGCTTCATCGGGCGCCAGTCTACAGAGGGGTTCGAAGCCCACACCTTCGGGACGCACCGGGAACGCCTGGCTTCGGGCGGTAGGCTACTCTCTGCTCGTCGAGTTCCCGTGCCTCTGTCTCTCCAGGGCGCGAGGCACCCAACATCGGAGATCCATCACGTGGCTTACGTCCTACAGAACGTCGTCTTCCCGCTCGACCGTGACCCCGACCTTCTGCCGCTCTATGTAGACCCCGAGACATGGTCGGTGATCGAGGACGAACCCGTCCGGGTCTCGAGCCGCGCGCAGCTCGGCAACATCCTCGGTCGTCACCGCGCGCGCATCGTCGCCGGCCGGCGGGTGTCCCTCGGAACCTACTTCAACGCCTTCCCGGCGTCGTACTGGCAGCACTGGACGAGCGTGAGAGAAGTGCGTCTCACCGTCCGCACGACGGGACCCGCGACGATCCTCGTCTATCGGTCGAACGGACGAGGTACACGTCAGCGCGTCGCGACGCGCGAGGTGGACGGCGAGTCCCGGACCACTTTCGACCTGGACCTCACGCAGTACAGCGACGGCGGCTGGATCTGGTTCGACGTCGTGGCCGACGAGAAGAGCGCCGTGATCGAAGGCGCCGAGTGGACGACCGAGCACGAACCGGCCCGTACCGGCAAAGCGTCGTTGGGCATCACGACCTACAACAAGCCGGATTACTGCGTCGAGACGCTTCGAGCGCTGGCGGCGTCCCCGGACGCGCTCGAGTTCGTCGATCGGATCTTCCTCGTCGACCAGGGCACGCAGCTCGTGGCGGATCAGGAGGGCTTCACCGAGGTCGCCGAGGCCCTCGGCGAGGCGCTTCAGGTGATCCGTCAGGCCAACCTCGGCGGGTCGGGCGGATTCGCCCGTGCCATGCACGAAACCCTCCAGCGTCCCGAGAGCGACTTCGTGCAGCTTCTGGACGACGACGTGCGACTCGAACCGGAGTCGCTGCGGAGATCAATCGTCTTCGGGCGCTACGCGACCACCCCCGTCCTGGTGGGCGGCCACATGTTCGATCTCCTCGACCGCCCGAAGCTGCACGGGTGGGCAGAGGTCGTCGACGAGGCGCCCTTCATGTGGCGCAACCTCTATCAGGAGAAGATGCCGCACGACTTCGGCACCGCGAACCTGCGCCAGTCCAGCCTTCTCCACATGCGGATGGACGCCGACTACAACGGGTGGTGGATGTGCCTCATCCCAACGGATGCGATCAAGAAGGTGGGGCTCGCCCTGCCCGCATTCATCAAGTGGGATGACGCGGAGTTCTGCCTGCGGGCCGGAGAAGCGGGCTACCCGACCGTCTCGATGCCGGGCGTCGCACTGTGGCACGTGTCATGGGTGAATAAGGACGACACGATCGACTGGCAGGCCTACTTCCATGCTCGGAACCGCATCGTGGCCGGCCTGCTGCACTCGAACGCGCCCCGCGGTGGGCGTCTGCTCACACACAGCAGACGAGTGGACCTGAAGCACCTGATGATGATGCAGTACTACCCGGTCGCGCTCCGCGCGCAGGCGCTGCGCGACGTACTCTCCGGCCCGGCGCACATGCGTCGCAATCTCGCGACAGCGATGCCTGCCGCTCGCTCGCGAGCGGCAGAGTTCCCGGAGACCGTCGTCCACCGCGACCCGACGACGGTGCTGCACGCGCGTCGAGGACGCCAGGTCTACAAGAGGTTGCGCAAGAACGAGTACGACAACCCGACGGGTCTGCGGTTGCGCTGGTTCACCCTCTCCACCCTTCTGTCTCACTGGCTGCACAAGCCGGACCCCGCCAACCTCGAGCAGCCCGAGGTGGAGTTCGGCAAGGAGGACGCCCACTGGTGGCGCGTCCCCGCCTTCGACAGCGCGCTCGTCAGTGCGGCGGACGGATCGGGCAAGAACATCTACACCCGCGATCGCGTGAAGTATCGGCGGATGCTGCGCGACACCATCCGTCTCCACGCGGAACTCAAGAGACGCTGGCCGGAGTTGCAGAGCGAATATCGCGCCCAGCTCCCGGAGCTGGTCTCGCCCGAGTCCTGGCGGAAGATCTTCGAGGAGAAGGCATGACCACGGCATCTGCTGCTTTCGACCCGGCGTCCGCCACGATCGTCATCGTCACGTACAACCGATCGCACCTCCTCACCGGACTCCTCGAGAGCATCACGGCGATGGATCCCAAGCCCGGGCACGTCGTGATCATCGACAACGCGTCATCCGACGACACGACGGAGGTCGTCGAGTCGTTCCGTCCGCGCGTCGGAACTGAGATCGTGTACCGCCGCCTCGAGACCAACACGGGCGGATCCGGCGGATTCAGCGAAGGGATGCGCACGGCGTACGAGCTCGGCTCCGAGTGGATCTGGATGATGGATGACGATGTCGAGGTGATGACGGACGGTCTTGCCAAGATGGGCAAGTGGGCGCCGCGCTTCAAGAGCATCCAAGGGCGCCGCTACGACTACGACGGCAGCGAGTTCTACTGGCAGTACCGCATAGCCGAGCGCATGGGCATCCCGATCCCGTTCGCCCCCTCGGGCTTCGACGCATCGGGCTTCAAGGAGATGAACAGCGGATGCTTCGAGGGGATGTTCATCCACCGCTCGATCGTCGCACAGATCGGCCTCCCCGACCCTCGTTTCTTCATCTACTGGGACGATCAGATGTACGGCTGGCTGGCCTCACGCAAGACCACGGCCGTGATAGTAGACGAGTTCGTGCTGCGGCGCACCCGCGAGATCAAGCAGTGGGACATGGGCATCCGCCACATGAACGCGTCGAGTAACGCGTACCGGTTCTACATCATGCGAAACCGCGCGTATCTCAAGCAGTACTACCGCGCTCACGACAACTACAACCCCGTGCTCTTCGGCCTGGGTACGGCGATGACCTTCGCCAAGGAGCTCATCCGCCTGTTCTTCGTCGAGCGCACCGTGCGCGGCACGAGCAACCTCTTCCGCGGGCTCAAGGAGGGCGGCCGCTTGGGTCGAGACCGCACCTGGCAGCCGATGGCTCCCCTGGAGGCGTGACATGAGCGAAGATCAGCAGCCGGACCTTCAGTGGGCGCCTCTGCCTCCGAATCCGAGGAACCGCGGACGGATCTGGCTCATCGTCGGTCTCAGCATCGCAGCGATCATCGTCGTAGGCGTGCTGCTCTTCTTCCTGATCCCGCGGGGCGGCAGCACACCGAGCGCCACCGAATCCCCCTCTCCGACTCCGACGGCCACACCGACCGCTTCTCCGACGCCGACCGCGACCCCCACGGCTGTTCCGACGGAGCAGCCGGTCGCGACGGAGCCCCCGCCCGTCGTCGACCCCAGCGTCGACGCGTTCCGCAGCCAGGTGAGCCCACCTCTGGAGGATGCGGGGCGAGGGCTTGATCTCGTGGCGAGCCTCAGCGGACAGGATGCGTTGTCCGTCATCGACACCCTGCAGGAGGACGCGCAGCGGCTCTTCGACACGTTGGCGCCCTCATCGATTGCGGGATCCTGGGAGGAGGGCGTGACGGCTTACGGTCAACGCCTCTCGGAACTCCGATCCGCTGTATCGAGCGGAGGCAGTACGGGAGCGGCTATCGACGCCGCCCGCGCCGCGGTGCAGAACCTGCGGAACATCGTCGGTCTCTGAGCGACGAATCGATCGCCCTCCGGCGACCTTCAGATGGTGTAGTCGGCGTTGTATCTCTCGAGCACGTCCAGGATCGGACCGTCCAGGACGAGCGAACCCTTGTCGAGGTAGAGACCCCGCGTGCAGAAGCGTTTCAAATCGCGTTCGTTATGGCTGACGAAGAAGAGCGTACGGCCGTCCGCGAGGAGTTCGTCTATCCGCTTGTAGCACTTGTCCCTGAAAGCTTTGTCGCCGACGGCGAGCACTTCGTCGACGAGGAGGATGGGCTCGTCGAGTTGCGAGACCACGGAGAATGCGAGACGCACTTTCATCCCGTTCGAGAGGTGCTTGTACGGGGTGTCCTCGAATCCTGCCAGTTCGGCGAAGCCGATGATCTCGTCGTACCGCCGATTGACGTCCTCGCGCGACATCCCGTGCAGACCGGCTGTCAGACGGACGTTCTCCCGAACGGTCAGGTCGCCGACGAAGCCGCCGGTGATCTCGATCAGGGGTGCGACTCCCCCGTTCACGACCACGCGGCCCTCGTCGGGGAGCAGAACGCCGGCGACCAGTCGCAGCAGCGTCGACTTGCCCTGACCGTTGCGTCCGACCACGCCGATCGACTCACCCGGTTGCACGGTGAAGGACACGTCTCGGAGAGCCCAGAACTCTCCGGGACGAGACCGACGCGATGCACCCGCGAAGAGATCCTTGAAGCTGCGGCGTCCTCTTCTGTTGCGCCGGAAATGCACTCCGAGTGATTCCACGTCGATCGCCGCCGACATCACAGCTCCTTCAGGACGGGTCGTTCGAGTGCGCGGAACGTCCAGATGCCGAGCAACAGGATGATCAGTGTCATCGCGACGCTCACGACGAGCGTGAACGCGTTCCACTGGTCCGGGAAGAACGGCATCCGGTAGAGCATCATGATCCCCGCGAGCGGGTTGAAAGCGCCGAGCGTCTGGAACATCCCCGGCAGATCCGACACGTTGTAGATGATCGGGGTCGCATAGAACATCGCCCTCAGGACCAGCGCCGTGGTGCGCTCGAGGTCGACGTACATGACACAGAGGGGCGCGACGAGGAGCCCCAGCCCCACGAGGAGCACTGTCTGGAGAAATACGGCGACCGGTAGCCACAGCAGCCCCCAACCCACCTGGACGGTGTTCGCGGGCTCCGTCTCTACGATCAGATTGACCACGACGAAGATCGCGAGCACGGGAAGCGAGAACAGATACTCCATCCCCTTGCTCAGGACGATGCGATTCACCCAGATGGAGCGAGGGATCGCCGTGGAACGCACCAGCCGCGAGTCCTTCTTGAACGCCCTCGTGAAATCGGACACGGACGAGTTGAACCACACCCACGGGAGCAGTGCGCTGATGAGGAACACGATGTACGGTTCTTCACCCACATCGCGGTGGAAGATCTGAGTGAAAACGAACCAGTAGATCGCACTCATGACCAGGGGGTCGAGAACGGACCACAGGTAGCCGAGGAAGCTCGTCGAATAGCGAACCTTCAGATCGCGGGCAGAGAGCAGCCAGAGCGAATGCAGATAGCGCCGGGGCGTCCCGGGCGCCCCGACGGCAGCGTGACTCACGATGATGAGTCTAGGAGAGAGTGTTGTTCCACAGCGACAGCGCCGATCCGATCGCCATGTGCATGTCGAGGTACTGATACGTTCCGAGACGCCCGCCGAAGTGCACGTCGCGCTCCCCCTTCGCGAGTTCGCGATAGGCCAAGAGGCCTTCCCGGTCGGCGGGAGTGTTGACGGGATAGTACGGCTCGTCCTCACGGTTCGCGAAACGCGAGAACTCGCGCATGATGACCGTCTTGTCGGAGTCGAAGACGTCTTTGCGTTCGGGATGGAAGTGCTTGAACTCGTGGATGCGGGTATAGGGCACGTCCATGTCCGGGTAGTTCATGACGCTCGTCCCCTGGAAGTCTCCGACGTTCAGCACCTCCTGCTCGAAGTCGAGCGTCCGCCAGCTCAGGGCACCCTCGGCGTAGTCGAAGTAACGATCGACCGGGCCCGTGTAGACGATCGGAACCTGCCCCACCGTCGCCCGCTTGTTCAGCGGCTGCGACTCGTCGAAGAAGTCGACGCCGAGCTTCACCTCGATGTTGGGGTGATCCGCCATCCGTTCGATCCATGCCGTGTAGCCGTCCGTCGGGAGACCTTCCCACGTGTCGTTGAAGTAGCGGTTGTCGTAGGTGTAACGGACGGGCAGGCGGCTGATGATGTCGCCCGAGAGCTTGTGCGGGTCGGTCTGCCACTGTTTCGCGGTGTAATCGCGGAAGAACGCCTCGAACAGGGGGCGACCGACGAGCGCGATGCCCTTCTCCTCGAAGTTGGAGGCCGACTTCACGTCGAACTCCCCGGCCTGCTCTCGCACCAGCGCTCGCGCCTGGTCAGGCGTGTAGGCGGACTGGAAGAACTGGTTGATCGTGCCGAGGTTCACCGGCATGGGGAACACGGTGCCCTTGTGCGTCGTGTAGACCCGGTGGACGTAGTTCGTGAAGGTGGTGAAGCGGTTGACGTACTCCCACACGGTGGCGTTGGAGGTGTGGAAGAGGTGCGCTCCGTAGCGGTGGACCTCGATTCCGGTCTCGGGCTCCGCCTCGCTATATGCGTTGCCGCCGATGTGGTGACGACGGTCGATGACCGTGACTTTGCGGCCGGCGTTCGCCGCCCGTTCTGCGATGGTGAGACCGAAGAAGCCCGATCCGACGACGAGAAGATCCATGCTTCCCATCGTATCCGGGCGCGACGGACGGACCTGAACGCACGGTCTGAGAGAATCGATCCATGCCCCGAACCGTCCGTGCCGCCGTCCAGCGAGTCTGGTCGCACAGCGCGGTCCGCTACCTTCTGGTCGGTGGATTCTGCTTCCTCGTCGACGTCGGGATTCTGTGGCTCGCCCACGAAGCCCTCGGCATCCCCCTCGCTGTCGCGACTCCTCTGTCTTTTCTCGCCTCGTTCGCCGTGACCTACACGCTGCAGCGGATCGTCGCCTTCGCGTCCGACGCCAAGGTCGTGCCGAGCGTCGCTCGCTACACAGCGCTCGTGATCTTCAACACGTTGGCCACCACCGGGATCGTCTGGACCGTGGATCACCTCGGTGGCGGATGGCTCGTCGGCAAGGTGATCGCCGTCGTGGCTACGACCGTCTGGAACTTCTTCGCCTATCGTCATTGGGTGTTCGCCGCCCCCCGACCCCGGAGCTCCGATGTATAAGAACGCCGTCATCGCGGCCGTCGTCCCCGCCTACAAAGAGGAGAAGATGATCACGGCGGTCATCACGACGATGCCCGACTTCGTGGACCACATCGTGATCGTCGACGATTGCAGCCCGGATGCCACGAGCGAGGTCGTGCGCGCCATCGCGGACCCACGCGTCACCCTGATCCGCCATGAGGAGAACCAGGGGGTCGGCGGATCGATCATCACCGCGCATCGGGCGGCCATGGAGCTCGGCTCCGACGTGAACGTCGTGATGGCGGGCGACGCGCAGATGGATCCGTCGTATCTGCCGGATCTCCTGGACCGGGTGACCGACGGCGGGTTCGGCTTCGCGAAGGCCAATCGCTTCTATTCGCCCGAATCGTTCCGCGGCATGCCGGGCTACCGCGTGCTGGGCAACATCGTGCTGTCCTTCTTCACGAAGCTCTCTTCCGGTTACTGGAACCTCTTCGACCCGCAGAACGGCTATACAGCCGTGCGGACAGAGGTGCTGAGTCGAATCGCGCTCGAGCGTGTCGCCCGGCGGTACAGCTTCGAGAACGACCTCCTCATCCGCCTCAACATCGCACAGGTCTCTGCAACCGATGTGCCGATCCCCGCTGTCTACGGCGAGGAGGTCTCGAGCATCAGGTTGAGCAAGGTGATACCCGAGCTGCTCCACCGCCTCACAGTGGGTTACTGGTCACGCATCTGGTATCGGTACGTGCTGTGGTCCTTCTCACCGATCGCCCTGCTGCTCTTCGCCGGCCTGTTCTTCACGCTCGTCGGACTCGGCATCACCCTCTGGGTCATCTTCCAGATAGCGGCATCGGTCGTCGCGACAGCAGCGACAGTGATGCTCGCGGCACTCCCCCTCATGATCGGGTTCCAGATGCTCCTCGCAGCACTGCAGCTCGACATCCAGGCGACACCGGACACACCGGATCACGAGCCTTTCGCTCCGAAGCGCATACCTCTCGCAGACTGACGCGGACGGAGCCCTCTCAGTCGCAGGCGACGATCTCGTACAGGCGCGCATCGCCCTGGCTGTCGGCCAGACGGACCAGACTCCCCAGATCCTCGAGCCCCGGGTACGAGTGATCGCCGTTGTGGATCTCCGCCGCGCCGAAGTCGAGCACCCACCGTGTACCGGTGCGCTCGAGAGCTTCGCACACCTCCGGTTCGGCGGCCGCACGGTTCAGCCGCTCCGTGATCGTGATCATGTCGGGCGAGAGCTCCTGGAAGATGTGCGGCACCAGGGCTCGCCGGTTCGCGAGCGCGAAGCTCAACGACGTCCCCGTCCATGGGCTTCCGACGATGACGTCGTCGGCGGGGACGGTCTCCGGCAGGCGGTCGATCAGGGCGCGTTCGTCGTTCGTGAGCAGTGGCGACCATGCCTCCTGCTGATACATCACAGCCGTGTTGGCGGTCTCTTCGGCGAGCGCCGGGCCGGTCTGCGTAGACACGAGGATCGCCGCACCGAGCACGGCTCCGACAGCCGTCGGCACCCACCTCACGGAGGGACGCTGGACGGCGCGCAACAGCCGCGCGAGAACGGCGACCATTCCGACGACTCCAAGAGCACCGAGCGGCACGAGGAATGTGGGCAGCAGCGCCGCTATGCGGTAGATGTCCTGGTACCAGGTGCCGGTGAGTCCGTAACGGAAGCCACTCATCGGGAAGGCGATGCAGACGATGTAGACGGCGATCATCCCCGCCGTCGAGGCGACGAGCCACCATTGCCTCCGCCAGCGCTTGGCGAGGATCACGGTGAGCACTCCCGCCGCAGCCACTGCCGAGATCACCCATTCCGAAGGTCTCCACACGAGGCCGCCCGACACGATCTGCATGAGCGCATCCTGCATGGTCGCGGACGGCGGCCAGAAAGCGAGCGTCCGATTGGGGCGGGCGACGACGAAGACGGTCACGGCGACCAGGAACACTCCCGCGATCGCGATGATCGCCCACCTCCGGCGCTCGACCGGCCGTCTCGCCGCGCGCTCACGACGGCACCACAGGGCGATGCCGGTGAAGGCGAGCAGGAACCCCGGCAGCAGAAACGCCATGAGAGTACTCGGATGCGCCAGGGCCAGAGTCGGGATGAGCGCGACCAGCAGAAGCCAGCGGACGACTGGGTCCGGGCGATCTCCTCGGCCGACGCCCGATACCAGCACGGCCGCGGCGATCGCCGACGGCAACAGCGAGATCGACAGGACGTTCGGGTACAGCACGCCGAAGTCGAGCATGAGCAACGGGAACGCCGCCATCCCGACCGACAACGCACCCGCGGTCACCGTGGCACCGACATGCGCGCCGACGATGGTGCGTACGAGCCAGATGCACGAGATGGGCCACACGACCGCGCCGAGGACGACGCTGACGACGTTGACGGATTCGGCGACGCCGGCACCGCTCAGCTCGGCGACGGTCGAGACGACGATATGCCAGAGGTCAGGATAGAAGCCAGGGAGCAGTTGACGGGTCGGTGCGATGAGTCCGTCATCCAGGATCTGCCGCACCGCGTTGAGATGGTAGATGTTGTCGAAAGTCTGCGAGATGTTCGACGGTACGCCGAAGGCTGCGGCCAGGCGAGGTGCAGAAAGTGCCGCGACACCGGCGACTACGGCGAAAGGCAGCGACTCTCGCAGCCATCCGATCGAACGCCGCTGCGGCAGCCGGACTCGCCCTCGACGTGAGAGCCTGTCGACGGCGACACGGACCCCGAATGCGGCCGCGATGAGCAGGGCTGCGCTCGCCAGCCATGTTCCGGCCGACCAGTGAAACGGCACCACCACGTTGACCAGGGCTGCCGCTGTCAAGAGCGCGAGCGAGAGGGGAGCCGCTGCGGCCATCACCGCGAAACCCCGCAAACGGACGGTCAGCGCTGCGACGGCTCCTGGAAACAGGACCACCAGGAGGGCGAGGACCGCGGTCCACGCCTGGTCGAGCCATGTCATCGACTGGTCACCAGCGGACGACGAGGCCGCCCCAGGACAGCCCGACGCCGAAGCCCAGCAGCATGACACGCATTCCTGGGCGGAGGACGCCAGCACGCTCTGCGTCAGCCAGGGCGATCGGGATCGTGGAGGAGACGGTGTTGCCGGTCTCGGCCAGAGAGACGAAGAACTTCTCCTGAGGAACCCGCAACTTCTTCCGCAGATGCTCCAGCATGAATGCGTTCGCCTGGTGGAAGACGAACAGGTCGATCCCATCGAGATCGGTGCCAGCCTTCTCGAGGATCTCATCCACCGTGGGGGGAACGACTCGAAGCGTGAAATTGAAGATCTCAGGCCCGTCCATGTACAGGTCGTACGCACCCTCGACCAGTTGCCGCCCGACGGAATCCGCCTTGGGCTGAAGGGTCGTGCCCGCTCGCAGCCCGCCGTTGGGCACGATCAAGCTCTTGGCGCCAGTGCCGTCTGTGCCATACGTCATCGCGCAGATCGTGTCTGCGTCACCGTCATCGGTCACCAGTGTCGCGGCTGAGCCGTCTCCGAAGATCGTCCGCACGGACTTGTCAGCGTCGTTGATGAACTTGGTATAGGTGTCCGCGGTGATGACGAGCACTCGTGCCGCCTGTCCCGATTCGATGAGCCCCTTGGCGAGACCGAGCGCGTAGATGTAGCCGGAGCAGCCCAGCGTGATGTCTGTTGCGCCAGCCGACGTGGGGATCCCCAGCGCATCCTGGACGATGCATGCCGTCGATGGGAGGTAGTAATCCGGGCTCTGCGTGCAGACGATCAGGTAGTCGATGCTCGAGGCGTCGATCCCGTCCCGCTCGAACAGCGCACGCCCTGCAGCGATGGCGAGGTCCGAGGAGAACTCGTCCGCCGCCGCGATGTGGCGCCGATCGATCCCCGTCTTTGACGAGATCTTCTCCACGCTCCACTCGGGGAATTCACGAGAGAGATCCTCATTCGAGAGGACCTGCTCCGGAAGATAGTAGTCGACTCCAGCGATTCGGGCACCCATGGCTCAATCCTACGATGCCCTGTCCACTACCTGGCCGTGTACCCGCCGTCGACGACCAGTGCCGTCCCGGTCACCCAACGAGACGCGGGAGAAAGCAGATACATCGCCGCGCTGGCGGCGTCCTCGACGGTTCCGACACCGAGAGGATGAGCGTCTTCGATCTGCGCCCATGCCTCGGCGCCGACCCGCTGGCGCAGGCCTGCAGTGAGCTCCGTCTCCACGATCCCGGCGGCGATGCTGTTCACGCGCACGCCTTCGCGAGCGAGCTCGAGCGCGAGCGACCGGCCGAGGGACGCGACTGCAGCCTTCGAAGCGGCATAGACGCTGACGCCGGCCTCACCCACGAGTCCGACGGCCGATGACATCAGGACGACACTCGGCTCCGAGCCTCGGACTTTGGCATGACGGAAGCCCTTGGTGAGCATGAGGGAACTCGTGACGTTGATATCGAAGAGTAGTGCGGCCTGGTCGGCCGCCACGATTCGAAGCGGGGTGGTCGCGTGCACGCCCGCCGCATGGAGGAGCCCGTCCAACGCGCCCATCTCATCGACGATCGATCGGAAGAGCCGCGGGATCTCTTCGTGGGCACTGACATCGAACGGCATCACCATGTGCCCCGCCCCGTGCATCGACTCCCGAGTGCGCTCGAGCTCAGCCTCGCGGCGGCCGATCAGCGCAACGCGGGCACCATGCTGGCTGGCCATGATCGCCGCGGCACGACCAATCCCCGAAGAAGCGCCGGTGATGGCGAAAGCTCGACCTTCGATGCCGAGAAAATCCGGCGTGTCACTCACCGGAGGCGACGTTGACCAAGGCCTGCAGGTCGGCGACGGTGACCGCGTTCGCGAGCTCGTCGGCGCCGATGGTCACACCTACCGCGTCGTCCACCTCGGCGATGAAGGAGATGTTGGCGAGCGAATCCCATCCGAGAGCCTCGAGCTCGTCGGCCATCGAGACATCCGCAACATCCGTCTCGAGGATCTCTGCGACCAGGTCCAACAGCGTCTTCTCATCCATGCGGCCATCTTACCCATCCGTCGTCGGCCGGTCCCGGCCACGCCGGTACAGTCAAGAGATGACTCTCTCCGATCTCACCGCCTCCGTGATCGCCGCTGATCTGTCAGCCTCCTTGATCGGTCCCGACGCGCCGATCACCGGTATTGCACCGCTGGATGGAGCAGCACTGGGCGACCTGACGTTCGTGACAGACGTCGCCAAGTACAGCGAGGCGCTCGCTCGCGCGCTGGCATCCGGTGCGATCGTCCTGGCCCCCATCGATGCACCGGAGACGCCGACGGCAGGCTCGACCATCGCCGTCGACAACCCTCGGGCCGCCTTCGCGCAATCGCTCACCCGACATTTCGCCCGTCGGCCGGAGCCGGGTGTGTCTCCGACCGCTCGAGTCCATCCGGAAGCAGACGTCCACCCGTCGGCGCACATCGGGGAGTACACGGTGGTTCGCGCCGGCGCGAGAATCGGGGCGTCTGCGGAGATCCGTGATCATGTGGTGGTCGGTCATGACGTCGTCATCGGCGACCGCACTCTGGTGAAAAGTCATGCGGTGATCGGCGAGGAAGGATTCGGCATGGAGAAGGATGCCGCTGGCGACAACATCCGCATCCCTCACGTGGGGTCCGTCGTGATCGGAGACGACGCGGAGATCGGAAACTTCACCACGGTGTGCTCAGGCACGATCGTCCCGACTCGCATCGGGGACCATACGAAGGTCGATGACCACGTCCATGTTGCGCACAACTGCCAGATCGGTCGGAATGTCATCGTGACGGCGTGCGCAGAGATCTCTGGGAGCGTCACCGTAGAGGACAATGCCTGGATCGGCCCGAACGCGTCGATCATCCAGGGGGTCACCCTCGGTTCGAACTCTCTTCTGGGGATCGGCGCGGTCGCGCTGAAATCCGTCCCGGCCGATGAAGTTCGCGTGGGAAATCCGGCCAAGAAGATCGGCACCAACGCACCCTGAGGGTTCAGTAGTTCTCAGCTGGCACCTTGTCGAACCACCAGAAGGGATGAGTGAGAACCTGCATGAGCGGTTCCTTGCCGACCCACAGTGCGAAGTGACCTTCGCGCCAGTTCCCGCTGCTGTCGCTGAGATACTTCATGTTCGGCATCATGAATCGCGGCTCATAGGCGTGGTAGCTCACTGTCTCAGACCAGCGCTCGAGTAGTTGCGCGGCGAACTCGAAGCCGCCGAGGCGCGCCGGCTCATGCAGGCTGAACCCTCCCAGCGAACGGCCGACGGCAGTCTCGAAGACCGTGCGCTGCCGCTCAGCCCACTCGAAGTTGTCGCCGCCCATGACCTCTCCGATCCCGCCCTCGAGGTGCAGCTGCACCTCATGGCCGAGTTCTTCCATCTCCCGGATGATGAGGAGAGACGGCAGGCTCATCAGGCTGTAGCCTCGCGCATGCACTCGCAAGAAGAACGACGAGGTGCAGCCGGCCTCCGCATCGACCCGAGCAACGCGCAGCGCCTGCTCGATGCTGTTGTCGATGTCATGGCGGAGCACCAGATGCTTCGACTGGGGCGCCTCGAGGTACTCGCGGAAGCTCGTGACGGCGTATCCGTCGGCGAGGTACGCCTTGAGCGTGTCCGCGTAGTCCTTGAGCGAGAAACCGAGCTTGCCCGGCTCTGGAGAGGTCATGAATCCGCCGTTCGATTGAAAACCCTGGCACCCGAGGAAGGGCGCGTCGACCAGCCATGATATCGAGTAGCCGTTGCAGCAACGCTTCACCGAGCCCGGATAGACTGGAGAACATGTGTAGAGCACGACACGATCACGGTCGGCTGTCGTGAACCGGAACCGCTATCCGCGGGTCGTGAACGGCCTCATCGATCGGATCGCTGACAATCCGACGAGTCTCGTCGGCAGGCTTGCAGCTCGACGCCTGGGGCCTCCGGCGCCTCGAGGATCGGTAGCGGCGACGTCATTCGATGCGAAGCCGGTACGGGTACTGGTAGCGCCGGTGAACTATTCCGCGCAGGGAACCGCATGGGCTCGAGCCCTCGAAGCCGCCTCCGCCGACATCTCGGCCCGGAACATGGCCGTCGACGTCCCCGGTGGATTCCACTTCGACGCAGACCTCGTCGTGCCCGTTGGCACATATCACAACGACCCGGAATGGCAGCGACGGCAATTCGCTGCTGCCAAGGGCGCCACCCACGTGCTGATCGAAGCCGAGGAGCCGCCGTTCGGCCGACTTCTCGACCGATCCGTCGCTCGTCAGGCGGGCGCCTTGATCGCAGCGGGGGTGGATGTCGCATACCTGGGTCACGGAACCGACGTCCGCCTTCCTTCCCGTCATATCCGCAACAACCCGTGGTCGTACTTCGCCGACCCGAGCGTGTATCGTCCGCGCGCCGAGGCCCTCGCCGCACGCAACATAGACCTCGTCTCACACAGTGGTCGCCCCGTGTTCGTCTCCACTCCCGATCTGCTCGTCGATCTGCCGGGTGCGGCATGGGTGCCGGTCGTCGTGGATCCGGAGCGCTGGCATGAGCCACGCTCTATCCGACCCGAAGGAACGCCACTCCGCGTCGCGCATGCACCGTCCGTCGCAGCAGCCAAGGGCACGCCCCTCATCATGCCAACGCTCGACAAGCTCGTGGCCGAGGGCATCGTGGAGTTGACCTTGTTGCAGGGCGTCCCGTCGGCGCGAATGCCGGAGGCGTTCGCGCAGGCGGACGTCGTCCTCGATCAGTTCCGGGCCGGCTCCTACGGCGTCGCCGCCTGCGAAGCGATGTCATCCGGATGCGTGGTCGTGGGACAGGTATCCTCGCAGGTGCGCGAGGCGGTACACGGCACGACCGGAGAGGAACTCCCGATCGTCGAGGCGACGCCGGATACTCTTGAGGACGTGCTGCGTGGCCTCGCGCGGACGGATCTCGTCCCACTGGCGCAATCGTCTCGCGCGTTCGTGCGCTCAGTGCACGACGGCCGGCGTTCAGCCCAGATTCTCATCGATCGGTGGATCTCCCCGGTCGATCCCTTCGCTCGAAAGGACTCTGAGGATGCACCCGGCAGTTGAAGCGACCTGGAAACTCTTGCCGAAAGCCTTTCAGGACGCCATCGCATCCGGAGTGGATCGTGCCAGAGGTGTGGTACCGCCGGAGCCTCCCGTACCCGACACGAGCAAGCAGTACCGTATGCTCGTCGGCCCGGTGAACTATGCCGGTCAGGGTTACCGCTGGTCGCGCGCTGCCGAGAGCTCAGGCCTCGTGTCCGCGAGGAACTACGTTCATGAAGCGAACAATCCGTTCAATTACGGTGCGGATCACGTTCTGAGCTGGCGCACCGCGGAGCACTCCAGAGCGTGGCAGCGGGCGATGCTCGACGACCTGCGTGAGAACTACACGCACGTGCTGATCGAGGCGTGCTTCCCCATACTCGGCGGTATGTTCAAGGGCGACGTTCGGCGACAGGCGGCTTTGCTCCGGGATGCGGGGTTGACGGTCGGAGTCGCCGGGCACGGCACGGATGTGCGGCTCCCGTCCCGTCACATGGCGAACGATGAGTGGTCGTACTTCCACAACGACATCTGGGTGTCCGCAGATCTGCTCGAACCCGTCGTGGCGCGCAATCTCGAATTGGTGGCCGACCTCGCCGCACCGACTTTCGTGTCGACAGCCGGACTCCTCATGGATCTCCCCGACGCACACTTCCTCGGGGTGATCGTCGACGAGGAGAAGTGGGCAAACGACGCCCCCCTCCTCGAACGGGAGCGAATCAAGGTCGTGCACGCCCCCACGAACCCGAATGCCAAAGGCACACTGCAGATCGCTCCCGTCGCACGGAGACTCCACGAAGAAGGGCTCATCGAGTATGTCGAGCTCAAGGGCATACCCAATGACCGGATGCCCGAGGTCTTCGCCGACGCTGATGTCGTGCTCGATCAGTTCCGTTCCGGGGATTACGGCGTGGCGGCTTGCGAGACGATGGCGGCCGGCCGCCTGCTGCTCGCTCACGTGAGCGATCAGGTGCGCGACGTGGTGGAGTCCGCGGCGGGGATGCCGCTTCCCATCGTCCCCACCACCATCGACTCCATCGAGCAGGTCCTGCGCGATGTCGTCGAGCGACGCGGTCATTACCGCACCATCGCGAAGTCCGGCCCCGCGTTCGTTAATCGGCTGCACAACGGCGACTACTCGCGCGACGTGCTCATGAAGCACTTCTTCACGGCCTGACATGCGGGTAGCCATCGTCTCGCGGATCTACAGACCGGAGCCGTCCGCAGCGTCGCTGTTCCTCGGTTCCGTCTCCGACGCCCTTCGCGCCGATGGCCACAGTGTCATGGTCCTGACGGCGAAGCCGCCTCGCCGCTCAGACTCCATCGAGGCGAGTGAGGACGTGCGGACGTTTCCTGTGCTGCGCGATCGCGACGGCTACGTCCGCGGATACCTCCCGTACCTGTCGTTCGATGTCCCCCTGTCAGTCCGCCTGCTGTTCGCCACGCGACCCGATGTCGTGCTGGCTGAGCCCCCGCCCACCACCGGTGCCGTCGTGCGTGTCGTCTGTGCTCTCCGGCGCATCCCCTACGTGTACGACGCCGCGGACATCTGGTCCGATGCTGCGGACATGGCGACGAATTCGCGTGCAGTCATTCGTGTGCTGCGGTGGGTAGAGCGCTTCGCTCTACGTGGCGCAGAGACTGTTGTCACGATCTCGGAGGGAGTGGTGCGGCGAGTGAGGGACCTCGGCGCCCAGACGCGCGTGGTCGTCACGGGCTTCGGCGCCGACACAGCCGAGTTCAAGGTGGTCGACAACGAACCGGACAAGCTCTTCCTCTACGCCGGGAGTTACTCTGCCTGGCATGGCGCCGACATCATGATCGACGCGTTCGCGGCCTTCAGCCGGACGCACCCCGGGTACCGTCTGCGCGTGATCGGCAACGGCACGGAGAAGTCGATGCTCGAGAAGCGAGCGCAGGCATTGGGGGTTTCTGATGCCATCGACTTTCTCGACCCCATCGCGCCCGCAGAGTTGAACCTTCACTTCGCCTCCGCAGTCGCCAGTATCGCGACCCTCAAGCCGGGCACGGCGTACGAGTTCGCGTTCGCCACCAAGACGTATTCCTCGCTGGCGGCAGGTTGTCCCGTCATCTTCGCCGGCCCCGGTCCGACAGGGCCGTTCCTGAGCGGCATCCCGGACGATCTCGGCGCCGGGACCGCGTGCGATTACAACGCCGAGGAGATTGCGCAGGCGATGAGACGGCTCGCTGACGCCGGGTTCGAGCCAGAGCGGCGACGTGCGCTCGGCGCCTGGATCGACGGAAACCATACGATGCGCGCCGTGGCCAAACGGGTTGCTCTCGTCCTCGCCGACGTCGGCTCCGGGCGGAGGAGACACTGATGTTCTCGGCGATCGCTGATTGGCTGGTGCGCCACCGATCCTCCATGCCGCAATGGATGAATCGGGTACTCGAGGAGCCGGCGCGGAACCCGGATGGCTTCATCGGCCGGCTCACCATGACCATGCTCGGCATGTCGTCCTCGGGCGAGGTGACGGACGTGCCCCAGACAGCGATACGCGTGTTCATCGCCCCGACGAACTACTCCGGACAGGCATTCCAGTGGGCGCGAGCACTGGAATCGGCGGATGCAGACATCGGAGCGAGGAACATGGCCGAGGAGCTCCCGGGCGGCTTCGCTTTCCCAGCGGATACGCTGGTGCCGTTCGCCGTCGCGCAGGGCTCCGGATCCTGGGCTGCTGCCGAGTGGAAGGCCGTCACCGGCTTCACGCATGTCCTCATCGAGGCTGAACGGCCGATTTTCGGCCGGCGGTTCGGACGCGATCTGTCCGCGGAGATCGAAGCGATGGAACGAGCCGGCCTCTCTGTCGCTTTCATGTGTCATGGCACGGACGTCAGGGATCCGGACGATCATGCGCGTCGGACACCATGGTCGCTCTACCCTGAGGACCCGCGAACGGAGACGCTTCGAGTCGACGCCGAGAGGAACCGCGCACTGTTAGACCGGTGGCAACGGCCGACCTTCGTCTCCACCCCGGACTTGCTTGCGGACGTACCTCGCGGCGTATGGTGCCCCGTCGTCGTCGACGCGGATGCTTTCGCTCGCGACGGAGTCCGCACCCGGGATGGCTCAGCGCGCATCGTCCACGCCGCAAGTGCGCCGTTGCAGAAGGGCAGCCACTACATCGTTCCGGCGTTACAGCCGTTGATCGAGGACGGAGTCGTGGACTACGAGCTGGTAACCGGTGTTCCCTCCTCGCAGATGCCAGGTGTTTTCGCGGATGCCGACATCGTGATCGATCAGTTCCGCGCGGGATCCTATGGCGTCGCCGCGTGCGAAGCCATGGCCGCCGGATGCGTGGTCATCGGACACGTCCTGCCCGAAGTACGAGAGCATGTCCATGCTGCGACCGGCATGCCCCTGCCGATCGTTGAGGCTACCCCCGACACCCTGGCGGCCGCTGTCCGAGGACTCATCGACGACCCGGAGCGCATGCGGGCTTTGGCGACGGCGGGTCCGGACTTCGTTCGCAAGGTGCACTCGGGCCGTGCGAGCGCGCGAGTCCTGATGGACAGGTGGCTCAGCCCGCGTTCCTGACGTCGGCGCGCGTCCGTGCACGACGATCGCGCTCGTCCTTCCAACCGCGCATCCGTCGCTCGACCGGACGCTCCACGAAACTGTGCAGTGCCCATGCGGCGATCAGATCGACGGCGAACAGCGCGGCGAACCAGGCAAGGTTCCGCCACGACGGGTCCTGGAATCCGAAGATCCGAAGTGCGACGTAGATGAAGGTCGCATGCACGAGGTAAAACGCGAACGACCACTCGCCCAGCGAGACCTGCAGTTTGGACTCGAACAGCGAACGCTTGCCTGCAAGTCCGCGCTGAGCCAGCGAGACGATCGCCGCTGCACATGCCAGAGTGAACAGCTCATTGCCGAATGCGGGGATGTGCCTCACCACTGGCACGTCGATCTGGTACTGCGAAACGAAGACGATCGCGAAAACCGTGATGAACATGGAACCGACGCCGATGAGCGGAGAGAGCCGAACTCGCCACCCGGCGCGGATCGCCCATGCGAGCGCCATTCCCAGGACGAACTCCGTCACCCGTACGACCGGGGTCGGCAGGTCAGCGAGACCGCTCGCCGGCAACAGCAACACGAGAAGACGGTAACTGAACGCGCACGCCACGACACCGGCCGCGAAAAAGAGCGCGCCGCGTCGGGAGAAGCGCACGAGGATCCGGGAGATCCAGGGGTGCAGCGCGTAGAAGAATGCCTCGCAGGTGAGCGTCCATGCGGCCGGGTTACCGGAGAAGAGGATGGTGGGCGCGTTCCACCATCCCTGGAGAAGGACCACCGAGAGCAGCAGGATGCCGAAGTCGAACGGCTTCAGAAAGCTACCCTCGGGAATCGTGGTGAGCGTGTAGAAAACGGGGATCGCGAGGGCCAGCGCGACCATGTGCGCGGGCCAGATGCGCGCGAAACGGCGCCAATAGAACGTCGACACACTCACTCCGGGTCTCGCAGACCAGGTGAGCACGAAGCCGGACAGGACGAAGAAGAAGGTCACCCCGAAGTAGCCCTGCGCGAAGACCGTCGTGATCACCCCGGGGAGCGGGGCGAACACGAGCATGTGGTAGAGGAAGACCATGAACGCGGCCCACCACCGGAGTCCGGTCAGTGCATCGAGGCGCTTGGTCCGTTCTTCGAGGATCGAGCGGTTGTCCAGGATCGGGGCTCCTTGTTCGCGCGTGGCCGCGGGAGAGCGGCCCACGCAATTGTACTGGTGGTCTCCGGTCTTCGGTCCACCGCGCGTCTGGCGCCGCGCCGACCGAAAACTAGACTGGACCTGTGACCCCGCCCGATGTCGACGTCATCATCCCCGTACACACCCGCACCCGTCCCGTCCTGCGTGCTGTGCGTTCAGTGCTCGATGCGACGGATGCCGATGTGCGCGTCACGGTGATCGCGCACAACATCAGTCGCGAGGCGATCATCGGGAACCTCGAACCGGTGGTCGAAGATCCGCGACTACGCGTCCTGCACCTCGAGGACAGAATCCCTTCGCCGTCCGGACCCATGAACCTCGGCCTGGATAGGGCGACAGCTCCCTTCGTCAGCTTCCTCGGATCGGACGACGAACTGGCTCCGGGAGCCATCGACTCCTGGCTCACCATCGCACGGGAGACCGGGGCCTCCACCGTCATGGCACGCATCGACCGCCTTGAGAGCGGGACCGATCGCTACCCGCCTGTCCGTGCCGGCCGCACGAAGAATCTGCACCCGGCCAAGGATCGCCTCGCCTATCGGTCGGCGCCGCTCGGACTCATCTCCCGGTCGCACCACCCCGACCTGCGGTTCACTCCGAATCTGCATTCGGGCGAGGATCTCGAGTTCACGGCGGTGTTGTGGTTCACGGGCCGCAGGGTTGCCTATGCTGCGACGGGACCCGGTTACATCGGTCATGAGGACGAGCACGATCGGGTGACGCACGTCGCCCGCTCCGTGACCGACGACTTCGCGTTCCTCGATACCACGATCGATGCGCCGTGGTTCCCCCGTCTGCCTCGCAATCAGAGGGTCGCGTTCGGGGTCAAGGTCCTTCGCCTGCATCTGTTCGATGCCATCTACCATCGACTGCAGGGACCAGGAGGGATAATCTCCCATCAGAACGAGATCGATGCCGTGATCCGCCGCATCGATCTCGCCGCGCCCGGTTCGGTGGCGCTCTTGGCGCGTGTCGAGCGGCGCATCATCGACGAAGTCCGCTCGTCGGCGCCTGATGCTGACCGTATCAGGCAGTTGCTCGCCGCTCGATGGGAGGGTGGTCCGCTGGGAACACTCGTCACCCGCAACCCGCTGCTGTCCCTGCATGCGCAGGGCCCCTATCGAACTCTGCGGGCCACAGTGGCACCCAGCCGCGATTCGTGACGTGCCTGAGCGAGTAGCATCGATCCGTGCCCGCTTTTGACGTCGACCTGACCATCGCCGTTCATTCGGCGACCCGACCGATAGCCCGCGCAGTGACCTCCGTGATAGACCGGAACCGCGCGCGGATCCGCGTCAATGTCGTCGCCCACAACATCGACCCCGAGATCATCCGCGCGAACCTCGGCGACCTCGCCGAACATCCCGACGTGCGGCTCCTCGAACTGCACGATGGCGTGCGCTCCCCCGCCAACCCGATGAACTTCGGCCTCGCGCACTCGCAGGCGCCTTTCGTCTCGGTCATGGGGTCCGATGACGAGCTCGAACCCGGCGCGGTCGACTCCTGGCTTGCACTCCAGGCCGAAACCGGCGCCTCGACGGTCATCGCGCGCATCCGTATCGTCGGCCGGAGCAATGACCCCTACCCACCGGTACGAAACGGCCGGCGGACGCGCGACCTCGATCCTCGCAAAGACCGTCTCGCGTACCGCAGCGCTCCGTTGGGCCTGGTCGATCGCCGTCGCTTCCCCTCACTCCGCTTCACAGAGGGACTCCCTTCCGGAGAGGATCTCGCGTACTCCGCAACGTTGTGGTTCACCGGCGAGCACATCGCATACGACCTCACCGGCCCCGCATACGTCGTAAACGACGACGCTGATGACCGCGTCACATTCTCGGCACGCAGCGTGTCGGAGGATTTTGCGTTTCTCGATGCGATCGAAGCCACCGAGTGGTTTCCCCGCCTGGCACGCAGGGCGCGTAGCGCTTTGCTGATCAAGGTGCTTCGTGTTCATTTCTTCGACGCCGTCCTCGCCCGGATGAGGT
This sequence comes from Microbacterium sp. LWO14-1.2, assembly GCF_038397715.1. NCBI lineage: Bacteria > Bacillati > Actinomycetota > Actinomycetes > Micrococcales > Microbacteriaceae > Microbacterium > Microbacterium sp. LWO14-1.2. Next base: position 558,924 of record NZ_CP151633.1, read on the forward strand.
CCGAACCGGGACTCCTCGCGCACCGGGATGATCTCGTCGATGTGGTCGCCCGCGCCGAACGTCTCGCACCGGGTGTCACCGCCCTTCTCGCTCGCGTCGACCGGGACGTGATCGATGAGCTACGTTCGGACGCTCCTGACGAGGCGCGAATCCTCCATCTGCTGGACGCGCGATGGAACTATCGCACGGTCGGTGCACTCGTGACGCGGAACCCTTTCCTCGTCGCACATCGACAGGCGCCCCTCCGCACCCTCTTCGCGGGGATGCGGGCGATGACCGCCGGCTGACCGTTCGCCGTGATGGCTCCGTCTCCTCAGCCCAAATCCTTCGCGAGTCCGGCCAGTACGACCTGTTCTGCGAACGCCGGCAGAGTCGCGGCGACTTCGAGGAACGTACCGGAAGCAGCGATGCGCCCCTCGTCGACGTAACAGATGCGGTCGTAATCCTTGATCGTGGAGAGACGATGCGCGACCGAGATCAGGGTGACCTCGCCCTGGAGCGCCCGAATCGACTTCGTGACATCGTCTTCGGTCTTGGTGTCGAGCGAACTCGTCGCTTCATCGAGGACGAGTACCAACGGGTCGGTGTAAAGGGCGCGAGCGATGCCGAGACGCTGCTGCTGTCCGCCGGAGAGCGATACACCCCGCTCCCCGATGCGTTCGTGGATACCTCCCTCGCGAGAGCGGATCAGGGAACCCAACTGTGCGCGCTCGAGCGCGTGGAGGACGCGCGCCTCGTCGATCTCGTCGTTCCAGGTGAGCGCGACGTTCTGTGCGATACTGCCATCGAACAACGCGACGCGCTGAGGCACATAACCGACCCGTCCGCGCCACTGGCGAAGAACCGAGCCGAGAGGCTGGCCGTCTATGGTTATCTGACCCTGCGAAGCCTGGCTGAGACCGAGAAGAAGATCGATAAGGGTCGACTTTCCTGCGCCAGAAGGGCCGACGATTCCCAGCGAGCTGCCCAGCGGTATCGACAGGGACATGCCTCGAATGACGTCTTCCGAAGCGCTCGGGTAGCGGAATCGCACGTCCTGAAGTCTGAGCTCGCGCGGGTTATCCGCGAGTAGCGCCGTGTCCTCAGGAGCCTGCGAGGTCGCCATGTCCTTTTCCGCGGACGTCAGGTCGCCGATCACGTCCAGCGCGGCGGGCGTGCTCGCGACAGCCTGAACGATACCCCCCTGAATGCCCGTGATGGCCGGGATCAGTCGGAACCCAGTTGCGGCGAAGAGCGCAACCGACGACAGCGCAGCAGTGACTCCTCCCTGGGCGAAGGAGAAGCCACCGATGAGGATGACTCCGCCGATGAGCGCCGCCTCGAACGCGAAGCCTGGAATGATCCCGAGGAAGGATCCATTCGCTCGGGCCCGCACCGAACGGTTGCGGTTCGCGGTGACGAGATCGGACACCTCGGAGAGGCGGTTCCGAAGACTGAGCTCTTTGAGTGCCTCCATCATCTCGGTCATCAGGATCGCGACCCGATAGCTGTAGTTCAGGTTGACCTGCGCGGCCTCGAGCGAGCGCCTCGTGACCACCTGGTGCACGATCAGGGCGACGACGCCGAGGTAGACGAACGCGATGATCGCCGTCCACGGGTCTGCCACCAGGAGCACCACGATGATGAGCACGAACGTGAAGATCATGCTCGGAACGCGCATGAGCGGCAGGAGGAACCCCGCCATGGTGTTGGCGATGCCTCCGTCGGCGATGCGAGTGATCTCCGCGACCGATCGCTTTGAGCGCTCCTCCCAACTCGAGTTGATATAGGCCTTGAACATCCGGTCCCCGATCTCGAGCTCGTACGAGGCGAACCGTCGAGTGGCGAACCAGTGCAGAGAGATCGAGAGAACGGACTTCAAGATGATCAGCAGACAGGCGCCGAGCGCGAGAAGCGGAATCATCTCGGTCGCTACCTCGCCGATGATCGGCAGGCTCAAGGTCCCGCCTGAGAGCGCGGGGCCGATGATGAGTGCCAGCAATGACATCGCGACGACGTCGAGGCCAGTGATGACCGTCGTGGCCACCATGTAACCCATGAAGTACCGGCGCGCGCCCTGGGGCAGCAACGGGAGAAGGTCCCGCAGGACCGGCCAGATGCGCTTCATCGTCTAGGACGCCGCGAACGACGTCGACGAGCCGGTCCGAGCGGATGCGATCGCACCCTCGACGACTTCAAGGGTCCGCAGCCCCTGCTCCATCGTCACGACGTGGTTCGGCTTGCCGAGGACGGCGTCCCGGAACGCCTCGTGCTCGACCTTCAGCGGCTCGCGCTTGGCGAAGGAGAACCGCGTGATGTCGCCTTCGGAGACGCCGCGGAACGCGAGCATGGACTCCCACTCGAGAGGAATCGTCCCGTTGGCGTAGAACGTCAGGTCGCCCGTCGCTGTGTCCGCGATGAACGTGCCGCGATCGCCGGTCACGACCGTGACGCGCTCCTTCATCGGCGACAGCCAATTCACCAGGTGGTTCACGATGACACCGTTTGCCAATCGGCCGGTGACCGTGATCATGTCCTCGAACTCACGACCGCTCTTGTGTGCGGTCTGGGCGAACACGGTCGTGTAATCGCTCTGAACGACCCAACTGGTCAGGTCGATGTCGTGCGATGCGAGATCTTTCGCCACGCCCACATCGGCAATGCGCGCCGGGAACGTGCTCTGGCGGCGCGTCGCGATCTGGTACACGTCGCCGAGCTCGCCAGCCTCGAGGCGACGGCGCATCTCCTGCAGTGCGGGGTTGAAGCGCTCGACGTGGCCGACCGCGCCGACCAGTCCCTTCGCCGCGAAGGCGTCGGTCATCCGGCGGCCCGCCTCGACGGAGTGCGCGATGGGCTTCTCGACCAGGGTGTGCACCCCGGCGTCGGCGAGCTTGAGCGCCGCGTCCTCGTGGAAAGCCGTGGGAACCGCGACCACAGCGATGTCGATGCCCGCTGCGATCAGGGACTCGATGTCGGGGAGGATCTCGAGATCCCCGGCGACGTTGTGCGGGTCCCCGCCCGGGTCGGCGATCGCGACGAGGTCGATGCCCTCGACGTCACGGAGGACGCGGGCGTGGTTGCGCCCCATCATGCCGACGCCGAGCAGGCCGGCGCGCAGAGCGGCCATCAGGCGCCCGCTCCGGCGACGGTGTTCACCGCGGCGACGATGCGCTCGAGGTCGTCGCGGCTGAGCGACGGATGCACCGGCAGCGAGACGACCTCGCGCGCGGCGCGCTCGGTCTCGGGCAGATCGAGCCCAGGGGCGAAGTGCGTGAGCGAGGGTAGGCGGTGGTTCGGGATGGGGTAATAGACGCCGGCTCCCACGTTGTGCTCGCTCTTGAGCGCGGCCACGAAGCCGTCACGATCCTCTGGTACGCGCACCGTGTACTGGTGGTACACGTGCACCGCGCCGTCGGCGACCGGCGGCACCACGACGCCCCGCAGGTTGGCGTCGAGGTAGGCGGCGTTCTCCTGGCGAGTCTTCGTCCACGCGTCGACCTTCGTCAGCTGGACGCGGCCGATGGCGGCGTGGATGTCCGTCATACGAGCGTTGAAGCCGATGACCTCGTTCTCGTACTGGCGCTCCATGCCCTGGTTGCGCAGCAGCTTGACGCGACGTGCGATCTCGTCGGTGGCGGTGGTGACCATGCCGCCCTCGCCGCTCGTCATGTTCTTCGTCGGGTACAGGCTGAACATCGCGAACTCGCCGAACGAGCCGACCGGACGGCCGTCGAGCGACGCACCGTGCGCCTGAGCTGCATCTTCGTAGAGAGCGACGCCGCGCTCGGCGGCGAGAGCCTCGAGCTCACGCATCCGCGCCGGGTGTCCGTACAGGTGGACGGGGAGGATGCCCTTGGTGCGCGGGGTGATCGCCGCAGCGACCGCCTCCGGGTCGAGCGAGAACGTATCTGGCTCGATGTCGACGAAGACGGGCGTACCACCTGTGAGAGCGACGGAGTTGCCCGTCGCGGCGAATGTGAAGGACGGGACGATCACCTCGTCGCCCGCGCCGACGCCGGCCGCGAGGAGGCCGAGGTGCAGACCGGCGGTGCCGGAGTTCACGGCCACCGACGGGCGACCGGGAACGAAGTGCGCCGAGAACTCCTGCTCGAAGGCGGCGACCTCGGGGCCCTGCGCGACCATGCCGCTGCGGAGCACGCGATCCACGGCCTCGCGCTCTTCGTCGCCGATGATGGGCTTTGCGGGGGGAATGAACTCGCTCACGCGATCTCCTTGCTCAGTGTTCCGTCAGTCTCGATGTAGCGGTCGCCCGTCGTCGGGCAGACCCAGGTCTTGTCGTCGTCTCCGGCCGCCAGAGGCACACCCGACTCGCCGACCCAGCCGATGCGGCGCGCGGGGACGCCTGCGACGAGAGCGTAGGCGGGGACGTCCTTCACCACGACGGCACCGGCGGCGACAGTAGCCCAGGCGCCGATCGTCACCGGCGCGACACACGTGGAGCGTGCGCCGATGGCCGCTCCTCGTTCGATGGTGACGCCGACGGGCTCCCAGTCGTGTGCGCTCTTGATCGTGCCGTCCGCGTTGATCGCGCGCGGGTAGGTGTCGTTCGTCAGAACCACGGCGGGGCCGATGAACACGCCGTCGGCGAGCTTCGCGGGCTCGTACACGAGTGCGTAGTTCTGCACCTTGCAGTTGTCCCCCATCTCGACACCGGTGCCGACATAGGCGCCGCGGCCGATGATGCAGTTCTCACCGAGGCGAGCCCCCTCACGGACCTGGGCCAGATGCCAGATCGAGCTTCCGGAGCCGATCGTCGCCTCGGGTGACACATCTGCGGAATCGACGATTCGCACACCGGCCGGTGAGCCCATACGGGTATCTCCTCGCAACAGGGAATGGGATGGGACCATCCTATCTGCTCGGTGTCGGGATTCCTGAGAGGATAGAGGCGTGACAAGCCCCAGCATCCCCGATCCCCACACCTGGATCGTCGTCCCGCTGTACAACGAAGCCACGGTGATCGGCGGCGTGATCCGAGGGCTCCTCCCCTTCTTCCCGCACGTGGTGTGCATCGACGACGGCTCCACCGACGGCTCGGCCGAGGAGGCGCGTCAAGCCGGCGCGATCGTGATCGAGCACCCGATCAACCTCGGCCAGGGGGCTGCACTGCAGACCGGCCTCGACTACGCGGTGTCACGTCCGGAGTGCGAGTACATCGTGACTTTCGACGCCGATGGCCAGCACCGGGTCGAGGATGCGCGAGACATGGTCGCGGCAGCCCGTGAGGCGGGTGCCGCGATCGTCTTCGGCTCTCGCTTCCTCGACGACCGCACCAAACCGGGCTGGATCAAGCGGGTCATCCTGAAGACGGCCGTATGGGTCACGAACCTCACGACGAGCATCAAGCTCACCGACGCGCACAACGGGCTGCGCGTGATCCGGAGGGACGCCGCCGCGCAGATCCAGCTCAAGCAGGATCGGATGGCGCACGCGACCGAGATCGTGCTCCAGCTCGGACACACCGGACTCCCCTGGATCGAGCATCCGGTCGAGCTCCTCTACACCGACTATTCGAAATCGAAGGGCCAATCGGTGCTCAACTCCGTCAACATCCTCGTCGACCTGGTCGTCCGGTGACCACCATGTGGATCCAGATCCTGCTCATCGTCGGCGTCGTCGCGATCGGCGCGTTCTTCATGCGTCGCACGGGCGCCGACAGCCACCTCGCCATCCGGAGGCTGCTGTTCGGCGTCTTCGTGCTCGCGGCGGTGCTGTCGATCCTCTTCCCCCAGTGGCTGACCTGGGTGGCTAACCTGATCGGAGTCGGTCGAGGGACCGACCTGCTTCTGTACGCGCTGATCCTGATGTTCCTGGCTTTCGTGTACACGCAGTCGCGCCGGAACGCTGCACAGCAGCAGCGGCTCACCCTCCTCGCGCGGAAGCTGGCCCTGCTGCAGGCGACCGACTCGGAGCCCGCGGACGCGACGGAGGCACCGGAGCGCTCTCCCGACGCCCCGAGCGCCTGAGGCGATCGACCCTTCAGGCGCAGGCGGTGATGCGCCAGAGACTCGCGTCTCCCTCTCGTGCGACCTCCTCGAAACCGGGACGACCATCGAAATCGGTCATACCGGGCATGATGTACTCGCCGGGACGCGTTCCGCCGATTCCGAAGTCCAGCACGTACTCAGGGGCTCCGTAGGCGGCGAGAGCGTCGCACACCTCGGCCTCCTCCCCCGCGTCGCGGAGGCCGAGAGCGATCACATCCCAGGCCTGTGACTGCGGAGGCGACCACGTCCGCGGAATGATGTCGCGGTCCCCCAGTACGTAAGCGAACGCGGCGCCGGTCGATGGGTTCGCGATGAGCACAGCATCCTCGGGCAGGAGATCGGGCAGTTTGACCAGGAGGCCGTACTCGTCGCGTGACAGGTAGCTGCTTCCGTCGATGGCGTAGCGCGACTGCTTGTCGGTCTCCGCCCCGACGCGGAGCAGGACGACCGGCTCGATGGCGACGGAGATCGTGCCGAGGACGGCGGTTACCGCGACGGCGACCGCGGTCAGTCCGCAGCCACGCCCGGAGGTCAGCCGCCAGCGACGCGCCGCCAGCCATCGGATCAGGCCGTCGACACCGATCACCGCGAGCGGGATCACGACGATCGGAACGACCGACGCGAGCCGGAAGGAGTCTCCGTACCAGGGGCCGGTCAGTGCTCGCTTGATCACCGGGAGATCGGTGCCCACGGCCACGACGTACAGCATGGACACGATGACCCAGGATGCCACGAGCCACATGAGACGGCGATCGCGGACCGCGATGACGAGACCGACCACCATCAGTGCGCTGAGCAGCGGCGCAGCGGGCAGGAGGGAGTGGCTGTTCAGCAGCACATCGAGGGCGGCACCGGGCACACCCCGGTAGGACCGCCACAGGACGGCCCCAGCGAGGTAGGCGAGCGCGGCCCACAACAGCGCCAACGCGAGCCACCCCGCGATCAGCAGCACGATGATGGAGGGCCGGGGGCGTCCGGCTACACCGAGGGCCGTGGCGCCCGTGCCCCAGAGCATCACCAGCAGACCCCATACGAGGATGCTCGACGGCTGCGAGAGCGCGACCGCGCTCAGGCCCAGCACGACGATGGCGACAGGTGCCGCACTGGCGGCGAGACGACGGCGGCCGTTCTCGCCGATCCACGTCCGGCACACCGTCACGGTCGCTGCGACGACGGCCGGAAGGACAGCGAGCGACAGCGCATAGGGATAGAGAACACCCCACTCGAACATGAGCTGTGGGAACGCCAGAAGCCCCGCCGACAGGGCCGCAGCCAGAGCGACGATCCGTGCGCTGTCACGTACGACCACCCGGGTCAGGAATGCGATGCCCAGCGGCCACACGACCGCGGCGATCACGAGCGCCACCATGTTCACGGCGACAGGGATCACCTCGACGTCGACCGCTACGAGCGAAGCCACTGCATGCCAGGCGGCCGGGTAGAACGACGAAGCACCGATGAGGCCGGACACATCGAGCGACGACGCAGATCCGGTCTCGGCGATCCAACGGAGCGCATTCAGATGGAACACGGCGTCGTTCGTCTGCGAGATCGCCCCCGGCAGCCCGATGTAGGTCATGAGGCGCGCGGCGTTGAGACCGCCGCCGACGATGAGTCCGGCGGCGATGAGCAATCGCGCGGTGGGCCTCGAGCGCAGCCGTCGTTGCGGCGGTCCGGCAGGGCGGGCGAGCCGTCCGAGGAGCCACGTCGGCGCGGCGAGCACGAGGATGCCGAGCGCTGCGCTCAGGTGGTTCCATCGCACCGAGAGCAGCGGCAGCACCACCGCGATCAGTGCGAGCGCGCCGACGGAGATCGCGGGTGCGAGAGCCCATAGCGCGAGACCCCGCAGTCGCGCCAGCGCGCCGAGCAGGAGGCCCGGCGCGAAAAGCACGACGACTGCGAGCGCGAAGAGGCCGCTCTGCGCCACCCAGTCGAGGATCATTCGTCCACCAGGGCGATGGCGCCCTCGACCTCACCGTCGTAGATGACCTCGCCCTTGTTGATCACCACACCTCGGGTGCACAGCTCGCGCACCATCTCCATGTCGTGGCTGACGACGACAAGCGTCTTCTTCTGCGCGATGAGCTCCTGGAACTTCAGACGGCACTTCTCCCGGAACGGCGCATCGCCCACCGAGAGGATCTCGTCGACCAGGAGCACGTCCAGCTCGACGTGGATGGCCACCGAGAACGCGAGGCGCATGAACATGCCCGAGGAGTAGTGCTTGACCTCCTGGTCGATGAACTGCTCGATCTCGCTGAAGGCGACGATCTCGTCGTAGCGCTCTTCCACCTCTTTGCGCTGCATGCCGAGGATCGCCGCATTGAGGAAGACGTTCTCGCGTCCGGAGAGCTCAGGGTGAAAGCCTGCGCCGACCTCGATGAGCCCGGCGACCCGGCCGCGCGTGAGCACCTGGCCGTCGTCCGGCTCCATGACGCCCGAGATGAGCTTGAGGAGGGTCGACTTGCCCGATCCGTTGAAGCCGAGGATCGCGACTGACTCCCCCTCGTTGATCACGAGGTCGAGCCCCTTGAGCGCCTCGAAGGTACTGCTCGTCTTACGACGGCGGATCCACGCCACCACGGTGTCCTTGAGGGACAGCGCGTGGTTCAGGGTGAACTTCTTGCGGACGCCGTCGATGATGATACTCGGGCGCGTGGTCGTGGCGGTGCTCATAGGTCTTGCGCAAACCTTCCCTCGAGGCGTCGGAAGACGAACTGGCCCAGCAAGAGCGTGCCGATGGCGATCAGCGCCGCCCAGAGCGTGTTCCAGCCGAGGTTCGGCGGCAGCTCCATCGTGACCTGCGTCACCGGACGCCAGAATGCGTAGTGGAAGAGCTCGACACCCTGCGTGATGGGGTTCAGCAAGTACAGTTCCATGACCCAGTCCGGCCAGCCGAGCTTGCCGATCGCGTCCTGCACCATGGTCCAGGCGTACAGCACCGGCGACGCCCACGTCGCGAGAAGGAGAAGGAGCTCGACGATGTTCTCGGCGTCGCGGAAGCGGACGTTGATGGCACCGAAGAACAAGCCGAGCCCCAGCGCGAAGACGGCGACGATGAGCATCCCCGCGATCGCTGCTCCGATGCCGAGGAGCGTGACGCCGGGGATCCAGCCGAGGAAGAGGCAGACGATCAGCAGCAGTGCGAGCTGAGGCAGGAAGTGGATGAAGGCGACGAACACGGCCGAAACAGCGAACAACTGCCGCGGCAGGAAGACCTTGCGGACGAGCGGGGCATTGTTGACGATCGAGGTCGTCGCATTCTTGAACGCCTCCGAGAAGAGGTTGATGACGACGATGCCCGAGAACAGGTAGATCGGATAGTTCTGAATGTCGCGGTTGAGGCTCAGGAAGAGCCCGAGAACCACCCAGAAGACGAGGAACTGCGCGCCCGGTCGCACGTACGACCAGGTCCAGCCGAGCACCGAGTTGCGGTACCGCGTGGTGACGCCCGTCTGCACCAGCAGGTAGAGCAGATAGCGCCAGCGCACGACATCGATCAGGCCACGGCTCTTGCCGGGGACTTCGAAGTCGGAACGCGGGACGACGGCGAAAAGATCTCGGGTATCTGTCACTGGCCCACTCATTCAGCAGCGGCGGCGGTCGCCGCAACGCACTTAGTATCCTACGGGTCGCTGAGGAAGCGCCGCAGACAGCCCGCCTTCCGCTGATCAGCCGATCGCGACGAGGCCGTTCCACCCGGTTCCGATGATCGAGGAACTCGCCCAGCCGCCCACGCCGTTGCCCCGATACAGGTACAGCTCCCCGGTAGCCGTCCGCGCGACGACATCCGGAGCCCCGTTCCTGTCGAAGTCTCCGACTCCGACTACCGACGTGAATGAACCCCAGCCATAGCCGATGGCTCGAGGCGTGCCCCAGCCACCGTTACCGTTCGTCGGGTAGAGGACCAGGCTGGAGTCCGCACCGCGGACGATCAGGTCGCCCTTTCCATCACCGTCGAAATCGCCCGCATTGAACGCCAGACCAACGCTCCCCCAGCCGTAGCCGATAGGAGTGCCGGTGCCGATCCAACCGCCCTTCCCGTCTCCTCGGTAGAGCATGAGCTGACCGGCTGAGTCACGACCGAGGACATCGGGGAGACGGTCCCCGTCGTAGTCGAGACCGCCGACGACGAGATCGATCGTGTGCCACCCGTTGCCGATGGTCACCCCCGCACCATAGCCTCCGGAAGCGACCCCCGGATACATCAGGAACGCGCCGTCAGCGGTGATGCGACCGATGTCCATCATCCCATCGCCGTTGAAGTCGCCGAGATTGATCATGCGGTCGCCCTGGACCCAACCCGACCCGACCTGCTGTACGCCCTTCCAGCCCCCGGAGCCGTTGCCTCGATAGGCGTGAAGTGTTCCTTGCGCACTCAGTGCCAAGACATCGGGGGCGCCGTCCTTGTCCACGTCCCCTGCGCCGGCAGGAAGGGAGCGGGACTGCACGACCGCGGAGCTGCTGCCCCCGAGCGCAGAGAGTGAGTACCAGCCGTTTCCCACCATCGCGCTGGCACCGAGCGCGCCTGCACCGTTACCCCGGTAGAGCCAGAGATCCCCGGCCGCCGTGCGCGCGAGGATATCGTCGACGCCGTCTCCATCGAAGTCACCGGGACTGAAGATGGACGTCATGCCGCCCCAGCCCTGACCGAGCTGCAGCTGGCTGATCCACCCGCTTGCGCCATTTCCGTAAAAGGCCCAGAGGCGGCCGCTCCCGTCTCGTCCGAGGAGATCGGGCCTACCGTCGCCGTTGAGATCGACGTTTCCGATGAGAACGTTGAACCCCGACCATCCCCAACCGATTCGAACTGCGGGACGGAGCCCACCCCGGTCGTCACCCCGCCAGAGCATGAGGTTTCCTGCGGCGTCGGTGGTGATGACATCCGGGATGCCGTCTCCATCGATATCGCCGGCAGAGGTCGAGAGAACGACTCCGCTCCAGTCGATGCCAAGGTCGCGGGCATCGCTGTAGGCGCTTCCCGTGCCCTTCAAGGCGAGGACTCGCGATCCCTGGCGCACCAGCAGGTCGCGGCTGCCCGTTCCCGACAGGTCCTCGACCAACATGGAAGCGGTCGAGTTTCCGAGGCCGCTTGCGAGCTGCTTACGCTCGCCCCATCCGGCCTTTGCGAACGGGTAACCCCACATGGTTCCCGCAGAATCGATACCCACGACGTAGGCAGAGGAGTTGACAGAGCTCAGCGTGGGCACCGAAGGGACCTGAGTGGACCCGAACCAGTCCGTGAAGTAGTTGTAGAAGTTGCGGTTGCCGTGGGACGAGCAGCTGTCGCCGAGACCGTACCCCGCAGCGAGCGAGGCGGCATTCGGCTGATACGGCGTGTAGTAGTAGAGCGCGGATGTGGCTTTATTGGCCACGTACACGGGAGCACTCCCGCACACGTTCGTGTAGACGCCGTTGACCTTCACCGGGTCGCGCCAGAGGATGTTCCACGTCTTGCCCGGGGCGTAGTACGTGAAGTAGCGACCCTCCATGTAGATCTGCATCTGACGGGCCGCACCGTAGATCTGATGGAAGAAGCCGACGTAGGCCGGATCACAGGCGACACCGCCGTCCGGGCATCCCTGCCCCAGGGCCGCGGAGTATCTGTTGCCGCTCGGCCAGGTGTGCGTCACCAGGCTCTGCTCCTTCTGGAGCATGACGATGAGCACCTGCGGGTTGATCCCGCAGGACTGAGCGACGCGATAGATGATGCGAGCCGCCGACTCGTTCGGCGCGCCGGTGTAGCCGTCGCAGTAGCGGTCGGCCGGACGATTCACCGAGGTGATCGAGTAGTCCTTGAGGCAGATGATCGGACCGTACTGGTCGGACCCACCGAGGCAGCGCGAGACCTTGCTGTTGAAGAAGGCCTGGATCTGCGCTTCCGTCATGGTGTCCTTCGCCGTGAACACCGCGTCGCTGATCATGTTGCCCGGGTTGAAACCGACCAGCGTCGTCTTGACGTCGCGCGACTGCACGATTCCGGTACCCGCGGTCAACGCCGAAGCGGAGGCAGAGGGAAGAAGCACACCGACCACGAGAGCCGTCACTGCGGCGAAGGTGGCGAGGATTCGGGTCGTCCTCATGGTGTTTCGAGAGCGTGGGGCACGTCGAGACATGTGACCAGTGTGACGGAAGTTACGTGATGATGCCACTGTTGCAAGAAATCCGCAGATTTCGATCGGCGTGTCTTTGAACGCACAGGCTTCGTTCAGCGCACTTCGAGGCGACGCACAGCGCTCTACAGGTCGGCGTGCAGCCCCCAGACGCGTTCTCCTGCTCCATGCCAAGAGAAGGCGCGCGAGCGGTCGGCGGCCAGCACGCTGAGGCGTCGCGCGCCGGATCCCGTCGCGTCCACCACCGCATCCTCGATGTCGTCCTCGGCGACGAGAGCGCCGCCATCCGCGACGACATCACGATGCACTCCTGTGTCGAGTGCGACGACCGGGACACCCAGCGTCATGGCTTCGACCGCGCGCCACGGCCACGCCGCGACGTCGTCCGTCGCGACGAAGGCCGCGGCACCGGCGAGAACAGCGGCCCGATCCTCGGCGGAAAGGGCGGAGCGGATGCGGGCACGCGACTCGGGGAGTCCTGACGCGGCCGCGATCTCCGCCAGTTTGGGCTCCGCGCCCTCTGCTGCATCGAGCACCACGGCATCCGCGCCGGCGGCGAGCGCCGCTCGGAAACCCGCCTCGATGGTCGCGGGTCGTCCGGTGACCACGATGTAGCGGTCGGGGATGGTCAGGGTCGCACGGCGTTGCGCCGCGTCGAGCGGGACGACGAATCCCGTGGGCGCCGCTCCGGGGATGACCCGGATCCTCTCCCCCAGCTTCGCGATCTCCGCGAGCCGCGCCCCGATCGTGTGCGTGGGCACGACGACGGCGTCCGCGTGCTTGGCGGCGCGCTTGAGCATCGCGCGATTCCAGGAGACCGCGGATTTCGCCAGTGTCTCCGGGGCATCCCATGCCCTCAGGTCCCACAGCGTGACGGTCGTCTGATCGTTGTCGTGCACCCGGTCATGCCGCACGAGCGGCGCCATCAGCGACGCGGAATGGATGAGGCCGCCCCCGATCCCTGGCGCGATCCCCATCTGCCAGGATGCCGCGAGCTCCCGCCGCGCGAGCGACAGCCGGTGCACGCCGGACAGCCCCGGCACCGTGACCTCGCCCTGAGCGGGGACGATCGCTTCGACGTCGCATCCTGACGGCGCCGTGTCGACGAGAGCACGTGTCAGGTCGAGCGCCGCCCAGGCCTGGTCCTGATCGACGACGTGCACCAGTTGATCCAGAACGACACGCAACCGAGCACCCATGTGACCAGCGTAATCTCCGGGCCCGCCGAATCTCGGAGGCGGCGCGGAGCGACGGTGATATGCAGCGCATGCTTGAATGCAGGGGTGAGTGACGGACGCCTGCCGGTACGTCGCCGATGGTTGCGGTGGACCGTCGGCGTGATCCTGACCCTTCTCGTGCTCGCGATCGGGTGGGTGACGATACGCGGCATCGGTGCGGTCAGCGACCTGCAGCGGGTGTCGACGTCGTCGTCTCAGCTGAAGGCGGCGATCGGAGAGGGCGATCTCGAGAAGGCGACCAGGCTCTCCGACCGCATCGCCCATCACGCGGAGTCCGCTCACGGACTCACCTCCGACCCCGTGTGGCACGCGTTCGGCGTGCTGCCCTGGATCGGCCCGAACTTCTCGGCCGTCAGCGACGTCGCCGAGATCGCAGACGAGGTCGCGTCGGACGCCCTCGTCCCCGTCCTCGATGTCGCAGGCAGGCTCGACCTCGCGAGCCTCGGGTTCTCCGGGGGGCGGATCGACCTCACGCCCTTCGCCACGATCGAGCCACCCCTGGCCGACGCCGCCGCCACGCTGAGCGCCGCCGAGGAGCGCGCGCTCGCCATCGACGCGGATGCGACGCTCCCTCCTCTGGCCGATGCGGTCGGCGAGATGCGCTCGGCCGTCACGCAGGCGGCGACGGTCGTGGGTTCGCTGCACGGCGCGGCAGCGCTGCTGCCCAGCATGCTCGGCGCGGAGGGCCCGAGGAACTACGTGATCGCGATGCAGAACAATGCGGAACTGCGCTCGTCGGGCGGCATCATCGGGGCGATCGCTCTCCTGCACGCGGAGAACGGGCAGATCTCGCTGCTGCAGCAGGCGTCGACGATGGACTTCCCCGCCCTGACCGAGTCGCTCCCCCTCAGCGAGTCGTCGGTCGCGCTGTTCGAGGACCGCCCCGGTCGCTACCTGCAGAACATCACCAACATCCCCGACTTCACGGAGGCAGGCCCGCTCGTCGCCGCCCGCTGGCAGCAGCGCTTCGGCACGCCGGTCGACGGAGTGATCGCTGTGGATGCCGTGATGACCGAGAACCTGCTCGCAGCGACGGGACCTCTTGCCTTCGGGCCGTTCACGGTGACGGAGGACGACGTCGTGAGTCTGCTCCTCTCCGGGATCTACACCGCCGTTCCCGATCCGGCGGCGCAGGACCAGGTCTTCGCGCAGGCCGCAGGGGCGCTGTTCGGGGCCGCACTCTCCGGGACCGATCCGAAGGCTCTGGTCGCCGCTCTCGCGACATCGGCCGACCAGGATCGCATCCGCATCTGGAGCGCTCACGAGGACGAGGAGGAACTGCTGGCCGGGACCGCCCTCGGCGGCGCGCTCCCCCGCGACGACGCGACCAGTCACGTCGGAGTGCTCTTCAACGACACCACCGGCGCCAAGATGGACTACTACACGGATGCCGTCATCACGACGTCCCTCGGCACGTGCGAGGGCCACCCGACCACGCGGGTCCGGGTGACGTGGACGAACGACGCACCCGCGGATGCCGCGACGTCTCTGCCTTCCTACGTGACGGGCGCCGGAGCGTTCGGCGTCGAACCCGGTTCCGTCCGCACCTTGATCGCGGTGTACGGCCCGGAGGGCGCGACGCCGTCGCGCGTCGAGCAGGAGGGCGGCGGCGCGGACAACGTCCAGACAGCGCTGCTCGGAACGCGCTCGATCGTCCAGCACGAGGTGCTCCTCGCCCCCGGCGAGTCGGCCACCATCACCGTGGACTTCCAGGGCACGGGCGCGGGAAACCGCCTGACCGACGTCGAGCACACACCGATGATCCGGAATCCCGAAATGTCTCGTGAAGAACTTGTCTGCGGATCGTGACTTCCGTCAGACCGTGATGTAGTCTCTTGTCCACTGGGGAATAACTGGGTTCACCAATCCTGTCGTGGGGACAGGAGGAACCCACGCAATCGGATGCAGGGGTGTGTCCGGATGCGATTCCGCGTGAATTTCTGGGGAGAATCATGCTGAAGAAACTGGCTGCCATCAGCCTGACCGCTGGCGCACTGGTGCTCATGGCACCCGCTGTCGCCTCCGCCGCGACGGTCGTGCCGACCGCTTCCGATTCGTACGCGGACACGCCGCGCGTCTCGGTCGATGACCCGGTCATCAACTCCTGCGGCGCGTCCACCATCGAGTTCGCCGCCGGCTACTACCAGCCGTCCGAGGTTCTCGGTGTATCGGTCTCTGGCGCGAACGCCGCTGACGCGGCCGTGTCGGGGAACACCGCCGCTGCCGACGGCAGCCTGGTCGTGTCGTTCCGTCCGCCCGCTGGTGGCGAAGGCACGTACGCGATCACCTTCGACCGGTCGCAGGGTGCCGCCGGGGCCACGGCCCAGGGCGCATCGTCCTACACGGCTCGTGTCACGGTGTCCGGCGGAGCCGTCGTCGGCTCGAGCTGCCACCACGACCCGGCTGCCGCCGGCACAGAGCTGGCTCTCACGGGCGACGGACTCGAGCTGGCCCTCACCGGTGGCAGCGTGTCGCCGTGGCTGCTCGGTGCAGGTGCCGCTGCGCTCATCGGTGGAGGCGCCCTCGTCGCCACCGGGATCGTTCGCCGCAAGCGCGCCTGATCGCTCACGTACGCGCGCACCTTGACGCGCGCGTGCCGAGATCAGATTCCCGCCCTGCGGGAATCGACTGGGCGACGGTGATCCCTCCCCCTCCGATCACCGTCGCCTGGCGAATCCGGTCCTGAACCGGAAAGGCCCACGGCCGCCCCTCTCACTTCCGGGAGGTGGCCGTGGGCTTATTCGTGCGCCCGCTGGCCGTGGGGCTCACCTCATGCGCACGGTGGCCGTGGGGCACCTCGTGCGCCCGGCGGCCGTGAGCGTACTCGTGCGCACGGCCGCCATCACGATTACTCAGGCGCCCGGTGGCCGGGGCTTGTTCGTGCGCCCGGTGCTGATTCCCGACCGATCGCCTCAGGAGCCGGACTCAGGGAGCAGGCGTCGGAGTGGGTGTCGGCGGGTGCAGCGTCTGCTGGATGAGCTCGTGGATGTAGGCGTAATCGGGCGAGTGCTCGTCGATGCCGTTGTCCGGAGTGAGCTCGATGGTGGTGACCGTCTGCTCCTTCGCCTTCGTCATCAGGTCGAAGAACTCCGGCAGTTTGTCCTGAGGGAGGTCGGTGCTGATGAGCGCCGTCCCCGCCGCCGCGACCTCGTTGAACCGGGTCAGCACCGTCTGCGGGGTGAACTGCGCGAGGATCGCCTCCTGCAGCTCACGCTGACGCTTCATCCGATCCCAGTCGCTGGTCGTGTACCGCGAACGCGCGTACCACTGCGCGGTATCGCCGTCCATGTGCTGCTGCCCCGGCTCGATCCAGCCGATCGCCCACGCATCGACGTCATGCGGGTCCACGCCATCGGGCGGTCCGCCCTTCGGCAGTCGCTCCGTGACATTGATGTCCACACCGCCGAGCGCGTCGACGAGGGCGGCGAAGCCGTGCATGTCGACGAACACGTAGTACGGGATCTCGATGCCGAGCACACCTTCCGCGGCATCCTTCGTCGCCTCGATACCGGGATCGGAGCCGTGAGCAGCCGCATCCGGGTACAGGCTCTTGCCGCCGTCTTCGCGGCAGATCTCCGCGGCGTTGCGAACGTGGTTCATCCACCCGTTCCAGCCGCAGGAGTTCGAGCTGTGCCCCTCGAAGCCGTTCGGGTAGAGCGCCTGCATCGGGCTGCCCTCGCTGAACGGCGCGTTCGGCAGCTCGCGCGGGATACCCGTGATCGTGACCGCCCCGGTATCGGCGTTCACCGAGACCACGGAGATGCTGTCGAACCGCATCGAATCGCGGCCGTCGCCGCTGTCCGCTCCGAGGAGGAGGATGTTGTAGTACCCGTCGCTCGGCGGCAGGCTCGGCCCGCTCTGACCGAAGATCGTCGAGATGGTGTTCCGCGCCGAGCCCACGATGGTCGATGCGTAGGCGGTCGAACCCCCGACGAGCCCGAGGATCAGGAGGGCGACGAGCGGGATCGCGAACTTCGATGGTCCCGGAATTCGCACCAGCCTCACGACGCGCAGCGCGTCGAACGTCAGCACGATCCACAGCACGATGTACGCGATGAGCAGCACCTGGACGATCGTGAGAACCGCGGCGGAGATCCATCCGCCACCGACCGTGAGCCAGAGGAAGACCGGGCGGGCGAACAGCGCCAACCCCACCGCGACGACCACGAGGAGCCACGACAGCAGCGTCGCTCCCAGACCGAAGCGCCCGAGCTTCCTGTTCCCGGCGACCACCTGCGCAGAACCGGGGATGAGAACGTTCAGGAGAACGACCCACCACCCGCGCTTGGTCATCATGCCGGCATCCGCGGTATCCGGATTCCGCATCGGGCGCGTCTCGATCAGGGGTCGCGCCGCACCACGCGGCGGCGCGAGGGTCACAGCGAGCCCTTCAGCCGCTCGTTCTTCTCCTCGACCTGCGCTTCGAGGTCGAGTGCATATGCCTCGACGCGATCGGCGAGATCGTCGTCGGACGAGCCGAGGATCCGCACCGCGAGGAGTCCGGCGTTCTTCGCCCCGCCGATCGAGACCGTGGCCACGGGGATGCCGGCGGGCATCTGCACGATCGACAGCAGCGAGTCCATGCCGTCGAGGTAGGCGAGCGGGACAGGGACGCCGATGACGGGCAGCGCGGTCATCGAGGCGAGCATGCCAGGCAGATGAGCCGCGCCGCCGGCGCCGGCGATGATCACCCGGATGCCGCGGCCGCGCGCCTCGCGGGCGTACTGCATGAGCTTGTCGGGGGTGCGATGAGCCGAGACGACCTCGACCTCGTGCGGGATCCCGAAGTCGCTGAGCGCCTGGGATGCGTCGCTCATCACGCGCCAGTCCGAGTCGGAACCCATGACGACGCCGACCAGCGGAGCGGCAGAGGAGTGCAGTGGCTCAGTCACCCACTCAGGCTACGGTCTGCGGCTGTGAGATCCCCCGAACGGCACGCGAGGAACGTCGAGCCGCTGCAGCTCTCACTCGAAGTGCGCTGCCGCCGCCCTGGCGACGTACACGACGTCGTCGAGATCGTCGCCCGAGACGTTCACGTGGCCCACCTTGCGGCCGGGACGCGGATCCTTGCCGTAGGTGTGGATCTTCGCAGACGGGTGCTCGACCATGGCGCTGGCGAAACGCTCCCCGATCGTGCCCTCCTGGGGGCCGCCGAGGATGTTGATCATGACCGACCACGGCGACCGGGGAGTCGGGTCGCCGAGCGGCAGGTCGGCGACGGCACGGAGGTGCTGCTCGAACTGGCCCGTCACCGCTCCGTCCTGGCTCCAATGGCCGCTGTTGTGGGGGCGCATGGCGAGCTCGTTCACGAGGATCCGCTCGTCGTCGGTCTCGAAGAGCTCGACCGCGAGCATGCCGGTGACGCCCAGACCTTCGGCGATCTGTCGCCCGATGCCCTCGGCCACCTGCACGAGGCGCTCGGCGGCGGCCGGCGCCGGGGCGATGACCTCGGCGCACACGCCGTCGCGTTGCACGGTCTCGACGACGGGATACGCGACCACATCGCCGCTCGGACGCCTCGCCACCTGCTGAGCGAGTTCGCGGACGAAACCGACGAGCTCCTCCACGAGCAACGCCTCGCCGTCGGCGAGCGCCTCAAACCAGTCCTGCGCCTCGCCCGCCGCACGCACCACGCGTACGCCCTTGCCGTCATAGCCGCCGCGAGGAGTCTTGACCACTCCCCGACCGTCGTGCGCGTCGAGGAAGGCCTGGAGCTCGGAGGCGTCGCGCACCGGCGCCCAGTCGGGCTGGGGAACGCCCAGTTCGGCGAGCCGCGCGCGCATCACGAGCTTGTCCTGCGCGAACTGCAGGGCATCCGGTCCCGGATGCACCTCGACCCCTTCGGCGACGAGCGCCCGGAGGACCTCCTGCGGCACGTGCTCATGGTCGAATGTGACGACGTCGACGTCCTTCACGAACGCCCTGACCGTGTCGAGGTCGCGGTAGTCCCCGACGGCTGTGGCCGCGAGCTGGGCCGACATGCCCTCGCTCTCCGCAAACACCCGCAGATCGAGCCCGAGTTCGACCGCCGGAGCGATCATCATCCTGGCCAGCTGGCCTCCACCGATCACGCCCACGCGCAGCGCCATGTGCCGCCTCCATTCGTCGGGACCATTCTTCCGCATCCGCGCGAGGCTCGTTCACACGAGTACGGGGCAGCCGCTCAGAAGGTCGGCGTCCCGTCCTGCACGGACTGCGCGTCGCGGTGCGCCAGGATCTGGCTGACCTCGATCTGGTCGGCAAGGGTCTCGTGCACCAGCCTCACGTTCGGCACGTTCGCGAGGCGGAGCGGTGCATCGACGCCGTTCGAGAGAGTGATCGTCCCCGCTCCCCACAGCCTCTGCAGGGCGCCGCGTCGGACACCGATCGTGTATCCCCTGGCGTGCGACATCTCCTGCCTGTTCCGCGCGCCGACGCCGTGATGCACGATCACGCGCCGGGTCGTCACGGTGACGGTGCGAGACCACCACACGATCCACGGCACCACGACGAGCAGGAGGATCAGGGCGCCCGCGGCGCTCAGCAGCATCCAGTTCTCGAACGGCTCGGGGAGGTTGTCGAAGAAGTATCCCGTGCCGCCGAAGACCACGATGAGCACGAGAGCCGACCACGTCAGCCGACGCGCGTGACCGCGGAAGCGGGCGATGAGCAGTTCCTCCGACGGCACGCCGGGAGGCGGCATCGTCGGCCGACCGCCGAGGGTCACGGGCTGGGTCACCCCTCCATTGTGCCCGCCATCACGGACAAACCCGCTCTCCCGTGACTCCGCGTGTCAGGGCTGGGCCGGGCGGACGTGCACGACGTCTCCCGCCGACACCGCATGCGTCTCCTGGCCCGCGCGCACGACCAGGCGTCCGTCCTCGTCGATGGTCTCGGCCCTGCCCTCGAGGAACCGGTCCCCCGGCAGCGACACGCGCACGTCGAGACCGAGCGTCACGCACCGCTCGACGGCGGCGGCATGCAGACCGCTCGACACCGCGTCGCCGGATTCCGCGAGCGCCTCGATCGATGCCGACAGCCGCTCGAGGTAGGTCGCGAGCAGACGGTCGACGTCGACGGTCGCTCCCAGCACGGCGAAGGACGTCGCCGTGGGAACCGGCAGCTCGGCCTCCGTCATCGCGGTGTTCACGCCGCTTCCGACGATCACGGCGTCACCGGTCGCCTCGGCGAGGATGCCGCAGATCTTGCGCCCGTCGACGAGCACGTCGTTCGGCCACTTCACCGCGACGGTGCGGTCTGGGAGCTGCGCGGCGACAGCATCCGTCATCGCCACACCCGCCGCGAGCGGGATCCAGCCGCGCGCCTCCGGGTCGTCGGGGAGACGACACAGCACGACGGACACAGCGAGCGCCGATCCGGCGGGGGCGGACCAGGTGCGGTCGAGACGGCCGCGTCCCGCGGTCTGATTCGCGGTGAGGAGCATGGACAAGTGCGGCCAGCCGTCGGCATCCGCCGATAGCACCCGCAGCGCCGCATTGGTCGACCCGACTTCCTCGAGCTCTTCGACTCGGGACGAGACCTCGCGGGTGCGCTGCAGATCCATCATCAGATCTCCTCGTCCGCCTCGTCGTCATCGTCGTCCTCGTCACCGCGCACGGCGCCGATCTCGCGTGCCTGCCACTCGTCCCACTCCGTCATGAGCCGCTCGATCGCCGCGTGGAACTTCGCGGTCGCGACACCCGGTGTCGTGTCGCCGAAGTAGTGCTGCACCCACATGCGCAGACGAGCGGTCGCCGCCTCGTCGGCACGGACCCTCTCGACGTGGGCGAGGATGTCGGCCGCGGCGTCCGCATCGAGCCATTCGCAGTCCGAGAGGTAGCCGCTCGTGTCGACCTCCGCGCGCTCGTCGACGGGTCGCGTGATCATCAGGGGCTTGCCCACCGCCAGGCGGTCGTAGACCATCGCCGAGATGTCGACCACGGCGACGTCGGCCGCCGCGAGCTGCCACCCGAGTTCAGGACCGTCGTCGTAGACGTGCTGCGCACCGGGATCGGCACTGTTCGCGGCGGAGATCGCCGCGAGGATCCGACGATGCGCGGCACCGTACTCCGGGTCGACGACACCGCTGCGCGGGTGCGGACGATAGATCAGACGGTGCTTGCCCGACGCCAGCACCGCCGCGGCGAGCGCCTCGCCGTGCGAGGCGATGGAGCCGTAGTGGGCACTCGGGCGGTCGCCCTCCCAGGTCGGGGCGTAGAGCACGACCGTCCGGTCGTCGGCGGTGTAGGGCAGGGCTCCCGAGTAGTGGTCGGCCTGCGGACGCCCGATCTCGATGGTCCGGCGGTCGATGTCGTAGTCCCAGAGCGTTCGCGCGAGCCTGTCGCGGGCCGCTTGACCGGCGACCAGCGCATAGTCGTACGCCTTGTACTGGTTCGTGGTCATGTACATCTTGTCGGACTCGCCGTGGTTGATGAACACGTGCCACCGGCGGCCGTACCGGAACATCTGAAAGTTGCGGGTGTTCTGGTTGACGTAGAGGACGACGCGGATGTCCTGCGTCGAGACGAAGCGCTCCAGATCCCTGACGGTCGGCACGAAGGCCACGGGCGGGCCGTCCTCGTCGAGGAGTCTGTCGGCGCCGGTCGCCGCCCGGGAGAGCACCACGACGGGCCAGCGCTTCGAGAGCTCGAGGAGCGGCCGATACCACTGGCGCATCTGGTACATGTTCACGTCGCCGTCGGCGAAGTACACGGCCACCTGATAGTGGCCGGCCGGGTGCGGATCGCGCTCGGCGAGCCGGCGACGAACCCTCTGCACGGCCTTCCGGGAGGCCAGCGCGCGCTTCAGCAGTCGGTAGGCCTTCTTCGCATCGGAGAGTGCACCCATCCCTCCAGGATACCGAGTGGCGTCGGCCCGCCCTGACGTGCCGAGGTCCCGGACGGCGACGCATCAGGGAACGGTCGAGCGCTCGTGCCATGATCATGGTGTGCCAGACAGAGACGACGACGCCACAGGGGCAGGGGTGTCGTTCGTCATGCCCGTGCTGAACGAACGCGACTATCTCGAGCACGCCGTCGGCTCGGTGCTCTCGCAGGAGCTGTCGGTACCGGCCGAGCTCGTGCTCGCCCTGGGCCCGTCGAGCGACGGGACGACGGAGCTCGCTCAGCGCCTCGCCGCCGCAGACGACCGGATCCGCCTCGTCGACAACCCCGAAGCCCACATCCCGGTCGGCCTCAACGCAGCGATCCGCGCCAGCCGCTACGACACCATCATCCGGGTCGACGCGCACTCCGAGCTGTCGCCCGGGTACGCCGCGCGCGCTCTCGCCACCCTCGAGCGCACCGGTGCCGCCAACGTCGGCGGCGTCATGCGCGCCGACGGCCGCACACCCTTCCAGAAAGCCGTCGCCCGGCTCTACAACTCCCCCGTGGGTCTCGGCGGCGGCGCCTACCACGGCGGGACGCAGGAGGGAGAGGCAGAGTCCGCCTATCTCGGCGTGATGCGTCGGGCGGTCGTCGAAGAGGTCGGCCTCTTCGACGAGTCCATCCGTCGCGGCGAGGACTGGGAGCTCAACCTCCGCATCCGCCAGGCCGGTCACCTCGTGTGGTTCGACCCCCGGCTGTCGGTGACCTACTGGCCCCGGGAGAGCTGGATCCGCCTCGCACGGCAGTTCCGTGCGACCGGCGCCTGGCGGGGCGAGCTCGTCCGCCGGTTCGGGCGCCGCAACGGCATCCGCTTCTTCGCCCCGCCGGCGCTCGTCGCGATCGTCGCCGCGGCCGTCGTCCTCGCCGTGCTGCAGCTGACGGGCGTCGTCGGCCAAGTGCTCTCGTGGGTGCTCTCCGCACTGCTGTACCTGCCGCTGCTCGTCTACGTGTTGCTCGTGCTCGCGGTCGCGGCGCTGCCGGGCGGTGGCGGGCCGCGTCAGCGGATGTGGACGGCGATCGTGATGCCGACCATGCACCTCTCCTGGGGCATCGGGTTCCTCGGCGGTGTGCTGCGCGGTGCGCGCGACACCGTCGACGCCTCGCGACTGGGCACCAGGAACACGCCTCTCCCCTGACGGACGCGTCCGCGACCGGGGTCAGCGGGTGACGAAGCCCTGATCGAGGATGCGGGCGACGACGCGCTCTGCGGCGCGACCGTCGTCCCGACTGTTGAACTGCGCCTGCCACGCCGCATAGCGCGACGCGTAGGCGGCTCGGACCCCCTCGTCGGCGAGCGCTGCCACGAGTTCCTCCTGCGTGCGGACCAGCGGACCGGGGGCACGCGCCTCGAGATCGAAGTAGAAGCCGCGCAGTTGACCGCGGTAGTGGTCGAGGTCGGGCACGAGGAAGAAGAGGGGCTTGCCCGTGACGCTGTAGTCGAACATCACCGAGGAGTAGTCGGTGATGAGCGCGTCCGCGGCGAGGAGCAGCTGCGAGGTCTCCGGGTAGCCGGTGACGTCGATCACGCGGGCCCCGGCACGGTCGCGATCCGTGTCGATCGTGCGCGAATGGCCGCGCACGAGCACGACGGAGTCGGTCTGCTGCGCGAGCAGCTCGGGGTCGACGAAGTCGACCATCTCGGCGCGGTCGTCGCGCCACGTGGGGGCGTAGAGCAGCACGCGCTCCTGCTCGCCGATGCCGAGCGCGGATCGGATGGCGGCGGGGTCGCCCGTGACGAGCGCGTCGTTGCGGGGATACCCCTCGACCCAGATCGGACGCCCGAAGAACGCATATGCCTTGCGCAGGACGCGCTCGGCGTACGTGTTCTGCGCGAGCAGCACGTCCCAGCGACGCGACTCCTTGACGACCGCCGCCATGCGCCGCGGATCGAATCCCGGCCGATGCAGCGCGAGCCGCTTGAGGGGCGTGCCGTGCCAGGTCTGCAGCACCCGCTGGCCTGGTTTGCGCGCGAATCGGCGTCGCAGCCAGTCGTTCACGACGAGCAGCCTCGCCGCGGCTCGGGCGCGCCACCACTCCGGGCTCCCCTCGACGACGGCGATCGCCCCCTCGGGCACCGCCACCGACAGATCGACGACGCTCCAGTAACGCGTCACAGACGGGGCCTGCGCGGCGAGCGCGCGATCGATGGCCCGCGGGTTGCAGCCGACGCTGCGGCCGTAGAAGCTCTCGAAGAACACCGCGTTCTCGGTCGCTCCGGAGTGCGTGACGTAGCGCCCCTCGAGCGTGGACTGCCCCTCGGCGGTCTCGTAGACGGGGTCGATCGGCGCGGCCACCCGGGCGGTCGCCTTCTCGACGGCGATGCGCAGACCCGGCAGGAGGCGGGGAGCGACGGAGAGGTCGTCGAGCTCGACACCGGGGATGCGGATGCGGTACTCGCCGGTCGGCAGCGGGAGCTCGGCTCCGCCCCAGCGGGACGCACGGAGCGGGAAGGTCGCCTTCCAGGTCTTGCCGCCGCCGGTGATGCGGCCGTCGACCCGTGCGCGGGGTCCGACGAGGGACGCGCTGGTCGGACGCTCCCCGGTCCCCGCGACCACCAGGGTCTCCGCCGCCTCGTCGATCAGGGCGGTGGTCATGCTGCTCCCTTCGGCGCAGGGACTCCCCGCGCACGGATCCTGTCGTACACGCGTCGGGTGTTGCCGCCGTCGCGGAACGCATGCATCTCCGCGCTGAGCGTATCGGAACGCTCCGACCTCGCCCGGAAGGCGCTCTCGTCGTCGAGCAGCGAGGCCAGCTGCGCGATCACGCCCTCCCAGTCCTGAGCCGCATCGTCACCGGCGACGTCTTCGAAGCGACCGTAGAACCCTCTCGTCTCGGCGTACTCCTCGGCGTCCGGTGCGAGGTGGATCACCGGCATCCCGAGCAGTCCGACGTCGTAGGCGAGAGAGGAGTAGTCGGTGACGAGCACGTCGACGGCCGGCAGTGCAGGCGTGACGTCCGGGAGCAGGCTCGCGCCGAGCATCCGCACCCGGGCGGTGGGCGTCGGCGGGCTGTAGTGCCCCTCTCCCAGCGGGTGCGACCGCACGAGCAGCACGGCATCGCGCTCCTCGAGTGCACGGACGATGCGTGCCCACTGGTCCGGGCTGGGCACCGCGGGGTCCGGGGCGCCGTCGCGCCAGGTCGGCGCGTACAGCACGGTGCGGGCGCCGGACAGGTCACCGACCGTGCGCTGCAGAAGAGCGGATGCCGCCGCGCGCCGCTCGGCAGGCTCTCCCGCCGACAGCACGTCGACACGAGGCTCGCCCGTGACGACGACCCGATCGTCGCCGAGACCGAAAGCCGATTCCAGCCGCCCGCGCGACCGATGCGACGCGGCGGGGAGCACTCGGATCCGCTGCGCGGCGCGTCGGTACAGGAACGCCACGAGCGTGCGCAGCAGCGGTGCCCCGGGGACCGCGGGAACCTGCGTCGTCGCCGGGGAGTCCAGGCCGATGCGCTTGAGCGGGATGCCGTGCCACAGCTGCACGATGAAAGCGCCGGAGTTCGCGTAGCGGTTCGCATCGCCGAGCCCGTGCGTGACCACGATGACTCCCGCTCGCGCGGTGGCCCACCACCCGCGGAGGCCCGACTTCGGAACGGTGCGGATGCCGAGGGCCGCAGCGTCGCGCTCCTCTCGCTCGGACGAGGTCAACCACAGGGTGTCGTGCCCCTGCGAAGCTGCGAGTCGCTGCAGGGCGAGCGCGCCGTCGCCGATGCCCGCGCCGCAGCCGAACACCCAGCGCGTCCCTCGGGGTATGACGAGAGTGCCGATGCGCCCCACGAGGTACAGCGGGATCCGGAGCAGCTTGGCCGCATTGCCGGAGCCGAACGAGAAGGACGCCACCCCGCGAGCCTATCGCGGGGTGGCGTCCTGTCTGCGAGCGAAGGAGCGTCGTCGAGTCAGCCGGCCAGCTGGCCGAGGGTCACGTCGATCTCGTACTCCTTGCCACCGCGGATGTACGTGACCTTGGCATCGCTGCCCGCGGCCGCGGCACGGACCTGGGCGGTGAGGTCATTGGCGCTCGTGATCGGCACGCCGTTGAAGGCGGTGACGATGTCGTCGGCCTTGAGACCCGCGGCGGCCGCCGCTCCCCCGCCCGTGACATCGGCGATGTAGGCGCCCGAGACCGAGGCGTTCTCCGCACTGGCGGCGTCGCGTACCGATGCCCCGAGCAGGCCGTGGGTCGCCGCACCGTCGGCGATGATCTCCTCCGACACGCGCTTCGCGATGTTCGAGGGGATCGCGAAGCCGATGCCGATGGAGCCCGACTCCTCCGAGCTGCCGGAGCCCGCGATCGCGACGTTGATGCCGATGAGCTCGCCCTTGCTGTTGACCAGAGCACCGCCCGAGTTGCCGTGGTTGATGGCGGCGTCGGTCTGGATCACGGCGATCGAGATGCTCTCCGAGCTCTGCTGCGAGCCGTTCCCCGGGAGGTCGAACTGGAACGGGCCCTGGCCGTCGCCCTCCTCGGGCGACTGCTGCTCCTGCGGCGCGTCTTCCGACGACGAGTCGGGAAGGGCGGACGACTGGATCTGGATGCTCCGGTTGAGGGCGCTGACGATACCGGTGGTGACCGAGTTCGACAGGCCGAGCGGCGCGCCGAGCGCCACAGCGGTGTCGCCCACGTTGAGCTTGGACGAGTCGGCGAAGTCGATCGGGGTGAGGTCCTTCGCGTCGGTCAGCTTGATGACCGCGAGGTCGTAGATCGGGTCGGTGCCGACGACGGTGGCCGAGAAGATGCGTCCGTCGGAGGTGGTGACCCGGATCGTCGGGTCGGCCACGGCTCCCCCGAGCGTCACGACGTGCGTGTTGGTGAGGACGTAGCCGTCCTTGCTGATGATGACGCCGGAGCCGCTGCCGGCCTCGTTGGACCCGGCGACCTCGATGGTCACGACCGACGGCAGCGCGGCGGTGGCGACGGCGGTCGTCTCGTTGACGGATCCGGGGTTGTTGACGGTGACGGTCTCGGGACCCTGGGCGACGCCCGTGGTGTTCTGGTTGGAGATGCCGGTGAGGATCGCGCCGCCGCCGAACCCGGCGACACCGCCGACGAGAGCCGCAGCGACGACGATCGCGGCGAACTTGACGCCTGCGCGCGGCTTCTCCTTGGTCTTGACGGCCGGCCCCTCCGGTGCAGACCCGGCGACCGGCTGCGCGGTGTGGATGCCGAAGGCGGCACCCGGAGCGGTCGCGGTGGGCGCTCCGTGCGGAGACGAGCCCTGGAAGGCCGGGCCCTGCGGCGCCGGTGCCCCGTAGGGTGCCTGCGGTGCGGTCGGCGCCTGGCCGAGGTGCGCGGCCGGTGCCTCGAACGTGGGCGCGTCGAACGCCGGAGTCGCAGGCTGCGACGACGTGAACGTCGGCGGGACCTCGTGGCCGCGGCCCGGAGCGGCGGGGATGCCGGAGGCAGCGGCGGCGGGGGTCGCCTCGCCGGCGGGGGTCGGTGTGGCGGCATCCGTCGTCGAACGGTCGACGTCGGACGATGCCGGGGCGGACGGCACGGCGTCGTGCGACGCGGGTGCCGGCTGGTCGGGGGTGGTGTCTTCGTTCATGGTGTGTGCTCCTTCAACAACGCCCCTTCAGAGTGCGCCTCATATCTGTGCGTTTCGTATGTCGAGGATGAGTTTCCGCTATGGCCTTAGCCTGTTGTTCATGAGTGTCATCCCCGGCGCATGGCGGCGCACGGCAGCAGGAGCCGGACTGCTCGCACCAGACGGTTCCGTCGCACCTACGATCTTCGCAGAGATGTCGGCGGCAGCGGCCCGAACCGGCGCGATCAATCTCGGCCAGGGCTTTCCCGACGAGGACGGTCCGGCCGAGGTGCTCGAGGCGGCCAAGGCCGCGATCTCGCGCGGTGAGAACCAGTACCCGCCTGGCCGCGGCATCCCGGATCTGCTCGCCGCGATCAGCGAGCATCAGCGGCGGTTCTACGGGCTCGAGGTCGACCCCCAGCGCGAGGTCATCGTGACCGCCGGGGCGACCGAGGCTCTCACCGCGACCCTGCTCGCTCTCATCGACGGACCCGACGACGAGGTCGTCGTGTTCGAGCCGTACTACGACTCCTACGCCGCCGCGGTCGCTCTCGCGGGCGCACGACTGCGGACCGTACCCCTCCGCGCACCGGGGTTCCAACCCGATCTGGAGCGACTGGCCCGGACCGTGACCGACCGCACGCGGGTCATCCTCGTCAACGATCCGCACAACCCGACCGGCACGATCTTCGATCGAGACGTGCTGACGGAGATCGTCCGGCTGGCCGAGCTGCACGACGCGGTCATCGTGACGGACGAGGTGTACGAGCACCTGTCGTTCCGTGACCCGCACACCCCGATCGCGACGCTCCCCGGTGCGGCGGAGCGCACCCTCACGATCTCCTCGGCGGGCAAGACCTTCTCGGCGACGGGCTGGAAGATCGGCTGGGTGCACGGACCGGCCGAGCTCATCACGGCCGTCCTCACGGTCAAGCAGTATCTGACCTACGTGAACGGCTCTCCGTTCCAGCCGGCGGTGGCCGTGGGGCTGCGGCTGGGCGAGGGGTTCTTCACGGATGCCGCGCGCACGATGGCCCACAAGCACGAGATCCTCGGCGCCGGATTGCGCGCAGCGGGCTTCACGGTGCACCCGCCCCAGGGCGGCTACTTCACGGTGGCGGACGCCTCGGGGCTCGGCGGAGCGGATGCCGCGGCTTTCTGCCGCGCGCTGCCGGAGCGTGCCGGCGTGGTCGCGATCCCGCTCACGGCGTTCGTCTCCCCGGAGCACCGCGACGACTACGCGGGACTCGTGCGCTTCGCGGCGTGCAAGCGCGTCGAGGTGCTGGAAGACGCCGCGGCCAGACTCGCCGCCGGATTCTGATCGGCCGCGCGACCACGGCGGCCGCGGAGAGACCGATCAGCGCGGGACCACCCGGTAGCGCCGCACGCGCAGCGACGGGTTCGCCGCGCGGACGCGCTCGATCGACGCCGCCTCGACCGTGGCCACCGCGATGCCCTCGGTCGTGCCGGCTCCCGCGAGCACGACGCCCTGCGGATCGACGATCTGCGAGTGTCCCACTCCGATGGGCGTCGGGTGGTCGGCCGAGATCACGTACGCGGTGTTCTCGATGGCGCGGGCGGCGAGCAGCGTCGTCCAGTGGTGCTCCTTGAGGGGGCCGCGCACCCATTCGGCCGGCACGACCAGCGCGTCGGCTCCGTCGTCGACGAGCGTGCGCGCCACCTCGGGGAACCGGAGGTCGTAGCAGGTCATCAGCCCGAAGCGGATACCGGCGACCTCGAAGGTCGCAGCCGCGTCGAGGTCACCGGCCTCCACCCAGTCCGACTCCGTCTGCCCGAAAGCGTCGTACAGGTGCTGCTTGCGGTACGTGGCGAGAATGCCGTCGCCTCGGACGGCGACGACCGTGTTGCGCACGTGCCCGGCGTCGGAGGCCTGCTCCACGAGTCCCGCGACGATGACGACGCCGTGGTCGGATGCCGCGGCGCGCAGCGACGACACGAACTCCCCGTCCAGCGTCTCGGCGTTCGCCGCGAGGGACTCGTCCATCGGGTCGACGAAGTAGCTCGAGTACTCGGGGAAGACGACGAGTCGGGCACCCCTGGCTGCGGCCTGTGCGGTCAGCTCGGCGACGCGCTCGCGATTCCGCTCGCGGGAGTCGGTGGGTGCGAACTGGCAGACGGCGACGGGCACGGCGGCGGAGGTCATGTGCTCATCCTCCCCCACACGCCCGGGGGGTCGGGCTCGATTCGCGCACCTCCGACATCCGTGATAGGTTATTCCTTGTGCCGCGGGGTGGAGCAGTTCGGTAGCTCGCCGGGCTCATAACCCGGAGGTCGCAGGTTCAAATCCTGTCCCCGCAACAAATGAAAGGCCCTCTGGCCCGGAGAAATCCAGGTCAGAGGGCCTTTCGCTTTTCCTGAAGCGCCCGTCAGCCGCGGTCGGCGCCGAAGCTCACGGAGCGGATGCCGGCGGCATTCGCCTCCTCGCGGGCGAGTCGCCTCTCCGCGTCCAGGTCGAGACCGCGCGCGAGGACGACGTAGGCGATCGCCGAGGCGATGAGGCCGACGAACAGAGCGATGTCGATCCCGCCGATGGCGGTTGCCACCGGACCGGTGAACCAGGTCGTGACGACGAACGGGATCATCGCGGCGATCCCGACGACGTACGCCGTGATCCCGCGCCAGCCCCATGCGCCGTACAGGCCGTGCGGGCGGAACATCTCCGCGACCGCGTAGCGCCCACGACGCACCAGGTAATAGTCGACGAGGTTGACCGAGGTCCAGGGCACCAGCACGTACAGCAGCACGACGAGGAAGCTGCCGAACGACTCGAGGAACTCCCCCGTCGAGAATGCGGCACCCAGCAGACCGCCGAGACCGACGAGCGAGCACGCGACGATACGGGTCATCCGCGTCGGCCGCACCGGCCGGAAGGAATCGGCGACCGTGATGAGCTCGATGCTCGCGGCATAGATGTTGATCGTGATGACCGTGATGAGCGCAGGCAGCGCCGACCACAGCAGCACCGGGCCGAGCCCCGGCAGGATCGCGTCTGCGGCGGTGCCGATCGCCTCGACAGGGTCGGCCTCCGTGAACAGCGACGCCACGAACGCACCGAGGATCATGAGCCAACCGGCCCCGACGATCACTCCCGACGCGGTGTGGAAGAGCGCCTTGCTCGGACTCGTCTGCGGAGGCAGATAGCGCGAGTAGTCGGAGACGTACGGCGCCCAGCCCAGCGCGTAGGCCGCAGCGGCCGCGAACTGCACCAGGAACGCCGGCCAGTTCATCTCCGCGAGCGAGAAGTCCGCTGCAGGGAGAGGCAGCACGAAGAGGGCGACCACGGTGAACACACCGAAAGTGGCGAGGAACAGCCAGGTGAGCCACTTCTGCACGCGGTGGATCCAGTGGTAGCCGACGATCGCGAGAGTCAGCGCGAGAGCCGTGATGAGCACGTACCACCACGCGCCCGCATCCACGCCGGTCGTCGTCGTCAGCACCTGCCCGGCGAGCAGCTGGTTGAAGATGTTGAACCCGACGATGCTCGCGACGACCACGAGACACACGATCGCGACCCCGCGGTAGCCGAATTGGGCGCGGGACTGGATCATCTGCGGCAGCCCCAATTGCGGACCCTGCGCCGAGTGGAAGGCGGTGAACACCGTGCCGACGCACACGCCGAGCACGATCGCGACGACCGAGACGAGGAAGTTCGCACCCATGGCGACGCCCACCATCCCGGTCGCCAGCGTCGTGAGGTTCGCGTTCGACATGAACCACAGCGAGAACAGACTCGACGGGGTGCCGGTGCGCTCGGTCAACGGCACCCAGTCGATGGACTTGACCTCGATGCCGCTGGTCGCGGGCAGTGCGACCTCGGTCTGCGCGACGCCGGGCTCGGGCAGCCCGCTGCTCTCATATGCCATGGGTGGGTTCCTTTTCGGGTGAGGAATCGGGGGATGCCGGCGCGAGGCCCGCAGGTCAGGACGGGTGCGCGCGGTAGATGTCGGGCCGACGGTCCGCGAAGAGGTCGTTGTGCGGGCCCAGCCCCTTGTCACCGGTCGTGATCCGCAGGATCGCGGTGGCCACGCCGTCGCTCTCCTCCGCGACGACCCAGCCCTCCCCGTCGATCACCGCGGTCCCGCCGGTCCACTCCACTCCGCGCTCCACGCCGTGGCGGTCGGCGATGACCGTGGGGAGCCGGGACGACCGCGCCGCGCCCATCGCCTGGATGGTCTCGGGAGGCCGCTCCCCCGCGGGGCGCGGGACCAGAGGCCAGTTCACGGGCAGTGCCAGGAGGTTGGCGCCGGACAGCGCGAGTGCTCGGGGAACCTCGGGGAACTCGTTGTCGTAGCAGATGGCGACGCCCAGTCGGCCGATCGCGGAGTCGACGACCATCCCGGCATCCGTTCCCGGGGTGAAGACGAGCTTCTCCTCGCCCCACAGATGGGACTTGCGATACGCGGCCAGCACGCCGTCACGCGCCAGCACCGCGGCGGAGTTGTAGAGGTCGTCGCCGTCGCTCTCGGCGAAGCCGATCACCGCGACCGTCTGCGCGCCCAACAGCGCCGCCAGTCGGGTCAGTCGGTCGTCGTCGCGCG
Source organism: Microbacterium sp. LWO14-1.2 (assembly GCF_038397715.1). NCBI lineage: Bacteria > Bacillati > Actinomycetota > Actinomycetes > Micrococcales > Microbacteriaceae > Microbacterium > Microbacterium sp. LWO14-1.2. The sequence goes on from NZ_CP151633.1 coordinate 591,211, forward strand.
GCATCGCGAGGCGCACGGCCTCATCTCGGTCTGCGAAGACGTAACCGCTGGTCGCGAGCTCCGGCGCCACCACGAGGCGCGGGGCGTCGTCGCCGTATGCGGAGAGAGCATCGCCCAGGCGGCGGAGGTTCCCCTCCACGTCGCCGATCTCGATCAGCGGGCTCACAGCGATCGCTTCGATGGTGCGCGGAGAAGAGACCGTCATGTGAGCAACAGTAGGACGCGACGGGGCATCGTCCCATCCCACCGATCCTGTGCTCCCCATCGGGTTCGCCGATGGACGCCGCTCGGTCCCCCGGGATCGGACTGTGGACAGCCTCCCCGCCGACGGGTCCGGGCTGGCATGATCGCACCATGACCCGGCCCGGCGAACGCCCCGCGCTCCCCTCCTCGATCTCGACGGATGATCGCGTCCGGCGACGCCTCTGGATCGGCCTCCTCGCCGTCATCGTGTACATCGCGTTCGCGGCCGGAGGCGGTGCGCTCATCGACGTGCTCGGCGCCGCCGATGCGGATCCCGTCGCCGAGCTGGCGCTCACGCACCTCATCCCACTCCCGATCGCGATCGCGGCCGGTCTGGTCTTCGCCCGTCTCTCCGGGTGGTGGACGGATGTCTGGACCGACGCACCCATCGCACGCGCGACGCCGCGTCGACTCTGGTGGTGGCTGGTGCCTCTCGCGATCGTCGCCCAGCTCGTCGCCCTCGTCAGCGACGTGCACTGGTCACGCCTGAGCGCCGCGTACGTCGCCGTCGGGCTGCTCGCTTATCTGCTCGTGGGCCTCGGCGAGGAGCTGTACTTCCGGGGCATCCTGCTCGAGTCCGTCCGCGCCCGCCACGGCGAGACCGTGACGCTGCTCGTGACCGCGCTCGCCTTCGGCGTGGCGCACTCGTTCGGCAGCCTGATGGGCGGGGTGCCCGTCGGAACCATCGCGTTCCAGGTCGCCGTCACCACGATGGACGGTGTGCTCTTCTACGCCGCGCTGCGGGTCACGGGAACCCTGTGGGTCCCCATCGTGCTGCACGGCCTCGGCGACTACGCCCGCTGGCTCGCGGCTCCCGGCGATGACGGCTCTGTGAGCCCCCTCGCCGTCGGCAGTCAGATCGCGATGACCGTGCTAGCGGTCATGATCCTGTTCAGCGTCATCCGCGAAGATCGCCGCACGAGAAAGCCGCGCGTCCCCGCCGCTGCCCGGAGGTGACCCCGTTCGCAGCGGCCGAGACGCGCGGCCCGATCGCGAGACTTACTCTCCCGATGCGCCTTCCAGCTCGAGGAGCGTGTTGACCGCGTCGGTCAGACGCTTGTCGGCCTCGGCGAACTTCGTCAGATCGCCCGACTTGAGGGCGGCGTCGCGGTCGAGCAGCGCCTGCTGCGCGTCCGCGAGGGCGTCGGCCTGCGCATCGGTCGGAGTGGTGGGCTCGGTCGGCACCTCGCCGGTGTCGGGATCCGGCTGCGTCGGCTCGACCTGATCATCGCCGCCTGTCGCGCCGGAGTCGCCACCGAACAGCGCGTCGAGCGCCGCAGTCAGGGTGTCTTCGAACGCCACCTTGTCACCGAAGGCGACGAGCACCTTCTGCAGACGCGGCAGCTTCGTCCCCTCGGACGACTGGACATAGACGGGCTGCACATACAGCAGACCGCCACCCACGGGCAGCGTGAGCAGGTTGCCGTAGATCACCTGCGACTCACCCTGCTGCAGCAGGTTGAGCTGCGGCACCACGGAGGTGTCCGAGTTGTACGTGTTCTGCACCTGGCCGGGACCGGGCACCGTCGTGTCGGTGTCGATCTCGAGCATCCGGAGCTGGCCGTAGCCCTCCGACTTCTTGCCGGCCTCCGAGCCGGCATCCGAGTCGACCGCGAGATAACCCATCAGCACGTCACGGTTGCCGCCGCTGCCGGAGGCACTCGGGATGAACGTCGAGAACATCGAGAACCGCGGGGAGTCCTGACCCGGCATCTGCATGGTCAGGTAGTACGGCGGCTGGAGCACCGAGTCGCTGCGCGGATCGTTCGGCGTCTGCCACCGGTTGTCCTGCTGGGCGAAGGAGCCGGCCGTGTTGATGTGGTAGATCCCAAGGATGTCGCGCTGCACCTTGAACAGGTCGGTCGGGTACCGCACGTGGCTCATGAGGTCGCCCGACATCTCGCTGACCGGCTTGAGCGTCGACGGGTAGATCTTCTGCCACGTCTGCAGCACCGGGTCCTGGTCGTCCCACGCGTACAGCGTCACGGATCCGTCGTAGGCGTCGACGGTCGCCTTGACCGAGTTGCGGATGTAGTTGATCTCGTCGATGGCCAGAGACGGCGACGGGAGGTTCGAGTCGGCGATCGCCTCGGAGAGGCTCACGTTCGTCGAGTAGGGGTACGACGAGCTCGTCGTGTAGCCGTCGATGATCCAGACGATGCGACCGTCGACGACGCTCGGGTACGGGTCGCTGTCGAGCTCGAGGTACGGAGCGACCTTCTGGACGCGCGTCTTCGGATCGCGGTCGTACAGGATCTGCGAGTCGTCGTTCACGAGGTTCGAGAACAGGATCTGCTCGGACTGGAACTTCAGCGCGTACAGCAGCTTCGTGAAGGTGTTGCCGATCTTCGGTCCGCCGTCGCCGTCGAACGTGGTCTTGGTCTCGCTCGACCCGTCCTTTCCGCGCGGGTAGTCGATCTCGACGGGATCGGACCCGTCGGGCGCTCCGACGATCGAGTACTCGGGCGAGTTCTCGCCGAAGTAGACACGGGGCTCGAAGTTCTCCTGATCGGTCAGGAATCCGGACGACGGGATGCCGCGCTCGAGGAAGACGGGCTCGCCGTCGCTCGTGCGCTGGTTGCCCGCCGCCGCGACGAGACCGTAGCCGTGCGTGTAGACCGCGGCGCGGTTGTTCCAGTTCGAGACGTCGACGCCGGCCATGTCGAGGTCGCGCACCGACACCACCGTGTCCTGCATGACGCCGTCGATCTCGTACCGGTCGACGTCCATGTTCTCCTGGAACTGGTAGTAGCCGCGGTACTGCTCGAGCTGACGGACGGTCGGGCTGATGACGGCCGGATCGACGATGCGGATGGATGCCGTCGTCTCGGCGTCGGCGCGGAGCTGGCCCGCCTCGGCGTCGGTCTCGGCCTCGAACGGCGTGGTCTCGAGGTCGGCGACGCCGTACGCCTCTTTGGTGCCGTCGATGTTCCGCTGGTAGAACTCCGCCTGGTAGGCGTTCTGGTTCGGGCGCACCTGGAACGTCGTGACCGCCCACGGGTAGCCGACGCCCACGACGAGCGAGGCGATGATGAGCAGCGCGGTCGCCGCGAGCGGGAACCGCCAGCGGCCGATCACGGCGGTGACGAAGAACAGCACGGCCACGATCGCCGCGATGATCGCGAGGATCGCGAGGCCGGGGATGGTGGCGTTGACACCGGTGTACGCGGGGCCGACGATGCGGTCGTCGGGGCTCACGAGCGTCTTGAACCGGTCGAGCCAGAGGCTCGCGGCCTGCACGAGGAGGTAGAGACCGGCGATGACGGCGAGCTGGATGCGCGCGGCCTTCGAGATGCGCAGCTCGCCCTGGCCGATCCGCACCGAGCCGTACAGGTACGAGACGAGCGCCGTGACGATGAGCGTCAGCAGCAGCACGGCCGACACGAAGGCGAGCAGGATCGAGTAGAACGGCATCGCGAACATGTAGAAGCCGGTGTCGACACCGAACTGCGGGTCGACGGAGTCGGTCGCCACGCCGTTGGCCCACAGCCACACGGTCTTCCACTGGCTGGCGGCCGAGAAGCCGGCGAAGAGGCCGAAGAAGATCGGCATGCCCCACATGGCCAGGCGACGGAGCGGCTCGATGACCTCCTGGTAGCGGTCGAGCTGCGAGCTCAGCCGCACGTACACCGGGCGCAGCCGGTAGGCGAGCTGGATCGCGACGAACAGCGGCACGGCCATGCCGAGGAACCCGACGACGAACATGGTCACCGTCGCGATCCACTGCGTCGTGAGCACGTTCGTGAAGCCCAGCTGGTCGAACCAGAGGTACTCGGTGAAGAGCGACGAGAAGACGAAGAAGACGGCGATCAGCGCGGCGATGATCGCCAACGAGATGCCGAAGATTCTTCGGGAGGTTCGAGGAGTGGCCGGGTTCGGTGCGGAAGTCGAGGTCACCCTTCCATCCTAGGCACGCCTTACTGTGGTGCGGCTGTCGTTCCTGTCACGGGGAGGTCACGACGTCACTTCGCGGCGGCGGCGTCGCACGTCGGCAGGGAGTCGACGTCTCCCCCGTTCGCGATCACCTCGAGCGCCGCGAGGGACTCGTCGAGCGTCGAGGTGCTGAGCACCGTGAGCCCGTCGGGGACGTGCCCCGTCACCTCGTCGCAGTTGGACTCGGGAGCGAGGAAGTACTCGGCGCCGGCATCCCGCGCTCCGTAGAGCTTCTGTCGGATGCCCCCGATCGGCCCGACCGTGCCGTCGGCCTCGATCGTGCCGGTGCCGGCGACGTTCTGCCCGCCGTTGAGCTCACCGGGGGTCAGCGTGTCGATGATCCCGAGCGCGAACATCATGCCGGCACTGGGTCCTCCGACGTTGTCGAGCTGGATCGTGACGTCGATCTCGAAGTCGTAGTCGGTGCGCAGCGTGACGCCGATGAGCCAGGTCGTCACATCTCCCTCGACGTGCTTCTCGGGGGTGACGTCGACGGTCCGCTCCTCCCCCGCGCGCAGCACGGTCAGTTCCACGGGGTCGCCTCCGGCATCCTGGATCGCCTCGCGCAGGAGCTTCGCCGAGGCGACGGGGGTGCCGTCGACGGCGGTGATGACGTCTTCGGGCTCCAGCAGCCCCGCGGCGGGGGCGTCGTCGAGCACGTCGACGACGGCGACGGCCGCGCCGGTGTCGTACCCGAGCTCGTTGAGCGCAGCCGCCGTCGCCTCGTGCTGCGAGTCGACCATCAGGGTCGCGTTGCGCTCGTCGCGCTGCTCGCTCGTCTGCCCCTCGGGGAAGACAGACTCGATCGGGACGACGGCGCGCGACGGGTCGGTCCACGCCAGCGCGAGCTCGAACCAGCTGGGGGTGCGCTCGCGGTTGCCCACCACCTGCACGGTCGTGAGGTCGAGCGTGCCGGCCGTCTCGTAGGTCTCCGCGCCCTCGACCTTGATGAGCGGGACCTGCTCATCGTCGGCGCCCGCCGCCGTGCCGAGGGTGTCGTAGACGGGTCCCGGTCGCTGGATGACGTACGGCGTGGGGAGGAAGGTGAGCACCACGAGCGCGATCAACGCCACGATCAGCGCCCATACTCCCAGTCCGAGCTTCACAGACCGGGTTCGATCCACAGGTTCCTCCGTCGTTCGCGGGCGGCGTACAGCGATCTGCCCGTGCCCGGGTCTCGCGGCCGATCCTGTGACTAGCGTAGATGCCACGGCTTCAGACGTGCTGAGAGGCGAACCCGATGGCAGACAACGACCCGACCCCCGAGGACTTCCAGGAGTTCCTCCGACGAATGATGTCCGGCCAGGGAGGCGGAGACATCGACCCCGAGGCGTTGCGCAACGCGTTCTCGGGCATGGACGGGCTTCAGCTCGACCCGGCGATGATGCAGACGATCATGGCGCAGCTCCAGGGCGCGTTCGGCGGAGACGCCTGGGAGAACGCCCTGCGGCAGGCTCTGCACATCGCGAACCGCGACGGCCTCGGCATCTCCGAGGGCTCGCGCACCTCGCTCGCCGATTCGTTCGCGCTCGCCGATCTCTGGCTCGGCGAGGCGACGACCATCTCGGAGCTCGCCGAGTCTCCCCGAGCCATGACCCGCGGCGAGTGGGTCGAGGCGACCCTCCCGGTGTGGAAGGAGATCGCCGACCCCGTGTCGACGAGCATCGCCGACGCGCTCACCGCCGCGCTCGACAGCCAGGTCCCCGACGACATGCGCGGCGTGGTGCAGGGGGCGGGCAGGCTCATGCGCGGGCTCGGCGGGTCGGTGTTCGCCGCCCAGTTCGGCCAGGTGCTCGGCAACTTGTCGCTCGAGGTCGTGTCGGGCGGCGACGTCGGCATCCCCGTGCTCCCCGCCGGCACCGCCGCCGTGATCCCGCAGAACCTCGCTGGCTTCGGCGAGGGTCTGGAGATCCCCGAGGACCAGATCGCGTTGTACATCGCGACCCGCGAACTCGCGTACGCGCGTCTCTACCGGCACGCGAAGTGGTTGCACCTGCACGTCATGGCGCAGATCACCGACTTCGCTCGGGGCGTGACGGTCGACGTCGACGCACTCGAAGACGTCGCGAGCCGTCTCGACCCCTCCGACCCGGAGGAGCTGCGCGCGGCGATCGAGGGCGGCGCGCTCCTGCCCACGCAGACCGACGCCCAGCGCGAGGCGCTGGCGCGGCTCGAGAACCTCGTCGCGACGATCGACGGCTGGGTCGACGTGGTCACCGCGCAGGCGACCGCGCGCCTCCCCGACGGCGCGCGCATCGCGGAGGCCGCGCGTCGCCGGCGTGCCGTCGGCGGCCCCGCCGAGGACGCTCTCGGCGCGCTGGTGGGGCTCAAGCTGCGGCCGCGCCGGCTGCGGGAGGCCTCGGCGATGTGGCAGGCGGTGACGGATGCCGTCGGCGCCGCCGGACGCGACGCGCTGTGGGACTACCCCGACCTCATGCCGACCTCCGAGGACATCGACGACCCCACCGCCCTGGTCGCGCGGCTGCAGGCCACCGCCCGCGGCGAACAGCCGGTGGCCGACGAGTTCGACGAGGCGCTGGCCCGGCTGCTCGACGGTGACGACTTCGGCGGCGCCGACGAGCGGGGCGCCGACACGCCGGGCGCAGACGAGCCGGGCAACGACGCGGGAGGCTCCTCGCCGGACGCGCACGACGAGTCCGGCGACGACGAGTCCCCCGAGGGCGACCGCCCCGTCTGACCGAGCCGCCAAGATCCGCCCGGGGCGCCTCCCCTGCACGGAGACGGCGCCCCGGGGAGTTCTCCACGGATACGGCGGCAGCGGTGCCACGGCATCCGATTCCTCCGCACAATCGAGGGATGCCGCTCAGCACTCAGACGATCACCCGCATCGACCCCGCCGTCCCTTTGCTCTGGCGAGACGGCGACACTCTGCAGGTCGGGATCGAGGGGACGCTGCGCATCCCGGTCTCCGCGCCGTGGGTCGAGCAGCTGCTCGCGCGGATGGCCGCCGGCTTCCGCCGCGCCGCCTTCGACGTGATCGCGCACTCCCTCGGCGCGCCGCACGCGGAGGCCAGGGCGCTGTACCGCCGCCTCGAACCGCTGCTGATCGACGAGGTCGCCGTGCATCGTGCCGCCTGGGTCGAGAGCATCGACGTGCGCGACGGCCGGTGCGAGTACCGCCTGCGTGAAGCGCTGCTCGACGAAGGGGTGCCGCCCGGCGACCCGCGCTCGTCAGCGGACGTCGCGGTGGTGCTCGTCGAGGGCGCGGCCGCCGCCCTGCATTTCCGGCGTCACCTGCGCGATGACGTGCCGCACCTGCCTGTGGCTCTCGAGCGCGGCAGGATCACCGTGGGGCCGCTGGTGGTGCCGGGGAGCTCTCCGTGCCTCGCGTGCCGCGACGCTCACGACCGCGACCGCGACCCGGCCTGGCCGCGCCTGCACGCGCAGCTGATCGGCCGGGCAGCGGGGCCGGTCAGCGCCGTCCGCATCGCCGATGCCGCGACCGCGGTCGCCGCCGTCCTGACCGCCGGAGCGGACGGAGGGGTCCTGGAGCTCAGCGGCGGCGTTCGGCGCGAACTGCGGCCGGTGACGTTTCACGCAGAATGCCGGTGCCGCGAGCAGTCGTTCCTATCTCGGCCAGGAAGCGCGACGGCGCCCGTTCCCCTCGGCCGGCGGACCGCGACCACGACACCGCGAGAGTACGCGCGGCCCGCGTGACGCCGACGTAGGCGAGGCGCCGTTCCTCGTCGATCGCGTCGAAACCCGTGGCGTACGAAATGGGCAGCGCCCCCTCCGCCCAGCCCGCGAGATGCACGTGCGGCCATTCGAGTCCCTTCGCCGCGTGCAGCGTCGACAGGGTCACCGTGCGCATGGTCGGCTCGTGCTGGTCCTTCGCCCGCGCCATCAGGGCATCGCTGAAACTGCGGAGCGTCTCGTCCGGCCCGGCCTCCTCGGCGAGCCGGAGGATCGCGCGACGCGCCTCCCACCCGTCGCGCTGCGCCCCTCCGGCCGCCGGCGGCTCGTCGGTGAGGCCCAGCTCGCGGAGCACTCGCTGGACTCCGGGCAGGAACCCGTGCTCGGTGGGGGCGACCGCTGCCGCCCGCAGCGCGAGGATCGCCTGGCGGACCTCGGGCATCGCGAAGAAGCGGGTGCCGCCGAGCACCGAGGTGGCGATGCCCTCCGCGGCGAGCGCCTGCTGGAGAGCCGCCGACTGGGCGTGCGCCCGGTAGAGCACCGCGATGTCCGAGGGCGACGCACCCGCCTCGATGCGCGCGGACACCGCGGCGGCGATGCCCTCCGCCTCGTCGCGTTCGCTGTCGTAGGCGGTCACGGTCGGCGCATCCGCCGAGAACGTCTCGCGCGCCGGCATGAGCTCGAGGGCCCCCGGCCTGCCCCGCATGAGCGCATTCGCCGCCTCGAGGATCGGAGCCTGGGACCGGTAGTTCGTCTCCAGTCGCACGACGGTGGCGTCGGGATGCCGTCGCTCGAACTCGAGGAGGAACCGCTGCTCGGCTCCCGCGAACGAATAGATCGTCTGGCTGGCGTCGCCGACGACGCAGATGTCGCGGCGGTCGCCGAGCCAGAGTTCGAGCAGCCGGTTCTGCAGCGGCGAGACGTCCTGGAACTCGTCCACCGTGAAGTGGCGGTACTGCTCGTGCACCGAGGCGGCGACGCGGGGCTCCGCCTCCAGCATCCCCGCGCATGCGAGCAGCACGTCCTCGAAGTCGAGCTGGTGGCGTTCGTCCTTCAGCGCCTCATAGCGCTGCTGCAGCTCGACGAGCTGCTGGGCGTCGATGCCGCTGGGCGTACGGCCCAGCGAGGCGTGCTTCTCGATCGAGAGCATCGACACCTTGCGCCACTCGATCTCGGAGGCGATGTCGCGCAGCGTCGCCGTGCTCGGTCGAAGGCGCATCGCGTCGGCGGCCTGCCCGAGCATCCGCACCTTGTTGTCGATGATCGAGGGCGCCGGCGACCCGGCGAGGGTCGGCCAGAAGAAGTTCAGCTGCGCGAGGGCTGCGGCGTGGAAGGTGCGGGCGGCGACGCCCTCGACGCCGAGCGCCCGCAGACGTCCCCGCAGCTCGCCCGCCGCCTTGGCCGTGAAGGTGACCGCCATCACGCGCGACGGGGAGTAGGCGCCCGTGTCGACGCCGTGCGCGATGCGGTGCGTGATCACCCTCGTCTTGCCCGTTCCCGCGCCGGCGAGCACCGCGACGGGGCCGCGCAGCACGGATGCCGCCTCCCGCTGCCTGTCGTCGAGGGCGTCGAGTGCGCTCACGCGCGCCCCTCGTACCACGCCGTGATCAGGGCGCGGGCGATGGATGCCGGGCCCGGCAACCCGACGGGTCCCTCGCCGGCGAGGGCGGTGCCGATCTCGTCGCGAGTGAACCAGCGGACGTCGATGATCTCCTCGCCGTCGGGGCGCACCTCGGTCTCGTCGAGCGCGACGGCGCGGAACCCGAGCATGAGCGACCGCGGGAACGGCCACGGCTGCGACGACACGTAGTGCAGCGATGCGAGGCGCACCCCCGCCTCCTCGGCGAGCTCCCGGTGAACGGTCGTCTCGAGCGACTCCCCCGCCTCGGTGAAACCCGCGAAGCAGGAGTACATGCGCCCACCCCAGTTGGCGTTGGCCCCGAGGAGGAGACGCTCGCCGTCGGCGCTCTCGACGGCGACGATCACCGCGGGATCGGTGCGCGGGAAGTGCTCGCGGCCGCACACGAGGCAGTGCCGTGACCAGCCGGCCTGACGGAGCTCCGTGCCCCCGCCGCACCTCGGGCAGAACGGCGCATCGCGCAGCCATCCGCCGAGCGCGAGGGCCTCGATGAGGAGCTCGGAGTCCTCGTCGCCCAGTCGTGCCCCGAGATCGCGGAGTCCCAGCCAGGTCTCGTCCGGCGTGGTGTCGACCGTGTCGGATTCGGGAGTGAGCACCGCGAGGAGCACGACGATACCGCCGGCATCGCGGCCCAGCAGCGCCCAGGTGGCCTCGCCGATCTCTGACGGCGCGACGCGCAGGAGCCGCGGTTCGTCGAGATCCGCACGGGCGATGCGCGCACGGCCGTCGCGGACGGCGATGACCCTGGTCGAGTCGTCGGCACGCAGCCGTTCGATCACTCCGGCCTCGACGCGCAGCTCGGCCGCACGGTCGAAGGACGCGCGCATCGTGGTCATCGACTCCCTCTCTCACGGGCGTGGCGGAGGCGGGACCGCCCCGGCGCCCGCCTACCCTGGGGGGTATGGGACGCTCTCCTTTCACTCTAGCCGCGGCGGTGACGGCCGCACTGCCCGGAGCGGAGGTGACCGGAGCGCGACCGCTGACCGCCGACGGCGACGGACGTTTCGACTCCGCGGTCGCCTCTCTCGCCGACGGTCGGGAGCTCGCGATCCGCGTGGCCGAGGACGATGAAGGCGGCCGGGAGCTGGCCGCCGAGGCGCTCGCCCTCCGAGCGCTCACCGCAGGAGCCCGCGCGATGCTGCCGTTCGAGGCTCCCGCGTACATCGGCGAGACCCGCCTCGGCGATGCTCGCGCGCTCGTCACGGAACTCCTCCCCGGTTTCCAGATCGAGGCCGCTCATGTGCCGGCCGGTCGCGGAGCCGCGGAATCGATGGGCGCGGCGATCGCCGCCGTACACGCCCTGCCGACCTCGGTCGTCCGGGGCGCTGGTCTGCTCGCTCGCACAGCGCAGGAGAGCCGCGACGAGATCGCCAGACTCGTCGACACCGCCGCGGCGACCGGACGCGTGCCCGCGCGCCTCACTGTGCGGTGGCGCGAGGCCGTGGCCGACGACGACCTCTGGCGCTTCGAGTCGACCGTCGTGCTGGGCGGCGTGCAGGCCACCTCTTTCGTCTTCCGCGACGATCCCGAGGCCGGCCCCCAGGTCACCGGTCTGCTCGGCTGGCACTCGCTGTCCGTGGGCGACCCCGCGGTCGACCTCTCCTGGCTCTCGACGGCGCCCGACGCCGCCGACGACGTGACAGCCGCATACGCCCGCACGATCGACCGCGTCCCCGATCCGGCACTCGACGTCCGAGGCCGCCTGCTCGCCGAGCTCGAGTTCGCACGCTGGCTCGTGCACGGCGACTCGCTGCACCGGCAGGACATCGTCGACGACGCCGCAGCCCTGCTCGAGGCCCTCGCGGACGGCCTCCGGCACGACGATCTCACCGTGATCTCCGCACGCGGAGAAGGCGTCGACTCGGCGATGGACGCGCTCGGTCGGGTTCCCGCCACCGCGGCCTCCGGGGCGGGAGCCCCGGGCGCGACGGCGATGGAGACCGACGCCTACAACCCCGACGAGCTGTGGCACGACGAGCCGGACGACAGCCAGAGCGCCACCGGCACCGCGGGAGAGGCCGCGGACGCCGACAGCACGCACGACCTGTCGGATGCCGCAGCCGAAGCCGCCGCTGAGGCCGCACGGCGCGCGAACGTCGGCGGGCTCGAGACCGAGGATCTCTCGGGGGTGCGGGACCGGTTCAGCGGATCCCGTGCGGGCGACGGTTCCCGGCACTCATCACCCGCGACCGCGCCGGGCGCCGACGAGTCCTCGGAGGCGCACGACTCCCCCGAGGACGAGGCTCAGCGGGCCGCGCGCGCTGCACTCCAGCGCTGGAGGAGCTCGGACTCCGAGTAGACCCTGTCGCCGCGGATGACCAGGTCGTCGGCGACGTAGTAGAGCGCGACGTCGATCTCGTCCAGCGGGACGCCGAACCGGCGGTGGTAGGCCAGCCGGTAGAGGGCGAGCTGCAGCATCCGCTCCTCGCGCTCCTGCGCGGTGCGAGGTGCCTTGCCCGTCTTCCAGTCCACGATCTCGATGCGTCCGCCACGGTCCTCTCGACGGTAGACCGCGTCCAGCTTGCAGATGACGATGTGCCCTGAGCCGTCGTCGCCCGGTGCTCCGCCGAGCGCGAAGTCGATCTCGATCTCGACGGCGATCGGCGCGAGGCCGCCCCACTCGCTGCGTTCGAAGATCTCCTGCAGGGTGTGCAGGTCCGCCGCGTCCGCGGGCGACACATCACCGGGAGAGTCGACCGAGGGGTCGTCCTCATCGAGCTCCCACAGCGCTTCCTCGACGCGCACGCCGACACCTACCAGCTCGCTGCGCCGCTCGACCCAGGCATGGAACAGCGTGCCGAGCCTCGTCTGCCGGTACGGCCGCTCCGGCATCGGGCGGACGATCGACGAGATCGTGGCGTCGAAATCGGTGACGTAGTCCTTGAACCGCGATGCGGGCACACGCGTGGGAGGCTGAGCGGCCGTGCCGCGGTGGCGCGCCTCGCGCTCGGCGAGCAGACGCGCCAGCTCGGGAGTCGCGACCGGATCGTCGGCCGCAGCGGCTCGAACGGCAGCTGCCGCCGACTCGACGAGCGGTCGGCGAGCCCCCAGCGGGTCGAGCGGCCAGCTGAGCGTGGCGCCGGGGCCCTCGTAGGGATTGTCGTCGGGATCCACCGGATCGATCGCGTCGAGGCCGAGCACGTCCAGCGCCTCGACGAGGAACGGGCTCGGCACCCGCGGCGACTTCTGCCCGGCCCAGTGGGCGCCGGTCAGCAGCAGGTCGGTCCGCGCCCTGGTGACGGCGACGTACGCCAGGCGGCGTTCCTCCTGCTGCTGGTAGTCGCGGTACGCGTCCTTGAACCGCTTGAGAGCACCGCCCTGCGGGTTCGCCTTCGACACTCCGCCCGACAGCGACGACTGCGCCAGGGCCTGCCGCTTCTTCGGATCGGTCTCGTCGCCCATCGCCGCCGCCGGGTCCCAGTCGAACCGGGGCAGCGCGTCGCGGTCACCGCGCAGCGCGAAGGGGACGACGCCGAATCCGAACCATCCCGATGTGTCGGACACCCGACCGGGGAGCTCGTCTGTGACCAGCCGCACCACGGCGACGGCATCCCACTCCAGCCCCTTGGAGCCGTGGATCGTCAGCAGCTGCACGACGCCCGGTTCGGGAGGCTCCGGGCGTGGCATCAGCTCGTCCGTGCTCTCCGCCTTGTCGAGCCAGGCGAGCAGCGCTCCGATGGTGCCGCGCTCATCGGCGGCGAGGAAGGCGCGCACCTCGTCGGCGAATGCTCTCAGCTGGGTCGCCGCGACCCGTGCCGGGCCGCGCGTCTCGTTCGCCGCGAGCTCGATGTCGAGCCGCAGTTCCGCTTCGATCAGCCGGATGAGTTCGGGGATCGGCTGAGCAGAGGCACGCCGCAGCCGTTCGAGCATCTCCCCCGCGGCGCGGATGCGCGAGCGCCCCTCGGGGCTGATGCCCGCGATCAGCCGATAGTCGTCGCGCACGGCGCGCACGACGTCGACCGCATCGATGATGGAGACGGCCTCGTCGGCGCCTCGCGAGGACCGCAGACGCACACGCACCTCTTCGGGGAGCGGCATCATCCCCGTATCGCGCTCGGACAGAGTGCGGCCGAGGTCGTAGAGCGCGGCCATGTCTGCGACGCCGACCGCGAACCTCGGTCCGGTGAGCAGGCGGATCAGGGCGGAACCGGCCGTCGGATCGTGCACGACCCGCAACGTCGACACCACGTCGACCACCTCGGGCGTCGAGAGCAGTCCTCCCAGACCGAGGATGCGATGCGGCACGCCGCGTGCGGCGAGAGCAGCCGCAAACGTCTGCATGTGCCGCTTCGAGCGGAACAGGATCGCCCCGGTGTGAGGGCGACCCGCTGCCGCCTGGTCGTGCGCTGCTCGTCGCTCGACAAACCACTGGGCGACCTCATCGGCCTCGTCGTCGACCATGAAGGGGTAGCGCACCTGCACCGCGCCCTCCCCTGCCCCGGGTCGCGGTTCGAGCGGAGGGACGTCGAGTCCGGGTCGCTGCAGGGGCTCCAGCACGTGGTTCGCGACATCGAGGATCCGGCTGTCGTTGCGCCAGCTGGTCATCAGACTGTACGTCGCGGCCGGGGCCTCGTCCGGACCCGTGAACGCTCCGGAGAACGCGTACAGGTTGTCGGCACTCGCGCCGCGCCACCCGTAGATCGACTGATGCGGGTCGCCGACGGCCATCACCGCGGAGTCCCGGAAGAGCTCTGCCAGGAACCGCGTCTGGATGACCGACGTGTCCTGGTACTCGTCGAGAAGCACGACCCGGTGCTGCTCGCGCAGCTCGGCACGCACGTCGGCCGCCGTCTCGACGATGTCGTACGCCCCGCCGACCTGGTCGGCGAAGTCGAGCACTCCCCGCCGGCTCTTCTCGGAGATGTAGTCGCGCACCAGCTGCGCGAGCGTCCCCAGGCTCAGGAGGTTCGTCGCGGCGGTCTCGACCGCGGCTGTTCCCCGATAGGGACCGAAGGCCTCGGCGTGCTCCCTCGCAATGCGCACCGCGTGATCGAGGTCGACGCGGTGGTCGAGCACGTCGCCGGCCAGCCGCTGCACCGCGTCGATCACGGTTCCCAGGGCGAAGTCGATCTGCTCGAGCTCGGGGATGTCCGAGCGCAGCACGACCTCGCGCGCGAGCATCCAGGACGCGGCCTGACTCAGCATCGCCACGTCGGCGTCGCGACCGATACGAGCGGCGTGCTCTCTGACGATCCCGTCGGCGAAGGCGTTGTAGGTCGACACCCGGGGGCGGATCATCAGCTCCTCCGCAGCGCGCGGTGTCGCCGGATCCCACCCTGTGCCGTACGCGTCCGCGAGCTCGTCGAGCACCCGCGAGCGGACGACGTCGCGCTGCCGACCGGCGGCGGCATCGACGCGCTGCAGCGCGCCGGTCGCCACGATCTCGGGGAGGAAGGGCAGCAGCCCCCGGCGCCCGTACTCGTCGATGACGGCGAGCCGCGACCCGATGCGCTCGGCGAGCTCGCCGGCCGCCTTGCGGGTGAAGGTCAGACCGAGCACCTCGTCGCGGCGGACGTGCCCGTTGGCGACCAGCCAGACGACCCGTCCGGACATGGTCTCGGTCTTGCCGCTCCCCGCCCCGGCCACCACGAGCGCGGGCACGGGCGGCGCCTCGATGACGCGCTGCTGCGCGGGCGTCGGCGACGGCTGTCCGAGCGCGGCGGCCACATCGGTCGCCGAGATGCCGAGGGTGCCCGGCCACGCCTCGGCGGTCGTGCGCGTGTCGACGAGGCTCATGCGCTCACCGCCGGCACGGTGTGGATGCGGCAGGGGTTGATGCGGCGCTGCGTGTCGGCGCAGTGCGCCTCGACCTGAGCGGTGAAGCTGGACGCCGACATGCCGCGCGCGGCCTCCCCCACCCGGCGCAGGAAGGCCGTCCGCGCCTCGTCGTCGAGCGTGTGCTGGTGTGCGATGCGGTAGTCGCTCTTGGCGAGGGTCTTCGAGACCACGACCAGCCGAGCCCCGGCGAGCGCGTCGGCCGGTGCATCCGGGATGAGCCCCTGCTGCACCGCGACCTGGTACGCCGCGAGCTGCGCGTGCTCGACGACGCCCGGATCGGACTCCGGATCGGATTTCCCCGTCTTGAGGTCGACCACGACGACCCGCTCCCGCCGTGCATCGTCGGCCTCGGCGACCGCGGCGATGGGCTGCCACTTCTGCCCTCGCGCGTGGGGGTGATCACCGGCTCCGGGCGGATACAGCTCCACGCGGTCGATGTAGCCGTGGATGATCGCCTGATCGCCGTGCTCCTCGCCGACGGGATGCACTGTCGGCATGTCGTCGTCGCTCGCGGGGATGTCGACGGCGAAGCGGAACTCGACCTCGCTCGCGATCTCCCGCCCGCCGTCGCGGCGGACGTCGTGCAGGTAGGTGTGCAGCCGGTCGATGAGGGTGTCGGCGCGGCGCCGCTCTTTGCGTCCGATCCACTCCGTCTCGAAATCCAGCTCGGGCCAGTGCTCCGCGAGCACGGCGCGCATCTGCTCGAGGTCGCCGTCCGGCGACTTCTCCATCGCCTCGTGCACGATCGTGCCGATGCCGGCGGTCGGCGGCATGACGGTGTCTCCGCCCAGCGCCGAGACGGCCCAGTTCAGACCGCACTCCTCGTATGATTCGAGGCGCGACGGCGATACCCGGGCGCCCTCCGCCGCCAGGTCGCGGAGTCCGGCGTCGGTCGAGGGCGGAGTGACCCCGTACCAGTCCGAGGGGTCGGCACCGGGAACGCCTTCCCGGGCGAGCACCGCCAGCTGCGATGCGGCCTCGGCCCGCGCTGTCGCGGAGTGCGAGGTGGTGAGGACCCGGCGATGCCGCGCGACGAGCCCGCGCAGCGTGAGGGGATGCTCCGCGGAGGCGTGATGGGCGGGAGGCG
Organism: Microbacterium sp. LWO14-1.2; assembly: GCF_038397715.1. NCBI lineage: Bacteria > Bacillati > Actinomycetota > Actinomycetes > Micrococcales > Microbacteriaceae > Microbacterium > Microbacterium sp. LWO14-1.2. Next base: position 607,545 of record NZ_CP151633.1, read on the forward strand.
GCGGGGGCGGCAGGAACGCGAAGAACGGGCTCGGGGTCATGTCGTCGTCATCGACAGCGGTGATGAGCAGCCGACGTCGTGATCGTGAGATCGCCCTGACGAAGAGGCGCAACTCGTCATGCAGCGCCGCGCGGCGGCGATCGAGCACGCCCTGGGGTTCCTCGGCGCGCCCCGTGCGAGCAGCGAGCAGCGCGTCGGCGAGTCGCCACGTCTGCAGCATGCCGCCCCGGAGGCGCACGTTGGGCCACACGCCGTCCTGCACACCGGCGACGACGACGGCGTCGAACTCGGTCCCGAGCGCCGTGGCCGGCGTGAGCAGCGTCACGCGTCCCGGCCTGTCGGGGCTCGAGAGCGAGTCCTCCGGCACCTCGCTGTCGAGGATGTCGCGGACGAACACCTCCGGTCGCTCGTTCGGTGTGCGCTCGACGAACCGCTTGGCCGCGCCGAACAGCGACACCAGCGCGTCCAGCGACCTGGCGGTCTCGGCGCCGCTGGCCTGCATCGACATCTCGCGCCACGCGATCTGCAGAGACCTTCCGTCGACCGCCCTCGCACGGTCCCACACCCGCCAGAGCAGGTCGTGGATCGTCTCTCCTTGCGCTGCTCCCTTCGCGACCTCGGCCACGGTCTGCGCGAATCGCGCCGCCGTGCGGGACTCCGCCGCATCTATGAGGGTGAAGTGGTCGGGCGCGGTGAGCGCCTGTCGCAGCAGCTCCCTGGCCGGTGTGGATCCTCCCTGCTCGAGCTCCACGTGCCGCAGACGTGCACGCAGTCGGCGGAGGCCGATCGCGTCCATTCCGCCGAAGGGCGTGCGCAACGCCTCCTCCCACTCCTGCGGTGTGCGCTCGTCAGCCGGTGTGAGTGCGAGGCGGACGACGCCGACGATGTCGCGCACCGCCGACTCGCTGCCGAGCGGGCGCTGCACGCCTGCGGCGCGCGTGGGGATCTCGCGTGCGGCGAGCTCGGTCTCGAGCTGCGCGACCTGTCGCGTGTCATGCGCGATCACGGCCATGCGGTCCCAGGCCACGTCATCGGCCAGATGCCACTCGCGCATGACGCCCGCGATCCGATCGAGTTCCTCATGGGGCGAGGGGGCGATGAAGGTCGAGACCGACGTCTCCTTTTCCGCGCCGTCGAGCGGCGGTGCGGGCGCACGCCGATGGTCGACTCGACCCGATGCGCCGATCGCCTGCGTGACGGTGCGCGTGAGCGCGGTCAGCGATGGGGTCTGACGGTGCGGGGCGTCGAGCACGTGCACCCCGCCGAGCGTGGCGGCGAGCTGCGCGAACAGCTCGGGCGTCGCGCCGCGGAACGCGCCGGAGGAGATGTCGGGGTCGCCGAAAGCGAGCACGGCCACGCCCCGCTCACGGAGCGCCTGCACGAGCGCCACGCCGCCTCGGGTGAGCTCCTGGGCGTCGTCGATGAGCACGACGCGGAGATCGGCGAGCGGCCCGAGCTCTGCGGCACCCGCGCTCTGCAGGATCGTGCGCGCCTCGGTGAGCAGGTCGGCCGCGTCTCGGTGCGCAGCACGGGCGAGGTCGAGTACGGCGCGGTACTCCACGAGGAAGTCGGCCACGGCCGTCCAGACCGGATCCCCGGCGCGACGCAGGTCGTCGGGATGCGCACCCAGCTCGGCGCACTCCGCGAGGAAGGCCCTGAGCTCGGAGCGAAAGCCGCGCGATCCGCGCACGGACGCGCTCAGCGCCTCCGGCCAGTCGATGTGCTCGTCCTCCGCGTCGCCGGCGAGGAGGTCGGCGATCAGTCGGTCCTGGTCCGCTCCCGTGAGCAGCGCGGGCGGCTCTTCGCCCCGGTGCACCATGGCGCCCCGCACGATCTGGAAGGCGAACGACCCGAGCGATCGCGCCAGAGGACCGGGGGTGGCCTGCCCGATGCGCACGCCGATGCGATCGCGCAGCGACGTCGCCGCCTGACGGCTCGGCGTCAGCACCAGCACGTGCTCCGGCCGCAGTCCCTCGGCGCCGAGGAGATGCACGACGCGCTCGATCAGCGCCCGTGTCTTCCCTGTGCCCGGCGCACCGATGACGATGCCGGATGCCGTCGCGTCTGCGCCGATCACGGCGGTCTGCGCGGCATCCTCTGTCATGTCCTCCACGCTACTGCGACGCGCCGACATCGTCGTCCGGCAGCCACGGGACCACGTCACGGGCGCCCTGTGCGCTCAGGGCGAAACCGCCTCGTCCGGCCGATCCCGCTCCGACGCCGCGGGGTAGAGTTGGGCGCACAGCATGGTCGATTCGACAACGGGAGTACGCGTGGAAATCCGCATCGGCATCATCAACACCGGCCGCGAGCTCAGCTTCGAGACCTCGGCGACCGCGGACGAGGTCCGCACGCAGGTGTCCTCCGCCCTCGAGCAGAGCACCTCGCACCTGAACTTCGCCGATGTGAAGGGGAACTCCTACCTGGTCCCCACCGCGCACCTCGCCTACATCGAGCTCGGCACCGAGGAATCGCGCCGCGTCGGCTTCGTGGCCTGACCCGCGATGTACATCCTCCTCGCGCTCATCGGCGCGTGCGTGCTCGGGATCGCCGCGCACTTCGTGATCGGCGGCCGTGAGCTGCGCGGTGTGGCGTTCACTCCGGCGGTCGCGACCGCCGTGGCCGCGGTCCTCTACACGGGCCTGCAGTGGCTCGGCCTGGGCGAGGACAGCGTCTGGCTGTGGCTCGCGAGCGTCCTCGGCTCGGTGCTGCTCGCCGCGGCCGCGACGGCCGCGCTGGTGGCGCTGCGGCGCCGGTCCGACGCGTCGGCCAAGGCCGCTCTCGGCATCTGAACGCCCGCGCTCCCGACGGGAGAGCCCGCTAGGACGCCAGCCCCATCGCATCCATGCGCCGGGCGTGCGCGCCCATGAGCTCGGTGTAGACCGGCTCGACGCGCTCCTCGGTCATGGCCGCCAGCTCGGGCTGGCGCAGAGCGGAGCGGCAGACGAGGATCGTGTCGCCGACGAGACGGCGCGCCCACATCGACAGCAGCGACCGCCACTCTCCGTCGCCGTCGATGGTCTCCTGGATGATCGCGACGATCTCGTGCCTGGCGTCGTCCTCGCTGAGGATGTCGACGACCCTGGCGCCCACCTCGCCGTAGCTCGATGCGAGCGCGAGGTAGAAGTCGTCCAGCATGCCGGCGGTGATGTACACCGACAGCAGGGTCTCGCGCGGGCGCGCGCCGATCGTCTTGCGGCGGAACGCGTCGAGGTTCTCGCGGAACGGCAGCATCAGCTGGGTGGGGTCGTCGCCCCGTTCGGCGATGAGGTCGACGATCGCACGGTGCTTGGTGAGGGCCGCGCCGGCCGCCCGCGACAGCGACTCCTTCTCGGAGAGCTCGGGTGTGGCGCGGATGAGCCGGGTCAGCGTCTCGAAGTAGCCGAGCTGCAGATACGCGGCCTGTCCCAGGAACCGATCGAGCTCGGGGGCGACCTCGGAGAAGTCGACCTTCGTCGACGTGCCCTGATCGCCGCGGCTGCGCAACGTCATCGTGCGGCGGGGCGCCCTGCGCTTCCAGAACCAGTTGACCACGGGTTCACAATACTCGGACGAGAGGTCACTCCGAGGCTCCGGTGCCCCCTCGGGTAGGCTGGAGCCGTCCCCGCCGTCGGAGCGGGGCCCGCGCCTGTGGCACATGAGACGGCGTGGATCCGTGAAACGTGGCGATCCTCGCAGGTCGCCGGACAGGCATCTGAACATTGACTACCTTCGCTGATCTCGGAATCGATCAGGACATCGTCGACGCACTCGCCGCCAAGGGCATCGTCGACGCCTTCCCCATCCAGGAGCAGACCATCCCCCTCGGCCTCCCCGGCCAGGACATCATCGGCCAGGCCAAGACCGGCACGGGCAAGACCTTCGGCTTCGGCATCCCGGTCGTGCAGCGCCTGGGCCAGAACCCGGAGCCGGGCGTCAAAGCACTCATCGTCGTGCCGACCCGCGAGCTCGCGGTGCAGGTGTACGAGGACATCGACCTGCTCACCAGCAACCGCTCGACCAGCGTCGTGGCGATCTACGGCGGCAAGGCGTACGAGGGCCAGATCGACCAGCTGAAGGCCGGCGCGCAGATCGTCGTCGGCACGCCCGGTCGTCTGATCGACCTCGCCGGTCAGCGCCTGCTCGACCTCTCGAACGCGACCGAGGTCGTGCTCGACGAGGCCGACAAGATGCTCGACCTCGGCTTCCTCGCCGACATCGAGAAGATCTTCCAGAAGGTCCCGGCGGTCCGCCACACCCAGCTCTTCTCGGCGACCATGCCCGGCCCGATCGTGGCTCTCGCTCGCCGCTTCATGACGAACCCGATCCACATCCGCGCCAACGACCCCGACGAGGGTCTCACGCAGGCGAACATCAAGCACCTCGTGTACCGCGCGCACTCGCTCGACAAGGACGAGGTCATCGCGCGCATCCTGCAGGCGGAGGGCCGCGGCAAGACCGTGATCTTCACGCGCACCAAGCGCGCGGCGCAGCGCCTCGTCGACGAGCTGAGCGACCGCGGCTTCAACGTCGGCGGCGTGCACGGCGACATGGGCCAGGACCAGCGCGAGCGCTCGATGGCCGCTTTCAAGGCCGGCAAGAAGGACGTCCTGGTCGCGACCGACGTCGCCGCCCGCGGCATCGACGTCGACGATGTCACCCACGTCATCAACCACACGATCCCCGACGAGGAGAAGACGTACCTCCACCGCGCCGGTCGCACGGGTCGGGCCGGCAAGACCGGCATCGCCGTGACCTTCGTCGACTGGGAGGATCTGCACAAGTGGGCCCTCATCAACCGCGCGCTCGAGTTCGGCCAGCCGGAGCCGCTGGAGACCTACTCGTCGAGCCCGCACCTGTACGAGGACCTCGACATCCCCGCCGGCACGAAGGGCCGCCTCGTCTCGGCGCCCAAGACCGAGAAGCCGGCTCGCGCCCCGCGCCCCGAACGGGCAGCGGATGCCGCAGCAGAGGGCGCCTCGGAGGGCGGCACGCGTCGTCGTCGCCGCCGTCGCGGCGGATCAGCTCAGGTCGGATCGACCTTCGCCGAAGGCGCGACCGAGAGCACGGGCGCTGATGGCGGCTCGTCCGCATCCGCCGACCGCAGTGCCGAGGGTGCGGGCACGCACGACGGCGCGGGCAAGGAGCATCACGACGGCAAGCCGGCGCCCGCTCGCCGTCGCCGTCGCCGTCGCGGCGGTTCGGGTGCCGGAGCGGCACCGGTCGCCGGCGCCTGATCGACTCCACCCGACACGACCTCCGAGGGGGCGGATGCTACGGCATCCGCCCCCTCCGTCGTCGCCGGACGACGCCCAGGCGCTCGCGGCGGGTAGACCCACGTGACCATCACGACCGAGATGATCATGAGCAGGAACCAGGAGCTGAGCTTGCTCAGCGACACCGGCTGCCACGCGACGACCTGGTCGGGGTACGCCCACGCCCCGGCCCACGTCCCGATGTTCTCGGCGAGGTAGATGAAGACGGCGACCCCGGCGAAGACAGCGAGCAGCGGCAATCGGATCGTCCGTCGCCAGACCCGCGCGTGCATGACGGTCGGCAGCCACACGATCGCCACGCCCGCGAGGAGCACCCATCGTGCGTCCCACCACCAGTGGTGCGTGAAGAAGTTGAGGTAGATCGCCGCCGCGAGGACGGTCGTGAGCCAGCGCCACGGGTACCGCGTGAAGCCGAGGTCGAAGAGACGGTAGACCCTGACCATGTACGACCCGACGGCCGCGTACATGAAGCCGCTGAAGAGCGGGACGCCGCCGATGCGCAGGATGCCGTCTGCGGCATAGGCCCACGACCCCACGTCGGTCTTGAAGAGCTCCATGACCGTGCCGGTGAGGTGGAAGAGCACGATGACCCACAGCTCGCGCCCCGACTCGAGGCGGAACACGAGCATCCCGATCTGGATGAGGACCGCGGCGATCGTGAGCACGTCGTTGCGCGCGAGCGCTGCGTCGTCGGGGTACCAGAGCCGCGCCGCGACGATCGCGACCAGCAGCAGCGCTCCGAACACGCAGGCCCAGGCCTGTTTGAGCACGAACACGGCGAACTCGACGAGCCCCGCGCGGACGCCGCGATCGGAGGCGTCGCGGAGGATGCGGTGAGCGATCGCGTCGATGCGCTGCTCGAGGGACGTCGCTCTCTGCATGCCGTGAAGCGTATCCGCGCTCCTCGACAGTTCGCCGTGAGATCCGAGTCGGCTGCGGTGCGGGTCAGGGATAGCGCGGCGAGGAGCCTGTCGCGCGCTCGATCAGCCGGGCGACCATCTCGTCGGACGTCGTGTTCTCCCCCGGCAGATTGGGCTTGCCCGAGCCGTGGTAGTCGCTCGAGCCGGTGACGATGAGGTCGTGATCGGCCGCGATCCGCCGCAGGGTCCGCTTGCCCGCCTCGGTGTTCTCGCGGTGGTCGATCTCGAATCCGCCGAGTCCCGCGTCGATGAGGCGCTCGATGAACGGGACGGGCATCATGCGGTCGCGCCCCGCCGTCACGGGGTGCGCGATGATCGCGACCCCGCCGGCCTCCGTGATGAGCCGCACCGCGGTGAGCGGGTCCGGGGCGTAGTGCGGCTCGTAGTATCCCTCCCGCGGGTGCAGGATGCCGTCGAAGGCCTCCGTGCGGTCGCGGACGATGCCCCGGGCGACCAGCGCGTCGGCGATGTGCGGCCGGCCGACCGTCGCATCCGGAGTGGTCTGCGCGACCACGTCCTCCCAGTGCAGGTCGTAGTCGCGACCGATGCTGCGGACGATCCTCTCCGCGCGACCGATGCGGTCTCCGCGGATGCGCTCCGTCTCGGCCGTCAGCCCGGGGTGCGCGGGGTCGAAGAGGTATCCCAGCACGTGCACGCTGCGCCACTCGTGCTTGGCTGAGAGCTCCATCCCGGGGAGGAACGTGATCCCCAGGTCGGCCGCGGCGGCGCCGGCCTCGTCCCAGCCCGTGGTGCGGTCGTGGTCGGTGAGAGCGGCGGTCCGCACACCGTACGCGTGAGCCTGCCGCATGACCGTGGCGGGCGACTCCGTGCCGTCCGAGTGGTTGGAGTGCAGGTGCAGGTCGGCGGGACCTGCGAAGCGGTGGGAGCGAGCGGCCATCCTCCGAGCGTACCGAGCGGCGGAGCCCCCGAGACGCGCGGGCCCGCGGCAGGGACTTCACAGCGACCGCTCCTAGGCTGGACGGGATGCTACGACTCCTGGGGATCCTGTTCACGGTGCTGCTCGCGATCGCGACGGCGATCGTCGTGTGGCCGCAGTTCTTCCACCTCGAGCAGACCTGGCCGTTCGCCCAGATCGTCGCCGCCCGCGGCCTGGTGCTCGGCGTGTTCCTCGTGGTCGCGGTGCTCGCGCTCCTCCTGCTCCTCGCCCGGCCGCTGCGCGGCTTCGCGGCCTCCGTCCTCATCGTGGCGCTCCTCGGTGCCGGCGCGACGGGCGTGGTCGGCATGACGCGTGGCTTCGGAACCGGCACCCTCCCCGCAGCGACCGATACCAGCATCCGCGTGCTCACCTGGAACACGGCCGGCGACGCGGTCTCGGCGGAGGAGATCGCACAGCAGATCCTCGACCAGGGCGCCGACATCGTCGCTCTCCCCGAGACCACCGAGGCCGTGGGCGAGCAGATCGCCGTCATGCTGCGCGAGCAGGGGCACCCGATGTGGGTGCACCACGTGCAGTTCAAGCCCGATGTCGTCGACGGCCCGAAGTCGTGGCACACGACCGTGCTCGTCTCCCCCGAGCTCGGCGAGTACTCGGTGATCGAATCGTCGGAGGACGGATCGAGCAACACCGGCTCCGTGCCGAGCGCCGTGCTGATGCCCGTCGGCGGGAACGCCGGCGGTCCCACGATCGTCGCCGTGCATGCGGTCGCTCCGCGCATGGAGGAGATGGAGCAGTGGAGCAGCGATCTGCGCTGGATCGCCGATCAGTGCCCCGAGGGGAACTTCGTGCTGGCGGGCGACTTCAACGCGACCGTCGACCACATGGCGGGCCTCGGCGTCGACGGAGGCGACATGGGGTACTGCCGCGACGTCGCATCGCGCACGGGCAACGGTCTCAGCGGCACATGGCCGAGCTCGCTCCCCGCACTCCTCAGCGCGCCGATCGACCACGTCATGGCCTCCCCGAACTGGACGCCGACCGGCTCGCTCGTGATCGACGACGCCGGGGGAAGCGACCACCGCGGTCTGGTCGTGCAGCTGGAGCCCGCCGGCTGACATCCCTCCGCCGCCGAGCAGGTGACAGACTGGAGGGATGAGCACCGCAGAGCGCGACACGATCGCAGAGCCCGCCGTCGAGACCCCGGTCGAGAACAGCACCACCAACCGCAAGCAGCCCTTCCCCCGCGGCTTCCTCGACACCATCTCGACCGGATGGGCGGACCGCCCCGAGTCCCTCCCGACAGCGCGCCCGCAGGCCGCCTTCGCCGCCACCCGCCGCGCCGCCGTCTCGGCCGCCTTCCCCGGCAAGCGCCTCGTGATCCCGGCCGGGTCGCTCAAGCAGCGCAGCAACGACACCGACTACCCGTTCCGCGCGCACTCCGCCTTCGCGCACCTGACCGGGTGGGCCGCCGATTCGGAGCCGGATTCGATGCTGGTCTTCGAGCCGACCGACGACGGCCACGACGTCACCCTCTACTTCCGGGAGCGCGCGGACCGCACGACCACCGAGTTCTACGCCGATGCGACGGTCGGCGAGTTCTGGATCGGACCGCGCCCCTCTCTCGCCGGGGTCGCCGCCGACCTCGACATCGCCACCGCGCACCTCGACGAGTACACCGAGGTCGATGGCTCGCTCGTGCTCGACGAGTCCGAGGACCTCACCCGCGTCGTCTCCGAGCTGCGTCTCGTGAAGGACGACTACGAGATCGCCGAGATGCGCCGCGCCGTCGACATCACCGCGCAGGGTTTCGACGACATCATCCGCGCCCTCCCCGACGCGGTCTCGCACGCCCGCGGCGAGCGCGTCGTCGAAGGTGTCTTCCACCGCCGCGCCCGTGAGGACGGCAACGGCGAGGGCTATGACACGATCGCCGCGTCCGGCCCGCACGCCTGCTACCTGCACTGGACGCGCAACGACGGCACGGTCGTGCCGGGAGACCTCATCCTCGTGGACGCCGGCGTCGAGGCCGACAGCCTGTACACGGCCGACATCACACGAACCCTCCCGGTCTCCGGCACCTTCTCCAAGGTGCAGCGCCGCGTGTACGAGACCGTGCGCGAGGCCGCCGACGCCGCCTTCGCCGCCGCCCGCATCGGGGTGCGGTTCCGCGAGGTGCACGAGGCCGCGATGAAGGTCATCGCCGCCCGCGTCGCCGAGTGGGGCCTGCTGCCGGTGACGGCTCAGGAGGCGCTCGATGCGGATGCCGGCGGTCAGCACCGTCGCTACATGGTGCACGGCACCTCGCACCACCTCGGCATCGACGTGCACGACTGCGCGCAGGCGCGTCGCGAGATGTACTACGACGGCATCCTCGCTCCCGGAATGGTCTTCACGATCGAGCCGGGGCTCTACTTCCAGATCGACGACCTCACCGTGCCGGCCGAGTACCGCGGCATCGGCGTGCGGATCGAGGACGACATCCTCATGACCGAGGACGGACCCGTCAACCTGTCGGCGGGCATCCCCCGCACCGCCGACGAGGTCGAGGCCTGGATCGCGCGCGTGCAGGCCTGAGTCTCGCGTCCCCGAGATCAGGACACCGCACCGAGATCAGGACGATCCCTCCGGAGACTCCTGATCACGGGGTGCGGTCCTGATCTCGGGCGGCCTCGACAACGATCGGCGCGAGAGACGCCCCGATCTCGTCGGCCGGCCTCTTGCGCCCTCTGACCTCGAAGGTGTGGCCGCCGCCGTCGATCCAGACGACGCGGGCGTCCTGGCAGGTCGCCACGACCTCGTCGAACTGTGCGAGGGGATGGATGAACGGATCGTTCGTGCCCTCCACGAAGAGCTGCGGCACCGCGATCTCCGGCAGGTGCTCCGCTCGAGGCTTCTCCGGTTTCCCCGGTGCGTGCAGCGGATAGCCCAGGTAGACGAGCCGGCCGACCGCCAGCCCCTGGGCCACGGCCATCGAGGCCATACGTCCGCCGTACGACTTCCCCGCCGCCCAGACCTCCGCGTCCGGACGCTGCTCACGGACCTCGGCGAGGACGGCCTCCCACGTGGCGATCGCGTGCGCGGCAGGACCCGGCATCCGTCGCCCCTGCTCGACGTAGGGGAAGTTGAATCGCAGCGTCGTGAACCCGAGGTCGTTGAGCGCATCGGCGAAGCCGGTGAGGAACGGGTGGTCCTTGCCCGTGCCGGCCCCGTGCGCGATCGCGACGACCGTGTCGCCGTCGCCCGCCCAGTCGGCCGAGACGATGGTCTCCCCCGTCGGCAGGACGACGCGGACGTCGACCATCAGACGCGCGGGCGCGGGAAGTGCGCGCCCATCACGCGCCTTCCGGCTTCGGGCTACCCGGCACGTCGCTGCCCGGCACGTCGCTGCCGGGCGCGTCGCTGCCGGGGGCGTCGACGGGCGGCGCGACGGGATCGGCGGGACGAGGCGGGATCACCGGATCGGCGGCGGGGGCGTCGCCCTCACCCGGCTTCGCGGACGGCGCCTCGGGGGCGGTCGGCGGTGGGGTGGGCTGGCCACCGGTCGGGATGCGCTCGCCGTACTTCGGCGGCTCATCGAGGTTGACGGGCGGGCGCACGGTCGCGGGGCGCACGGCGCCGAGCACCTGCCGGGCCTTGGCGAGCGAGGTCGCCTGGACACGGACCTCGTAGTGGTCCGCCGCGAACTGCGTGACGCTGGCGAAATCGCGGCGTCGCCGCACGATCGCGTAGGTCACGAGGCTCAGCAGCATGCCGAGCGCGACGCCGATGAAGACGAAGCCGACGAAGAGCTGGATCGGCACCTCGGGGTTGCCGAGCACGAGGATGGCCGACAGGAAGAGTCCGATGAGCACGCCGTTGATGGCACCGGAGCGCGCGGCAGCGGCGTAGCCGAGACGTCCGGTGACGCGCTCGACCGTGCGGACGTTCTGCCCGACGATCGCGATGTCCCGCGCCGGCACCTCCTGGGCGATCAGCTTGGAGACGGTCTTCTGCGCGCCCTCGTAATCGCGGGTCGAGGCGACGATCTCTCCCTCGTCGCGACTGTCGGCCGGACGGTTCAGCATGCTCATCCGGCCATTCTCCCACGCCGTCCTTTCGGCGCGCTCCGAGCAGCCGTCTCCGCGGGTCGGCGCACCGCTCTCCCCCGGCGTCTCGCGGACTACGCTGGATGGGTGAGCACACAACGGGTATTCGCCGCGCGCCTGGCAGGCTGCGCCGTCTTCGACCCCGTGGGCGACCGGCTCGGCAAGGTCCGTGACGTCGTCATCGTGTACCGAAGTACCGCCGCACCGCGCGTGATCGGTCTCGTCGTCGAGATCCCCGGTCGCCGTCAGGTGTTCCTCTCGATCGGACGCGTCACGTCGATCCGCTCCGGCCAGGTCATCACGACCGGCCTCATCAACGTGCGCCGGTTCTCGCCGCGCGCCGGTGAGGTGCGCATCCTGGCGGAGCTGCTCGGACGCCGCGTGACCCTCGTCGACGGCAGCGGCGACGCCGTCATCGAAGACGTCGCGATCGAGCCCAACCGTCTCGGCGAGTGGGCGATCAGCCAGCTGTTCCTGCGCCGCCCGAAGACGAGCGCGTCGCCGTTCGCGAAGGGCCCGACGACGTTCGCGGCGTGGAGCGAGGTCGCCGAGCAGCGCGCCCCCGGAGAGGCGCAGTCGGCCGAGCAGCTCGTCGCGTCCTACTCCGAGCTGCATGCCGCCGACCTCGCCAACACGCTCCTCGACCTGCCGCAGCAGCGCATGATCGAGGTCGCCGAGGAGCTCTCCGACGATCGGCTCGCCGACGCCCTCGAGGAGATGCCCGAGGACGAGCAGGTGCACATCCTCGACCGACTGGGCGACGAGCGCGCCGCCGACATCCTCGATCAGATGGAGCCGGACGACGCCGCCGACCTGCTCGCACAGCTGCCGCCGAACCGCCTCGAGCAGCTCCTCGAGCTCATGGAGCCGGAGGAGGCCGAGGACGTCAGGATGCTGCTGCGCTACGGCCCCGACACGGCGGGCGGTCTCATGACGCCGGAGCCCATCGTGCTCTCCGCCGACGCCACGGTCGCCGAGGCCCTCGCGCTCATCCGCCGCCACGAGCTGCATCCGGCGCTGGCCGCCGCGGTGTTCGTGACGCTGCCGCCGTTCGAGACGCCGACCGGGCGTCTGCTGGGCATGGTGCATTTCCAGCGGATGCTGCGCTACCCGCCGCACGAGCGGCTGGGCGCCATCGTCGACGACAGTCTGGAGCCGGTGCCCGTCACGGCGTCCGCGGCCGAGGTGGCGAGGATGCTGGCGAGCTACGACCTCGTCTCGCTCCCCGTGATCGACGCCGCGCATCGGCTCGTCGGAGCGATCAGCGTCGACGACGTCCTCGACTATCTCCTCCCCGACGACTGGCGCACGCACGACACCGATGACAGCGTGCAGCAGCCCGCACCCGCGAAGAAGGAGGTGGGATGATGGCCCGCTCCCGCAGCCGTTCGCCCCAGCTCGACGCCCCGCTGGGGCGCGGCGCCTCCCGCCCCCGGTCGACGTCCCGCGACCGCTTCGGCCGGTTCACGGAATGGGTGGCCCGAGCGATGGGCACGCCGGCGTTCCTCGTCATCCTGAGCCTCTTCTGCGTGCTGTGGATCGGCTGGAACACCCTGATGCCCGATGGCCTGCGCTTCGACGACGCCGCGCTCGGCTTCACCGCCCTGACTCTCATGCTCTCTCTGCAGGCGTCCTACGCCGCACCGCTGATCCTGCTCGCGCAGAACCGTCAGGACGACCGCGACCGCGTGCAGATCGAGCAGGACAGGCAGCGCGCCGAGCGCAACCTCGCCGACACCGAGTACCTCGCCCGCGAGATCGTGGCGCTGCGCATGTCCCTCGAGGAGCGCAACAGTCAGGTCGTCACGCGGGACGTGCTGCGGCAGGAGCTGAAGGCCCTGCTGGCGGAGCTCGGCGACCACGAGGACTCCCCCGAGGAGCGGCGGGCGAACAGCCGCGCCACCTCATGACCGCGGTCGACGCCGTCCGCGCGGCTGTCTCGGCCGTGACCGACCCTGAGCTGCGCCGCCCCATCGGCGACCTCGACATGGTGCGCGACATCGCGGTCGAGGGTGCGCGCGCGCAGGTCGGCATCGTCTTGACGATCGTGGGCTGCCCCGCCGCGGCCCGCATCGAGGCGGATGTGCGCGCGGCGGCGGTCTCCGTTGCCGGAGTCGACGAGGTCGACGTGGAGGTCGGGGTGATGACCCCGGCCGAGCGCAAGGCCCTCACCGAGAAGCTGCGCGACGGCCGCCCACCGCGCCAGATGCCCTTCGGGCCGGACTCGCTGACCCGCGTGATCCTCGTGTCGAGCGGCAAGGGCGGCGTCGGCAAGTCGTCGGTCACCGCGAACCTGGCGGTGGCGCTGGCCGATCAGGGCCTCGCCGTCGGGCTCGTGGACGCCGATGTGCACGGCTTCTCCATCCCCGGGCTCCTCGGCATCCCCGCCGGCACCCAGCCCACACGCATCGACGACCTCATGCTGCCGCCGGTCGCCTATGGGGTGAAGACCATCTCGATCGGCATGTTCCTCCGCGACGGCGAGGCCGTGGTCGCGTGGCGCGGTCCGATGCTCCACCGCACCGTGCAGCAGTTCCTCACCGACGTCTTCTTCGGCGACCTCGACGTGCTGCTGATCGACATGCCGCCGGGCACCGGTGACATCGCGATCTCCATCGGACAGCTGCTGCCGCACGCCGAGGTCCTCGTCGTCACCACACCGCAGACGGCAGCGGCCGATGTCGCGATCCGCAGCGGGCTGGTGGCGCGCCAGACCGGGCAGCGCGTGATCGGGGTCGTCGAGAACATGGGCCCGCTGACGCTGCCCGACGGCTCTGTCATGGACCTCTTCGGCTCGGGCGGCGGAGCGGCCGTCGCCGCCGCGCTCTCCGACGACGCCCCCGCGCCCCTGCTCGCCTCGATCCCGCTCAGCCCCGCGCTGCGAGCCGGCGGCGACGCGGGCGCTCCGATCGTGCTGACGGACGGAACGGATGCCGCGGCCGTCGCGATCCGCGACCTCGCCCGCACGCTCGCGCGTCAGGGCCGCGGTCTCTCCGGTCGCTCGCTCCCGATGACGGTCGGCCCGTCGTGACCGTCACCGTCTCGGAGTCCCTCGTGCGCCGCATGGCCCGCGACGCCGCTGTCTACGGCCTCACGCGGCCCTGGGCGGTCGTCATGTGGGTCGCGCTGGCGGCGAGCCTCGTGCTCAGCATCCTGAATCTCACGGCCGGCGCCGGCGTCGGCGACTCCGGGTCCGCCGGCTGGCTGCCGCTCGCGAGCGTCGCGCTCATGGCCGTGGCGATCGGCACGACGGTGTCGGGGGCGCGGCGAGCGGTGCGCACCGCGATGCCGCCGGGCACGGTCGTCTGGGCTCGGCTCAACGACGAGGACCTGCAGATCGGCGCTGATCGCCGGGTCTCCGTGATCCCGTACGAGACGTTCCAGGGCATGCGTGTGGGGAGCGACGCGGTCATCCTGCGCGTGCAGGGGTCATCCGCCGTCACCGCGGTACCGCGCGCGGTGTTCACCGACGACGACGTCGCGCGTCTGCGCGACCGCATCGGCTGAGCGACCGCATCGGCTGAACGCCCGGACCGCCGGTCGGCTCAGGTCGCCTCGGGGTCGTACGGCGGGGGGCTGTCGACGGAGAAGTCCGGTCGCACAGTCGGCTTCTTCGGCGCGACCACCGCGGGTTCCGCGACCACTCCGGCGCTGGGGGTGGGAGCCGGGGTCCTGTCGTCCTCGAACAGCGCGTCCCTGATGATGCGTCGGGGGTCGTACTGGCGGGGGTCGAGCTTGCGCCAGTCGACGTCGTCGAGTTCGGGGCCCATCTCGTCGCGCACTCGCGAGCGCGTGTCGCGAAGGAACTCGCCGGCACGGCGGGCGAGCTTCGCCACGCTCTCGGCATAGCGAGGCAGCCGCTCAGGTCCGACGAGCAGAACAGCGATCAGACCGATCAGCAGCAGCTTCTCGAACGTGATCCCGAACTGCATCTGTCCAGGCTACCGCCGCGCCTGCCCGCCTGCCGCACGCCGAGCGCATACGCTGGGAACACACAGACCTCAGTCGGGAGAATCAGGGCAATGAGCGAGAACGATGCGAACGCACGTTTCATCCGCGAGTCGATCGTGGAGCCATCCGCGATCGCCCGCGCTCGTGCCCACGCCGTCGAGCTCGGCGCCGCCCCGGTGAGCGCCGCGGTCGGCTCGCAGATCGCCGTGCTGGCCGCGGCGACCGGCGCCCGGTCGATCGTCGAGATCGGCACCGGCGCGGGCGTCTCCGGTCTCTGGCTGCTGCGTGGAGCGCCGCAGGCCGTCCTCACGTCGATCGACAACGAGCCGGAGCATCTGGCCGCAGCACGGCAGGCGTTCGCCGATGCCCGCATCCCCGCCACCAAGGCGCGGTTCATCACGGGCCGCGCGGCCGACGTGCTCCCCCGCATGAACGAGGCCTCCTACGACATCGTCCTCGTCGACGCCGACCCCGAGAACGTGATCGAGTACGTCGAGCACGGTCTGCGCCTGGTGCGCACCGGTGGGATGGTCCTCGTCCCGCGCGTACTCGTCGGCGGCAAGGTCGCCGACCCCGTGCAGCGCGATGCGGTCACGACGGCGTTCCGCTCCCTCATCCAGGAGACGCAGGAATCGCCTGCCGTCCTCGCAACGGTCTCGTCGGCCGGCGAGGGACTTCTGCAGCTCGTCAGCGTCGCCACCGACTGAGCACCTCGACCACGACCGACGGCGACCCCGCACGGACGAGAAAGGGCGACGGATCTCTCCGTCGCCCTTTTCGGTGGTCCGCGTCGAGCGGACCGGAGTTCGGTCAGGCCGGCGCCACGACGGCAGCCAGCACGTCGTGAAGCTCCTTCGCCTCAGCGTCGTTCACGGACACGACCAGGCGGCCGCCGCCTTCGAGCGGGACACGCACGATGATGAGGCGCCCTTCTTTCACGGCCTCCATCGGTCCGTCTCCGGTCCTCGGCTTCATCGCTGCCATCGTGGGCTCCTTTTCCTCCGGTGGTATGCGATCAGTTTATCGGGTGCAACCGAGACCTGGATGTCCGCTGAGAAGAAATGCAATCACGCGTTAACATTCACGGGACCTGCCAGAACGTGTTCCCCTGCGCGTAGACGTGGAAGATCCAGACCCACTGGCCGAGCACGCAGAGCACGAGGACGCCGAGTCGCCACAGCCGGGAACGCGGGACGGCGACCGCTCCCCACAGCGGGCTGAGCGGCAGCAGCAGGCGAAACGTGCTCGACTGCGGGAAGAACACCGCGAGCAGATAGAGCAGGTAGCTCGCACTCCAGAGCCTCAGGTCGGCGCCGACGCGGCGCACCTGCGGCACGAGAAGGAGTGCGGCCGCGAGCGCGACGACGAGCAGCACGAGGGCGACGGGCCCCCACGCGGTGGGCAGGCCCCACTGCGCGAACCAGAACGACGACGCCTGCACCCAGCCCTCGAAGGGGATGAACCCCTCCACTCCCCCGACGATCCAGAGGCGGCGCCACGCGAGCTCGGTCGCGAGGTAGGCGCCGGGGTCGCCGGTGACGGCGCCCGCGATGACCTGCCAGCCGAAGCCGCAGACCACGGCGAGCGCTCCCAGCGCCACGATGTGCGCCGTCTCGCTCGGCCGGAGCGGGTCCTCGCGGCGGCGCAGGAACCGCAGGATGCCGTGGAGCCCGAGGTAGAGCGCGAACGCCAGGATGCCGGGACGCGTGAACGCCATGACGGGCACGAGCAGGTAGAGCCACGCGTATCTGCGTCGGATCGTGGCGTCGAGCGCGAGGAACAGCAGCAGCAGGAACAGCGTCTCCGCGTAGCCCACCTGGAACATCGCGGCCAGCGGCCCGAAGGCGAAGAACGTGACCGCCCACAGTGCGGCGGTGCGCCCGATCCGGTCTCGCAGGAGCCGGTGCAGAGCGAGGCAGGCGAGGTACCCGGCAGCGAAAGAGAGCAGGAGCGCGCCCGCTCCCCAGGGTCCGAGGAGGAACCCGATGCCCTTCGCCGCGTACGCGAACACGGGCATGAACGCCCAGGCGTTCTCCGCCACGTCGCCGGAGTCCGTGAGCGGGAGCGTCGACGGGTAGCCCTCCTCCGCCACCAGCCAGTACCACTGCGCATCCCATCCCACGACGAAGTCGCCGAGGCCGGGATCGGCGCCGAAGCGCGAGAGCGAGGTCGACTGCAGGGCGGCGGCGATCATGAGAGCGGTCGTGACCGCCCTCGCCGCGAGGTAGATCACGGCGATCTTGAGGGGCACGGGGGTGCGCGCCCACCGCCGAGCGAGCGTCAGCGCGAGCTGAGCCACGTACGCAGCCCTCGCTCCACGGCCTCGATCTGCGCGACGGGCACGCGCTCCTCGTCGTGATGGGCGAGATGAGGGTCGCCCGGCCCGTAGTTCACCGCGGGGATGCCGAGGGCGGAGAAGCGCGCGACGTCGGTCCATCCGTACTTCGGGCGCGGTTCGGCGCCGACCGCGGCGACGAACTCCTTCGCGATCGGGGCATCGAGACCGGGACGGGCGCCCTCGGCGGCATCCGTGATCTCGACGTCGAAGCCTGCGAGCAGGTTGCGGATGTGGGCCTCGGCATCCGCCGCCGACTTGCTGGGGGCGAAGCGGTAGTTGACCTCGATCTCGCACGCGTCAGGGATGACGTTGCCGGCGACGCCGCCGGTGATGCGGACGGCGCTCATGCTCTCGCGGTAGAGCAGACCCTCGACCGCGACCTCCCGCGCGCGGTACTCCGCGAGCCTCGCGAGGACGGGCGCTGCACGGTGGATCGCGTTCTCGCCGATCCACGCGCGGGCTGCATGGGCGCGCACTCCGGACGTGCGCACGATCGCACGCATCGTGCCGTTGCATCCGCCCTCCACCTCGCCGTTCGACGGCTCGCCGAGGATCGCGAAGTCCGCCTGGAACAGATCGGGGCGCTCGGCGGCGAGCAGCGTCAGTCCGTTCTTCGAGGCTTCGACCTCCTCGTTGTCGTACCACATCCAAGTGATGTCGACAGCGGGATCGGTGAGCTCGGCGGCCAGCTTCAGCTGCACCGCGACACCGCCCTTCATGTCGACGGTCCCTCGGCCCCACAGGTGGGGGACGCCGTCGATGTCGACGTCGCGTGTGGGGACGTTGCCGTTGATCGGCACGGTGTCGATGTGCCCGGCGATCGCGACGCGCTGCGCCCGGCCCAGGGCCGTGCGCGCGACGATCGTGTTCCCGTGGCGGATCACCTCGAGGTGGGCGTAGCCGGACACGGCCTCCTCGATCGCGTCGGCGAGCGGCTTCTCGTCGCCGGAGACGCTGGGGATGTCGCAGATCGCGCGGGTCAGGTCGAGGGATGACGCGGTGAGGTCGAGCAGCATGAGCCCAGCCTACTTACCCCGTCATGCGGGCGTCGGCGAGGCGGAAGGGGCGATACCGTGGAGGCATGACTGAGGCGCGCACCGTGTGGGGTACTGGACTTTCGACGATCGCCGGTGACGGCACCGTGCTCGACGCCTGGTTCCCCGAGGTCACGACCACGGCGCCGACGGCGGGGGACGCCGCAGCCGCCCTCCTCACCCTGGACGCCGTCGCCGGACCGGACGAGCGCCGCAACGTGACCGTCGAGACCGTGCAGCTGCACATCGACCTCGACGAGGCCCCTACCTCGACGGTCGACGCCTACCTCCGTCTGCACGCCCTGTCGCATCTCGTCGTGCGTCCGAACGAGCTCAATCTCGACGGCATCTTCGGTCACCTGCCGAACGTCGCGTGGACGAACGCCGGACCGATGCATCCCGACGACGCGGCGCGACTCCGCCCGCTGCTGCAGCGCGCCGGCATCCAGGTGCAGGGACTCGACAAGTTCCCGCGGCTCACCGACTACGTGCAGCCCGCCGGCGTGCGCATCGCCGACGCCTCGCGAGTGCGACTCGGCGCCCACCTCTCGCCCGGCACGACGGTCATGCACGAGGGCTTCGTCAACTTCAACGCCGGCACGCTCGGCGCCTCGATGGTCGAGGGACGAATCTCGCAGGGCGTCGTGGTCGGTGACGGCAGCGACATCGGCGGCGGCTCCTCGATCATGGGCACGCTGTCCGGTGGCGGATCGCATCGCGTCTCGATCGGCGCGCGCACGCTCCTCGGCGCGAACGCCGGGATCGGCATCTCGCTCGGCGACGACTGCGTCGTCGAAGCGGGCCTCTACGTGACGGCGGGAACCAAGGTGGTCCTGGTCGACGCGCCGGCGACGCCCGGCGGCGGGCGTCCCTCCGTCAAGGGCGCGGAGCTGTCGGGGCGCGACGGTCTGCTGTTCCGTCGCAACTCGCTCAGCGGCGCCGTCGAGGCCGTCACGAGGGCCGGCGTCGGCGTCACTCTGAACGAGGCTCTGCACGCCTGAGAACGGCCGGCGCCGGCGATCATGGCCGCGCTGATAGACTGAGGGGGTCGTACGGGCCTCCAGTCCGGCGATGTCGTCGTCGTCACGGGGTCTCCGAGGACCGAAGCGGGCGCTCCAGAGCCGCCCCCACAACCAGCCTTCGCTGGCGTTTCGCACGGCGAACCGATGCGCTGTCCTGCGCCGTCGCCACCTCATACCCAGAATCCTCGCGTGCGGTCGTCCGCACGCGCTGATGGAGCTTTCTCTATGTCTTCCTTCCTCGAACTCGGCGTACCCGCCGACCTCGCCGCCGTCCTCGCCGCCTCGGGCAAGACGGAGGCGTTCGCCATCCAGCGCGACACGCTGCCCGACTCTCTCGCGGGCCGCGACCTGCTCGGCCGCGGCCGTACGGGCAGCGGCAAGACCATCGCGTTCGCGCTCCCCCTCGTCGCGCGCCTCGCCGCATCCGGCAGGAAGCGCCGTTCCGGCCTCCCCCGCGGACTCGTGCTGGCACCGACCCGCGAGCTCGCGACGCAGATCGCCGCGACCGTCGCTCCCCTCGCCGAGGCCGCGGGCCTGAAGGTCACCACCGTGTTCGGCGGTGTGAGCCAGCGTCCGCAGGAGCAGGCTCTGAACGGCGGCGTCGACATCGTCGTGGCCTGCCCTGGTCGCCTCGAGGACCTCATGAAGCAGCAGGTCGTGCGCCTGAGCGAGATCGAGGTCACCGTGCTCGACGAGGCCGACCACATGGCCGACCTGGGTTTCCTTCCCGGTGTCACCCGCATCCTGAACGCGACGCCCGCCGGCGGACAGCGACTGCTGTTCAGCGCGACGCTCGACCGCGGCATCGACACCCTCGCCCGCCGCTTCCTCGTGAACCCCGTGAGCCATGAGGTCGACGAGGCGAGCGTCCCGGTCGGCGAGATGACGCACCGCGTGCTCGTCGTGGACTCCACGGAGAACAAGACGACCCTCGTGCGCGATCTCGCCTCCGGCACCGGCCGCCGCATCCTCTTCACGCGCACCAAGCACCAGGCGAAGAAGCTCGCGAAGCAGCTCACCGCAGCCGGCATCCCCGCCGTCGACCTGCACGGCAACCTGTCCCAGAACGCGCGCGAGCGCAATCTCGGCGCCTTCTCGAGCGACCCCGACGACGGCGGTGTGCGCGTGCTCGTCGCGACCGACGTCGCAGCCCGCGGCGTGCACGTCGACAACGTCGACCTCGTGGTGCACGTCGACCCGCCCATGGAGCACAAGGCGTACCTGCACCGCTCCGGCCGTACGGCGCGTGCCGGTGCCGCAGGCACGGTCGTGACGGTGGTGCTGCCCGAGCAGCGCCGCGACGTCAAGGACCTGCTGCGCAAGGCCGCCATCTCCGTCGCGCTCGAAGAGGTCACGCCCGCTGCCGTCGAGCAGCTGGTTCCCGAGCGTGCACCGCACGTGCGCCCGGCACCCGTGCAGAAGCAGCCGCAGCGCCAGGCCCCGAAGCAGCGCCCGGCAGGCGGTGAGCGCGGTGCGGCCACGACGCCGCCGTCGCGTCGGCGCCGTCGTCCCCGCTCCGGCGGGCAGGGTCAGGGCGGCCAGGGCGGTCAGCCGCAGGGCGGCTCCCGTCAGGGCGGTCGCGGTCGCGGCGGTCAGGGGCGCTGACCCCGGGCTGAGCTCGACGAGAGCCCACAGACGAGAAGAGCGGATGCCGTACAGCATCCGCTCTTCTCGTCTGTGTTCCGGTACGTGCGACCGTCAGCGGGTCTGGAAGGTGCGCTCGACCGATCCCGTGTACAGCTGCTGCGGGCGGCCGATCTTCGTCTGCGGGTCGAGCTGCAGCTCGCGCCACTGGGCGAGCCAGCCCGGAAGGCGGCCGATCGCGAACAGCACGGTGAACATGCGGGTCGGGAATCCCATGGCCTTGTAGATCACGCCGGTGTAGAAGTCGACGTTCGGGTAGAGGCGACGCTCCTTGAAGTAATCGTCCGCGAGCGCGATCTCCTCGAGCTCCTGCGCGAGATCGAGCAGCGGGTCGGTCACGCCGAGCTCCGCGAGGACCTCGCCAGCGGCCTCCTTCACGAGCTTGGCGCGCGGGTCGTAGTTCTTGTAGACCCGGTGGCCGAAGCCCATGAGCTTGACGCCCTCTTCCTTGTTCTTCACCCGCTCCACGAAGCGCGAGACGCTCTGACCGGAATCGCGGATCTGGCCGAGCATCGTGAGCACGGCCTCGTTCGCTCCGCCGTGGAGGGGCCCGGAGAGAGCCTGGATGCCGGCGGAGATCGACGCGAACTGGTTGGCGCCGGTGGAGCCGACGAGGCGGACGGTCGAGGTCGAGGCGTTCTGCTCGTGGTCCTCGTGCAGGATGAGGAGGAGCTCCAGCGCCTTCGTCATGACCGGGTTGATCTCGTACGGCTCGGAGTTGACGCCGAAGTTCAGCTTGAGGAAGTTCTCCACGAAGCCGAGCGAGTTGTCGGGGTAGAGGAACGCCTGACCGACGCTCTTCTTGTGCGCGTAGGCGGCGATGACCGGCAGCTTCGCGAGCATGCGCACCATGTTGAGCTCGACGTGCTCGGGGTTGTGCGGGTCCGTCTGGCCCTCGTAGTAGGTCGACAGCGCGGCGACGGCCGACGACAGCACCGACATGGGGTGCGCGGTGTGGGGCAGGGCGGAGAAGAACCGCTTGAGGTCTTCGTGCAGCAGGGTGTGACGACGGATCTTCTCGTCGAACTCGGCGAGCTCGGCCGCCGAGGGCAGCTCACCGTAGATGAGGAGCCAGGCCACCTCGAGGTAGCTCGTCTTGCCGGCGA